>NZ_MOMC01000011.1 GCF_001983105.1 Pseudofrankia asymbiotica | reverse complement strand
GACCGCCTACGCCGAGACCGCCTACGCCGAGACCGCCTACGCCGAGACCGCCTACGCCGAGACCGCCTACGCCGAGACCGCCTACGCCGAGACCGGCCGCGCCGAGGCCGCCGGGGACGAAGTCGCCGAGGGTCAGGTCGTCGAAAGTCGGCTCGCGGAGGGTGCCACCGCCCGGGACGCCGCCTTCGGCGGCGCCAGCGCGGACGCCGGGCGGGCGACGCTCGACGAGGACAGGATCGCGGTGCTGACCGACCGGCTGCTCCGGCAGGAGGAACGCAGCTCGGCCGAGAACGCGGAGCTCGCGTCGCGCCTGGCCGCGGCGGAGCTGTGGGCCACGGCGTCGGAGGGCCGGGTGAGCGCGGCGGAGCGGCAGGCGGCGAACGCGGCCGAGCAGGTCGGCGCGGCACAGGCGCGGATGGCCCAGATCGAGGCGGAGCTGCGCGGCGAGGCCGAGGGGCGCGACGGCCAGGCAGGCCACCTGCGGGCGGCGCTCGCCGAGGCGGAGTCCCGGGCGGCTCGCTTCTCGGCGCGGCTCGCGACCGTGCGGACCGAGGCCGAGGACGCCGCCCACCGGACCGCCGCGCTGGGTGAGCGGCTGGAGCGCCGCCAGGCCGAGTGGGCGGCCGAGCGCGCCGGGCTGCTCCAGCGGATCGCCGAGGTGGAGGCACTCGCCGCCAGCTGGGCGGCAGGCGCCACGAGCACCCGGACGGACACGGCCGACGGGCTGGACCTCCCGACTGGCGCGTCTAGCCTGGACGGCATGGATGGCGTGGACGATCTCGCCCCGGCCGACGGCACTTCCGTGCCGGTCGCCCCAGCCGCCCAGGACACGGCCGTCCCGGAGATCCTCGGTGCCGACGAGGCCGCCACTCCCGGGGCCTCCGAGGCGGCGGTCCCGGCGGCCGTCCCAGCGGAGCCCCGGCCAGCGGTCTCCGACCGGGCGGTGCCTCTCGCCGCCTCGCCCGGCCAGCCGGCGAAGGTCCCGCCGGCCGCGGCCGGTGGGACGTCGCGGCCCAGGCCGGCGGAGGAGCTCCCGTCCTGGGGCGGTCTCGCTGAGCCGGCGGTCTCGACCGACAACCTCAAGGAGATCGTCGGCGTCGGTCAGGTGATCGAGGCACGGCTGCGCGCGCTCGGCATCACGTCGTTCCGCCAGCTGGCGACCATGGGGGACACCGAAGTCGAGCGTCTCGCCGCGCGGCTCGAGGGGTTCGGCAGCCGGATCGTCTCCGACGACTGGGTCGGCCAGGCCCGCGAGCTACAGGTCCGCTACCACAACGGGCTGTAGCGGCCGCGGCTACAGCTCCGAGATCAGGCCCTCGATCTCGGCGTCGAGAATGCGCCGGTCGGTGACGTCCACATACAGCCAGAGATGGCCGCGGTAGCCGTCAGGACTGACCAGGGGCAGGTGACTGCGCTCGAAGACCCGGCCGTCGGAGAACATCACCGTCTCGCGGCGCAGGGTGCGCCGCCGCCGCAGCAGGGTGTCGAGCCGGTCGGCGAAGCCGGCCGGGTCGTCGACGAGGCCGGTGCGCGGACGCAGCAGGAGGCGGCAGTCGGTGCCGACGAGGTCGACCGGGGCCTCGGCCAGGTCGAACAGGTCGCAGTAGGCCTGGTTCACCCCGACCACCTGGCTGTGCGCGTCGGCGAGCAGCACCGCCGCGGGCAGTTCGGCGAGCAGGCTGGTGAGCCAGCGTTCCCGGTCGCGGCAGGCCGCCTCCGCGCGGGTCAGCTCGCCGTAGAGGCAGCCGCACTCCGCCGGCGGCAGCCGGTCGGGCCAGCCGCGTCCACCGTCGCCCATGCCGGGCCCGCGTCCGCCACCCTGTCTGGAGCCGTGGTCGCCGGGGTAACCCCGCTCGCCGTCGCCGCCACCGATCGGGCCGCGGCCCTGGCCGCCGGGCTGGGCGTGCGCTCGGGCGTGATGACGGCCGTCGTGGGCGTGCTGACGAGCCGTCACCGGAGCCTGGTCCTGGGCGTCGTGCCCGGTGGTCGCGCGGCCATGCAGCGCGATGGCGGCCCGCCATTCGCCCCCCAGCGCCGCCGCGACCCTGGTCTCCGCGATGCCCGGCCAGCTGTCCCCGCCGTCGGGCGCGGCCGCCCGGCGGCGGTTGCCGTCCCAGGCGAGGTGGTCGTGCCGGGACCGGCCGGGGCCGCGTTCGCCGGGCGCGGCGAACAGGTCCGTCGGCTCAGGGTCGTCGCGTCCGGAAAGGTTCAGCGCCTGGTCCCACCAGGCGGAGCCGGCCTCGTCGTCGCCGCTGTCCTCGCCGTCCCAGGCAGGCAGGTCGTCGCTCTCCCGGCTGGGCAGGTCGTCCCGGCACGCGGATTCCGGTGTGCCGTTGCCCGCCGTCGCCGGCAACGGCGGCTCCTGCCCGGTCCGTGGCCTCGGCACGGGGATCTGTACCGCGGCCTGGTCGTCGTCGCCGCGGAGGCGGCCGTCGTCCTCGGCCTGGCTGTCCGCGCCGCCGCCGCGCTGGTGGCCGGGCCCGGCACCTGAGGCCGGGACGTCCAGGCTCGCGAGCGAGGCGGGGCCGGGTGGGGCCTCGAGCGGCGGTGGCAGGGGCACGGACTCCGTGCCGGCGCGCTGGCCGGGCGTTGGCAGCGACGACGGCAGCGGCGGAAGCGGGGTGAGGGTACCGATGAACCGCGCAGCTCCCGCCTCGCCGTCCGTCGGCACCGCCTGCAGGATCGCCGCCCGGTGCAGCCCGTCGGGGCGCAGCAACCGCAGCCGGACCCACAGCCCGTCGCCGCCGGACCGGGCTCGTCCCCACTGGTTGGTGACGGCCAGCAGGTCGTGCGGATGGATCGCGCGCTCCCAGCCCCAGCCCATGGCCTCGTCGGGCTCGACGCCGGTCAGCTCGCACCACCGCGGGTTGACGAAGACGTGCCGGCCGACCGCGTCGGTGGCGAAGACCGGCAGCGGGCAGCTCATCGCCATCCGGCGGAACAGATCCCATCCGGTCGTACCGGCGTCGGTGGCACCGCCGGCGCCGTCCATGCCGTCGCCGTCGCCGTCGGCGTCGGCGTCGGCGTCGCGGCCGCGAGGCTCGCGGCTGGAGGGCCCGTCGGGCGTGACGTTCCCGCCGTCGGTGCCCTCGCGGACCTCACCGAGGGCAGCAGCCTCGCCGAGCACCCCGTCGCCGCGGCTGCCCTCAGCGGCCCACTCGTCGGACTGGTCGGGCAGGGGAACGCCCACAGCTGACACCCCCGGGAGGCATGCCACGGCGGTCCGACAAGGCGGTGGACGTGGGGGAAGGTCCGTCGCCGAACAGCTCGTGACTGAGTGAACGTGGAAGGTTGCTAAACGTCATCAGGTTAGCGCGCGGCGGGTGAAGGTTCCGTCAGGTGCATCGCTGTGGCCTGTCGCCCGCGACGGGTCGGGCCCGCCGACGCCGGCTTGTCTGGATTGGTTTTCCCGGACCTGCCAGCCGTCCCGGTCCGTCGGGGCCCGAGGCGGCGGCGCGGTCTGGATCACGGGCTACGGCCGGAAATCGCCGTGATCTGGGTCATCGGCCCGGACGGTCTGACCTGCCCGGTCGTGGGGCGAGAACCCGCGGGAGGCGGGTCCGCGATCCACGGGGCCGATGAACCTCACGTCTCGTCATCACTGCTGCTGCTCAAGTGATGGCATTCTCACCGAACGCGCCAAACTGATCATACCCCGCCACCACGGGCTGACCGGGATTGTGCGAATGTTGGTTCCGTGCGCCCCCTTCGTCGGGGTTGCTGGGATGTGGCGACGTTCCTACCCTTCGTAGCGATTGCCCGCTGACGCGAGGTGGTGACACGTGCGCCCGGATGAGGAGCGGCGGACTCTCGTGGCGGCGGTGCGCGGTGGCCCCCTGAGCGGTGGCCCTCTCAGTGGTGGCTCGCTGAACGGCGGCCTGGCGGGCGGCGGCCCGGGGCCGGGYGGCTGGCTCGACGCGACCTCCCTCGTGGAGGCGGAGGTCCGGGAGCTGGTCCGGCGGCGCTCGCTGGACCCGGTGCGCGAGCCGACGGCCGTGCGCCGCCTGGTCGACGACGTCCTGACGGACTACGAGGACCGGGTCCTCACCAGTGACCTGCCGGCCATCACCGACCGGGAGCTGACCGCACGGCTCGTCTACGACGCCGTCGCCGGTTTCGGCCCGCTGCAGCGCCATCTCGACGACCCCACCGTCGAGGAGATCTGGATCAACGAGCCGGGCCGGGTGTTCGTCGCCCGCCACGGCCGCAGCGAGCTGACCAACACGATCCTCACCGCCGACCAGGTGCAGGACCTCGTCGAGCGGATGCTCAAGTCCTCCGGGCGACGGGTGGACCTGTCGACCCCGTTCGTCGACGCGATGCTGCCGGACGGCTCCCGGCTGCACGTCGTCATCCCGGACGTGACCCGCCAGCACTGGTCGGTCAACATCCGCAAGTTCATCCTCTCGGCGTCGAGCCTTGACGAGCTGGTCGCGCTGGGAACGCTGCCGCCGAGTGCCGCGGCGTTCCTGGAGGCCGCCGTCGTCGCCGGCCTCAACATCATTGTCGCCGGCGGCACCCAGGCGGGGAAGACGACGATGCTCAACTGCCTGGGCTCCGCGATCCCGGCCAGGGAGCGGGTCATCAGCTGCGAGGAGGTCTTCGAGCTGCGGCTGCGCTCGCCGGACTGGGTGGCGATGCAGACCCGGCAGTCGAACCTTGAGGGCACCGGGGAGATCCGGCTACGGCGGCTGATCAAGGAGGCGCTGCGGATGCGCCCCGACCGGCTGCTGGTCGGCGAGGTCCGCCAGGAGGAGGCGCTGGACCTGCTGATCGCGCTGAACTCCGGCCTTCCCGGGATGTGCAGCCTGCACGCGAACTCCGCGCGCGAGGCGGTGACCAAGCTGTGCACGCTGCCGCTGCTGGCCGGCGAGAACGTCAGCCACAACTTCGTGGTGCCGACCGTCGCCGCGAGCGTCGACATCGTCGTCCACCTGGCCAAGGACGCGCATGGGCGGCGGCGCGCCACCGAGATCGTCGCCCTGCCGGGCCGGGCCGAAGGCGACGTCGTCGAGGTCGCGCAGATCTTCCGCGCCTACGGCGACACGCTGGTACGCGCCGAGGGCTACCCGCCGCACCCGGACCGGTTCGCCCGTGCCGGCTATGACCTCGCCACCGTGCTCGCCCCGCCGGAGCGCGGCGGCTGGCCCGAGATCGCGGTCGACCGATGACACAGGCACCCATGCCACGGACGACGCCCAGGACACAGACACAGACACGGACGTGGGCACAGGCGCGGGCATGGGCGCGCCAGCGATTCCAGCGGACGGCCACGGGGGTGGGTTGATGGGCATCTTCGTCGGGCTGCTGTTCGGGCTCGGGCTCTTCCTGATCGTCGGGCCGCGTCGGCAGGGGCGACGGGAGGCGGACGCCGAGGCGAACTGGCACCGGTCCACCGCCGAGCTGCTCGCTCAGGCGGGGGTGCGCGGCCTGTCTCCGGGCCAGTTCGTCGCCGTGAGCGTCGCTGTCGGCGTGGTCGCCGGCCTCATCGTCTTCGCCTTCACGGCCACCGTCTCGCTCGGCGCCGCGTTCTTCGTGTTCGCCGCGTTCCTGCCGCGCATGCTGGTGGTCCGCCGCCGCCGGTCACGGATGCACGACCTGCGCGCGATGTGGCCGGACGTCGTCGACAACCTCGCCAGCGCCGTGCGCGCCGGGATGTCGCTGCCGGAGGGGCTCGCCGCGGTGGGCCAGCGCGGGCCGGCGCCGCTGCGCGGGGCCTTCACCCGGTTCGGCGAGGAGTATCGGGCGACCGGCTCGTTCAGCACCTGCCTGGACAGGCTCGCCGACGAGCTCGCCGATCCGGTGGCCGACCGGATCATCGAGTCGCTGCGGCTGGCCAGGGAGGTCGGCGGCACGGACCTGGGCCGGCTGCTGYGCACGCTGTCCACCTTCCTGCGCGAGGACGCCCGCACCCGTGCCGAGCTGGAGACCAGGCAGGGCTGGACGGTCAACGCGGCCAGGCTCGCGCTCGCGGCGCCCTGGGTGGTGCTGCTGCTGCTCGCCACCCGCGGCCAGAACGTCTCCGCCTACGACAGCCCGACCGGGATCGGGGTGCTCATCGGCGGCGGCGTCGTCTCGGTGTTCGCCTACCTGGTCATGAAACGGATCGGCCGGCTGCCGGAGGAAGGACGGGTGCTTCGACCATGACCCAGATGACCGTGACCTGGGCAGCCGAGACCCGGGCAGCCGAGGCCCGCGCAGCCGTGACCGGGACGGGAACGCGGCCGGCCGCCGGCGGGACGGCGCGCCGGAGGCACGACGCGCGGCCGCGGCGGGCGGCCGCGGGGACGCGCGAGGGGACGGACCCGCGATGAGCCTCGCCGCCACCGGAGCCCTGCTCGGGATGATCGCCGGAACCGGGTTGGTGATCGTGGTCGTCCGCTCGCCGCGGGCGCGCCGGATCCGCTATGCCGACCGGGTCGAGCCCTACCTGCGCGACACCCCGGCGCCCTCCCGGCTGCTCGACGAGCGGACCGTCCGCGAGCGGCGCCGGGCCGGCCGCGCGGCGCCCACCCCGCTCGCCGCGGTCGAGGCGCTCGCCCGGCCGTTCCTCATGGACGCCGCCCGTCGTCTCGACCGGTTCCTCGGCGGCCGCGCCGGCCTCGCGCGCAGGCTGACCCAGGCCGGCGGGCGCACGTCGGTGGAGGAGTTCCGCGCCCAGCAGGTGATCTGGGCGGTGGTCGGCGGCCTCGTCGGGGCGCTGCTGCTGGTGCTGCGCGCGACCGTCGGGATCGGGCCGCCGCCAGCCGTCGGGGTCGCGCTGATCGTCGCCGGTGTCGCGGGCGGCGTGGTCGCCAGGGAATGGCGCCTCACCCGGTCCATCGGGGAGCGCGAGGACCGGATGCTGATGGAGTTCCCGACGGTCGCCGAGCTGCTCGCGCTCGCGGTCACCGCCGGGGAGTCGCCGGTCGGCGCGCTCGAGCGGGTCGCCCGGCTGACCCACGGCGAGCTCGGCCACGAGCTGCGGCTCGCGCTCGCCGACGCCCGCGCCGGGGCCACCCTGGTGCAGGCCCTGGAGGGGATCGCCAACCGCACCACCCTGACGTCGCTCGCGCGCTTCGTCGACGGGATGGCCGTCGCGATCGAGCGCGGCACCCCGCTGGCGGACGTGTTGCGCGCGCAGGCGGTCGACGTCCGGGAGGCCGGCCGGCGCCAGCTGCTGGAGGCTGGCGGGCGCAAGGAGATCGCCATGATGGTTCCCGTCGTCTTCCTGGTCCTGCCGACGACGGTGATCTTCGCGTTCTATCCGGCGCTCGTGAGTTTCACGTTCTTCGCGCAATGACGCGCTCGTACCAGGCCGGAGCGCCTCCCCGGCGGCGATCCTGGCGAAGTTCCGGGCGGCCGGCCGCCCGGTCGGGGTGTCGGGCGCGGTGCCGCCCGTGAGTCTCGCGCGATGAGGCGCGTGGGTCGCCGCTGGTGCGCGGCGGCGGCCGGGTCGCGGGGCGTCTGAGGGGTCGCTCCGTGGGTGGGGGGTCAGTGGTTCGAGGGGGTCGAGGGGGCCAGGGGTTCTGCTGCGATTAGGCAGGCCCGCGGCCGCGCGAGGCTTCGCCATCGTCGCGCGCCGTCGGCCGGCCGGACTGGGAGGACGGGATGGCACGGATGACGACGGCCTTGGTCGTCGGCTACTTCGCGTGGTGGGAGCGGCGGCACGCGGCCGCGGCCCGCCGGGGCGAGGATCGCGGCGACGTGCCGGGTTGGGTGATGGTGACGGTGATGACCGCCGCACTGGTGGTCGCGATCGCCACCATCGCCACCCCGGCGCTGCAGGACATGTTCACGGCCGCGATCAACAAGGTCACCGGCGTCGGCGGCGACGGTGGCGGTGGCGGTGCCGGCGGCTGAGTGCCGGCGTCCGCGCCGGCTGGCCGCCGTGGTCCGGGCTCCCGCCCGTGCCCGCGGCGGCCAGCCGGTGAGGGCCGACGAGGACCACCTGGCGGGACGGCCTCGAGTACCGGGCCCGCCAGCCCGGATTCCGAGCCACGGCCGGTGCCGGACGGATGCGCGCGCGGCCGGCGCGCGTCGGGACAGCGCGCGCCCTGCCGACGCCGGGTCGGCGATCGTCGAGTTCGTGATGGTCAGCGTCCTGCTGCTGTTCCTCTTCCTGGGGATCATCCAGATCGGCCTGGTGCTGCACGTCCGCAACACCCTCGCGGCGAACGCCGCGGAGGGCGCGCGGCACGGCGCGAACCTCGGCGTCGACGCGACCGACGGCGGCCCGTACGCGCAGCGCCTCATCGCCGGTTCCATCCCAGGCCGGTCCGACACGACCTGTACGGGCGCCCAGATCGACGGCCCGGGAGACGTGCCGCTGGTCCAGGTGACCTGCGAGGTCCGCGTCCCCCTCAGCCTGCTCCCGTTCGGGGGCGGCGTGACCGTGCACGTCAGCGGCCACGCGGTGAAGGAGACCCCATGACGACGACGCGGCCCGCCGAGGCACCGGAGCACGCCGCACTGGGCCACCGCCCGCGCCGGGTAAGCCGGGCCGTCCGCGTGCTCCGGCGGACGCGTCCATCCGGCCTGGCGGGTCGTCGCGCACGAAGCGGGGAGAACGGGCGGGATGGGGGGGATGGGCGGGCGCGGCGGCCGGACGCCGGCTCGGCGATGATCGAGTTTGTCGGGCTCTCGGTCGTGCTGCTGATCCCGTTCGTCTACTTCTTCCTCGCGCTGTTCTCCGTGCAGCGCTCGGCGTTCGCGGTCACGCAGGCGGCGAGGGAGGCGGGCCGGGCCTACTCGACGGCCAACAACGAGGAGGAGGGCCTGACCCGCGCCCAGCTCGCCGCCCAGCTCGCCTTCCAGGACCAGGGGATCGACACCGCGCCCGAGCTCCGGTTCGCGCCTCAGGGCACCGACTGCGGCGCGTCCGACCCCGGCGACGGCGCCGAGACCCTGGCACCGGGCGCCGTCTTCGTCGTCTGCGTCCGCACCATCGCTCCGCTCCCAGGGGTCAGCGTCCTCGGCTCCGGTCTGGCCGACATAACCCTCAACGGAGCCTTCACCGTCGTCATCGACCAGTACCGGGCAGACCGTTCCAACACCGAGCCCTAGCCATCCCACGCGAGGGGGAGATGCTCGGGGTAGCGCCAGATGGAGCCGGTGTGCCAGGGGATCTCGTCGGGGGGTACCGCCAGTCGCAGGCCCGGGAAGCGGGTCAGCAGGGTCTCGAAGGCGATGYGTAGCTCCACCCGGGCGAGCGCGGCGCCGACGCAGTAGTGGGTGCCGTGGCCAAAGGTCATGTGGGCCGGGTGCGGGCGTTCGAGGTCCAGCTCGTCCGGGTTCGGGAACATCCGGGGGTCGCGGTTGGCGGCGAGGTAGGAGACGTGCACGGCGTCGCCCGCGTGAATGGTCACGCCGGCGAGTTCGACGTCCTCGGTGGCGACACGGGCGATCCCGACGCCCCGGCGGAACGGGATGAACCGGAGCAGCTCCTCCAGCGCCGGCTCCAGGAGGGCGGGGCGTGATCGCAGCAGCGCGAGCTGTTCGGGGTGCGTGAGCAGCGTGTAGAGGATGTTGCTGAGCTGGTAGGTGCTCGTGTCATGCCCGGCGATCGTCAGGGCCATCGCCAGGATCGCCAGCTCGGTGAGATCCGGGAGCTCACCGTTGTCCCGGGCGGTGGCGAGCGCACTGATCAGGTCGTCGCCCGGCCGTGCGCGGCGGTTCGCGGCGAGGTCGAGGAAATAGGCGCGCAGGTCGGTCTTCGCGTTTCGCGTTGCCTGGGCCCCCTTGTCGGTGGACATGAGCGCGACCACCAGTCGCCGGATCCGCGGCCGGTCGGCGTCGGGAATGGCGAGAACCTCGCAGATGGCGGCCAGCGGCAGCCGCGCGGCGAACAGCCGGGTGAAATCGGCGGGGATTCCGTGTGCGGCCATGTCGCCGGCGAGCCGTCCCACGATCGCCTGAATCCCCGGAACCATGCGCTCGATCCGCGCCGCCGTGAACGCCTGGGCGGCCAGCCGGCGCAGCCGGGTGTGCGCCGGCGGGTCCATCAGGTTGATCGCCTCGGTCTGGGCGATGGGTTCCGGCGTCATCCTGGGCAGGTCGCGGCCGATCCCGGCGGCGCGGCTGAACCGCTGGTCGCCGACGACGGCGCGGACGTCGTCGTACCGCGTCACCAGCCACGCCCAGCCCTCGCCGTGGGGCATGGTGATGCGCGCGATGGGCGCATCCTCGCGCAGCCGACGCAACAACGGGTCGGACTCCAGCGCGGCCGCGTGGTCGAACGGGCAGTGCACGACGCGCCGTTCCGCCTCTTCCCGGGCCGCTGTCTCCCGTCCGCCGGCCGCTGTCTCCCGTTCCCCGGCCGCTGTCTCCTGTTCCCCGGCCGCTGTCTCCCGTTCGTCAGGCGCTGTCTTCCTCTGGGTCCCGGTCGTCATGACGTCCCGCCTTTCAGGGCCGCGATCCGGGATGGCGGGACGGTCGCCTGGTCGGCGGGAACAGCCCAGGTGCCGACGCAGCTCTCGGCCGTGATCCCGGGGCCGAACCCGGCGATGACGCCGGCGGCGCCGTCCTCGAGCGTGTTCTCCTCGAACATGCGGCGCAGCGCGTCGAGCACCACGGCGCTCGCGATGTTGCCGTGCTCGGTGAGGGTCGTCCTGCTGTGACGGAAGAACGACGCGTCCACGCCGAGAATTTCGCCCAGATCGTCAAGAATGCGCGGCCCGCCGGCGTGGATGATGTAGAAGTCGAGGGCGGCGGCGTCCCAGCCGTGGCTGTTAGCGAGCGTCCGCAGCGCCGGCGCGAGCATCGCCATCGTCGTCGGCACGCGTTTGTCGAGGCGAAAATGGAATCCCGTTGCCTTGACTGAATAGGAGATCCAGTGCTCGGTGTCCGGCACCAGGTAGGAGCCGTTGCGTTCGAGCCGCACTCCRTGCCCTCCGTGCCCGCGAACGACGGCGGCGGCCACCGCGTCCCCAAACAGTCCGTTGGACAGCAGCGACCCCACATCGCTGTCGGACGGCTGGTAGAGCAGTGAGCAGAACTCGCAGGCGACGATGAGTACGTTGGTCCCTGGGTAGGCGTTACAGAAGTCCGCTGCCCGGTTGATCGCCGCGCCGCCCGCGGCACAGCCGAGCTGGGCGATCGGGATCTGCCTGGTGTCGTTGCGGAACCCCATGTTATTGATCATCCATGYCGTCATCGACGGCATCAGGAAACCCGTGCAGGAGACGAAGATGATGGCGTCGATGTCCTGGGCGCGAAGGTCACCGGCGGCGGCCAACGCGGCGAGTGTGACCTCCGGGACTCGTCGCCTGGCTTCCTCCTCGTAGATGAGATTGCGTACTTCGACGCCGGGGTGACGCAATGTCTGTGCGAGCGGGCGCACCAGATGGYGTTTGCGCACGCCCGTATTCTCGATGAGCTGAAGCACTAGATCAAGCCGCGGATGGTCCGCATGCAGCCGACGCGCCAGGTCCAGCGTCTCGCCCATCGTGATCGTATGTTCCGGCACCATAACGGCCGGACGGCAGAGTATCGGCATACGACGGACGCCTCCTCTGGCGATCCAGGTCGGCCCGGGGCCAACGTCCCGGGGTCGACGACCTGGAAACCCCCCCATGACGAAATCGCCCTACTCGGCCGAGCCGGCCAATGGCCAATACAGTGAGCCTTTCCCAGCAACCATTGGCTACTCTTCGTAGCCATCACGGGCTGTGACGGTCCGGAGGTGCTGAAACGCAAGACGCGGGGTCTCGATAA
>NZ_MOMC01000108.1 GCF_001983105.1 Pseudofrankia asymbiotica | reverse complement strand
CTCCCGGCCCGAAGATGTGGTTATAGCCGTGCGCGACGATCGTCAGCCCAACGACGACCCGTAGCACGAGGTCCGCGGTGTCCGCTGCGGTCACGGGGATCTCTCCTTCCCTATGTGGTCAGCTGCCTCGCCAGGCCCGCCGCCGGCCGTTCGCCGACGCGCGAGCCATCGCTGGGAGGAGCGAACACGACAACACGAGCCCGTCTGCCGGGAATCTATAGTTTGTGGGCGTTCACTCGCTCGTGGTAGGAGCTGGGTTCATCTGTGCGAGACATGCCAGCATCACCCCTTCCTACCGGTTAACTAGCCGGAGCTTGACACGTCGCGCGCTCCGCGCGCCTACCAACCGGCAGTCCCCGCGGACCTCGAACCGGTCCCACCGAGCAGGCGAGTATGCCAGATATCCCTTTCGTCCCGATTCGTCCCGCGGGATTCGCCGGGGTCCCGCCGGATCGGCGAAGCCCGCGGTCCCTGCCTGGGGGTCTGCCTGGGGTCTGCAGGGGGGTCTGCCGCGAGGCGGCGATCTGGGACGTCCGGAGCGGCCGGCCGCCTGGTGGACAAGGCGGCCGCGCGTGCCGGCGGGCGCCAGGCCGTCATCCGGCCGATCGGCGCGGAAGGAGGACTCCGAGCAGGTCACGGACCTCCTCATCGGACGTGGCCGCGAAGTCGTCGTAGAACTGGCCGACGGCCAGAAAATCGGGCGGGCACAACGGGCAGATGAGCTGGTCCACCTCGGCGAGCACCGCGTCGGCGCCCTCGGGCGACGCGACGGGAACGGCCGCCACGAGCCGGGCCGCCCCCGCCGCCCGCACGGCGCGCGCGGCGGCGACCATCGTCGCTCCCGTGGCCAGGCCGTCGTCGACCAGCACCACCGTCCGGCCGGCGAGCGCCGGCGGCGGCCGGCCGTCCCGATAGGCGTGCTCGCGGCGCGCGAGCTCCACCGTCTCCCGGGCGACGAGCGCCTCAAGCTCGGCGCCGGTCAGCCCCAGCCGGCCCACGACCGTCTCGTTGACCACCCTGATCCCGCCGGTCGCGATCGCGCCGAGCGCGAACTCCGGCTGCCCCGGGGCACCCAGCTTGCGCACCCCGAACGCCTCCAGCGGCGCGGACAGTCGACGCGCGACCTCCGCGGCCACCGGAACACCGCCCCGCGGCAGGCCAAGCACGATCACGGGCTCTTCCTCGTGTACCGCGGGAGCCACCCGGCCCGCCAGGGCACGTCCCGCCGCCCGCCGATCCGCGTAGCCGACCATGCCCACTCCCTGCCCGGTCGAGGGCCCTTATCCCCTCGCCGCCATCCCCCGCGCAGCCGGCCGCCGGCGCCCGGCGCGGCCACCGGCGCGGGTCGAGCGTCCGCGCCCGGCCGCTATCCGTGGCCGCCGGCCAGCGCCGGGTGCGCGCCGAGGTAGGCGGCGGCCTGACGGCCGGCGAGCTCGACCAGATCTCCGAGTGTCAGGGAGAACTCGGCGAAGTGCAGCCCCCAGGACGGCGGTGACTGCAGGACCGGCAGCGACCGGCCGTCACCGTCCGGGGCCGGCCTGAGCGTCACCGCGAGCCAGGCGCGGCCGCTCGCCTGCCGGCACTCGGCGGTGAGGAACTCCGGATAGGTGACGAAGCCGGTGTCGGCGGCCGGCAGATTCTCGGGCGACAGCCCGGGCAGGAGAGCGCCGATGAGCCGGGGGGTGGGCAGGTAGGGCTCGAGCTCCCCCTCCCCGCCTCCGAGCGCCGCCGGGTTGGTACACAGCGTCCGCAGGTCGGCGGGGTCGACCGTGAGGTCGGTCGTGGCCGCGGCGCCGCGCGACGGCGCGGACGGCAGGCCGAACTGGGCGTCGGCCGGTGCGTCGCCCTGGTAGGCGGAGTACGCGACGACGCAGCCGAACTCGTCGTGCCGTTGGCAGGCGGGGATCTTCGCCAGATCGCCACCGGTGAGGGAGCCGACGTGAACCCGCACGTCCGCGCCGACCAGCAGCGCCGAGACGAGCAAGGCGCGCTGGCCGGCGTCGGGCTCGATCTCCTCGCGCAGGAGGCGCAGCAGCATCTCGGCGCCCTGGTCGTCGCCGACGAGCACGACCGGCCGACCCCGGTTGTCGTTGAGCAGGTAGTCGTTCCAGGCCGACTGGACGTCGGCGAAGGCGACGGCGCGGGCGAGGTCGTTCGGCCCGTCCGGCTGCAGCCGGGACACCGCGGTGTACTGCTGGTATGCCGGCGCGAACACCCGGCAGACCGACGCGAACCGGGCCGCCTGAGCCCGGACGGCCGCGATCTCGGTATCGGTCGTCTTCAGCGGCGCGTTGCCGAGCCCCACCCCTGAGACGGTCGGGTAGACGTAGAAGCAGTCGGCGGGCGGGTTCGCCGCCGGCCGGAACGGCAACGCGAACGTCGGTCCGGATGGGCCGACGACGGTGACGTCCAGACCGCCGGCACAGTCGTCGTCGACCGTCCCCGGCCGGCACACCCAGACGGTCGGATGGTTGACGGTGAGGGTGGCGGTGTCGATCGCGGGGTTCGACGGCGAGACCGGCGCGGTGGCCGGACCCGACGCTGGGGCCTGACCGCACGCGGAACCGAGCAGAAGAGCCAGCGCCAGCGTGRCCAGGACGGTGGGCGGACGGGCCGGGCATCGGCGCATCGAGACCTCTGAATCGTGGACGAAGGTCGATCGTGCCGGTACCCGTGGCGGGCGACTAAGGAAATTGGCGGCCCTTGGCCGTCCGTCGGCCACCGCTTTACCGGACAGATCACCGCGTTGCGGGACAGTATCCACCGGTTGTTCCGCGGCCTTCGACCGGATGCCCTCGCGAGAGCCTGTGGGCTTCCCGTGGCACGCCGCGACCTGTCATCCCGCCACGTCAGCGGAGACGCCGTGAATGCGACCGTCCGTGCGGCGCAGCGGCGTACCGGTGCCGCCCCACATCGTCTGGATGATCTCGGCCGCGATCGAGACCGCGGTCTCCTCCGGGGTTCGCCCCCCGATGTCCAGGCCGATCGGGGAGCGCAGGCGGGCGAGCTCCTGGTCGGTGAGCCCGTCCGCGCGCAGCCGGTCCAGCCGGTCCTCGTGCGTTCTGCGGGAGCCCATCGCGCCGATGTAGCCCGCCGGGGAGCGCAGCGCCGCACGCAGCAGCGGAACGTCGAACTTCGAGTCGTGCGTCAGCACGCAGACCACCGTCCGCTCATCCACCTGAGCCCGGGCGAAATACCGCGCGGGCCATTCGCACACCACCTCGTGCGCGTCGGGGAAGCGCCGGGCGGTCGCGAAAACCGGACGCGCGTCGCAGACCGTCACCCGGTATCCGAGGAAACGGCCCATCGAGACCACCGCGGCGGCGTAGTCGATCGCGCCGAACACGAGCATCCGCGGCGGCGGCGCGAACGACTGCACGAACACCGTGACCGCGTCCGCGGGAAGGCCCGCGGCCTCCGCCGCGATTCCGACGGCGGCGGTCCGCGGCTCCGGCTCCTCGCTGGTCGGGCCGGGACCGGAGGGCGTGGCGGCGGCGGCGTCCACCGGCGAGCGCTGACCCGAGGGGCCGTAGTGGCGCAGGCCGGTCCGGCCGGCGGCGAGCATGCCGCGGGCGTCGTCGATGACGGCGTGGTCGAGCCCCGGCGCGCCGAGGCCACCCGCCACCCGGTCCGCCCACACGGCCATCTGCCGGCCGACCGGCGTCGGGCCGACCGGCCAGCCGGCCGACGGTCCCGCCGGGCCCGCGAGGACCGTGACGAGGGCCACCGGGAGATCCGCGGCGATCGCGTCCAGCACCTCGAAGAGCGGCTCGCGGGCCGGCGCGACCAGCACGTCGATGACGCCGCCGCAGGTCAGGCCGACGGAGAACGCGTCGTCGTCGGAGATGCCGTAGGTCTCGAGCACCGCGGTGCCGGTGGCGAGCACGTCGCTCGCCACCTCATAGACGGCGCCTTCCACGCATCCGCCCGAGACGCTGCCGAATGCCTCGCCGCTGGCGTCGACGGCCATCACCGCACCCGGCTGCCGTGGCGCGCTGCCGCGCACCCCGACCACCGTCGCGACCGCGAACGGCGTCCCGGCGCGGCGCCACCCGCGTAGGTGCTCCGTCAACTCCCGCATCCTGGCGCCACCCTCCGCCATCGCCCGGTCAGTCCGGGTGCCTCAAGGGTCGCGTGCCCGCCCGGCGCACGCATCCGTCTCGACACCGAAGCCGCAAAATTTGGGCTATCGCCCGACAGTAGCGAGGCATCCCGGCATGGGCTGAGATATCCGCGTTTTGGCGCCCCCGTCGGACGACGATCGCCTGGGCGGAACGTGCTCCAACCGAGGCCTCGCGGGTGATGCCGAGGTAAGAACCAGGTGTGCGGGTGGCGGGGCTCTTGTTGGCGGCGGGAGCGGGCCGACGCCTCGGGACGCCCAAGGGGCTGCTGACGGTGGACGGCGAGCCGCTGGTGGTGAGAGGCGTCCGCCTGCTCGCGGCCGGCGGCTGCTCGCCGCTGGCCGTGACAGTCGGAGCGGCGGCCGAGGAGGTCGCCGCCGCCGTGGGCGGCGTGGGCGGCGTGGGCGCCGAGCGGCCGGCCGGCTCGTTCCCGGAGGGAACGGTGCCGACGCGGGTCATCCGGGTGGCCGACTGGGCCGAGGGCATGGGCGCGTCGCTGCGCGCGGGCCTCGCCGCGCTCACGGCGGACGCGGTCGCCGGGGTGGCCGGAGTGGTCGTCGCGCTCGTCGACCAGCCACTCGTCAGCCCCGCGCTCATCCGCCGCCTCATCGACGCGGCACACACGGATCCGGATGGTCCGGACGGCCGGCCACAGCCGGCGGCGGCCCCACAGCCAGCCGCGCTCGTCGCCAGCTACGCGGGCCAGCCACGGACCCCCGTGCTGCTGCGTCGCGAGGTCTGGCCGGACGTCGCCCGGCTGGCCCGCGGTGACGTCGGCGCCCGCGCCTGGTTGCGCGCGAACCCGGACCGCGTGCTCCAGGTGCCCTGCGACGACGTCGGCAGCCCCGACGACATCGACACCCCGGCCGACCTGATCCGCCTGAAGGACGCCAGGCGGCTCCAGCCGGGGCCAGATCTCTAGAGCCGGGGCCGGCTGCTCTAGGCGAGAAGGCCCGCCGCGCGGCGGCGGCCGGCACGAGTGCGGCGCGGGTCAGGGCTGGCGGCGTCGGGGAAGCGGCGCAGATACTCCCGCTCCAGCTCCATCATCCGCCGGGTGTGCGTCTCGAACGCGTCCTCGCTGCCTTCGAGGAAGGTCGCATGTCGGGTTCGGTGCAGTTGACGCACCTCGCGAACCAGAGCCGCGTCGGACAGCTCGCGGCCGGGGATGCCGTCTGGGCGGTGGCTCATGCCCGCCGACGTACCCGCTCGCCCATCCGCCAACCTCGCCGCCAGCGCCTTCACCCACCGGCGCCCGGGCCGGTCAACCGTGCCGATCAACCTTTCGGCGCGGACACTCCGGGCGTCTGGTGCCCTGGTGTCAGAGCGGTTCCGGCGTGGGGATGGGCGGGACGGGAATGTCGGGGCCTGGCACCGGCGGCAGATACGGATCCGGCGTCGGGGACGGCGGGACCGGATCGGGATCGGGGCCCGGCGGCACCGGGTCGGGATCGGGGGCCGGCGGCTGGGGGTCCGGGATCGGCACCGGGGGAACCGGTCCGCCGGGGCCTGGCGTCGGCCCAGGCGACGGCGGCATCACCGAGCGGTACGAACGCGGCGATCCCGCCTGAACCGCCTGTACCGCCCGAACCGCCTGCGGGGCTCGCACCGTTCCGGTCTCGAACGTCGCGCGGCTTGGGAGCGTTGTGGGGCTCATCTCGGCCTCCTTCACGGCACCTGCTCAGCGTGCCCTACCACCGCCGCGCCGTCTCACACATGCCACCGAACGGAGTGGGACACGGCGCTCCGGTCGACCACGCCCGTCCCCGGCGGCCTCGGGACTGGTGGTGGTCAGCGGCGACGGCCGGGCTCGGGTTTCCGCCGGACCGGCGGGACATAGGGATCCCGCCGGCGGGTCGACGACCACTCCGACCCCGCCACCAGCGAAGCCGCAACGGAAACCGACTGGTCGGAAACCGGCCAGGCAGATCGACGGGGAAGGCGTGTTCGGTAAACGCTGACACAAATCGGCCACGTTGAGCGAGATGATCAACACGGGAGAAGGGTGACTACCCGCGCGACGAGACCCACGRGGCACTCGGCTAGGATCGATCGGACAAGTCGACCGCTTGGCGATGATGCTGGCCGGCGACCACGGGGCCACCCGTAGCGGATGGTGGGCCGGCCTTGTGCCGGCGATGGGCGAGAGGCCGGACCGGCGAAGCCGATCCGGGAGGAGCCCGAACCGCGACGAGTTGAAGGGCACACAGCGGCCCGGAGCGGATGGCGCGCTGAATATCAGGCGGCAGACGCGACGGGTCACCGGTACTTGTTCGATCACCGGCGGCTCGCGCGCGAGGCCCGGCAAGACAGACGGAGGGCGCGGTGGGTGAGCCGATCCTCGCGATCGACTACGGCACCTTCCGAGCGTCCGCGGCATACGTGGTCGACGGTCAGGTCGAGCTGGTCAGGGAGTCCGCCAGCGGGGCGGTGTCCTGGCCCTCCTCGGTGTTCGCGGACGGCGAGAACCTGATCGTCGGCACGCTCGCCGAGCGTCGCAAGCGAATCTGGCCCGCGGCCTACCGCGGCGAGGTCAAACGGGACCTGCGCCGCGAGGCCCCGGTGGTGCTCGACGGGCGGACGTACCCGCCAGCCAGGCTGGTCACCGCGACGATGGCCGCGCTGAAGTCCGAGGCGGAGGCCCAGCTCGGCGGGGAGCTGCCGCGCGCCGTCGTCACCATCCCCGCGGTGTACGACCCCGCCGGCCCGCTGCGCCGCCTCATGATCGGCGCGGCCGAGGCCGCCGGTTTCGTCGACGTCGACCTGCTCGCCGAGCCGGTCGCGGCCGCGTGGGCGCCGCTCGGCGCGGGCCGGCCGCACCCCGGCGACCTGATGCTCGTCTACGACCTCGGCGGCGGCACGTTCGACGCGGCGCTGATCGCGGTCGGCTCGTCCGGCCGGCACGAGGTGATCGGCCACTCGTCGCTCTTCGACTGCGGTGGACGCGACCTCGACCAGTTGCTCTTCGACGAGATCCTCAGCATCCACGGCCCGAGCCTCGAGCCGCTGCTCAACCCGACGGGCCCGGGCGAGGTGTTCCAGACCGCCGCGCGGCGCACCCGCCACGAGCTGATCGACTTCGCTCGCCAGCTCAAGCACCAGCTCACCGACGTGCCGATGGTCGAGGACGTGTTCGGTCCCGCCGGGCTGCTCGTCGGCATCGACCGTGAGCGCTTCGTCCAGCTCGCCTCGCCGACGCTGGCCCGCACGATGGCCTGCTGCCAGCACCTGCTCGACGCCGCCGACGTCCCGGCGGAGAAGCTGGGTGGGGTGCTGCTCGTCGGCGGTGGCTCGCGGATGCCGGTGGTCGCGGACATCCTGTCCGGGAAGCTGGGTGTCGCGACCGACTGGCCGCCTCAGCAGCTGTTCGTCCCGTTGGAGCCGGAGCTCGCGGTCGTGCGCGGCGCGGCGGCCTGGGCCGCCTCGGTCTCCACCCGGCGCACGGTCGCGGCCAGGCCCAGCCCGGTCGTCCAGCCGGCCCGCTGGGAGATCCCGGGCGGCACCGCGACGATGGTCCGCTGGCTCGCGGAGCCCGGCGCGCGGTTCGAGGCGGGCACCGTGCTCGCCCGGGTACGCCTGGCCGACGGTTCCCTGTTCGACCTGGCCGCGGAGGCCTCCGGCAGCCTGCTGCACACGCACGCCAGGCCGGGCATGGCCATCACCGAGCATGACTGGATCGCCACCACCCTGCCGACCTCGCCCATGCCGCTCGGCCAGTCGCGCGGCAACGGCAACGGTGGCGGTGGCGCCGACCTGCGCGGCGGGACGATCGAGCGCTCGCACCGGCCGGCGCACCTCGTCGAGGTCAGCATGCGGGCGAGCCTGACCGGCCACGAGCGTGACGTCACGAGCTGCGACTTCTCTCCCGACGGCCGGCTGCTGGCCACCACCAGCAAGGACGGCATCCAGCTCTGGGACGTGAACACCGGACGGTCGGTGGACGAGCTGGCCGTTCCCGGCCGCAAGAGCTCGGTCCCGAACAGCTGCGCGTTCTCTCCGGACGGCAAGCTGATCGCCATCACCGGCAGCGACAAGACCATTCGGCTCTTCGACGTCGCGACCAGGGCGGAGACGGCGACGTTCTCCGGTCACAAGGGCCCCGTCTACGGCGTCGCGTTCTCCCCCGACGGGACCCTGCTGGCCACCACCAGCACCGACCGGACCGTCAAGCTGTGGGGCGTCTCGACCGGCAAGCAGATCGCCTCCCTCACCGGCGAGCATCGCGGCTCGATCTTCGGCTGCGCGTTCTCGCCCGACGGGCGGCTGCTGGTCTCGGCCGGCGCCGAGGCGATCTTCCTCTGGGACGTCGCGCTCGGCGAGAACATCATGAAGGTGCCCGGGCACACGAACTTCGCGAACGGGTGCGCGTTCTCGCCGGACGGCCTGCTGCTGGCCACCACCAGCAACGACGGCACCCGGGTGACCGACGTCCCGACCGGCACGACGACGATGACGCTCGGCGGTTCGGCGCAGAGCTGCGCGTTCTCCCCCGACGGCCAGCTGCTCGCCACCGCGAGCACCGACGACGTCGCCCGCCTGTGGGACGTCAGCACCGGGGTCGAGGTCGCGACGCTGTCCGGCCACAGTGGCACCGTCATGAGCTGCGCGTTCGCCCCGTTCGGTCTGCTGCTCGCGACGACGAGCACCGACGCCACCGCCCGCCTCTGGGAGATCATCTACACCCGTTAGTCCCTTCCGCCCGCTCCGCTCACGGCCTCGACGCCGCGCGCGGGAGGGCGTAGGGACGTGGGYGCAGGACGACGCCTCTTCGCATGTCGGCGAGGTCCGCTCGGTCATGCCCTCCGGCCGCCATTCTGATCTTGAAACTCCCACGGCCGAACGCCTCGTATCCTCGGGCGTTGACGCTTCGATGTCGCACCGGCGTCGGCAGGATGTCTCCCGCGTGACCGATGGTTGCGCGGCGCTGGGAATGGAACCAGGTGAGTCAGCGCACGTTGGTCTGGCCCGCCACTCATGGAGGCGGCCAGAATGGGCGGCTAGACCACACCGCCCCGGTCCGCCACCGTCGCCGCGGCGGCGCCCCAGACGCCAGAACCCCGTGAGGAGCATTCGTGCACAAGGTCCTGGTCGCCAATCGGAGTGAGATCGCGGTTCGGGTGTCTCGCGCGGCCCATGAGCTGGGACTGCGGACCGTCGCGGTGTACACGCCCGAGGACGTGTCGTCGCTGCATCGGACGAAGGCCGACGAGGCGTACGAGCTGGGTGAGCCGGGCCATCCGGTCCGCGGCTACCTGGACATCGACGAACTGCTGCGGGTCGCGAAGCACGCGGAGGCGGACGCGCTGCACCCCGGGTACGGGTTCCTGTCCGAGTCGGCGGCGCTCGCGGAGGCGTGCGCGGCGGCCGGGATCACGTTCGTCGGGCCGCCGCCGGCGGTGCTGCGCCTGACGGGGGACAAGGTCGCGGCGCGGAACGCGGCGATCGCGGCGGGGTTGCCGGTGTTGCGGGCGTCGGTGCCGCTGCCGGACGGGGCGGGGGCGGTGGAAGCGGCGGCGGAGGTTGGCTTCCCGCTGTTCGTGAAGGCGTCGGCGGGTGGCGGTGGGCGCGGCCTGCGACGGGTCGAGCGGGCGGCGGACCTGGCGGACGCGGTGGGTTCGGCGGTACGGGAGGCGGCGGCGGCGTTCGGGGACGGGACGGTGTTCCTGGAGCAGGCCGTCGACCGGCCGCGGCACATCGAGGTGCAGGTCCTCGGTGACGCGACTGGTGAGGTCATCCACCTGTTCGAGCGGGACTGTTCGGTACAGCGCCGTCATCAGAAGGTGGTGGAGATCGCCCCGGCGCCGCGACTGGACCCGGCGGTGCGTGCCGGGTTGTGTGACGCGGCGGTGCGGTTCGCCCGGCACGTCGGCTACGTCAACGCGGGCACGGTGGAGTTCCTGGTCGGCGCGGATGGCCGGTACACGTTCATGGAGATGAACCCGCGGATCCAGGTGGAGCACACGGTGACCGAGGAGGTCACCGGCGTCGACCTGGTCGCGGCCCAGCTACGGATCGCCGCCGGGGAGACGCTCGAGGACCTGAGCCTCAGGCAGGACGTGATCACGATTCGCGGCACTGCCATCCAGTGCCGGGTGACCACCGAGGACCCGGCGCAGGACTTCCGGCCGGACACCGGGACGATCTCCTACTACCAGTCCCCCGGCGGCCCGGGGGTGCGTCTGGACGGGGCGACCTACTCCGGCGCCGAGGTCAGCCCGTACTTCGACTCGCTGCTGGTCAAACTCACCTGCCGGGGGAGCACCACGGAGAAGGCCTCCCGGCGGGCGCGGCGGGCGTTGCGGGAGTTCCGGATCCGCGGGGTACGGACCAACATCGAGTTCCTGTCCCGGCTGCTCGCCGACGAGACGTTCCTCGAAGGCGGCGTGACGACGTCGTTCATCGAGGAACGGCCGTGGCTGCTGGCCGGTGACGGCGGGACCGACAAGACCAGCCGGATGCTCGCCCGGCTCGCGCACGCGACCGTCAACGGTTACCGGCGCCCGGCCGGCGTGGCCTTCACCGACCCGCGCCGGCTGCTGCCCCCGCTGGACGCCGCCGAGGGGCTGGGCGGGCCCGGCGGCCCGGGCGGGTTCGGCGGGTCGGATGGGCTGGTGGCGGGGTCGCGTCAGCTGCTCACCGAGGTGGGTCCCGCCCAGTGGGCGGCTCGGCTGCGTGCCCAGACGACGCTCGCCGTCACGGACACCACCTTGCGCGACGCCCACCAGTCGCTGCTGGCGACGCGGCTGCGCAGCTTCGACATCCTGGCCGCCGCCCCGGCGTTCGCCCGGCTGACGCCGAGCCTGCTGTCCCTGGAGTGCTGGGGCGGGGCGACCTACGACGTCGCGCTGCGGTTCCTGTCCGAGGACCCGTGGGACCGGCTCGCCGCGCTGCGCGAGGCCGCGCCGAACATCTGCCTGCAGATGCTGCTGCGCGGACGCAACGCCGTCGGCTACACCCCCTACCCCGACGAGATGGTCCAGACGTTCGTCCAGGAGGCCGCGGCCACCGGGATCGACCTGTTCCGGATCTTCGACGCTCTCAACGACATCGACCAGATGCGCCCGGCCATCGACGCCGTCGTCCAGGACACCGCCGCGATCGCCGAGGGCACCCTGTGCTACACCGGCGACCTCACCGACCCGGGCGAGCAGATCTATACCCTCGACTACTACCTGCGCCTCGCCGAGCAGCTCGTCGACGCCGGCGCGCACGTGCTCGCGATCAAGGACATGGCCGGCCTGCTGCGCCCCCCGGCCGCGACCCAGCTGGTCACGGCACTGCGGGAACGCTTCGACGTGCCGGTCCATCTGCACACCCACGACACCGCCGGCGGCCAGCTCGCCACCCTGCTCGCCGCCGCGAACGCCGGCGTCGACGCGGTCGACGCGGCGGCGGYGCCGATGTCGGGCGGCACCAGCCAGCCGAACATGTCCGCGCTCGTCGCCGCGACCGACCACACCCCGCGGGCCACCGGCATCCCACTCGCCGCGCTCTCGGCGCTGGAGTCCTACTGGGAGGCCGTCCGCGACCTCTACGCACCGTTCGAGGCCGGCCTGCGCGCACCGACCGGTGCCGTCTACCGCCACGAGATCCCCGGCGGCCAGCTCACGAACCTGCGCCAGCAGGCCATCTCCCTCGGCCTCGGCGGCCGCTGGTCCGAGGTCACCGAGTGCTACGCCATCGCGAACGAGCTCCTCGGCAAGCCCATCAAGGTCACCCCGACCAGCAAGGTCGTCGGCGACCTCGCCCTGTTCATCGCCAGCGGCAACATCGACCCGCAGACGCTGCGCGCCGAACCGGAGAAGTTCGACCTGCCCGCGAGCGTGCTCGGCTACCTGGCCGGTGAGCTCGGCACCCCGCCGGCCGGCTTCGCCGAACCCTTCCGGGAGCGGGCCCTCGCCGGCCGCCGCCCCGCACCACCGGCGGCCGACCTCGCACCCGACGACCGGGCCGCGCTGGCCGGCGAGGACCGCCGCGCCGCGCTGTCGCGGCTGCTGTTCCCCGGACCGTGGCGCGACTACACCAAGGCCTTCGAGCAGTACGGCGACAGCTCGGTCATCCCGACGGAGGCGTTCCTCTACGGCCTGCTGCCCGGCGAGCCCGCCAGCGTCTTCCTCGAACCCGGCGTCGAGATCATCGTCGAGCTCGAGACGATCGGCGAGCCGGACCGTGCCGGGATCCGCACCCTCTACCTGCGCGTCAACGGCCAGCCCCGCCCGGTCCGCGTCCGCGACGAGTCGATCACCTCGATCTCCGCCGCCGCCCGCCGCGCCGACCCGAACAACCCCGGCCACATCGGCGCCGGCCTACCCGGCATCGTCACCTACACCGTCAAGACCGGCGACACCATCGAAAAGGGCGCCAAACTCGCCGTCATCGAGGCCATGAAGATGGAAGCCGCCGTCACCAGCCCGGTTGCCGGCACCATCACCGAACTCACCCACACCACCGGCGACTCCGTCGAGGTCGGCGACCTGCTAGCCGTCATGGTTTGACATGGTTCGCTCCGGAACAAACCCCGAGCCGATCGGGAAAGTTGTTTCTGGTTCGCTCCGTCCGGGCGGCGCGCTCCGGCCCCGTACTCGCTTCGCTCCCACGGGACCTCCGCACGCCGTCCTCCTCCGCTCACGGGCGCTGCGGCGACCTCGCTGCGGCCCGGCCCACGTCGCTTCGCTCGTGGGCCGGGCCTCCGCGAGGTGCACCTCCGCGCCCAGCTCGGTTGCGTGCCGCTGAACGTCACCAAGCCACAGTTCGCCCGTCCGTAGGGCACTTCGCTTCGCTCGTGTGCGGGGCTGGGTGAAGGGTRCCTTCTCTTCTCAGGAGAGGGCGTCGAAGTCGGTCCACCATTCGTAGAGGTTGGGGCCGTCTCCGTCGAAGGTGATGAACGCGACCAGGTCGGCGTCGTAGGACCAGTAGATGTAGAACTCACCGTTCTCGTGGCCACAGATCAGCGCGCCCTGTTCGGCATCCTCCCCGGTGTAGTTCCACCGGCCGACGTGGTCCTTGCCGTTCTTGCAGGAGCCGGAGTCCTTGACCTCGTCGCCGCGGGTCTTGGTGAACCGCGCCAGCGAATCCGCGTCGAAGAAGCTGAAGGCGGCGACGGCGTGTTTGTCCCCCGTCGAGATGCAGGCGACAGCGGCCTGAACGGTGGAGTCCTCCTGGCCGGCGGCCGGCTCGCAACCCGACAGCGAGCCGGCGTCCAGCTTGGCGACGAGTGCCTGCTCCGCCAGGCTGAGCCCCGCTGACGGGGCCGACGCGGGCGGCGGAGCCTTGGTTGKGGGCCCGGTTGGGGCACTGGTTGGGGTTGTCGGCGGCGCCGAGGGCGGATTCGCCGACGTGGTCGGACCCGGCGACGTGCGGCTCGCCACCGTGCTGTTGCCGCCCTTCGGCCCGACCATGATCACCAAGATCACGATGAGAACCACCAGTACGGCACCGATGGCGACACCGCTGATGACGAGGTTGCGCTGGGTGTTGTCGCGCCGCGGCGGAGTGCCCGGGGTGTTACCCGCGCCGGAAGCCGGCTGACGCCCATATCCGAGCCGCGCGGAATAGCCGTCGAAGCTCCATGGCGGAATCGGTCGGATGCCGCCGGGAGCTGGCTGGTTCGCGGCGCCATGAGCTGGCCTGCCGTATCCCACCGCCGGGGGATAGGGGGTGGTCGGGGCGAGGCCGGTCGGCACCGGCGGCGGTACCGGGAAGGGCGGCGGTACCGGGGAGGGCGGCGGTACCGGGGAGGGCGGCGCGGGGCGCGGTGACACGGAGGGCCACGGCGCGGGAGGCTGGAGCATCGCGGGTGCCGGCGTCGAGGGTAAGCCGCCTGCCCGCGCGGCGAGCCGGGAGGAACCGCTCGCGGCGGCGCGGACGTCGTCGTCGAGGTCGACGGGGGTCTGGGCGCGATCCATCCAGTCAGGCCCGAGGGCGGCCGCGGCGGCCGCGGCGAGGTCAAGCGCGAACGCGCGCACGGACTGCTGACGGTGCGCGGGGTCCTTGGCCAGAGCCGTCAGCAGTGCCTGGCTGACCTGGTCCGGCACGCCGGGTGGCGGCGGGGGCGGGGTGTTCAGGTGGGCATCGCGCAGCCTCAGATAGCTGTCCGTGTCGCCACCGAACAGGGGCACGCCGACGGCCATCTCATAGGCGACGACCGCGAGCGCGTACACGTCGACGGTGGGGCGCGGCGGCTTCCCCAGGAACTGCTCTGGAGCCATATAACGCGGCGTCCCGACAATGGAGCTGGAGACAGACGCGGTGCCGGCGATGTCCTTCGCGATGCCGAAGTCCGTAAGTTTCGCCCGGCCGTCGGRCGTGAACAGCACGTTCGCTGGCTTCACGTCGCGGTGCAGCAGCCCTCGGCGGTGCGCCGTCTCCAATGCTCCCGCCACGGCGAGCACCACCGCGCAGACCCATTCCGGCGCGGCCCGCGACTGCCTCAGCTTCGCCTTGAGGTCGCCGTCCGCGAGCAGCTCCATGACGATGAGAGCCAGCTCGCCCGCGGGAACGAAGTCATACACCCGAACGATGTGCGGATGCTCGAGCCTGGTGAGGATCAGGGCCTCATCCTCGGGGTGCGCGCCCGATTCCGGGTCGCTGGGCAGCACCTTGATGGCCACGTCGCGGCGCAGCCGATCCTTGGCCGCCAACACCGTGCCGGCCCCGCCGCGACCGACAACCGCACCCAGCGCATAGCCGGGAAGCGCCCGCTGGACCAGCGTCCGATCCACGATCACGGAAGAGTCCGTCCCCCCATCCTCGAGGCACATCACCCGTCCGCGGACACCGCGCCGCTCCGGCCGGCCGCCGGCGAGAGCTGGCACGGTCCCGGACGAGAGACGGCTGGGCCGGACGCCGCGCCGGACGGGCGCGAAGCAAGCATCGCGCGCGGCCTCGGCACCACCCGACCACCGTCTCTCACCCGACACGAGCGGCCAGGCGGCGTCAATCCCCCAGCATCACCAGGGCCCGTCCACCAGGCCCCGTCCATCAAGGGCCGTCGGGCCAGCCGCCCATGCTAGATCCGGCCGCGACGACGGTGTGACGTCCACCCCGAACGGCGAGGCGGCGAGGCGGCGAGGCAGGAACGGCGCCGTAGCCGAGTTCGCCCCGCTGGCGGCGCGGCGGGAGCGGAGCCGGACGACTTCAAGATCATGAGGGGCCGCCCGCCGGTGGAGTGCTGGGGCCAACGGGGCCGGTGACCGACAGGACGACGGTCATGGAACTGCTCTGGCCCGCACTGTCGGTGACCGTCAACTTGATATTCGGGTCGTAGGAACTGTTGAACGTGACGGACCCGGTAACCGCGGTGGAAGTGCCAGAGCCGTAGTTGATGAGGTAGCTCACGATGGGGTGGTCACCCGCCGTCGATCCTGACGCGTCCCACGTGACCGTCAGCGGGACCTGCCCCGACGTCGGGTTCACGGCCAGCCGGGCGGTCGGGGGACGGTTGCCGGGGCCGCCGGTCACCGTCACACTGCCGCTCGCGGAGRCCGACTGGCCCGTCCCGTCGGTCACCGTAACCGTCACCGTGTAGCTGCCGTCGGCCGGATACGTGTGGGTGAACGAGCTCTCGGCCCCCTGGTAGGTGGTGCCGTCGCCGAACGTGAACCGGTAGCTCAGCGCACCCGCGCCGCCCGAGGCGTTACCTTGCACGACCGCCTGCAACGGGTACCTCGCCGGCGACAGCGGCTGCAGGGCCAGGGCGATCTTCAGCTGAGGCGCGGCGCCGGCGACGGTCACCGACGCGGACTGGTGATAGGTCGTGCCGGTCGCGAGTTCCTGCGCGCTCACCGACACGGTGTACGTCCCCGCCGAGGGGTACGTGTGATCGACCGCGAGCCCACTCGACTCGCCGTATGGCGCGAACAGCGTCCCGTCGCCGTAGTTGACGGTGAACTGGAAGGTCCCGGGTTTGATCCCGGCCGCCGTGATGTGCGCGGTGAGCCCGGAGGTCTGCTGCGCCGACACCGTGATGCCCTGGCCGCTTGGCGGCGTGGTGGTCGGCCCACCACTTGTCGGCCCGGTACTGGTCGGACCACCCGTCGGCGGCCCACCGGTCGTCGGGCCGGTGCTGGTCGGGCCACCGGTCGTCGGGCCACCGAAGGTGCCGCCGCGAGTCGCCGGACCGCCTGTCGCCGGACCGCCTGTCGCCGGACCGCCTGTCGCCGGGCCGCTCGGAGTACCGCCGCGGGTCGTCGGGCCAGCTGTCACCGGATCGCCGATCGGGAGGCCCAGCGAACTCGTGGGACGTGGGCTGACGGCCGGCGGGGTGGACAGCGGCGTCGGCCGCGGCGCCTCCTGGGTGATGGTGATGGTGACCGCCGGGGCGAAGAGACGGCCGTCGTCGAGCCGGGTCGACGCGATGACCTGGTAGGTGCCCGGAGCGCTCCACGAGCGGGTGACCCGGACCCCGCTCGCCGTACCGCCGTCGCCGAAGACCCAGCTGGCGTCGGCGATCCCGGTGCCGGCGACGGCCTCGACGACCTGGAGGGTCACCGGCGAGCCGGCCGCGGCCGTGTCCGCGGAGACCGCGATCCGCACGGGTGAGCGCGGCTGCGCGGGCTGGTCGGTCGGGACGACGGCGCTCGGCGTCGCCGGATCCGTCGGCGCCCCTGCCGGCACGGTCACCGGCGGCGGGGCGGAGGACGCCAGCGACGGCGGTGGCAGCGGCGTCGGCTCACCGCCCGAAGGGTCGGTAGGCGGCACCCCGGTAGGCGGCACCCCGGTCGGCGGCACCGAGGTGGGTGTCGAAGCACCGGGGCCTGCCGGATCCGGGCCGGGCCCCCCGGGCCCTTCAGGGGTCGGGCTCGGAGCGTTGACGTTGTCATCGCCGGTACCGGCCTCTGGGCCGCCGGGGTCGGTCGGGTCGTACTTCTGGACCGGCGCGACGTCGCCGTCGGGGTTGATGACGCCGGCACGTTCGCTCGCCGGGTCGTTGTAGAACATCACCGAGCCCTGGCCGCGCAGCTCGAACTCGGTGTTCGCCGGCAGCACCTCCGCCCAGGCGACCACCCGCTGGGTCGCCTCGTTGACGACGATGACCTGGCCGGTGGTGAAGTCGGGGACGAACACCCGGCCGGCGGCCTCCTTCGGCTGCCCGAGCCGGTGCCCGGCGGCGTTGAGGTCGACAGCGCTGTCACAGCGCCCGGTCGCGATGTCCGTGATCAGTAGCAGCCCGCGGCGGCCGCTGCTCAGATAGATCCTGGGTTCGAGGCTCGACCCGGCGACGGAGACGGAGGCGTCATCCGGCGGCGAGTCGAGGCACACGCCGCCGCCAGCCAGGCCGTCCGCCTCGATCGGCCACGCCCGGCGGGCCGAGAGGTCGACGGCGTACGGCTCGCCGCCGGCCGTGACCAGGGCGGTTCCCGCCGGGTCGACGGTCCGACCGGTGATCTTCGTGCCGGCGCCGTCGACGCGGATCAGCTCGCCGCTGCCGGCGTCGACGACCCACAGCCGGGATGGGCCGTCCGCGATGGCGCCCCCGTCGGGCACCTTGGCGGACAGCGAGAAGGACCGGTCCGCGGTGAGCGTGCGCGCGTCGGCGACACTGACCAGGCCGGTCGCCCGGTTGATGACGAACACCGAGTCCTGGGCCGGGAACACCGTCAGCGGCTGGCCGTCGGCGCCGAACGCGGCGGGCTTCGACACGTCGTAGGTCGCGCCGTCGATGCGACGCACCGTCGCCCCGCCGATGGCGCCACCCGCTGTACCGCCCTCGCCACCCCCCTCACCGCCGCCGGACGCGATGTACGCGTCCGCGCCGGCCTGCACATCGGCCATCGGGCCGGCGCCCAGCTGGACCCGGGTGATGACGTGCGCGGTCGAGCCGTCGACCAGCGTCGCCTGCCCCGCGGCCGACGAGACCAGCCAGGCCGAGCCGTCGGTGAGGCCGACGGCTCGCTCCGCGTTCGCCACGGGCCGCCCCGACAGGACGACGGCTCCACCCAACGCGACGAGCAGCATCGCCAGCGTGGCCGGTACCAGCCACCCCGGCCGCGCCCACCCCCGTGCGAGCACCGCGTTCACCTCACACCTGCTCTCTCGGCCATCCGCCGGCGGCGCCGTCGACGCCGTCCTCGCTGACGGCACCGGCGCCTACCAGGCGCGGTCCCGACTCCGTCGTCGTCCTGGGCTCGGGTGCCATCGCCCTCGTCGCCAACGCCCCGCCGCCGGTGCCGGCGTTCCGCCGGCCAGCCGGCGCGCCGCCGCCCTCACGACCGGCACGCGCGGCCGCCATCGCCGCCACCGCGGCACGCACGGCCGACGGTGACGGCCCCCCGGCCGAACGAGCCATGGGCATGGGCCGTGGGTCTGGCAGCAGCGGGCGCGGGTCGACCAGCGCCCGCAGCCGGCCGACCGGGCCGCCGTCGGCCCGAAGCGCCCGGCGCACCTGGTCGGTAAGCCGCCAGGCCGCGGCCGCCGGGTCGTCGAGGTCGTCGGGCCCGGCGGCGCTGGTCGGGGAGGCCGAGGCAGCCGGCGCGGGCGACGCGGGCGACGCGGGCGACGCGGGCGAGGCAGCTGACGCGGGCGGGGCAGGCAGGGCACGCGGCGCGAACCTGGCCCTGTCGGTGAGCGCCGCCAGCTCACGAAGCGGAGCGGCGGCAGCGGCGATCGGCTCCGTCGCGACGACCAGCGCGACGACCTCGCGCTGCGTGAGCGCGGGCGAGCGGGAGACCCCGTGCTCGGCGAGCCGGTCGCGCGCTTCCCGCCAGGCGCCGTCCACCCGCGCGGCCGGATCGCCACGGCGACGGGCCTGCCGCCGACGCGCCTTCTCCGCTACCAGCAACATCGGCATCAGCAGGACGATCCCGCCGAGGACGATGAGGATCAGGAACGGCCAGGCAAGGCCGCCGCCGGCGGTGCCGCCCGGGCTCGCGAGGCTGCCGCCGTCGTCCAGCTTTGGCACGATGATCGGCTGGACTCGCTCAGGGGCCACCGTCTGGTCCTGGCGGGCACCGCCGGTCGGCGCGAGCTGGCCCGCCTGGGGCGGCAGTCTCTTCGTCAGCTGGCTGATGTCGGTCGGCTCGAAGGCGACCCAGCCGATGCCGTCGAGCAGGACCTCGGGCCAGGCGTGCGCCTGCCGCGTGGTGATCCTGAAGGTGCCGTTCCCCGTCGACTGCGTCTCGTCGAGCAGATAGCCGACGCTGACCCTGGTCGCGAAGCCCTCGGCCCGCGCCAGCACGGCGAACGCGGCGGCGTGCTGCTCGGAGTAGGACCGCCGGTCGGTCGGGTCCGTGCCAGCCAGCATCCGGTCCAGCACGCCGTAGGAGTGCCCGGGAGTGGCCGACAGGTCGTACGGGAACCGCGTGTCGTCGCGCAGGAACCGCTCGAGGGCGACGAGCTTGCCATATGGCGTGCGCGCGGCGCTGGTCACCTTCGTCGCGGTCTCCTGAAGCGCCGGCGGCAAGCCCGGCGGCAGTCCCAGGTACGGGGAGGCCGCCGATCCAGAACCCGGGATGGCACTGGTCAGCTGGTCAGCTGAGGGCGCCGGCACGAGGGCGCCAAACTGGTAGTGGTCGCCCTTGCGCGGGGGTGAGAGCAGCGCCAGCGCGCCGGAGTCCGGCTGGAAGGCGATCCCGCCGGGGCGGCCGCCGTCGGCGGTGGGGGCCAGGTCGTAGCGCAGGTAGGTGGGCTGCCCCAGCGCGGGCAGCAGTATCCCGCCGAGTTCCGCGAGGGTGACATCGGCGCGGACCAGGGCCTGCCCGGCCGTGGTCCGCGTGCCCGGGCCGGCGGTCGGGAGCGCGCGGTCGACCCGGAGAAAACGGCCGTCGTCGCGCCAGCTGGCGCCGTCGAACTCGCCGAGCGCCGCGATCCGGACCCGGTCGACAGGCAGCTCGCCGGAGTCGGTGGAGATCCGGATCGTCAGCAGCTCCTTGGCCGGCGTCGCCTCCAGCTGGGACCGGACCCGGACGAGCGGGTTGACGACCTCGACGCCTTCGACCGGCGGGTGCCAGTGGTCGCGCAGGTCGAACCGGTCGCCGTCGCTGACCGGGATGAGCGTCCCAGCGAGGACGCCCAGCGCCGTGATCATGGCCACGACCGGCAGCCCGACCGCCAGCGCCCCGATCCGCCGCCGTGCCTGCCCGCGCGTCCGCTTCGCCCGCGGCGCCGACGCCGCGGCCGGTGCCTGGACCTCGGCCGGGGCCGGGGCCGGGCCGCCCGCCGCCGCCTGCCCGGACCGCCGGTTCCCGCGTCGCCCGGCTCCGCGACCGACGCCGCCAGAACTGGCGGCCGTGGGCAGGGCAGCGCGCAGGACCGCCACCGCCAGGATCATCACGACCAGCGCGCCCGCGGTCAGCACCCGCGCCCCGGGCTCGCCGGCGCCGCCGGCGAGCACCAACATGACGACGAAGGCGACGAGCGGCGGGGCTACCGGGACGAGCGCGGCGCGGGTCCGCAGCGCCAGGACCACGGCGCCGAACGCCGTCACCCACAGCACGGCGACGGGCGGCGTCAACAGGGTCACGTCCGGTCCCGCGGGCACCGCGGCGCCCAGCAGCCCGGACCAGCCGTACCGCAGCCCGCGCAGCACCGCGACCATAAGACCCGCGCTCGCGGCGGCCCCGTATGCCAGCCCCGCGACAAGCCCGGCCAGCAGGACCAGTCCGATGGCGGCCAGCCGCCGCGCCACGAACCAGCCGACCACCGCCGCGCCGACGACAGCGCCCATCAGCGGCGCGGCGTAACGCCGCCCGTCGAACAGCACTCCGAGCACGAACACCGCCGGCAGGTGCGCGGCAGCGAGCAGCACCACCTGCGCGAGCGTGACGACGAGCGAGGGTTCGACCGCCGGCGAGGCCGGCACGGCCGGACCCACCGCCCGCTGTCCGTCAGGCGCTGCCCCTGGGCCGGGCCCGGCGGCCAACGTCGCCATCTCCCTTTCGGCTGGCGGCATGGTCGCTGTCGCCGGCCATGACGACGCGGCGGGCGCATCCGCCAGGGTCGGGGGTGGCGACGACCGGGACGATCCGGGCCGAGTCGAGGTGCGCGCCGGGTGGTTCCCGGACGGGCTTGAGCCGCTGACACCGTTCGAGGATGGGCCCGTCGACGGGGCCGGCCAGGGCGGAAGCTCCGTCATCGGCGGGTCCTCGAATCCCAGACAGCGGCGAACTCGTCGCTCGTACGCACGTTGATCACCATCGCGCCGGACATCGGCGCGGCCGGCCGGCCGAAGCGCTCGCCGACCTGTACGACGCTGACCATCGAGTAACGCCGGCGGACGGTCGACACGGCGCCAAGCAGCTCGCCGGCCGGCTGCCCGGTCACCACGCCAAGCGCGACGCCGGCGGCGCTTGGGGACATGCCGGTGAGCGCGGCCAGGCCGGGATCGGCGTCGTGTGGCCGGACCCCGGCGAGCAGGTCGAGCGCGACGTCGGCGGAGGCGGCGCCCCGGCCGGCGGCGACGCGCTCGCCGCCGGTGGTCCACAGCTCGACGGGGAAGCCATGCGTGTGGCCCGACAGGGTCAGCGAGGCGGCGACCCGGACGGCGTCCTCGAAGGAGTCCTCGGCGTACGGCGCGGCGCTGGTGTCGAGGACGACCATCATGGTCGGCTCGTTCGGGACCACGTTGTGCCGGACCATCAGCGTGCCGGTGCGCGCGGTCGAGCGCCAGTGCACCAGCCGCAGGTCATCGCCGCGGACGTACTCGCGCAGCGAGTGGAACGCGACGCCGCCCTGCGGCGCCTCGTTCGTCGTCGGCCCGTCCAGGTCAGGCGAGCCGCCCGTCGGCATCGGCCCGACGTCATGCACCCGCGGGCGCACCCGCAGGACCGACCGTTCGGGCCGGCTCTGGCCGACATGGACGAGCCGCAGCGGGTCGCTGTGGCCGACCGTCAGCGGCCCGATCTCGAACACGCCGCGCCGCCCGGTCGGGATCGGGTAGCCCCGCTCGGTCCGCCCGCCAGGGCCGAGGCTCGGCAGCGCGATATCGACCGTCGCGCCGGCGATCCTCTCCTCGGCCTGGATCGGCGGGCAGCGCCGGTTGGAGACGTTGGTGACCGTGACATAACCGAACGCCGCCTCCCCCTCGACGACACGCGCCGGGCGCACCTCCCGGGAGATCGTCACGTTCGGGCTCACCAGCAACCAGCCACCCGCCACCAGCAGCGCACTCGCCGCCGCCCCCGAGACCACGACCAGCTCCGGATAGCGCAGCACAAAACCCGCGACGCCGAACACCACCGCGACAACCACGACCGCGACCCCCGACCGAGTAATCACCGGTAGGCCGGGCGCAGCCCCGGCACCGGAACCGACGCCAGGATCCCGTCGAGCAGGTTCGGCGCGGTCGCACCACCAAGCTCCGCCTCCGGACGCAGCAGCAGCCGATGACCCAGCACGTACGGCGCCAGCGCCTTCACGTCATCCGGAGTGACGAACGTACGGCTGTCCGCGGCGGCGTGCGCCTGCGCGGCGACGGCCAGCGCGATCCCGGCACGCGGACTCGCACCCAGGCGCAGCTCCGGCAACCGCCGGGTCGCGGCAGTGATCGTCACGATGTAGTCGACGATCGTCGGCGTCAGATGGACCCCACGCAGGATCGCCGTCATCCGCACCACGTCATCACTCGCGACCACCGGCGTCAGATCCAGGACCGACTGCCCGCCAGACCGGTTGGTCACGATCTCCACCTCGGCCTCATGCGCCGGATAGCCGACGGTGAGGCGGACCATGAACCGGTCGATCTGCGCCTCCGGCAGGTCGTAGGTGCCGCCGTGCTCGACCGGGTTCTGAGTCGCGATCACCAGGAACGGCCGCGGCACCAGATGCGACACCCCGTCGACGGTGACCTGCCCCTCCTCCATCACCTCCAACAACGCCGACTGCGTCTTCGGCGACGCCCGGTTCACCTCATCCGCCAACACCACATTCCCGAACACCGCACCCGGCTGAAACTCGAACTCCTGCCTCTGCGCGTTCCAGATCTGCACCCCCGTCACATCCGTCGGCAACAGATCCGGGGTGCACTGGATCCGGCGCATACTGCCCTCGATCGAACCCGCCAACGCCTTCGCTATCGACGTCTTCCCGACACCCGGCACATCATCGATCAGCACATGCCCCTCAGCGGCCATACACAGCACCGCAAGCCGGACGACGTCGGTCTTGCCCCTGATCAGACGCTCGATATTGCGCACGATCCGATCACACCGCTCAGCGAACCAGGCGACATCCGCCGCGGTCGCAAGCTCCTCTGGCACTGTGCATCCCCCATTGAGTTCGTGCGCCGGCACTGGCCTCGCGTTCCGGCATTCGTCGTGGTGGTCAGGCGGCCGCACGGGCCGAATCCAGCTGTGATCTGTGATCTGTGGTGGCTGCGATCCGTGCTGACGGCGCGGCCGGGTCGGGCTCACAGGAGCAACACGGYCAGCGCCCCGAGCAGGACGATGATCAGCGAGACGCTGACGAAGGTCAGGAGCGCGCCGCGGCGGCCGCGGCGGCGGTATTCGGGGTCGGTACCGAGGTGGACGTCCACCAGTCCGCCCCCGCCGGTGACCGGCGGGTACGTGCCGCCCTGGGGCGGCAGGGACATGGCGCCTTCCGAGGTCACAGCGCGCGCGGCCTTCGCCGGAGGGCGCGAGTGCCAGACGGCACCGGTACCAAGCGGGCCGCGCGTGGACGGGCCGGGCTGAGAGTCACGGGGCGGGTCCTGAACCGGCGGCCCATGGTCTGGTGGGACAGCGACGGGCGGCACCGTGACGGGCGGCACCGTGACGGGCGGCACCGCGACGGGCGAGACAGCGAGAGGCAGACCGGCGACGAGCGGAGGAGGCACGGCGAGATCCGTCGGCGTGAGACTCGTCGGTACGTGATCCGATGCGTCCTGCGCGACGACCTCCAAGACATCCTGGTCGCGGGCGCTCTCGTCACGGCCAGCTCCGGAATCCTCCTCGGAACCGATGTCGGGCTCGGGCTCGGCCCGGGGCTCTGGCTCGGGCTGGGATTCGGACTGGGATTCGGACTGGGACGCGGGCTCGGGCTCGGGGCGGAGCTGGCCGGCGGGGACGGTCGGTGCGGTCTCCGGGAGGACGGGCTCGCAGGCGTCACGGACGTCGACGTCCAGCTCGACGGTGATCCCGGCTCTGGTCAGCCAGCGGGCGCCCAACGCGCTCGCCGCCGCGGCCGCGAGATCGAGCGCGAACTCTCTGGCGGTGGGCTGCCGGGAGTCCTGATCCTTCGCCAGCGAGCGGAGCACGACTTCGGCGATCGGCTCCGGAACCCCGTGCGGCGGCGGCGGGGAAATGTGGAGATGGAAGTAGCGCAGCGTCTCGTAGGTGTCGACCTTCTTGTTCCCGGACGGCGCGAGGCCGGTGAGCATCTCGTAGGTCATGACGCCGAGCGCGTACACGTCGACGGTGCGGTGCAGCGTGCCGGCCATGAACTGCTCGGGGGCCATGTACCGCGGCGTGCCGATGACGGTGCTGGTCATCACGCCGGTCTCGGTCAGCGCCTTGGCGATGCCGAAGTCCGTCATCTTCAGCCGGCCGTCGGCGGTGAACAGGATGTTCTCGGGCTTGACGTCCCGGTGCAGCAGGCCGCGCTCGTGCGCGGACTCGAGCGCGCCGGCAACGCCCAGCGCGACCGCGCACGCCCATTCCGGGGTCGCCCTGCCCTGGCGGAGCCGCCGGCGCAGGCTTCCGCCGGCCAGCAGCTCCATGACGATCAGCGCCACCTCGCCGGCGGGCATGAAGTCGTGGACGTGCACGATGTGCGGGTGGATCAACCTGGCCAGGTTGAGCGCCTCGGTCTCGGCGCGGTCCCCTCGGTACGAGATCCCCGGCAGGATCTTGACCGCCACGTCACGGCGCAGCCTGTCCTTGGCCGCGATGACCATGCCGAAGGTGCCCTGGCCGACCTGCCCACCCAGCTCATAGCCGGGAAGTGCCGCCGCGACCCATGCCCGGTCGACGATCACGTCCTGTACCGCCTCGCGCCCCCCGTACSACGCGATGCCCGGCTACCCGAGATCCCCGCGACGGCGCCCCCGTACGCCGTGYGGCCATTGTGGCAGACGGGCCCGCGTTACCGAAGAGTGGAACCGAAATTCTTTCGGCGGCCAACTCCGAAGCAAAATCCAGCGTTCCTCAGGTCACTGTCGTTCCACCGTTGACCGCACCAGCACCGTTGTCCGTTGCCTCACCAGCGGCAGTCAGGTCGTAGACGCTGACACCTTCGATCGTGGTGGGCGCGAAATTCTCCTGGACCCAGGCGGTGATCGCGGAAGCCTGCTGACTACCGCCGTTTCCGCGGCCGGAAAGCCCACCACCGATGAAATAGTGGATCTTTCCTTCGGCGACGTACTTCTGGAACTGCGCGAGTGTGGGCGACGGGTCGGTGCCGTTGAAGCCGCCGATCGCCATGACCGGCTCGTCGGCCGCCAGCTGGTACCCGGCGGCATTGTTCGAGCCGACGGCGGCCGCGGCCCAGGTGTACACGGAGCTGTTCTGCCTCAGCAGCGCCACGAGGCCCACGCCCGGGTCCGTCGCGCCTAGTGCAGCTCCGCGTAAGTCTTGCTGGGGTTGTCATCAGGCGGCTTTCAGGGGCTCGCCGGTGTAGGTCCAGCGGTATGGCTTGGCAGTG
>NZ_MOMC01000107.1 GCF_001983105.1 Pseudofrankia asymbiotica | reverse complement strand
TCCCTGGACTTCGATCACGAAGCGGGCCTTCGCCAGCTCCTTCTCCAGCTTGGCTTTCTCCGCACGGAGTTTCTCCAACTCCTTGTCCCGGTCATCGACCGGAGGGCGGCCCTTCGGTTTCGACAGGCCCGCCAACGCCCCGGCCTCCCGGGCCTTACGCCACTCCACGATATGCGCCGAGTACAGATTCTCCCGCCGCAGGATCGCGCCCTTCTGACCGTCCGGCGCCGCCTCGTACTCGTTCAGGATCCGCAGCTTGTACGCCGCCGAGAACGACCGCCGCCGCGCCTTCGGCTCGACCTCAGGGTCCGGCCGCCGGCCACCACCTTCACGCTCGTCCACACGGACATCATCGACCAGGCCCCGCCCAGYCGGCACTGCCATCGTCACGATCTTCCTCTCCCTACCCGCCCAGGTCACAAGATGATAGCTACTGCCTGACTCATCTCATCCTGACGGATAGGGGTGTCACCCGGTACTGTCCGTTGTGGTCGTGGTGGGACGGGCTGACGTTGATCGTTTGGCGCGCGGGCGGCTCCGAGGCCGAAGGGGTCTCAGGGGTGTGAGCTCGGGCGTGTGAGCGTGTGAGGACGTCGTCGACCCGCGGGGGACGGCCGCGCTACAGCCAAGCATCCGGCCCGGCTCTGCTCGGTTCAGCCCTGGGAGGCAGCATGCGGATCCGCCCCTCGGTCGCCCTCGCGTTCGGGGTCGGCTATCTGTTCGGCACCCGGGCCGGCCGGGAGAGTTACGAGGACCTCACCCGGCAGGCCCGGCTGGTCTGGGACCGACCGGAGGTCCAGAGCGTCGCCGGCATCGTCTCGGCGCAGGTGGGCGGCGTCTACCGGCGTGCCAGAACCCTGCTGGGCGGTAGCGAGCCCGCTCCTGGGCCGAGCTCGTCCGCCGACCGGTTCGCCCCGGCCAGCGGCACCCCGGCCAGCGGCACCCCGGCCTCGAACGGTCTGCCCTCGAACGGCCTCGGTGCGTCCACCACACCCTGACGCGAGCCTGCTCAATGTCACCCGCCGGGTTGACATGACACCCGCCGGATGGACCTCGATCGTGGCGGGTGACCAGGCGACGACGTGTGAGCGAAACATGAGGAGACGATGAGCCGGTCCGCGTCCCGGCCTGCGCCGGAAAGCCGGACGGGAGGCGGCACCGACCTCCCGCTGGCCACGCTGCTCGACCTGCTGGGTCGTCGGCACGGCCTGGCGATCTTCTGGAGCCTGCGGGCCACGCCACGCTCGTTCCGCTCGCTCGAAACGACCCTGGACGCGCCGTCGGCACAGCTCAGCCAGCGTGCGCGCGAACTGCGCGAAGCGGGCCTGATCGAGGTCGACGAAGCCGGTGACTACCGGCTCACCGCCCACGGCCGCCGCCTGCAGGGCTTGCTCGAGCCGCTGTCCGACTGGGCGCACGAATGGGCCGGCCTCTCCACCCGCCAGCGGGTGCCCCGAGGCTCCGCCACCCACGCCCGCGACGAGCCCTGACGGACGGCGCACCGGAACGGGCAGCAGGACCGGCCTGGCAGGCTGACGGGCAGGCGCGACCTATGCGAGGAGAGATCGAATGACGGACAAGCGCACGCTGACCGACGTGTCTGAGCGACACCGGTTCGAGCTGGACATAGACGGTGCGCTCGCCGGCTTCGTGACCTACTCCCTGCATCCGGGGATCATCGCGTTCAACCACACCGAGACCGAAGCGGGGTTCGAGGGCCGGGGAGTCGGCAGCGAACTCGCCCGCGGCGTGCTCGACGCGGCCCGCGACCGTCAGCTGAAGGTCTGGCCGCGTTGCCCGTTCATCGGTGGCTGGATCGAACGCCACGCCGACTACGCCGACCTCGTCGACCCGGACTGGAACGTCGACCACGACTCCGGGCGCTGACGTCACGCCGGGCCGGAATCGGACACCGCCCAGCTGCGGCGGGCCACTCTGACAGAGGGTGGTCCGGAAACGCCGTGCCGGCTTCGACGACGCCGCGATCCGTCGCCAGTCCGGGCATCGGTATGTCGCGTCCCCAGTTCCGCGCGGCCAGGTCAGCGGCCGTTGAGCCCGGTGCCATCCAGGCAGCAGCCGACCGTCACCGCACGAGTCGGCGGCCATCATGTCGACTGTGTAACGGTAGCGTGTCTGTCCGGGTTGAGAGTCTTGAGACAGGGCGCCTGGATGTACCATCACGGGAAAGGGAACAACCCGACAGACACATACGGATCGGACAGCCGCGTGTCCAACCCCTCCGCGTTGCCCGCTGCCAGTCTGGCGGCGTCGCTCAACGTGTCCGTGCCTCATTCGGCCCGGATATGGAACCGGTGGTTGGGTGGGAAGGATCACTTCCCCGCCGACCGTCTCGCCGCTGACCAGGCGGCCGAGATCTTCCCGGAGATCATCGATATCGCGCGCAGCTCCCGGCGCCTGTTGCAGCGGGTTGTCACCCATCTCACCCTCGGTGAGGGTATCCGGCAGTTCCTCGATATCGGTACCGGGCTCCCCACCGCCGACAACACTCATGAGGTGGCGCAGCGCGAGGCGCCCGAGAGCCGGGTCGTCTACGTCGACAACGACCCCCTTGTCCTGACGCACGCGCGTGCCCTGCTGGTCGGTACCCCTGAGGGCGTCACGTCCTACGTCGACGCCGACGTTCGCGAGCCGGGGAAGATCCTTCGCGAGGCCGGCAAGATCCTCGACTTCACCAAACCAGTCGGGCTGGTCCTGTTCGGCGTCATGGCCAACGTCATCGACGACGACGAGGCATACGCCATCGTCGGCAAGCTCGTCGACGCCCTCCCGAGCGGCAGTTACCTGGCGCTCAACGACGGCACCGAGAGCCCGGAGCGCTCCGAGGCGGTACGCCGCAACGAGAGAATCGGGGCCGCCCCGTACCGCTCCCGCACGCCGGAAGAGCTCGTTCACTTCTTCGACGGCCTCGAACTGCTGCCACCCGGCGTCGTCTCGACCCCCCTGTGGCGCCCCGGCAAGCGTGCCCGCGGCAAGGCCCTGGCCTCCCACTGCGGCCTGGCCCGCAAGAACTGACAGGCGCGCCCGCGCCGAGAGCGGTCGCGCCGCCCGCCCTCGGCCGGTCGCTGTCGGGTCCGCTCGCCCGCTCACCGGAGTGACTCCACCTGGCACGGTCGACGACGCACCCGACAACGCGGACGGCGAGACGTGAGGCGGCTGGCGATTCTTTGCTGTGGCTCGAGGTAGGGCGTCCAGGGACGTCCCTACTCGGGCCAGGGCGAGTTCAGGATCGTGTCGACGAAGTTGGCGCGACGGAAGCCAGGGACGAAACGCTCAAGAACATCGGCCTTGACATTGCCAAAGGTTGTCTCGGGCCTGGGGGCGATGCCGGCGGTGAAAGCACGGAGGATCTGGTTCTTGAAGTCGGGCCGAGGGTGCAGCCTGGTGATGGCCTCCCGGTCGGCGTCGCTGATGTCGTCGTAGCCGATTCCAAGCACGTCGTACTCGACGCCGGCCGTCACCAGGGCGATCTCCGGTTCCATGAGCTCCGGGATGCCCGGCGTCGTGTGCAGCGCGATGGCCGTCCACACACGCCGGATGCTGTCCTCGGGCACACCGTGCCGCTGAAGGAAACGCCGCGCCTCGTCCGCGCTGTCCACCTCGAAGCGCCGGCCGCTCCCACGGAACGACTCGCCCAGACCGAGGTCGTGGAACATCGCCCCGATGTAGAGCAGCTCCGGGTCGAAGCTCAGCCTCCGGTTACGGCCCCGCAGACTGCCGAACCAGTACACCCGCCGTGAATGGTGGTAGACGAGGTCGTCCGTGGCCTCGCGGACCAGTTCCGTGGCCTCCGTGGCCAAGGCCGTGTCCGGTATGGCCACATTGGCGACCTTATCCCTGGTGATGGACATGAAACCCCCCGCCGGAACGTCTCGCTGAACCGTCGACCCGCTCACCATGTCGCGGCCATCGCCGGGCCGCACGTCGGCCCGGTGAACCGAGGAGAGAGGAGAGAGGAGACGTCAGCCTGGTGTCGTTACGAGCGGGCACTTTCAGKGGTTTCCCTGTCCTCTTCTGTCTCCTCGCCGTCTTCTGTCTCCTCGTCCGCCTCTTGGCCCGCGGCTTCCTCATCCCCAAGCTCCTGGCCCTCGGCTTCCTGGCCCTCGGCTTCCTGGCCCTCGGCTTCCTGGCCCTCGGTCTCCTGGCCCTCGGTCTCCTGGCCCTCGGTCTCCTGATCCTCGGTCTCCTGGCCCTCTTCGTCAGGCCCCCGGACGACCTCGCCATCGCGGATCTCGCCGCGCCACGATCCGCTGGCCTCGCCCTTGATGGTGATGAAGCGGCGGTAGTTCTTCAGGTCGAGGCGAGCGCGACGGCCGCCGGCGCGCCAGAGGTTGCCGATCTTCTCCATGAACCCGTTCGGGTAGTACTCCATGGTCAGCGCGACCCGGGTCAGGTCGTCGGCCAGCGGGTGGAATGTGACCGCGCCCTTCGTCGTCCCCTTGGCGCCTTCCGTTGTCCACTTGATCCGTCGGTCCGGAACCTGTTCCAGGGTCTTGCCCTGCCAGGTCCGCCGGGACTTGAAGACCTTGACTCGCCAGTTCTGTTCCGTCTCGCTCTTCGGGTCGACACCCTCGACGCCCTTCATGAACTTCGAGAATTCCTGGAACTGGGTCCACTGGTCGTAGGCGGTGGAGATCGGCACCCCCACATCGACGGTCTCCATGATGTGGGTGACCTTCGGCGGCCCAGGCTCGCCCGTGCTGCCTGCCTTGCCCACGCCGCCGCCCATGCCGAGCGCCCCCTTTACCTTCTGCTTCAGCGCGCTCAGCGCCGTCGACGTCGCGGCCTTGCCCGGGGACTCGCCCGCGGCGAGCTTCTTGACCCCTTCGGCCGCGGGCCCGAGCCCCTCGGTCGCAGAACCGAGACGTTCGCCGACCTGCTGGACAGCCTTCTGGCCCTTGGTGGCGAGGAAGCTCTTCGCCTCTTGCATGAGGTGGTCGGTCGCCGGGTTGCGCAGGACCGCGCCGACGAGTCCGCCTCCGCGCGGATGGCCGTTGGACTTCGCCATATCGTCTCTCCTACTTCGACTTCGGCTTCGACGACGTCCCGCCGGTCCGCGGGCGGTTCCCGGTCGACGCGGCTTCGCCCCGGTCCGCCGGCGGCCGGCTCGGCGGTCGCCGACCCGCCGCCTTGGCGCCCTCCCGGCGCTCGGGCTCACGGCTCTCGCTCGGCCCCGTCGTCCCCTCCTGCCCGGCAGAGCCGGATCGGCTCCCCTTGGCCTTCGCTCGGGCGGTCCCGGCGCCCTCACCGCGGCGCTCTTCGGCCTTCGGCTTTTCGGCCTTCGGCTTTTCGGGCTCGGGCTCTTCGGTTTCCGGCTCTTCGGCTTCGGCCTCAGCTTCGGCTTCGGGCTCTTCGGCTTCGGGCTCTTCGGTTTCGGCTTCGGGCTCTTCGGCTTCGGCTTCCGGCTCTTCGGCTTCGGCCTCAGCTTCGGCTTCGGGCTCTTCGGCTTCGGGCTCTTCGGTTTCGGCTTCGGGCTCTTCAGCTTCGGCTTCCGGCTCTTCGGCCTTCGGCTCCTCGGCTTCCGCCGGCTCGGCCTCCGTCTTGTCGGCCTTCTCGGCACGCGCGCCGCCCCAACGACCGAGCGTGTCGGTCAGCGTGCCGGCGAGGGACCCGGCCTTCGCGCCCAGGTCGGCGGCCGGCGTCTCGTCCAGTGAGCGCCGCAGCTCGGACGTGCGGCGAGAGAGGTCCTCCGTCAGCTTTCCGACCCCTTGTTCGTAGGCCGAGAGGGCGACCTTCATGCCGCCTTCGAGCACCGGGCCGCGCAGCTGGGCTACCAGCTTCTTCCCGTCCTCCGACTCGAGGAACTTCATTGCCTGGGACCGAGCCAGGTCCTTGACGTTGGTGTCGTGGCCGCYGGCCCACAACGCCAGCCGCACGGCCGCCTTGCCCTTCTTGGTTCTGCCGAGGACGTAGCCCACCGCACCGGCCATCAACAGCTTGATGTTCATCGCGGACTCCTTCCGGCCCGTCGTTGGGCCATCGGGCTGACCGGCCCTACCGGGCTCGCCAGCTTCACCGGGCTCACCAGCCCCACCGGCTGCCCTGAGGGTCGCCGGCCGCCTCGACGGGCTCGGCGAGGTCCAGGAAGTGGAAGGTGGGCAGCGGGCCCACGTACTCGATCACGAGCTCGGGATGATCGTCACGGACACGCTCCACCACCTCGTCGAAGTGCCCGAGGTCGCGGTGGCGCGGCTCGGAGTCCCGGTGGACGAGGAAGGCCCAGCGCAGGACGGGATCCTCCGGGCCACCCATCGGTCCCCGCCCGGTGTCCGCGACCGAGAACGGGCGTAGCTGCTCGAGCAGGGTCTCCGCCTGGTGCAGGCGGCGCAGGACCACGCCGTCGGCGACTCGTTCACCGAGCGCCATCCGGGTCCGCAGGTTCGGCTCGCTCTGGAGCGTCTCGGCCCCTTCCCGCGCCGCGGCCAGCGACGGGTCGGCCGCGATGACCGCCCGGATGGAGCTCATCTCGTCCTCGTCCGCGTCGACGTGCACCTCGACGAGGCCCTCCAGCGCGTCGAGCCGCCGGCGCAGGTCAGGCGCGGCCGCGCCCAGCACCTCCTCCCGGACGGCGTCCTCGTCCGGAGCGACCGATCCCAGCCGCAGCGGGATGACCGGGCCGTCGGCGAGGAGTCCCAGCAGGACGTCGAGATGGCGCTCCGCGTCCTCGTCGGTGATCTGCACCGGGTCGGGGACCGGGCTGACGACAGCGGCCGCCGGAGGACACCGCACCAGCCGGACCCGCCCCGGCGGGTCGCCGACGCCGAGCGGCGGCGGGTCCGCCAGCGGGTGGTCGTCGCGGACCACGCCGTAGAGAAGTAGCGACGGCATGTCAGCCCCCGCCCTGGTGCCGAGCGCCGGCCCGGCCGGGCGGCGCCGCCCGGCCGGGCGGCAGATCCCGGCCTCCGCTTCGGGCGTGCTCGAACCTGGAGCCGTTCCMGTTCCCGTTCCCGATCTCGGCCTCGGCCTCGTCCTGGTTGTCGCCACGCAGCGAACCGACGAAGTCCTGCGCCGTGTCCTTGACGCCTTCCAGGGCTCCCTTCGCCTTGTGCCGCGATCCGCCCTCGGTGACGCCCTCGGTGACGGACTGGACGAGGCCGGGCACGCCCGTGACCTGTTCCTGCTCTCTCGAACTCAGGTCCAGCCGGTTGACCGCCTCGGCGAACCGCAGGTAGGTGTCGACGCTCGCGATGACGATCCGGGCGTCGATGGTGAGGATCTCGATACCGACCAGCGCGACCCGTACGTACGCGTCGATGACGATGCCCTTGTCGAGGACGACCTCKAGCACGTCAGCGAGGCTGCTCGGGCGGGGAGCGCGGCCGGTCGACCGTGCCGCCATGGTCATGGCAGGTCCCAACCGGGCGGCGCCGCGTCATGGGCACACGGTGCGGGCCGCCCTCTCTCGTGATGCCGCCGGCCCGCCGAGCGGGTGCCGCCGGCCGGTATTCCGCCGTCTCTGTGGATGTGGTCGCCGTGCGCGCCGTCGGCGTTGGCGCGCGGGCGGCCACCGCCGGCGCCGCCCGCGCCCGCGGCTGCGCGGCCGCCCGCGGCTGCGCGGCCGCCCGCGCGGCTCTCCCGCCCGACGCGGCCGACGCGGCCGACGCGGCCGACGCCGTCACGAGCGGCGCCAGTGGCGCGCGCGGCGCCAGTGGCGCGCGCGGCGAGACCAGGCTGGTCCCTGCCGTCCGAGGGTGGCCATTCGCCCACCAGCTCGCGGGCCCTCGCGGTCGCCGCCCGTGCCTGTTCGGCGCTGACGCCGAGCGAGTCCCGGACCTGCGCGATCGCTTCGCGCACCTCGATCAGCGCCTGGCCCAGCTCCTCGACCTGGGCGGAGGGCAGCGTGCCGCTGTCCATCCGGCGTACCGCCTGCCGTTCCAGCAGGTCGCGGAGCAGTTCGAGGAGCACCACCACGACCTGTCCCAGCCCGCGCCCGACCTCTTCCGGACGGGCGGTCAGGCGCACGGCACGCCCCGTGCGCCCCGTGCGCCCCGTACGCCCGGGCGGTTCTGGCGCCGTCACGGCTCGGTCCGCACGTCGGTCCGGGYATGGTCGGCCCGCCGGGCGTGATCCGTGGCGTGGTCCTCGCCGTCGCGGYGGGTGTCGTCGTCGGCGCCGTCGTGGATCACGGCACCCTCGATCACGTCTGCCACCTCGTCCCGGCTCGGCACCGGGCTGGGGCGAAGCCCCGCGCCCGCGCCAGCCTCGATCGCGCTCTGGGCACCGACCAGAAGCAACCGCAGATCGAGCCGGATCAGGTCCACCCCGGCCAGGCCGATGATCACGTCGCCGCTGACGACGGCTCCCCGGTCGACGACCCTGTCCAGCAGGTCCGAGAGGGAGCGGCCGGAGCCCAGTCCGGGACGGCGGCCCGGTCGAGTGCCGTGGCTCGTTCCGTCGCTGGCCGTCGGGTCGGGTCTGGCGGCGGCCCTCCGGGTGAGGTCAGACATCGCGTGCCTCCCCAAGCGTCAGCCGGACGAAGGAGTACGGCGGCCAGGGCCCGGTGAGGCGGGCCTCGCAGCCGGCATCCGTCAGCTCCCGCGCGGCAGTGGTGGCGGCGTCGAGGAAGTCGTCCTCCTTGGCGGTCGCGACCAGGTAGGCGGCGTCCAGACGCCCCGGTCCGGGGCGCCCGGATCGCATCGCCACGTCGGAGACCAGCGCCGCGAGCTCGTTGTGGATCCGCCTCGTCAGCTCGGTCAGGCGCTCCTCGCGCTCCGCGGCGCGGCGCAGGTCCGCGCGCCGGGCGGACAGGTAGGCGGTGCCGCTCCCGGCCGCGGGCGTCTCGTCTCCGTCGCCGGAGGTGCCCGCCGCCCCGGTCGGCCGCGTGTCCTCGTCCCCGGCGTCGTCGTCCTCCTCCTCTTCTTCCCGCGGCGTGACCCGCAGCCCCCACTCGTGGTGGCCACGGACCCGGTCCAGCTCGTCGACCAGCTCGCCCGCCGACGCCCGCAGCAGCCGCTCGGCCCGCGGCCGGTCTGGCAGGACCGTGCCGAAACGAAGCGGCAGCACCGGGCCGCGCTCGAGGAGCAGGCGCATGACCCGGTCATRCCGACTGGCGAGGTCGGCGAGCCGACCGGATTCGGAGAGCTGCCCGGTCGCGGAGACGTCGTCCTCCAGGCCGGCCAGCAGCCCGAGCTCGATCGTCGACATGACCAGCGCGGCCTCCCCGACGGGCAGGGTCTCGACCGGCGTCTGGTCGTCGAGGCCGACGATGTCGTGGGTGTCCGTCGCCGCGTCCGTGATGCCGTACGCGTACAGGCCGGTGTGCGGCGGGGGAGCGCTCCTGGGCGTCTCCGTGACCGGTTCGGCCTGGGGCGGCTGGTCGTGTTCCTCCCGAGAGACGGGACTCGTCCGCTCCTGGCCCGGCTCCGTCGAGGAGGTCGGCGGACGGCTGCCAGCCGAACGGATATCCGTGGGACGGATATCTGGTGGTCGGACATCCACCGGACGGATATCCGTCCGATGGTTGGTCGCCGAGGCGGGCACGTCCTTGGCCAGCGCCGCGATGACGATCTCGTCGGCCAGCGCCTCGGCCAGCCGACGGCGGGCCTGCTCCCGCGCGTCCGCCGCCGCCTCGTTCAGAACCTCGGGCGCGAGCCGACGGGCGAGTTGACGGATGTCCTCAGCCGGCCGCGCCATCAGGGCCTCCCGGCCTCGGCCTGGCCGCTGGACCGTCCCGTGGCCCCGGAGCCGGGGACAGACCGGGTGGTGGCGGGCTCCCCGGCGCGCCTGCCGGTGGCCTGGCCGGCGATCACGTCGGTGGCGCCGGTGCCCGTCTCGGCGTCCGGCAACGCGGCCGCGCGAGGGCTGCGGCCCAGCGTGCGTTCCAGCGTGTCGAGGCGTTCCCGCAGCCGCCGGTTCTCGTCGGCCAGGGCGTCCTGGTCCCGCTCCCTCGACGGCGCGGCCTTAGAGCTGAAGAACGGGTCGTTCAGCCACCAGTCCAGGCCCATCTCCCGGGCGGTGTCGGCGGAGGCGATGAACAACCGGAGCCGCAGCGTCAGCAGCTCGACGTCGAGCACGCTCACGACCACGTCGCCGACGATCACGACACCCTTGTCGAGGACACGTTCCAGGACGTCGGCAAGGGTGTCGCTGCGTGGGCCGGTCCACTGTCGGGTGGGCCGGTGCGAGGTCAGGATCTGCTCGGTCATCGTGCCACCGGGAGACTGGTGGGGCCCGCGCTGCGCTGGGCGGGCGGTACGGCGCGGGGACGAGGCGAGATGGGCGGGGCCTGATGCGGTTCGTCGGGGTGGAGCTGGCGCCCGGGTCAGAGTGGAGTCAGAGTGGATCGGTGGCGCCGCGGTTGAACCGGCGCAGTCGTTCGTAGCCGCGCAGATTGCCGTCCTCGTCGACGTCCACCCGGTAGGTCGCCACCACACTGGTCGTGCTGGGAATCCGTTCGAGTTCGACGACGTCGGCGAGGACGGACCAGCCGTCATCGACGGCGCGTACTCCGCTTACGCGCTCGGGCTGCTGCCCGGTGAGCTGCGCGAACTGGTCGAGAGCCGATCGGAGAACCGAGGCGAGCCCGCCGCCACGGGGGGCGGGGGCGTCACGACCGGCACCGAACCGGCGCTCGCCGCGTTGAGAAGCAGTCACGCGATCACTCGCCTGGTCGGGTCCGGGTCAAGGGGGAGAACGCTCACGGCCGGTCGACAGCCGCGCGCTCCTCGTCCCCGCTGAGCGGCCCCGGAAACCCGGACGGCACGTCGGACCTGGCCACGCATCGTGGGCCGCTGCCTGGGCCTTTGTCCACGTCGAGAGGGATAGGAGGCTCACGGAACGTCCGGCGCGGGACGCCGCCGCGCGCCCGGAGAAGACGGCGCACGGCGGCGGCGCGCGGGTGCCGGCGGGTCGCGGTCCCGGCGGGTCGCGGTCCCGGCGGGCCGGCGGGCCGGTCAGGCGCCGGGGAACGTGCCTGGGTCGACAGGGCTGGTGGGGGCGCCGCCCCCGAGCGACGAGGTGTGCAGCGTCAGCGTCCAGACGCTGTACTCGATCGCCGTGCTCGTCGTCCTGGTCGTGTACGGGAGCGGGTCGTCGAACTTGTCGAACTCGCAGTCGCGGGTGAAGCGGCGGGTGCCGTCGTCCCAGTCGGAGCCGCTGGTGTAGAAGGCCTCGTAGGTGCCGTTGGGGATCGCGTCGACGTTCGCCTTGGCGCCGGCCTGCACGTAGATGGAGCGGATGAGCTCACCGCCGGACATGATCTTGATGACGGTGTCCACCGTGCCCTGGTTGTCGACGGTCAGCTTCCCGTAGCCGCCGCGCCGGCCACCGGGCAGCGGGCCGGTGCCCGGGCGCCGGTTCGGGTCCGGGCCGGCGGCCGGCAGGAACGCGCCGAACGTGTACGGGTGTGCGGCGTTGGCCGTGTTCAGCCCCAGGAATGCCAGCCGGAACGCGTCGGCGCCCGGGCTGTTGGCCACATGGGGCATGCCGGACGCGCCCGTGCAGACCCGCTGGTTGTTGGCGTCCGTCGCCACCGCCGTCATGTCGTTCGACAGCGCGCGCAGCGCGGCCGAAAGCTGCTTCGTCGCCGTGACGGCGGCCAGCGGGGGCCGGAGGCGGTCGAGGGCGTCCGCCTGCGCGCCCAGGTTGAGCGCGACGGCCCCGAGAGCGCCCGACAGGTCGGACGGCGTCTGCGCACCGCCGATGGCGCCGAACCCGGGCCCGAGCGCCGCGTCGACGTCCGACAGCGCCTTCTGGAAGTCGGTGCGGGAGATCGTGGTCAGGGCCGGGGGCGTCTTGGGCGCGAGCGGGGTGGGCGAGGCCGACGCGGACGGCCGCGGCGACGGCACGCCGTCACCGGAGCATCCGGCCAGCGCGGCCAGGAGCAGGGCGGACGCCGCCGCGATCGACAGCGGCAGGGCGAGGCCACGCCTTCCTGACACGACAACCTCACAGGCCGGACAGACAGGGGAATTTTGAGACGTCAAGATCTGACATCCGCAGCATAGGGGCTGTGGCGTAACCCATCCGGATTTTTCGCCCGGYCACGCGCCACACCCACCGTCGTGCGCGCGACTCTCATCCGCCGCCCTTGAGGTACCCCATGGCGGATCAATTTCGGCCTGTGCGTCACGGTCGAGCCGGTCGTGCGGCGTTGCCCGCCCATGACATCGGTGTTGCCGGCGCGCCCCCTCGCGATGTCGCCGGCTGGGCGCCTCACCACGGCCGGGCGCCGCGTGGTTCGCTTCGTCCGGGGGAGGAGGCGACGGCATGGCCAGCGCGTCGAGGCACGTCATCGTCTGCGGGCTGAGCGCACTTGGGGTGCGGGTGGCCGAGCAGCTGGTGGCGTCGGGGGTGACGGTCGTCGTCGTGGACGACCAGGGCGCGCCGAGCCAGCGCCGCCGGCTGGAACGCCAGGGCGTGCGGGTGGTGCCCGAGAGCGCGCACAGCGCCGAGGCGCTGCGCGAGGCGGACATCGACACGGCACTCGCCGTCGCCGCCTGCCACGACATCGACCTGGAGAACCTGCAGACCGCCCTCGCCGCGGCCGACGTGGCACCGACGACCCGGCTCGTGGTGAACATCGGCAACGCCCAGCTCGGCGACCAGATCGCCGCCGCGATCCCGACCGCGCATGTGATCAACATGGCCGCCCGCGTCGGGCCGAGCTTCGTCGAGGCCTGCGTGCGCTCCGACGTCGTGCACGCCTTCACGATGGACGCCCGGTACCGGCTGGACGGGCCCGCGACCGACGAGCCCGGGCCCAGGCTCGGGCTCGGGCTCGACGAGCTCAAGACCGACAGGTCCGATCCCGCCGGCCCCGGCCCCGGCCCCGGCCCCGCCCTCAGCGCTGGCCCTGGCCCCGGCCCCGGATCCGACGTGTCCGACGTGTCCGAGGTGTTCGTCGTCGCGGAGGCGACGGTCGACGAGGCCGACGCCTTCCGCGCCCGCTACGGCGACCTCACGCCGATCTCGCTGCGCCGGCCCGGCGAGCGCGCCGCCGTGCTCTGCCCGCCGCGCGACGTCCCGCTGTTCCCCGGCGACCGGCTGACGGTGCTCGGCCGGCTCGCCGAGTTCGACACCCGGGGGATGGCCGTCGCCGGGCTGCACGAGGCCCGGACCTTCGCCGCCCTCGCCGCCGCGGCCGCCGCTGGCGACACCGGCGACGAGCGCGAGAGCGCGGACGGCACGGGTGACGGGCCTCGCCAGGACGGCGGGGGCCGGCGGCCGGCCGATCGGGTACGGGCGCTCGCGGCGACCGTGCGCGGCGAGTTCGACCGGCCGTTCCGCTGGGCGCTCGGCGCGGTGCTCACGATCATGATCGTGAGCACCACCGTACTGACGCTCAGCTACGCCGACCACAATCCGGGCGCGCCGCCCGACTTCGACGCCCTCGACGCGCTCTACCTGACGGTCGAGACGATGGCGACCGTCGGCTACGGCGACTACAACTTCGGCGCCGCCGATCACTGGCTGCAGGTCTTCGGCGTCTTCCTGATGCTCGTCGGCGCGTTGTCGATCGCGGTGATCTACGCATTCATCACCAACATCATCATCAGCCGCCGCCTCGAGCGGGCACTCGGCCGGGGACGCGCCGGGGCGGTACGGGGGCATGTCGTGCTGTGCGGGCTCGGCAAGGTCGGCACGGCGACGATGGAGGGCCTGCTGCGCGCCGGCCGGCGGGTGGTGGTGATCGAGCGCGACGAGAACAACCGGTTCCTRCCCGTGGCGCGCGAGCGCGGCGTCCCCGTCGTGGTCGGCGACGCGAYGGTGCGCGCGACCCTGCTGCAGGCCGGCCTGGGCCACGCGATCGCRCTCGCGGCCCTCACCAGTGACGGCGTCGCGAACCTGGAGACCGTCCTGTCGGCACGGGACGCCTACGAGGAGCTCGTCCAGGCACGCGACGACCGGGCTCGACGCGCCACCGGGGCGGGCGGGCGCGCCTACGGCCGGGGGCCGCGGTCCCCGGAACCGGCCGACGAGGCCGGGCTGCGGGTCGTGCTGCGGATCGCCGACTCGACGATGACCGACGAGGTGGAKCGCCGGTTCAACATCCACACCGTGCGCAGCGCGGCGGCGCTCGCGTCCCCGTACTTCATCGGCGCGACGCTCGGCTACGACGTCATCAGCACCTTCTACGTCGAGCGGACTCCGTTCCTGGTCGCTCGGATGGTCGTCCGCGCCGGCGCCGCCCTGGCCGGCCCGACGCTCGCCGAGCTCGCCACCGGCGCACGGGTCCTCGCCGTCACCGCCCCACCGCCCGACCTCGCCGCCGCCGACAGCCCCGGCGGAACGGCCGGCCCGCTCTCCGCCGGCCCGCTCTCCGCCGAGCCGAGCCTCGCCGAGCCGAGCTCCAACGGTCAGGCGGGCGACCGTGCCCGCCCGAACTTCCGCCCCGGCCGGCACACCCGGCTGCGCCCCGGCGACGAACTGCTCGTCGTCGGCCCCGTCACCGAGGTCGTCGACATGATCCGCCTGAACCACAGCCCGGCCGACGGCGGTCCGCGGTCCGCGGGCGCGGTCGCCGCCGCCACGGAGACCGATCCCCTCGACGACTGACGCCGCCCCTGGGCAGGTCGGCCCCGTTCCGCTCCACCGCCCGGCATGATCGCGATTTCTGCCCTCCGACGGCAACGTGGCTTCGGCGGGTCGAAGATCAGTCAGAGGCCACGCGTCACCGGTGGCGCGCGCTGGGCGCCGACTATTCTGTCCGGTACGGGGGAATCGTGAGAATGGCTGTGGTGCGGCAGGTTCTGTCGGTCGGGCGCGGGGTGCCGCGGCCCGTGAGCGCCGGGTCCGAGGCGGGCCGATCGTGATCATCAGGTTGACGACGCGGAACGCCGACACGGGCGCGAGCCGCGATGTCGAGGTGTCCGCCGAGCCGGACGCGACCGTCGCCTCCGTGCTGGACGCGCTGCCGTTGCCCGCCGCCGGCCGGCCCTGCTACGTCGGCGACGAGTGGCTCGACCCGGCGGCGACGGTGGGGGAGAGCCCGCTGCTGCAGGGGGCTGTCATCAGCATCGGGGCGCCGGGCCCCAGCTCACGGTCACTGCCTCGCGGGGTGGTCGGCGCGCTGCGGGTCGTCGACGGGCACGACGCGGGCCTCGTCGCCTGGCTCGCGCCGGGGCGGTGGTTCGTCGCCCGGTCCGCGGACGCGGACGTGGTGCTGCACTGCGAGGAGGCATCCCGCCAGCACACCGAGCTGGAGATCGACGTCGACGGCCGGGTCCTCGCCAGCGACGCCGGCTCCCACAACGGCACCTTCCTCGACGGTGTGCAGCTCACCGGCCCCACCGAGCTGCCCCCGGGCGCGCTGCTGGAGGTCGGCTCCGACCGGATCGAATGGGTGCCGCTGCCGCCCACCCCGCTGGTCACCAGGCCCGGCGGCGACGGCCGGCTCGACTTCGACCGGGCCTTCGACTCCCCGCCCGTGGTCACCCCCGGTGAGGTCACCCTGCCGCTGTCGCACGCGCGGCCGGCCACCTCCCGGGTCGGCGTCTGGCTGTCCGCGCTGCTGCCCGTCGTGATGGGCGTGGTGCTGGCCGTAGTCCTGGGCCGGCTGCTGATCCTGCTGATGTGCCTGCTCGGGCCGATGACGATCGTCGGGAGCCAGGTAGGGGACCGCCGGCAGCGGCGCACCGAACGCGAGCAGCTCGAACGGGGCAAGGCGACGGCACTGCGTGAGATCGCGCGCCTGCTGGACGCCGAGGAACGGATCCGCCGCAGGCGGGCACCCGACCGGCTCGACCTGACGATGGCCGCCACCGGCGCCAGCCGCAAGGTGTGGCCCCGCACCGCTGACTCCCCGGACGCGCTGCTGCTGCGCCTCGGCCTTACCGACGCCCCACCGTCGCTGGACCTGCGCGGCGAGCGCTGGGAGGGTTTCGCCGAGCCGCGGCTGCGGTCCGTCCCGTTCACCGTCGACCTGCGCGCCGCCGGGGTGCTCGGCATCGCCGGCCCCGAGGAGCCGTCGCGGGCGCTCGCCCGCTTCCTGCTCGCCCAGCTCGGCGTGCTGCGCGGCCCCGATGACCTGCGCGTCGTGCTGCTCACCTCGTCGGATGACGGCGAACCGTACTGGGCGACCTGGCTGCCGCACACCTGGGCCGGCGAGGCAGGCGACATCCCCTGCTGGGTCGGCAACACCGCCACCACCCGGGCCGAGCGCATCAGGGAGCTGCGGGAGCTGATCGCCCTGCGCACGGCCGAACGGCGCGGGCACTCCCAGGTCCGGTTCGCCGAGGACGTCGTCGTCCTGCTCGACGGCGCGCTGCCACTGCGCGAACTGGCCGGGATGCGGGCGGTGCTGCGCGACGGCCCGGAGTCCGGCGTCTACGTCATCGCCGTCGACCGGCACGACATGGCCGAGTGCCGCGTCCAGTGCGTCGTCGACGACCACCGCGCGCTCCGGGTGACCGGCAGGGACGGCGAGCGGACCGGGCGCGCCGACGGCCTCACCGCCGCCGAGGCGGAGGCACTGGCCCGCGCCGTCGCCCCACTGCGTGACCGGCTCACGCTGGGCGGCTTCCAGACGAACATCCCCTACCCGGTCCGCTTCCTCGACCTGCTCGGGATCGGCCAGCAGCCGGGCCCGGGCGACGTCGCGCAGCTGTGGTCGGCCTCGCCCGGGCCGACGACCCGGGTCCCGCTCGGCGCCGACGCCGACGGGCCGGTCGCCGTCGACCTCGCCGCCCAGGGCCCGCACACCATGCTGGGCGGCGCGACCGGCGCGGGGAAGAGCATCCTGCTGCAGACACTCGTCACGTCGCTGCTGCTGGCGAACTCCCCGGACGAGCTGAACCTGGTGCTCGTCGACTTCAAGGGCGGCAGCGCGTTCCTGCCGTTCGAGCGCTGCCCGCACGTCGTCGCGCTGATCCGCTCGACCGGGGAGACCGCCGCCGACGTGTTCGACGAGGCGGCGGCGAGGCGCGTGCTCGCCTCGGTGCGCGCCGAGGTCAGCCACCGGGAGCGGCTGCTCGCCCGCCACAGCGGCGAGATCGACGAATACTGGCGCACGCTGCGTGGCGGTGGTGGCCGTGGCGCCAGCGTCGGCGGCGGTGGTGGTGGTGGTGCTGCTGCTGGCAGGGGCCTGGGCAGGGCCGGGAGCGACGACGGTGGCGGTGGCGGGAGCGGTGGCAGTGGTGGGGGCGACCCGGACGGGGCGGTGGCGCTGCCGCGACTGGTTATGATCTTCGACGAGTTCGCGCGCGTGCTGGAGACCTCGCCGGACTTCCTCAAGGAGCTCGTGAACGTCGCGGCCAAGGGGCGCTCGCTGGGGATGCACCTCGTGCTCGCGACCCAGTCACTGCAGGGGAAGCTCTCCGCCGAGCTGAAGAACAACATCGACCTGCGGATCACCCTGCGGCAGAACGAGCCCGCCGACAGCGTCGAGGTGCTCGGCGTGCCGGACGCGGCGACCATCCCCGGCCGGCTGCGTGGCCGCGGCATGATCCTCTGCACCAAGGACGAGACCCGCACACCGCGGCTGTTCCAGTCCGGCTACCTCGGCGACCCGCCACCGGTCGGCGGTGGCCGGCCCGCCCGGGTCCGCGTTATCGGCTGGGTCACGCTCGGTACTCCCCGGCCGGAGGAGAAGGTCGATCACGGCGGCGCGGCGACCGACCAGACGCTCACGATCCGCGCGATCGAGCGCGCGGCCGCGCACGCCGGCGGGCCCGCGCCGCGCCGGCCGCTGCTGCCACCCCTGCCCGCGGACCTCATCCTCAACGGCCTCGCGGCGGTGGCGACCGCCCCGCCGGCCCACTCCGAGATCCCGTTCGGGCTACTCGACGAGCCGGTGGCGCAGGCCCAGCCTCCGGCCGCCTTCGACCTGGACGGCACCGACCGGATGCTCGTCGCCGGCGGCCCGCAGACCGGCCGGACCACCCTGGCCAGGACCCTGATCACCGGCCTCGCGCTGCGCTTCTCGCCGGACGCGGCGCAGTGCTACGTCATCGAGCGCCAGCCGTCCGGGCTCGCCGACTACGCCGCGTTGCCACACTGCGGCGCCGTCATCTCCGCCGGCGAGCCCGACCGGATCCGCCGCCTGCTCACCTGGCTCGCCGACGAGGTCACCACCCGCCAGACCGCCCGCCTCGGCCCGGCTGCCGCCGTCGGCGTGGGCGGTGCCGCCGGGGCTGTCGGCGGCAGCCGGACGGTCGGCGGTGGCGGCGGGACCGCCGGTGATGGCCGGGCTGCCGGCGGTGATGGCCGGGCTGCCGGCGGCGGTGGCCGGGCTGCCGGCGGCGGTAGGGCCGCGAGCATGGGCGGGGTCACGGGCGGGGCTGGGGCCGCCAGCGCGGGCGGGCGACGGCCGCGGATCCTGCTCATCGTCGACGGCTGGGACTACTTCGAGAACCGGTCCGACCCGACCTTCGTCGAGACGTCGATGGTCGCCCTGCTGCGCGACGTGATCGCCTCCGGCCCGCCGGTAGGCGTGCACGTCGTGGCCATCGGCGGGCAGGACCTGGCCGGCAGCCGGACCGCGAACCTGTTCACCCGCCGCGTCCTCCTCCCGTTCGGCAGGGAGGAACTACGCCGGATGCACTACCCGTCCGGCGTCGTGAGCCCGCCCGAGCTGCCCGGCCGTGCCGTCGAGGCCTCGTCCGGCACCCACCTGCAGGTCGCGCGCCCGGGGCTCACCGCCGCCGAGCTGGCCCAATGGCTCACCACGCGCCCGGACCACGCCGCCGTCGCCGCCCTCGACGCGGACCGACTGCCGCGGCCGTTCCCGTCGCTCCCGACCTCCGTGACGGCCGACGCACTGGCCTCACCCGGCGGGCTGGCTCCGCCGGACGGGCTGGCTCCGCCGGACGGGCCGGCTCTGCCTGACGGGCCGGCTCTGCCTGACGGGCTGGCTCCGCCGGACGGGCTGGCTCTGCCTGACGGGCTGGCTCTGCCTGACGGGCTGGCTCCGCCGGACGGGCCGGCTCTGCCTGACGGGCTGGCTCCGCCTGACGGGCTGGCTCCGCCGGACGGGCTGGCTCCGGCCGGCGGAGTGGCTTCGCCCGGTGGCCCGGCCCGGCCCGGCGGCCTGGCCTCGCCCGACCCGCGTCCGTCCGAGACCTGGTTGCCGCTCGGCGTCGGTGGCCGCGACGTCACCGTCGTCGGCTTCGACCCGTTCGACACCGGTCCCCAGGCGCTGCTCGTCTCCGGTCCGGCCGGTTCCGGGCGAACCACGGCGGCGGCCGCGATCGCCCGCGGCCTGCGCCGCGTCGGCGTCGGCGTGCTCCTCGTCGTCCCGCCCCGCTCCGACCTGCCCCGGTTCGTCGACACCGCCGACGAGGGCGTGCGGGTCGTCGCCGGCAGCACCCTCAAGGACATCGAGCTGCGCGAGACCGCCGAGGCGTTCGGCGACGGCCAGTTCGCGGTAGTCGTCGACGACTTCGACCAGGTCAGCGTGGGCGCGAGCGTCGTGAGCTTCGCCGAGGCCCCGACCCTGCTCGAGGAAGCCGCGAGCCCCGCCGCCCGCGGCCACAAGGCCCTGATCCTCTGCGGCGAGGCCACCCCCGTCCTCAACGGCCAACGCCGCTCCCTGCTCAAGGTCACCAACGAGATCAAGACCACCGGCGGCATCCTCCTGCTGACCCCCACCAGCCCCCACATCGCCCGCGACCACGGTCTCCGCCTCGAACCCGACCAGTTCTTCCCCACCCCCGCCGGCCGCGGCTACCTCATCCTCCAGAGCACCACCGTCCTCCTCCAACTCGCACGTTGACCGTGGCTGACGAAAACCGGCGAGCGGGACGAGGCGGTCCACCATGATCTGGTGGGATTTTCGGCGCTATCACGCCGAAAATCCCACCAGATCATGAGGATCGTATTTCTCTCCGGTCGGAACCCGTGTTCGAGCCTTGTTTAAGCGTGACCATCTTCCGGGGTGGAGGTGCAGAACTGAATTGGAGCGCGATCCTAGATTCAGGGCCGGCCCGGCCACGAGAAGGAAGTAGTTTATCCCCGCCGATCAGATCGACTCTCACTCCGAGGCCCTTATCGCCCGCGAAGTCAGCGAGCTCCACCATGATCTGGTGGGATCCTCGGACCCGTGACTCCGAAAATCCCACCAGTAACCCTGGCCCTTGGGACGCCGCGACGGCRTGAAAAGGTGGGTCCGGCTGCCCGCCAACGCCGTTGTGATCTTGGTCTTGGAGGCCGTGCACCAGTCTGGTGTTGGGACCCGGCCCTGTGGGCCGCGCACTGTGCCACGAGCACGCCGGTCAGATTTCTGATCTCCCTCGGGTCCCCGGGCAGTCACCCTGGCCAGTCCCGTGTGAGCTCAGGAGTCTGCCCCGCGATGAACGGTCCCGAGGACGTCGCCGATGGCGAGCATGAACAGATCGTGGCTCGTGTCGCCGCGGTCGACATCGGCAAGCGGATCGGGAAGGTCTGTACCCGCTTGCCGCACGAGACGAAGGAGGGCCGCCGGCACACCCGGGTCTGGGACGTGCCCTCGATCACCGGGTCGATCATCGAGCTGGCCGACCATCTCGCCTGCCAGGGCGTTGAGCGGGTCGTGCTCGAGTCCACCTCGGACTACTGGCGGCCGTTCTACTACCTGCTCGAAGCCCGGGGCCTGTCGGTGTGGCTGGTCAACGCCCGCGACGTGAAGAACGTCCCCGGCCGGCCCAAGACGGACAAGCTCGACGCGGTGTGGCTGGCCAAGCTCGCCGAGCGCGGCATGCTGCGCCCGTCGTTCGTGCCCCCGCCCGAGATCCGTCGGCTACGCGACCTCACCCGGCTGCGCCACGACCTGACCACGGAACGGACCCGGCACAAGCAGCGCGTCGAGAAGATCCTCGAGGACGCGCTGATCAAACTGTCGACCGTCCTGACCGACATCTTCGGGGTCTCCGGCCGGGCGATGCTCGACGCGCTGGTCGCCGGGGAACGCGACCCGAAACGGCTGGCCGGGCTCGCTCGCGGCCGGGTCAGGGCCACCAGGGCCGAACTGGCCGCGGCGCTGACCGGCCAGTTCAGCGACCACCACGCCTACCTCGTGCGGACACTGCTCGCCCAGATCGACACGCTCGACCACCAGATCGCCGAGATCACCACCAGGATCGACGAACAGGTCGCCGCGCTGCCAACACCTGACAGCGACGACCCCACACCCCCACCCGAGGACACCGCCACCGGCGGACACCAGGCACCGGACACCGAACCGGTGCCGTTCGGAACCGACCTGCTCGACCGGCTCGACGAGATCCCCGGCATCTCCCGGCACACCGCCCAGGTCGTCCTCGCCGAGATCGGCACCCGCATGGACCAGTTCCCGACCCCAGGCCACCTCGCCTCCTGGGCGAAACTGTCCCCCCGCACGATCCAGTCCGGCGCCACCACCCGCAGCGGGAAGACCGGCAAGGGCAACAGCTACCTACGCGGCGCCCTCGGCGAGGCCGCCACCGCCGCCGCCAAGACGAAAACCTTCCTCGGCGCCCGCTACCGCCGTCTCGTCAGACACCGCGGCAAACTCAAAGCCCTCGTCGCCGTCGCCCGCTCCATCCTGATCATCATCTGGCAGCTGGTCAACGACCCGACCGCCCGCTTCCACGACCTCGGCGCCGACTACCACACCAACCGGCTGAACAAGAACCACCGCAAACGCGCCCTGCTCCGCGAACTCGCCGACCTCGGCGCCACCCCCACCGAGATCACCACCGCGCTCGCCGCATCGGCCTGACAGACACAGCAACCAACCCACCCTCGCCCACCAGCGCACAAGAACGCCGGTGGGCGCGAGCCTGCCCACCCTCAGCTGGATTTTCCGGTCAGATCATGAAGGGGGAGGTTTCCCACAGGTGACTGGTCATCCACAGGTCGCGCGAGAGGGCATGACGCGGGCTCTGTGGAGGGATTCTTGAGGTGTGTTGGAAGTGGTCCGGGAGCAGTGCGGGGTAGTCAGCCGAGACCAAGCGCTGGGCTGCGGGATCACCGACGGGCGGATCGAGGCCAATATCGCCGCCAGGCGCTGGGTCCGCGTCTTCCCCGGCGTCTACGCCACGTTCAGCGGACCGTTGCCGCGAGAGGCGCGACTGTGGACCGTACTGCTGCGGGCCGGCCCAGGGGCGATGTTCAGCCATGACACCGCGGCGGAGTTGGCCGGTCTGCTGGAGGGCCCGAGCCCGATTATCCACGTCACCGTGCCGTACCAGCGCACCCCAACTCCGATCCCGGGCGTCCGCTTCCATCGCACAACCCGAGCCGGCCTCATCCGTCACCCCGTCAGAACACCGCCCCAGACCCGGATCGAGGAAACGGTCATCGATCTGACCCAGTGCTCCCACACGCTCGACGAAGCCATCAGTTGGCTGGCAAGGGCGGTTGGTGCCCGCATGACGAYGGTGAACCGGCTGGGAGTCACCCTCGACGCCCGCCCCCGAGCCCGATGGCGCAAAGCCCTGACCGATGGGCTTCGGGACGTCGCCGAGGGTTGCCACTCCATCCTCGAGCTCGTCTACCTTCGAGACATCGAACGAGCCCATGGCCTACCCAAAGGCGAGCGTCAGGTAATCCGACCGCGTCGTGGCGGCATCTGGTACGACGACGTCTTCTACCGCGACTACGGCGTCCGAGTCGAACTCGACGGCCTGCTCGCCCACCCACCTCTGGCCCGCGCCCGAGACCAGCGCATCGACAACACCGCCGTCCTCGCCGGCCACCACCCCCTGCGCTACGGCTTCGCCGCCGTCCACGACCACCCCTGCGACCTAGCCGCCGAAATTGCCATGCTCCTCCAACACGCCGGCTGGCCCAATTCTCCCCACCCATGCCCTCGCCCCACCTGCGTTGTCGTCCGGACTTGATCGATTGCGTCCAATTCCTGTGCCAAGATGGATTGAGCCAACGCTGCCCTTGGACCTGCCAAAGTTATGCCGAGGATCGGAAATTTGCAGTCGTCAAGCCCGGGTGCGCGACCACGGCATACTGGTCTTCCGCGGCGAAATAAACCTGTCACCAATAACCGGTACCAATCTCCGCTCAAGGCGCCGAACGAGGTGTCACACCAGTCCGTCTCTCGCGGCCTGCTCCTCGAGTTCGGCCAATTATTTCTCGAGTCATCGGCCGAAGCCCCCACCGGCCGTGACGATGCTGCCGRCATTTGCAAACTAAAGACGTTATCTATTCCATTCCTCAAATTTGGCGAGGTAGACTGTCCGGTGGGATCTGCYGGGCCAGTCTTCCTGAAATGCTTGAACGGCAATTTTGGTTTCAATTGGAGTTGATCCACCGCGGAGCGCGTCTAGTTCGAAAACAATATCTTCGATGTCTTCACGGATTGCCGGCGAGTCGGATCGAACTGCGAAGTGTATGGTTACGGAATCAGTGGTGGTCTCAAGTGCAATTTCGGCTATATYGTGAGATATTAACCCGAGAGATGCCTGAACCAGRTCGAGAACCAGATCATTCTCGCGACGCAGTTCCGCGGCAGATTTCCTCACCTTACCGAGGGCTCGTCGGAACTACGCTCGGATGCGTAGACCCCTTGATCATAAAAATGTTCGTCGGTTGGTTGAAATAGCCGACGCTYGGATTCATGTTAAACCCAGTCACTCCGTCATATCGGATGATAATGTGATCATTGCTGGTGACATCGAGAATCTTAGCGCTACCATCGTGGAAGGCGTTGAGAACCTTGCGGGCATCGTCTGTGGAATTAAGGTAGCTACCTCTGCGATACTCGGGTCTTCCCATTATGTGCCTCAATTGTTTCTGGCTTATCTTGGTGGAAATCGACTGTCGATCAATTGTGTGACCTGTGGCGGTCGTTATAAATCTGGGTGGATCTGTGCAAGGTGAATAGCCTAGTGGGTCATACCAGGTGAGCGGATTCTGGATGTAAGCCCGCGGATTTGGGGACGGTTCGAGTCCGAGGGGATCGAAACTTTGGTAGTTGGCCGTCTCGGGGTCGTAGTAGCGGTGGTAGTTGTAGTTGAGGCCGGATTCGGGGTCGTGGTATTGGCCGGGGA
>NZ_MOMC01000106.1 GCF_001983105.1 Pseudofrankia asymbiotica | reverse complement strand
GGGTGGTGACGCCCCAGAGGGTGGTGCGGGGGTGCGGGGCGAGGGTGCCGTCGGGGGTGATCAGGTCGGTGGGGGTGCCGATGAGGTCGGTGATGATGGCGTGGAATCGGGTGTCGTACCAGGTCTGGTCGGCGTCGGCAGGTGGACGGTGGTCTGGTGGGTGTCTGTCTGAGGGGCGGCGGTTGGTCTGGGTGAGGGGGCGGAAGGAGTCTGGTTCCCAGTCCCAGGTGATGGTCTCCTGTTCGCCCGCGACATTGCCATCGTCGGAGCTGGTGTCGCCGTGAGTGTCGCTGCTGCCAGTGGTGTGGATAGTCGTGTGGTGTTGTTCGGCGAGCCGGGTGCCGTCCCAGGTGAAGTCGATTCGTTCGGTGATCGTTCCGTCGGTGGTGAGGCGGTGTTTGGCGACGCGGCGCCCGAAGGGGTCATAGAGGTAGTGCCAGACGGTGCCGTGGGGGGTGGTGACGGTGGTGAGGCGGTCGTCGGCGTCCCAGGTGTAGTGCCAGGTGTGGGGTTTGGCGGTGAGGCGTTTGCGTTGGCGCAGGGTGATGCGGCCTTGGGCGTCGTGTTCGTAGCGGATCGTGCCGGCGCGGCGGATGAGGGTGCCGGTGTACTCGCGCCTGCCCTGCTCGTCGTCCTTGCCATCGCCACGGCCAGGGCCGCTGTGGCCGCCGTCTTCGCGACGACTCCCGCCTCCGTCGCGGCCGCGGCCGTCGCCGCCGCTGGTGTTGGCGTTCGGTCCGGCTGTCAGGGAGCCGGCCGTCGGGTTGGGTGTTGGCCAGGTGGCGTTGGTGATGTTGCCGGTGGTGTCGTAGGCGTAGCGTTCCTGCCAGGTGGTGCTGGTGACGGCGGTGACGCGGCGCATGGGGTCGAGGTCGTAGCGGCGTAGGCCGTTGGTGAGGTCGTCGGTCTCGGTGAGGTAGCCGTCGGGGCTGTAGCTGAAGTCCCGTCGTTGCAGCAGCCGGGTCGTCGCCGGGCCGGCTGGGTGGCCAAGGCCCGCGGATACCGTTCCCAACGATTCCGCGGGGCCGGCGGTGATGGTCTGGGACAGTAGCTGGTGGTTGGCGTCCCAGGTCTGGGTGAGCGCGACGGCCGTGCCCGAACCGCCTACGTTTGAACCACCCGGTGGCGAGCCGCCTGGGCCCGAACTTCTCACTCTCGAACTGGTGAATCCCGAGCTGCCCGGTGCCGAGCCGCGCCGCCCCGAACCGGCGGGTCCTGAACTGCCGGGTTCAAGAGCGGCGACGCCGTCGGGTAGCAGGAGGCGTTCGGTTTCGTGGCCGGCGGCGTCGTGGGTGAAGTGCAGGGTGTGGCCGGCGGTGTGCAGCGCGAGGGGGCGGCCGGTGGGGTCGTATTTCCAGTCGCTGATGGCTCCGGAGGGGGTGGTTCGGCGGATTCGGCGGCCCAGTGCGTCGTATGCGGAGGTGAGGCGGCGGCCGTTGATGGTCTCGGTGAGGACCTGTCCGGCGGCGTCGCGTTCGAAGCTGACCTCAGTGTTGGGGCCGGTGGCTCGTACTACCTGGCCGGCCGGGTCGTAGGCGAAGGTCGTCACGCCGTTCGGGCTGTGTTTCTCGAGGATGTTGCCGAGGGCGTCGCGGGTGAGGGTGATGGTCTGGCCGGCGCCGTTGGTCCGGGTGGTGAGTTGGCCGGCGGGGTCGTAGGTGTAGCGCAGGACGCGGCCGTTGAAGTCGGTCTCAGTAGTCAGTTGGCCGGCGGGGTCGTAGGTGTAGCGCCAGACCAGGCCGTGGGGGTTGGTGACGGCGACGAGGCGCAGTTCGGTGTCGTAGTCGAAGGCCAGTCGGGCGCCGTCGGGGGTGGTGCGGGCGGCGGGCAGGTCGAAGTGGGTGTGCTCGGTGGTGGTGGTGAGGCCGGCCGGGTCGGTGTGTTCGACGAGGTTGCCTTCGGGGTCGTGGCGGTAGGTGTCGGTGGCGCCGTCGGGCAGGGTGCGGGAGGTGAGCCGGCCTTCTGGTGTCCACGCGAACCGGGTGACCCCACCGACCGGGTCGGTGATCGCGACGACCCGGCCGAGGGAGTCGCG
>NZ_MOMC01000105.1 GCF_001983105.1 Pseudofrankia asymbiotica | reverse complement strand
ATCCACAGCATCGTCACCCGACGACGCGAGATCTACTACTGGTCCGCCGTTCTCGCCACCTTCGCCCTCGGCACGGCCGCCGGAGATCTCACCGCCTTCACCCTGCACCTCGGCTATCTCGCATCGATCGGCTTCTTCGGCGTCGCGATCCTCATTCCCGCAGTCGCCTTCCGGGTCCGCATCATGAATGCGGTCGGAGCGTTCTGGTTCGCGTACGTGCTCACCCGGCCCCTCGGCGCGTCGATCGCCGACTACCTCGGCAAGGAACCCGACAAGCACGGCCTCGGCTACGGCGACGGAACCGTCACCGTGGTCGCCACAGTGGTGATCCTGATCCTCGTCGGCTACATCGCCTGGACCCGAGGCGACGCCCAGCGGCAGCCGGAGGACGGGGAACCGATGCCGCCGTCGCACCAGGGACGGGCATCCGTGCCCACCCAGTACGGCGCTCCCTACCRCGACCCGGTGGGCCGGCCGGCGGCGGARCCGACSGACCGGTGACCGGCCGCCGGGYCCCTCGCCGCGACGGCCCGGCCGGCCCTGACCGCGGGAAGGACAAGGAGGCGCACCGTGGCCAAGCTCCTGGTGGTCGAGGACGACGTGACCATCGGTGCCGCCCTCGAGACGGTTCTCCGCTCACATCGCCACGACGTGACGCGGGCGGCAACCCGCTTCGAAGCGGTGCAAGCCACCCGGCAGGCCGCGTTCGATCTCGTCCTGCTTGATCTGCGGCTGCCGGACAGGGACGGCATCGAGGTCTGCCGGGACATCCGAGCCCGCCTCCCCGGCTCCGTGATCGTGATCCTCACGGCGCGGGACGAGGAGATCGACGTGGTCGTCGGATTGGAGGCGGGCGCCGGCGACTATCTGGCAAAACCGTTTCGCTCCGCCGAGCTCGCGGCACGGATCCGAGCGCACCTGCGCCGCGACGCGACCGCCCCGGGCTCCGGGCGCCGGCTGTCCGTCGGCGTCCTGCGGGTCGACGGGCCCGCCCGGCGCGTGTGGCTCGCGGACGTCGAGATCGAGCTGCGGGCGAGGGAGTTCGACCTGCTGGCACGCCTGGCCTCGGATCCCGGCCGCCTGGTGACACGCGACGTCCTGATGCGGGACCGTGTGGGACGAGCACTGGTTCGGGTCGACGAAGACGCTGGACGTACACGTGTCGGCGCTGCGCGCCAAGCTCGCCTCCGCGGGCCGGCGGGCGGCGTCGCCCGCGCCGGAGATCGTGACGGTGCGCGGCCACGGGTACCGGCTCGAACCCGGATAGAACGCCGCTCAGGACTCGGCGTCCTCCGCCGCTATGAAAAGCGTGAAGGTGGGCGGCACGCGGTGGGTAACGGTAAGACGGGCACCCTCGGCGAGCGCGAGGCTGCGGGCGAGCGCGAGACCTATGCCCGTCCCGCTGGCCCGCGTGGAGCGCCGGCCGAACAGATCGGCGAGCTCATGCCCTGGGCCTCGATCGGGAAAGCCTGGGTCTTGCGGCTCTCGAGGCCGCGGCCACCGGCCTACCGGTGATCTCCGGTGCCGCAGGCGGAGCACCGAATGTCGTCCGTCCGGGTGAGACGGGTCTGGTGGTCGACGACCCGGACGTCGCCGCCGTGGACATGCTTCTCGCCGATCCGGCTCGCCAGCAGCGTTAGGGCGTGGCCGGCCGCGACTGGATGCGTGCGTGCTTGGACCAGGCAGCACCTTGCCGGTCGCCTCGCCACGCTGCTCACACCGCCGTCGTCCGTGCCACCAGTGCCGTCCGTGTCGTCCGTACCGGCGGCCCGGCGCGGAGTCGCCGGCAGCGTGCGCTTGCCCTCGTATGACGCAGATGTGGCCGGACCACCGATCAGGTCGCCGTCGGTCACGCGGCAGAGGAGACCCTCAGCGCTGTCCCGCGGCCCACGCGGAATCTGACCGCCGCAGTCTGCGCGTGGTCACAATCACACGGCGGCCCGCCGGGTCAGACCTACCTGGGTCCGGTCATAGCGGGCACTCCTACAACGCCACTGATGTTGAGGGACGGCCGGTGGTGAAGCTCGCCCGCGTACGCTGATGGGCAACTTCCACGACTTTCACCGTGATCGGATCGGCCTGTCGGCTAACACGGACATGAGAACAGAGGCGTATTCCATCAACATCGGTTCGGGAACAGCGGCAAACGGTGGCACGGAATCAGCGATATTTCCGGGCCGCCCAATCGCCTTCTGTCGGGCGCTTACCCGCGGTGCTGGCTGGATCCGTGTGCGTACGAAACCGACGTTGGGCTGGGTCGCACTGATCGCGAGTTGCTATCTGCTCAGCGAGACAGGTGAGTATCTGCGGATCCCGGCCGCGCAACTCGTCGTGTCCATGTTCGTCGGGGGCGCGCTCGCGCTCAGCGGCGTCGCGCGGCGGCGGATGCCGGCCAGGGTCGGTCGCGCCTCACAGGCGATCGTGGGTGTGCTGATGGGCTCCTACCTGGCCCCGTCGGCCCTCGGCGCGATCACCGGACGAGCGCTCCCCCTCGTCGGTGTGACTGTGGCATCCATTGCAATCTGCGTCGCGGTGGCCGCCGTGCTCACCCRCCGCACGCGGACGAACGGCGTGGACACCACCCTCGGGCTCATGCCGGGCGGCTCGGCCGCGATCGTCGCCTACGCGAAGGACATCGGCGCGGACTCTCGATTCGTCGCGTTCGCGCAGTACCTGCGGGTCGGCGTGGTCGCCCTGTCAGCGCCCTTGATCATAGCTGGCCTGGGCGGGAACCCGGGATCCTCCCATCCCGGACGGTTCCCCTCGTTCAGCCATCTTGTCGCCTCCTCCCACCAGGCGACGGGCCTAGCGATGCTGACCTCGACAGGCCTGCTCGGAGTCTGGCTGGCAAGGCGACTCAGGCTTCCCGCTCCGGCGCTCCTGGGACCGATGTTTCTAACCGCCGCCATTCTGTGGACGAACCTTACGGGAGGATTCGCGCCAGCCGGCTCGCTCCGGGACATCGCCTTCGTCCTGGTCGGGCTCGAGGTCGGGCTACGTTTCGATCTCGCCTCCGTCCGCCACCTGAGGAGCATGCTTCTCTACCTGCTCGCAGCGAGCGTGATGGTGTGCCTGGCCTGCGCCGGACTGGCCTGGGCACTGGYGGTGCTGGTCGGCATGCCCTTCCTCGACTCATACCTGGCCACCACCCCGGGTGGGATCAACGCCGTCCTCGCGACGGCCGCCTCCAGCCACGCGAACCTGCCCGTCATCGCCGCCGTGCAGAGCATTCGCCTACTCATGGTCATCGGTCTCACCGCCCCCCTCATCAAGGCAGGAAACCGCTGGCGAGCACTTCGGGCCAGACGAACGGCCATGCCGGTTGGGTCTGTCGCATCGAGCGCAACGCGAGGAATGCCCAGGCCCCGGTTCCACTCCTGAAACCGGGGGCGCGGCTTCGCCCTGGGCGGATCGCCGTCCAGGCTGGCCKCCGTGAGGCGCGGGCCGGCGAGCGTCGCGGCGACCACGAGGCTGAGCACCGCGAGTTCTCTGGATCGAGCAGCGGCTCCACGCCGCCCGCGAGCAAGCAGAACCGCTCCGGCACGGCCTGCTGTACGGCTCCAGTCGGTCGACCAGGAGCCCAGGGACCGCAGGCCGTCGACGAGGATCCGCATGACCTCCTCGTAGCTTTCTCCGAAGAACAGGCACAGAGCCATCACGTAGTACACGACGACCCGCGCCGGCAACAGCCTTTTCCGCTGCTCACGCTTTCCCGTATCGGCGAGGACCTCATCGACCAGGTCCCGGTCGACCAGCCGGTGAGCACACCGATACCGATACGGTCGGTCAGCCRTCCGCCCACCGGCGAAAGACCCGAAGAATCCGTCACGTCCGGATTTTACCGAGCAAGAAGCGGGAGCCGGTAAACGAAACCCCGGGCGTCTTTGGCGATATCCACGCCTTCACATGAAGCGTCGAAGATCATCAACTTCGTGATCTTGCTCGCTGCCGCCTTAACTACGCGGCATTGTCATGCGGACCGGGCTTCTTCCCGTCGGCGGATCCGGGCAAGCGATATGTGGAGGTAAGGTTTCTGATCGACTGCACCGCCGAGGGGATCGACGTACGCGGCGGCCGCTCGCGGGCGGTATCCGAATAAGTCAGGCGATGACGCTTCGCGTCGGCGCGCGATTCACCTTCGACGGTGAACTCGTCGAAGGTGGCGCAGCTTCGAGGTCGGCTGCATCGAAATGGCCGAGGTGTTCCTCGATGAGCGTAAGCATGTCGTCGTGGCCGCTTGTTACCCCTAGTGTTCGCTCGATGGCGATGATGCGGGCGAGGCCGTCAATGAGGACACTGGCGGCGCCGGGCGCCATTCCCTCGGCTGTGATTCCGCGTCGGTCCAGCGCACGCGCGATGATCTTTTTCTCGGCTGCGCGGAACCGTTCGGCGTAGGCGGCGATCTCGGTGCGGATCGTTTCGTTGCGGTAGGACAGGACGATGAACTCCATGAAGAGTTTCACGCCGCGCGGGTCGCTGTTGACCTTCCACAGGGACCTCAGTGGCTGCCGTGAGGACAGCGCCCGCGCATGACGGCGCAGGTTCGCCTCGGCGCCCTGACGGAACACGGCGAGGAGCAGTTCGTCCATGCTCGCGAAGTAGTAGTGCACCAGGCCCGGGTTGACGCCGACCGCAGCGGCGACCCGACGTGCGGTGACCGCCACGTGTCCCTCGTCGAACATCAGCTGGGTGGCCGCCTCGACCATGGCGGCGCGGGTCTTCGAATCGGGGGTGCCTCGACGCCTGGCTGAGGGGGAGGCGACGCCGTCGGCCGGGGGCGCGTCCGTGTTCCCGTCCGAGACCGTGCCGGCCGCGGGCTTGGCCGTGGGTCTCGCCATCTTCAGAGCATATCGGTCTGCGGCTCGGGCCCCTGTCGCGAAGACAGCGGCCGAGCCTGCGAGGTGTCCCGGCACCGGAGGCTTCGGGCAGGCATCACTGAGCCGGACGACGTCCGCGGGTGGCCTGGGCCGGCCTCCCGGCAGGTCGTCTAGCCCCTGTGCACGCTCGGGGAGGCCGGCGCTGGTCTGGTTGACCCCGCCCGCCACGGTGCGCTAGACATGCGTCCAATGTTATTGGACGTATGTCTAGCATGATCTAGCTGGCAGATGTACATCTGTCGCCGAGGGTGAGGATCACGCGATGCTCGATGTGGAATCGGTGGACTTCTTCACCGAACCAGCTCTGGTACACGATCCGTACCCCTACTTCGACGAGCTGCGGGGCCGCTGCCCGGTGYACCCGGTCGCGCATCCGGGCGTGGTCTCGGTGACCGGGTACGCGGAAGCCGTCGAGGTCTACCGTGACGAGGCGGCGTTCTCGTCGTGCAACGCCGCGAGCGGCCCGTTCCCGGGCCTGCCGGTCCAGGCCAGCGGCGATGACATCGGCGCGCTGATCGAGCAGTACCGCGACCAACTTCCGATGAGCGACTTCCTGGTCAACCTCGACGGCGAGACCCACACCGCGCAGCGGGCGTTGCTGCGCAAGCTGCTGACCCCCAAACGGCTGAAGGACAACGAGCAGCGGATCTGGGAGCTGGCCGACCGTCAGATCGACGCCTTCGTCGACGCCGGCACGTTCGAGGTCAACCGGCAGTACGGCAATGTGTTCTCCCTGCTCGTCGTCGCGGACCTGCTGGGGGTCCCGGACGCGGACAGGGAGGAGTTCCGCAAGCAGCTCGGCGCGGAGGTGCCACTGCCGAACGTCGGTGAGACCGCCCAGGTGTCGACGAACCCGCTGGCGTTCCTGTTCGAGCGGTTCTTTGCCTACATCCAGGACCGGCGCCGCGCGCCCMGGAAGGACGTGCTCACCGAGCTTGCGCTCGCGACTTATCCGGACGGGTCGACCCCCGAACTGGACGTGGTGGTACGGCTCGCCACCTTCTTGTTCGCGGCGGGCGGGGACACCACCGCCCGTCTGATCGCCTCGGCGATGCGCATCCTCGCGGAGAACTCCGAGTACCAGGATCTGCTGCGTGGCGACCGGCGGCGGATCGCCGACTTCGTCGAGGAGACGCTGCGCACGGAGAGCCCGACGAAGAGCGACTTCCGGCTCGCCCGCACGACCACGGCGGTGGGCGGGGTGACGATCCCAGCTGGCACCACGGTCGTCGTGCATCCGGGCGCGGCGAACCGGGATCCCCGCCAGTTCGAGGACCCGRCGCGGTTCCGGCTCGGCCGGGCGAATGTGCGCGAGCACATCGCGTTCGGCCGAGGCGCGCATTCCTGCCCCGGCGGGCCGCTGGCGCGGGCCGAGGCGGCGATCAGCATCGAGCGTTTCCTGGACCGGATGTCCGACATCCGGATCTCCGAGGCCGCGCACGGCGCGGCGGACACCCGCCGCTTCGAGTACGAGTCGACGTTCCTGTTGCGGGGCCTCACGGAGCTGCACCTGACGTTCACTCCACGCGGCTGACCCCGATGGTGGGCATGTGCGCTGGTGGCGTTCTTCTCGTGGAAAACGTGGACAGATGGCGGTAGGCCGGGTCGCCGTGGTGACGGGCGGCGCGTCGGGTATCGGCCGGGGCGTCAGCGAGCGACTCGCCGCGCGCGGCGACCGGGTGGCTGTGCTCGACGTGCAGGACGACGCCGCGCGGCAGCTCGCGAAGGAGCTGCAGACGGCCGGTGGGCAGGCGGTGGGACTGGCTGCCGACGTCCGGGACCGCGTGGCGGTCGACGCCGCGCTGGACCGCGTCCGCGAGGCGTTCGGGCCTGTCGAGATCGCCGTGACGAGCGCGGGGATCAACGCGGCGGGCGCCTTCACCGCCATCACCCCGGACGCCTGGGATCGCGTCCTCGCGGTCAACCTCACCGGTACATTCCACTGCCTGCAGGCGGTGGTGGCGGACATGATCGTGGCCGGGTGGGGACGCATCGTGACGATCTCGTCGAGCGCCCAGCACGGCGCGGCGAACCGCGCCCACTACATCGCCTCGAAAGGTGGGATCATCGCGCTGACCAAGACGCTGGCGATGGAGCTCGCCCCTTCAGGGATCACGGTGAACAGCATCCCGCCGTCGATCATCGACACGCCGATGGCGCGGGACGGCGCGGGAATGGGAACGGTGCCGACGCTCGACGCGATCGCCGCGGCCACGCCGGTGCGCCGGCCCGGAGTCCCCGCTGACGTCGCGGCGGCGGTGGAGTTCCTCTGCTCCGACGACGCGGGTTTCATCACCGGCCAGCAGATCGGTGTGAACGGCGGCTGGTACCTGTGACCGATATCGCTGTCCCAGCGGCCCCGCTGGCGGCCTGGTCGCAGCCGCGAACCGTGATCGTGACCGGCGGCGCCTCCGGGATCGGCCTGGCCATCGCCCGGCGGCTGGCGGCCGAGGGCGCCGCCATCGCCGTGCTCGACCGCGACGAGGTCACGGCCACGGCAGCGGCGGACAGCATTACCGCAGCCGGCGGGCAGGCGATCGGCCTGGCCGCCGACGTGACCGACCGGCCAGCCATCGACGACGCGGTCGCGCAGGTCCGCGACCAACTGGGCCCGCCCACGATCCTGGTCACCAGCGCCGGGCTCGACGGGTTCGACCGGTTCCTGACCATCACCCCGGCCGGATGGGAGAGGATCCTCGCCGTCAACCTCACCGGCACCTTCCACTGCTGCCAAGCAGCCGTTCCCGACATGATCGAGCAGCGGTGGGGGCGGATCGTCACGATCTCCTCCTCCAGCGCGCAGACCGGCAACCCGCTGATGACCCACTACTCGGCGGCGAAGGCTGGGGTCGTCGGATTCACCAAAGCCCTCGCGCTCGAACTCGGGCCGCAGGGCATCACCGTCAACACGGTTCCGCCCGGCTTCGTCGACACCCCGATGCTGCGCAGGTCCGAGGCACGCGGATTCCTCGGCACGGGCGTCGGCCAGCACGAGGCGACCACACCCGTGCGCCGTGTCGGCCAGCCCGAGGACATCGCCGCGGCCTGCGCGTTTCTTGTCCGCGACGACGCCAGCTACATCACCGGCCAGGTCATCGCGATGAACGGCGGAAGGACCACCTGACATGGCACGCATCGAACCGCTCCCCATCAAGCAGTGGCCCGCGCCGATGCGCCAAGCCATGGCCGCCATGGACCCGCCCGAGCCACGCCACCCCCGCCCCGTCCGTCAGGACCGGCCGATGTCGAGGAACACCCTCGGCACACTCGCGCACCAMCCCGCGCTGACCCGCGCGTTCTTCACCTTCAACGGCCACATCATCAGGGCGACGACCCTCTCCGAGCGGCATCGCGAACTGCTCGTCCTGCGCGTCGCGACGCTGCGCCAGTCCGCCTACGAATGGGCACAGCACATCTACATGGCCCGCGACGCCGGACTCACCGACGAGGACATCAGCCGGATCGCCTACGGCCCCGACGCACCATTCTGGATCCCGCTCGAAGCGGCGCTTCTGCGCGCCGTCGACGAGCTGATCGGCGACGGCACGATCAGCGAGCCGACCTGGAAGGTGCTCGCCGGCGAACTCGACGCCCAGCAGCTCCTCGACGTGATCTTCACAGTGGGCGCCTACGAGACGATCGCCTGGATGATGCGCTCGTTCGAGCTGGACCTCGACCCCGAACTGTCCGACTTGCGGTCGAAACCCTACGTCGCGCCCGCCCCGCTCGAAACCCCCGCGCAAGCCGCGACCGAAAGGCAGGACCCGTGAACACCACCCCGGCCGCCCCCGAAGTCGGCATCAAGATCACCGGAGTGACCGGGCACCAGTTCACTGACCCGCGGGTCGCCACCGACTGCCAGGCCGCCCTCGACAGCCACGGCGTCGTCGTCTACCGAGACGCGCGCATCGACGACGCCGACCTCGTCGCCTTCAGCGGACTGCTCGGCGACGTCGTCGTCGCCCCCATGGGCGGCCTGAAAAATCACCCCGCCATCTCACCGATCAGCCTCGACCCGGCGCGCAGCGAGCTGGCGGCCTACCGCCAGAGCACGTTCTTCTGGCACATCGACGGCGTCAACGACGACGTCCCGCAGAAAGCGAGCTTGCTCGCCGCGCGCCAAGTCCCAGACGAGGGCGGCGGCACTGAGTTCGCCAACACCTACGCCGCCTACGACGCCCTCCCCGACGAGGACAAGCAGTACCTCGCCACCCTGCGTGTGGTGCACAGCTTCGCCGCGATCCAACTGCTGTCCCACCCGCATCCGTCCGACAAGGAACGCGCCGCCTGGGACAGAGTCCCCTCCCGCGAGCACCCACTGATCTGGACCCGGCGCAGCGGACGCAAGTCGCTACTCATCGGCRCCACCACTGACCACGTGGTCGGCCTGCCACCTGACGAGAGCCGCGCGTTGCTCGACCGCCTCCTCGTATGGTCCACCCAGCCCCGGTTCGTACTCCGCCACCAGTGGCACCCAGGCGACCTGGTCGTCTGGGACAACACCGGCATGCTCCACCGGGCCCTGCCCTACGAACCGACCTCGCCCCGGCTGCTACACCGCACCACCCTCGCTGGCGTCGAAACCATCGTCTGAACCGGGCGCCGACGGCTCGCCTCCCTCTGGTATGCCAGCACAGTCACCGGTGACCCCCTCGTCGCCATGGCCCTGGCCGGCCGCGCGACGACCACCATCGAACTGGGCACCGCCGTCCTGCAGACCTACCCCTGCCACCCGCTCCTGCAGGCCAACCGGGCCGCGTCCGTCGCCGCCGCCATAGGCCGCCCCGGTTTCACCCTCGGCATCGGCCCCTCGCACGAACCCCTCGTCCGGGACGTCTACGGCCTCTCCTACGACCACCCCGGACGCAACACCGAGGAAGGCGGTTTCCACGACCACCCGGAGGCACAGACGCCGATCATGTCGGGGAAGGGCTCGTKGGGAACTCCCCGTCAAGGTCGGGGCGCGTATGAGCCAGCGGTCCCGAGGCTGGCCCGGCCCGTCCAGAATGCGGATGATCCGCACGGCCGGCTCGACCAGAGTCTGCCGCGCCCACCGGCAGCCGCCGCGCCCGCGGCCGCTCAGACGTTTTTGATCAGTCCACCATCGATCAGATACTCCGCGCCGGTGATGTTGATGGGCGAGGCCAGGAAGGTCACCAGCCGGGCCACCTCCGCGGGGGTGGTGATCCGGCCGGTCGAGGAACCCATCGTGTCCATCAGCTGCTGGGCGAACGCCTGGTGCTCCAGCCCCTGAGCCTGCGCCAGCCGGGCGATGAACCCGTCGGGTGACGTCCAGACACCGGTGCTGATCGGACCCGGCGAGACCGTGACCGACCGCACGCCCTGGGGGCCRTACTGCTCCGCGATCACCTTGCCCAACGCGTTGAGAGCCGCCTTGGAGACGTTGTAGTCGAATGGTCCGGCGCTCACCAGCCGAGCACCGGCGGAGGAGATGTTGACGACGGTGCCACGGCGGTCGACGAGGCTCGGGAGCGCGGCCCTGGTGGTGCGCAGCGCGGTGTAGAAGACCAGGTTGAAGGTGTCCTCCCAGGCCGCGTCCGGCAGCGTCGCGAGCGTTGACGTCGCCTTGCCGACGGACTCGGCCGGATCCCCGATTCCGACGTTGTTGACCAGCAGGTCGATCCCGCCGAGCTCTGCGACCGCCCGCCGTACGAGTTCCGCTGGGCCCTGCGGCACAGCCAGGTCGACGAGCACGGGAACGGCTGCCGTGGCCAGCAGTTCGGGCGTCGCCGAACGAGAGCCGCTGACTACCCGCATACCCTCCGCGAGCAGCGCCTGCACGGTGGCGAGGCCGACGCCCTTGCTGCCCCCGGTGACGACGGCGCACTTGCCTTTCAGTTTCAGGTCCACGAGTGCTCCTTGATGTTGGTGGCAATGACGCCGAATACCGCGGTGACGAGCGAGACCGCGATGCCCGCGTGAAAACCGTGCAATAGTTCGGCTGGCGAGCTGCCATGGGTGGCGGCGTTGTCGACGGCGGTGACGATCGCGAGGACAAGCGCCCCGCCAAGCTGGAGGACGTGTTAACCAAACCGCCCGCGACGCCCTGCTCGGCGGGGGCGATGCCGTTGGTGGCGGCCATGTTCAGGGGACCGAAGGCGAGCGCGAATCCGAGTCCGCCCCGCAGGACGGTGGGAAGAATGCCCGGCAGATAGGCGGTGTCCTCGTCGATGCGCAGAAACAGGGCGTACGCGACGGCCGAGGACACGAGACCGGTGGTGATCAGCGGTGATGTGCCGAAACGTTGGACCAGTCCGCCGATCCGTCTGGCCAGCGCTACGACCACCAGGCCGCTCGGAAATACCGCGGCGCCCGTCTCGATGGCTGACCAGCCGCGAAGCTGTTGCAGGTAGAGCGTGGCGATGAAAATAAATCCGACCCAGGCGCCGAACAACGACACCGCGCCCAGGTTTCGCCCGGACGAGGGTGGCCGAGCGGAAGATCCCCAGTCGTACCAGCGGTTGCGCGGCCAGCCGCTCCCGTGCGACGAATGCCGCGAACCCGGCGGCCGCTGTCGCGCCTGCCGTCGCCGCGAGTACCGGATGCCCCTGCGTGGCCTCGACGATGGCGAAGACGACCAGCAGCATGGCGGCGGTCAGCGCGACGGCGCCCGCGGTGTCGAAGCGGTCGCGGCCGTCCGAGGCGAATCGTGCGGCACGTGCCGCACCGCCGCGGCCAGCGTTCCCGCCGCGATTGCCACCGGCAGGAAGAACGTCCAGCGCCAGTCGATCTGGGTAAGCGCTCCGCCGATCACCAGCCCGAGCGAGAAGCCGCTCGCTCCCGTCGCCGTGTAGATGGCCAGGGCCCGGTTACGGGCGGGCCCCCCTCGAACGTCGTCGTAATGATCGAGAGTCCGGCGGGGGCAGTGAAGGCCGCGCTCACGCCCTTGACGAAGCGGCTCGCGATGAGGGTTACCGCTCCCGTGGCCAGGTCGCCGAGGCCGGAGGCGAGGACGAACACCGCGAGGGAGACGAGGAAGACGCGGCGCCGGCCGACGATGTCCGCGGCCCGGCCGCCGAGGAGCAGGAAGCCGCCGTAGCCGAGCACGTAGGCGCTGACGACGTCTTTGCGCGGAAGCGAAGCATCCATGGGCAACAGCCTCCTGAACTGACTGGTTAGTTCACAACGAGGCTAGCACGGAGTTGAACTCACCAGTTAGTCTGGAGTCATGGCAGACGCTTCGGGCCCGTCACTAGGCGATCGGATCGTCGCGGCCGCCGACGAGCTGTTCTACGCCGACGGCTATGGCGTGACGATCGACGCGGTGGCCCAGCACGCGGGGGTCGCCAAGCCGACGATCTACGCCCACTTCGGTTCCAAGGAGACGCTGATCGAGGCGACCCTCGTCCGTGGGGTCGAGAAGTTCTTCGCCGATCTCGCCCTCGCGGTGGCGCGCCTCGACGGCGACCCGGTCGCGCAGCTCATGGCGCCGTTCGACCTGCTGGCCGTCGGCCTGCCGGACCCTGACTACCACGGCTGTATCTGCATCAACGCCGCCGCCGCGTTCCCCCGTGTGGATCATCCCGCGCACGCGGTCCTGCGGGCACTGGACGACCGAATGATCGCCGAGTTCGAGCGGCTGGCGAGGGCGGCGGGAGCGCGCGACGCGTCCGTGCTCGCCCGTCGCCTGCTCGTGCTGTTCGACGGAGTCAAGGCGCGCGGCCTGAGCGACAGCTCCGGCCAGCCAGCCAGCGACGCGAGGGCCGCGGCCCGCATTCTCCTCGACAGCGCGCGTTGAGCCGGCGCCGCGACCGGCTCCGACGGGGTCTCGCACCTGGCGTGAGCTGCCCTTATCCGCGCTCGACAGCCCAGGTCGGCGGTGGCGGCCGGCCATCCGGCACGGCCCGACGCGCCCGTGCCGGATGGCCTCATCAGACGCTCGTGGGACGCGCAGCCCGCGGGTGTACGGGCGTCAGGCGTGGGCGGGTAGGGCTCGGGCGTACCACTCCCAGGTGTCGATCGTCGGCATAGAACCGCAACGTCCGTACCGAGAGCCCGGTGCTTGCCGCGAGCTGGCCGATCATCATGGAGTCGATGCTCGGGTCTCCACCGACTGGAGAGTCAAACGCGTCCGCTGAGGGCGCCTTGGCGCGTACTCAGCCTCGACGCGTCGACGCGTCGACGATCGACTTTCGGGCCGCTCGCGAGGATTCCCGCGGCTCGCGTACCCGTGGTTCTATAGGGCCATGTCGTCCGGGCCGTCCGCGCCTGGGTCTTCCGGGTCCGGATCTGCCGCGTTCGAGCGGCTCGTGGTCGAGCGGGCTCGCGCGGCGGAACGGCTGACGGCGCTCCGGCTCGAGTTCGCCCGGTTGCTCGAGTACTCCGCCGACGTTGGCGCCGACGACGAGCACGACATCGAGGGGGCGTCGATGCCGTTCGAGCGTGAGCAGCTGAGGGCGACGCTGCGCCAGGCCGCGGGGAAGGCGGAGGAGATCGACGCGGCGTTCGCCCGCTTGGCCGCCGGCACCTACGGGACGTGCACCCTATGCGGACAGCCGATGGGGGCGGGACGCCTGGAGGCCCGGCCCGCGGCGCGGACCTGCGCCCGGTGCGCATAGCACCCACCCCATCGACCCCTCTGATCTCCGTGCTCGTCGGCGAGCATCGGGAGGAACGGTTCGCGGCGGCGGAGCACAGCCGGACTCGCCGATGGCTCCTGCGACCTCGCCTTCGTCTGGCTGCCCGGAGGGTGCCGCCGGTACGTCAGGGGACGCCCCGCGGCGCCGCGGCACCGCGGCCCCGCCGCCCGTCCGAAGCGTCCATCCGGGATGGGTGAAACGTTTCGGGCCCACCGGTCGAGACGTTGGTGTCAGGGCGAGCTTCGTTGTGCTCGAGGGTCGTCGTCGACGACCGGGGTGGTGTATCTGCTGGCGCGGGCCGTTCGGCGCCAGGGGCGCGCGAGGTTTTCATGTTCGCGGTCGATATCGACGGTCGCGGTGACCGAGGTGGTGTCCGGTCCGCACCGGGTCGCCCAGTGACCGTCAGGCCCAGCGATTCCGGACGGCGCGGCGACGGCGACGGCGACGGTGGCATAGCTGATCCAGTAGCTGTTGGTGCTGGCGTGCGCCTGTGTCTGCAGGCCGAAGACGGCGTCATTGTCCATGGTGGAGAGCAGCACGCAGTGCACGTCGGCGCGCTCGTACTCGGCGAACAGCTCCGGGTACTGGCTTTCCATGCCGAGCGCGCACCCGAACCGCACCTCGTCGACGTCGAAGGTGATCGGACTGGTGCCGGGTGTGTACAAATAGGTGACCTTGGTGTGGGACAACATCCGTTCGTCGTAGCGGGTGACGATACGGCCGTGGTCGTCGATCACGTAAAGGCTGTTGTGTGGACGATGCGGCTCGGTGAGTCGATGCACGGCTCCGACGACTGTCCACAGCCGCAATGCCGCGGCGTGTTTCCTGATCGCCTCAAGCTGGTCGCGCTGGGCCGCCCAGTCGAAGCGGCTCCAGTCAGCGTCCGTCATGATGGTCGGATCGCTGGACAGGATCCGCTTGTTCGGCGAGCAGAGCGCTCCCTCGCAGAAATGAATGAGGCGAGCGCCCTGATCGCGGGCCTCGGTCATCAGACGACGCACGTCGTGGCCCACCCGTTGAAACGCGGCGGCATCACGCGGATCCGTCGGCGCGTCGAGCTGGGCGACCGAGATTCGGAAGGGACTGGTGTTCGGCACGGTGGTTCCTTCGGAGGGCTGACGGAAGTGCCGAAGCGCGGCAGGCCCGGACACGGCCACGCAGCGCCGAATCCGGCAGCCCGTCGGTCTACTCACGGAGCCCACCGGCGTCCTCTACTTCCCGCGGACCGGCACGCACGAGACTGATGCTACGACCTCGTCGGCCTCCTCCCTTCGCCGCTGGCATATCCACCGATCGGATGATCAGGTGCTCCATGCCTACGACATGTGCTGGGACCAGCCCAACCCGGCGGAATCGGACGGCACAGACCCGGCGCCCATAACCGGCCGGAGAGCAAGGAAGGAAGGCGGGAAGGAAGGCAGGCGGCCGCGGGGTCAGCAGGTGCTGTGGAACAGTCCACCGACCGGCTCTGCCTCGGCGAGCCGGTTGTAGATTTCGACCGCCTCGGTGGTCCCGGCGACGTGGACCACGACCCCGTGCTGCTCCAGCAGCGCAAGAGTCGCCTGGTCTGTCAGAAGGCGAAGTTCCATGCCTCGCGACAGTACGACCGTCGTCGCGCCATGGGCCAGGAGTTCCTCGACGTCGGCCGGTTGGATACCTGGTTCGTGGCGGGTGCCGGTCTCCGACCAGTCCCAGTCCCGCCCGCCGCCCGGGTAGAGCTTGAAATCCTTACCCGGCGCCAGCCCCTTGACCCGCATCTCACCCCACGAGACATGCAGAATTCGAGGTGAGTGGCTCACCGCCTCGGCCACGGCCGGCCTCCCCTTGGTTGCCCGACATGCCAGCCAAGGATCATCCAGTGAAACTTTTGATCCCGCAAGAGCCAGGGTTGCGCCCGCACAGCTCACGGTGCCGCCCCCATGGCATCCGCCACCTGTCCATTATCCGGGCGCCAACGGCGGAGACCGCCCACCGCGTGCTCACGCCCACGTCGGCACGGTACGTCACGGATTCTGCCGCGCCGAGGTAGTGATCACCCAACTGGTCTTCAGAGACCGTTGACGGTGCTGGTGGAGCGGGCGGTCACGATCCGGCCGGGTGGGCGCGGGAAGGTCGCGACGGTGGCCTGAGCCCGTGCCGCCTCGGCTTCGGCTGGAGGTCCTAACGGAGCGCTACCGGGGTGTTCTCGACAGGCCGAAGTTCGTCGCTGCCGTCGAGCGGCGGGTCGGGTTCGGCTGTTGGTGCTGAGGCGCTGGGATCACGCCAGGCGCCCGGGTCGTGGCGCGCGAGGATCAGCAACGCCGTCCGGTGAAGGACGTCTCGCTGGTCGGGGGTGAGCGCGGTGAGGACTCCGGGCTCAGTGTTGTCGAGCGTCCGCTCGACGTGCCGGAGCGCCTTCTTGCCGTTGCGGGTGATGGTCAGGATTTGGCGGCGGCGGTCACGTCGATCGCGCTCGCGGATCACGAGTCCTTGGTCTTGGAGGCCGTCGATGAACGCGACGATGTCGCCTGAGTCGATGTCGAGTCGGGCGGCGATGTCTTTCTGGAAGGCGGGGCCGTACTCGTCCAGGCAGCAGAGGATCGCGTGCTGGTGTTGGCTGAGGCCAGCGGCGGTGAGCTGCTCGGCGCATTGCTGGCGTGCGAGCGCGGCGAGCTTGGTCAGCACGAAGCTCGGTCGGTTCCGCAGCGCGGCGGGCAGCAGTCTGTCGTCGCTCACCRGCTGATCGTACCATCACGACTGGTGTCACCATTGACTGGTGATCCCAGCGATTGGTATAACCAGCCAGTGATCCGGATTCGTGGTGAGCGGCGCTTGCTGTTGGGGGTCGTGCTGGCGGCGACGTTCATGTACGCCTTCGATACGAACGTCGTGAACGTCGCGCTGCCGTCGTTGCAGCGGCATCTGCACGCGGGGCCGGGCGCGCTGGAGCTGGTGGTCGGCGGCTACGCGTTCGCGTACGCCGCGGGGCTGGTCACGGGAGGACGGCTCGGCGACCTGTGCGGCTACCGGCGCCTGTTCCTGGCCGGGATGGCCGCGTTCACGCTCGCGTCGGGGCTGTGCGGCCTGGCGGCCACGCCGGGCGAGCTGGTCGGCGCCCGGATCGTGCAGGGGTTGGCGGCGGCGGTGATGGTGCCGCAGGTACTGGCGCTGATCACCGTCACATTCGACCCACGGCAGCGGCCGGGTGCGCTCGCGTGGTTCGGGGTGCTCGGCGCGATCGGCAGCGTCGCCGGTCAGGTCCTGGGCGGCGTCATCATCGACGCCGACATCGCCGGGCTGGGCTGGCGGGCGGTGTTCCTGGTCAACCTGCCGGTCGGGATCATCGTCCTCATCATCGCCCGGATGGTGCTGCCACACCGGTACGGGAACTCGCGCGTGACGCTGGACCCGGTGGGAGTGCTCGGCATTTCTGGGGCGCTGGCCCTGGCGCTGATTCCTCTGACGCTCGGGCACGGCCAGGGCTGGCCGCTGTGGACGTGGGTCTCGCTCGGCGCGTCGCTGCCCGTCATGCTCGCTGCTCTCGGCTACGAGCGGCGGCTGGCACGGCGCGGTCGCGCGCCGCTGGTCGATCTGTCGCTGTTTGCCTCGCGTGGGTTCAGCGCCGGTCTGGGGATCGCGACCGCGTTCATGGCGTTCTTCGCCAGCAGCCTGTTCGTGTTGAGCCTGCTGCTTCAGATCGGGTTGGGGCTCAGCGCGCTGCACGCCGGCCTGAGCTTCGGGCCGTTCTGCCTGGCCGCGGTCGCCACGGCGCTGGTCGGCCGCAAACTGATCGCGCGACTCGGCGCCCGCACGGTGATCCGGATCGGGTGCGCGATCAGCGCGAGCGGAACGATCGTCTTGGCGGGCGCGCTCGCCGCCGCCGGAGGGCAGGTCGCGACGGGCTGGGTGATCGGCGGGCTCGGGGTCATCGGCGCGGGCAACAGCATGATCCTGACCGCCTACCTCGGCGCCACCCTCGCGACCGTCCGCCCCGACCAGGCCGGCGCGGTGTCCGGGACGCTGAACACGATCCAGCAGTTCGCCGCAGCGACCGGCCTGGCCGTGATCGGCGCGGTGTTCTACGCCGTCCTCGGCCACCATCCCACGCCCGGCCGGTATGCCAGCGGAGCGGAGACCGTCGCCTGGATCGGACTCGGGCTGATCGGCGTGATCGCCGTCCTGACCACGCTCCTGCCCACCCAACCCGAGCTGACTCCGGCCGTCCGGTCAACGCCGACAGCGGCAGACGAGCCGGCAGCCGAACCGGCCAGCAGCTAACGCCGATCAACCCCTTGAGGGACCCACATGACGAACCCTGGCACCCCACCCGAACGGTCCTGGACCACCAGCTATCTCGCCGCGCTCGCCGGCCCCGGCCACGCGCTCACGTTCCTGCCCAAGCCACTCAGCTTCCGCGACCAGACTGTTCGCCAGGCCGTCCGGTTACGCCGCGGCGGCAACCGGATACGGCTGGTGCTCAGCAACCAGTACGGGACCGAGCCGCTGGTCATCGACCAGATCGCGCTTACCAACCCCGCCACCGGCGACAGCGCCCCTGCGCTTCACGCCGGCCGTGGCCGCTGGGAGATACCGGCCGGGCGGACAACGGCCAGTGACCCGGCGGACCTGCCGGTCAGCGCCGGCGACGAGCTGACCGTGGACTGCTTCCTGGCCGACCGCACCGCGCCCGGTAGCTACCTGCACTCGGCCCAGCGCACCGGACATGCCGCCTCCGGCAACCAGACCGGCCGGCTCCCACTCACCGACGCCGAACCGTTCACGTCGCTGTACTGGATCGCCCGAGTCCAGGTCGATCAGGCGGCCAGCGGGCCAGTGATCATCGCGTTCGGTGACTCGATCGCCCGCGGCGATGGCACCAGCATCGACCACGACCATCGCTACCCCGATCACCTCCAACAACGTCTCCTGACCGCCGGCCTCGATGGCGCGGTCGTGCTCAACGCCGGCTACGGCGGCAACCGCCTCCTACGACCCGTCGCCGGACCGTCGATGACCGACCGCTACGCCCGCGACGTGCTCACCATCCCCGAAACCAGCCACGTCATCATCCTGGCAGGCACCAACGACATCGGCCTCCCGCACGTCCTCAACGAGCAGCCACCGGCCACACAGGAGATCATCGACGGCTTGCTTGTCCTCGCCCAACGCGCCGAGGACCTCGGTGTCCGGCCGATCCTCGCCACGATCCCTCCGATCCTCGCCAGCCGCTACGAGTTCTTCCTCGCCGACGGCAACGAGGACATGCGGCGCAGGGTCAACGACGCGCTCACCGACCAAGGCCAATGGCCGGTGGTCGATTTCGCGACAGCACTGGCCGACCCCGCCGACCCCGCCCGGCTCAACCCTGCCTACGACTCCGGGGATGGCATCCACCCCTCCGACACCGGTGCCCAAGCCCTCGCCGCAGCGATCGACCTAACCCTCTTGAACCCATAGACGGACAAGCCACCATGCACGCTCGACACCAGCTTCACGGACCGACCAGATCAACGAAACCCACGCCGCAAACATCCGGGCGCGAAGCCCCCGAACCCGCCGGAGCGCACGGCGTCGTCAGAGGCCACGTCGTCGCAGCAGTGGGCATTGCCGCGGATCGTCTGGCCGAGCCGTGGACGCTCGATCCGTGGGCCGATGAGGTTCATTTGCCCCGCTCCCAGCTCGTCAGGGCGTCCGACGCCACCGTGGGAACGAGCCCCCTAGCTACGGCCGACCTTCGGCGCTGGTCATGCGGCGTCTCGGCCACAATAAAAACGATATCTGCCGCGTAAACTCAGGGTGGATGTGGTGATCGATCAAGGGGTGAGCTGTGACGTATGTGATTGCCGAGCCGTGCATCGACGTGCTGGACCGGGCGTGTGTCGAGGAGTGCCCGGTCGACTGCATCTACGAGGGTGGGCGCGCGCTCTACATCCACCCCGACGAGTGCGTCGACTGCGGGGCGTGCGAGCCGGTCTGCCCGGTCGAGGCGATCGCCTACGAGGACGACGTCCCCGAGGCGCTGGCTCCGTTCACCGCTGACAACGCCCGGTTCTTCGCCGAGCCGCTACCCGGCCGGGACACCGCGCTCGGCTCGCCGGGCGGGGCGGGCAAGGTCGGCCCGGTGGGCAGTGACACTCCGCTAGTTGCCGGTTACCCGCCTCGGGCATGAGCCGCGGCCGGGACCCGGCCGCGCGCGGCGCCGGGCCGGGCGGGGAAGACGAAGGCGGCGCCACGGTCAGGCTTGTTCCAGTGGCCGATCGGACTCGCCACCACGGCGCGCTGGCCGCGGCCAGCCGCCTGGACCTGCTCCGCCTGTTACGCGCAGCCCCGGGCCCGCTCGACGCCCGACAGCTCGCCCAGGAAAGYGGCCTGGCCGTGTCGACGGTCCGCTTCCACCTGGAACGGCTGGCCGCCGCCGGCCTGGTCGTCCGCGCGTCGCAGCCACGTTCCACACCTGGGCGCCCGCGGGTCACCTACACGCCCACCAGCCCTGGCGAGGATCGCGGTGGCTACCAGCAGCTCGCCGCCGCGCTCGCCGCGAACCTGGCGGACAGCGCCACCGAGAAGGCCGCACGCGCGGAACAGGCCGGCCGGGCCTGGGCCAGGGCGCGCTTCGCCACCCGGTCATCCGACGTGGACACGGCCGGTCCCAGCCCCGCCGGAACACCGGTGCACGACACCAGAGCGCTCGGCGACGCCATGCGAGAAGTCATGGCGCTTTTCACCGAGATGGGTTTCGATCCCGAACTCGCCGCCGAACCGGGCGGCCAGTGCGTCATCCTCCACGCCTGTCCCTTCCTCGACGTCGCCCGGGCTCATCCCGAGGTGGTCTGCACCCTTCACCTCGGGCTCCTGCGCGGAGCGCTGGAACACCTCGCGGCCCCGGCCCTTGAGAGCCGGCTCGTACCCTTCGCCGAGCCCGGCCTGTGCATGGCGTACCTGACAGCTCCGGCCGGACCGGCCCGCGGAACCGCCCGTGTGTGACACCACCCAGGTCTCGCCGAGCGAGGATGACGACCAGTCACCCGAAGGCGGCGACCCGGCCTGCTGGCTGGCCCGGGTCTGCCCCGAGTGCGGCCTGTTCGCGGAGCACGACCCGCCGACGGTCTGCGTGCGCTGCGGCACCCCTGTGCCCTCCGGCTGAGCCAGGACAGTGCCCGCTCGATCACTTGACCAGGAGGCCGGCCCTGATCGTGGCCGCGTCGCCCGCGTCGCCCGCGTCGCCCGCGCCGTGCGGGTCGTGCGGGTCGTGCGGGTCGTGCGGGTCGTGCGGGTCGCGGGCGTCAGTCTGAACGCCCTTACGGCGGTGCGGCCGTGTGAGCTGAGCGTCTGGCTGACCTCCGGACGGGGTCCGCGAGCCTTCGCGGGCCCCGTTCTTCGTCGTGCGGGCGGTCCACGGACGTCCCTGGCGTGAAAATCCTCCGCGGCACTGGCCGGACGGCATCCGTCCGACCGCCGGCAGGCCTCCCGGGCGAGCAGCTTCACCGCGAGGTCGTCGCACTCCTCCACCAGGAGGTCCAGCCTGGCGTTGGCGCCCACCGCGCCGGTGCCGGCCGCGCCGGTCCCGGTCACGTCCGTCCCGGCGGCGTCCGTCCCGGCGGCGTCCGTCCCGGCGGCGTCCGTCCCGGCGGCGTCGCTTCCGGCGGCGTCGCTTCCGGCGGCGTCGGTCCCGGTCCCACTGGTCCCGGTCTGGCCGGTTCCGATCACGAAGGACTCGACGGTGTCCGCCCGCACGCCCTCCGGGAAGAGCTCGACCTCGAGCCAGGGATCGATCTCCGCCAGCTCCCGGGCGGCCAGCAGCGCCTTCGCGACGCCGATGTCGTGCACGCCCCCGCGGTCACGGCGGCGGCTCGCCTGGTCGCCGCGGCCACCGTCTCCAGAAGGTTCTCGATCATCGACCGCCCTCTCGATGGACTTCTCGCCTCTGGGCTGGGCCGTCGACCGGGTCGAAGGCGCGATCGGACGAGGCGGCGCTGTCCGGCATGAGCATTCGGTACCTGGCCGCCCGAGCGCAATGGGCGATGCCGAGTCAGACCGACGTAACCCGACTGTTGCCGCGTTGGCCAACGCTGGTCCATGTGCGGGAAGCATCAGAGCCCCAGCCCGCTCCGCGATGGACGGACGTGGACGGACGTGGATCGGGCAGGAGCCTGGTTCAAGAGGGGCCTGGTCGGAGATGGCGCACGAGTGTGAAAATCTGTGACGCAACTCGAGTGCATAGGTCGAAACTGCTGTTAGTTCGCGTTTCGCGTCGCCAACTGCCCCGAGGTGTCTCACGGTCGGGGGGTGTGGTGATGGATCCGTGGTGGGCGCAGGTCCCGCCTGGGCGCGTCACCCGTGTCCTCGGTGCGGCGGCGGACGCGCTGGATCGTTCGCTGGATCCGCTGCCCGACAGCGCGCCGGCGACGATCCGCTTTCGKCCGCCCGCCGACCTGCCGGTCGTGACCGCCGATGATGTGATGGTCCTGCTGACCGAGTTGGACCTGATCGCGCGTGAACTGTTCCCCAGCTGGCTGCCCGGAGCGGACAGCCTCGGCCTGGCGACGACGCGAAAGCTGGATCTCGACGTCGCGGTTGTTCCTGAGATCTCCGCGCGAGCCGCGACGGTCGGCCGGTCGCCAGGCGCGCGGGCGGACGCGGCCCGGGCGCTCGCCGCCACGGTCGCGGCGACGGCCGGCGGCTTCGGCCCTTTCCTCGCCGACCTGGCTGGGCGCGCCGTTCTGGGCGAGGCGCCCGGCGGTGGCGCGCGCCGCCGGTTTCCCGACGAGGTACGAGCCGCCGGGCTGGCCCGTGTCATCGCGGCGTCCTACCAGCGAGACTCCGCCGCGATCCTGGTTCTCCCGCCGACCGGGCCCGGCGAGTTGGGAACGCGGGCCGTCGGGGCCCTGGTCGCGGCCCTGGAGTGGCTCGCCCACCACGGCCGGTTCGCGGTGTGGCTTGCCTGGCCCAGCGAGGTTTCCACGACCGCCACCAGGAGTCCGGGGCCCAGCGGCCACCCGTCTCTCGATCGTCTTGGCACGATCCACGCGTGCCTCACCCAGGCCGAAGGCGCGACGGGTTCGGCCACAGCCGACCGGTCGAACGCGAAGCAGCGAGCGCTGAGCTACCCACCAGTGACCGGCCAGCCGCATCCGGCGAGCGCTGCTGAGGCCCGTGTGGAGAGAGCACTGGCTGGCAGGTCGTGGGCGGATGGACGGGCCTGGAACCAGACACACCGGTCCGGGCCTCTCGCACCCACGATCCGTCTCGATCTGCTCTGGCGCGCCGAGCGCTGCGTCGTGGAGATCGACGGCCCTGAGCATCACTCCCCCGCTCACTACGCGGCCGACCGCCGCCGGGACGTCGACCTGGCGTTGGACGGCTACGTGGTGCTGCGGTTCACCAACGACGAGGTCCTCGACGACGTCGCCATGGTGCTGAGCAAGATAGAACGCCTGCTCCACCAGCGGCGGCAGGAAAAACGACGGCAGCGGCAGGAAACCCGGGAAGGGACGTAGCGAGATGTCCGGTGGGAAACTGACAGGTAGCCAGCTTGGTGCGCTGCTGACGCTGATGACGGTGGACCGGGAGATCTMCAACCCGGAGCTCAAAGAGCTTTACCGGATCACCATCGACGGCGAGAACCGGCGCGTGCTCAACGACCTCAAGCTGGTGGAGAGCCGCAAGGCCGGCCGCGCGTTCGCGCACACGCTCACGGAGAATGGCTGGGCGCGCTGCGTCGAGGAGCTCGCGGCCCCCTTGCCGGAGTCCCGGGCGTTCGTCATCCCGACCGGTACGGTCTACGCGTTGCTCGGCGGACTGTCCCGGTTCCTCGGCCGTGCTGGGCTAAGCCTCGCGGACGTCTTCCGCGCCGGTCCGCCAACGGTGGCCCCCACGCCGGCCGCCCCCCAGACATCGACGACCGCCGAGGACGCCGTCCCCGAAGCCGGGCTCGCGGAGAGGATCCGAGCGGGTTACCACCAGCTCGCGCCGCGGCCGGGCGCGTGGGTCCGACTGTCCGCACTGCGTCCGTTGCTCGGCGACGTGCCCCGCGACGACGTCGACACGGCACTGCGGGAGCTCAACCGCGACCCCGCCTCGGGCGTGACGATCGCGCCCGAAGAGGACCAGAAGACGCTGACCAGCGCGGACCGCCGTGACGCGATCCGAATCGGTGGCCAGGACAAACACCTGCTGACGATCGGGAACTGATGGGCGCCCGGGAACAGGACGCCTTCGCGGCGCTGAAGCTCGACTGGGTTCGCACGCCCGAGGACGTCTGGCGCTCCGCGCCGTACCACGTCAACGGCATCCATCCCTCGACTGCCCGCACCGTGACGGACAGCATCGCCACCGCCGCGGCCGGGACCAACGGTTCGAACCCCATGGGCCTGGTCATCCAGGGTCAGGCCGGCACGGGCAAGACCCATCTACTCAGCTGGGTCCGTGAGCAGGTGCACGCGGCGGACGGCTACTTCTTTCTCGTCGGCCCGCTGGGCGGCGCACCGTTCTGGGAGAGTGTCCTCGCCTCGATCGTCGACGGGTTCACCCGAGAGATCGACGGCCAGGGCACCCAGCTGCGGGTCTTCCTGCGCCGGCTCGCCCTGCTCATCGGCGCCTCGCCCGAGGTGACCGCGGTCGTCACCGGCGACGCGCCCTACGAGCAGACCCGGCTGAAGGATTTCATCGTCGCGTTACGCGGCTTCGACCGCGCCGTCGGCCGCGACTGCCAGGACACGCTGCGCGCGCTGGTGCTGTTCGGCGCCAACGACTATGACGCCGAGGACGTCGGCCGCGGGTACCTGCTGTCGATGGAGGAGCAGTTTCTGCACGAGCGGTCGGAGCGTGGCATGCGCGCCGCGCCGACGCCGGCGCGGCAGATCGTGCGCGAGGTGTCCCGGCTGCTCGCGTTGACCGGGCCGACGGTCATCGCCGTGGACCAGATCGACACGGTGATCGCCGAGTCCCGCGTGTCCCAGGAAGACGACGAACCGGGCGTGCGGGAGGCCGGACCAGCCGCGCACCAGATCGCGGATGGCCTGCTCGGGCTGCGCGACCAGACCGCCCGCACGCTCTGCGTACTGGCCTGCCTGCCGTCGACCTGGAGCCTGATCGACGAGAAGGTCGTCGCCTCCGTGCGCGACCGGTTCCGCCTCACGACTCCGCTGAGCGGCATCGGGACGGCGATCCTCGCGGAGCAGGTCGTGCGACGCCGGTTCGGCGAACGCTACGCGGCGATCGACTTCACGCCGCCGTACCCGACCTGGCCAGTGCGCCCGGAGGCCCTGGCAGACGCCGGCGACTACACGCCACGCGCACTGCTGCAGCGTATCGACCAGCATGTCCAGCATGGTCTGGCGACCGGCTCGCTCACCGAGCTGGCCAGCTTGGACGACGAGGCGAGGACGTGCCCCGTCGGCAAGCCACCTGTGTCCGATGTGGACGAGCTGGCAGCGCTGGACGCGACCTTCGAGCAGTTGAAGGCCGAGGCAGACCTGGACGGGATCCTCGTGCCGACAGCCGAAGATTCCACCTTTCCGGGTCTGATCGCCGCCGGACTGGCCGCCTGGATCGCCGAGCTTGGCGCCGCCGGCTCGGCGTTCCGCCACGACCCCAGACCCAGCGCCAAGCCGTATGTGCACGCTCGGCTGCGCCGCATCCTTGATGAGGACACGGGCGACGAGACCCACTGGTCCTTCCGGGCGATTCTGGCGACGAACCCCAGAGCGGCGCTGACCAGGCTGCAGGGTGCCGCCACCGCCGCCGGCGTCACAGCCGCGACACCACCCCAGGCACGCCGGCGCCACCTGGTGGTGCTGCGCGGTGACGCGTGGAGCAAAGGCGCCAAGACCCGAGAGGTTGTCGAGGACCTCGAGGCCGCCGGCGGCGCCACTCACCCCATCGAGGACGACGACCTGAGAACGTTCAGCGCGCTGCGACGGATACTCGACGAGCACCCTCCCGCCACGGACCTGTGGCTGCGGTCCCGGCACCCGGCCAGCTCGACCAGGCTGCTCGACGACGCTCTCGGTCACGTCTTTCGTGAGCTCGCGGCCACCGAGCCGACCGTCAGCGGGCAGGCACCACGCGACGACCCCCGATCCCAGGACCCCGCCTCGAACTCCGGTGGCACGGCCGAACCCACACCCGCGGGCACCTCACGCGACCGCGAGGAGCCGCCGCCGCAAGGGAGTCTCCTGCCTGTCGGAGCGTCCCCGGCCAGGGAACCGATCACGATCCCGTTGGAGACGCTGCGCAAACACACCGCGATCTTCGCGGGGTCCGGCTCGGGCAAGACCGTACTGATCCGCCGGCTCGTCGAGGAGTGCGCACTGCGCGGTGTCTCGTCGATCGTGTTGGACCCCAACAACGACCTGGCCCGCCTCGGCGAGGCCTGGCCGACGCCTCCGGACGGATGGGCGGCGGGCGACGCGGCGCTCGCCGCCGAGTACCTCCAGACGACGGAAGTAGTGGTGTGGACACCGCGACGCCCCGCCGGGCGGCCACTGAGCTTCCAGCCGTTGCCGGACTTCGCCAGCCTGCGGGGCGACACCGAGGAGCTCGATCTCGCGATCGACGTAGCCGCCTCGACGCTCGCCGCACGCGCGGGCGTCGCCGGCACCGCCCGGCGCGCCGTCGTCGGCCAGGCGATCCTGCGCCAGGCGCTGCGCCACTTCGCCCGCGGCAACCGGAGCAGCCTGGACTCGTTCATCGGTCTGCTCCGTGACCTGCCGTCAGGGGTCACCGACCTCGACCCCGACGACAAGATCGCCAAGGACATGGCGACTACGCTGCGCGCCGCCACCATCAACGACCCGCTGTTCGGTGGGGATGGCACCGCCGTCAACCCAGGACAGCTACTCACCCCCACGGCTGGCTGCCGTGCCCGGGTGTCCGTGATCAACCTGTCTGGACTGCCCGACGACTCGCAGCGTCAGAGCTTCGTCAGCCAACTACAGATCGCGCTGTTCGCCTGGGCGAAGCGCAACCCCGCGGCGGACCGGCCACTCGGCGGACTGTTCGTCATGGACGAGGCACAGACCTTCGCGCCGTCCACTGGATCAACACCCTGTACCGCGAGCACCCTCATGCTCACCTCCCAGGTCGTAGCTGTTCAGCTCGGTTGAGCGGCTGTCTTCCGGATCTTGTGTGGTGATCGGTCTCCTGGTTGTCGGGCGGCGGGGCAAGATCGGCTAGGTTGCGGGGGTGGAGTCCGCGGGCCGGCCGAGCTATGAGGAGCTTGAGCGTCTGGTCGCGGAGCAGGTGGCTGTCATCGCCGGGCAGGCCGCGCTGATCGAACGGCAGGCGGCGCTGATCGAGGGGCTGACCGCGCGGGCCGAGGAGTTGGCGGCGCGGGTCGCGGAGCTCGAACGCCGGCTCGGGACGGACAGTTCGACGTCGTCGCGTCCGCCGTCGTCGGACAGCCCGTTCACGAAGGCGCCGAAGCGGTCGTCGCGGACGGCGTCGGGCCGGCCCCGTGGCAAGCAGCCGGGCGAGCCGGGGCAGACGCGGAACATGGTCGCGGACCCGGACGAGGTGATCACCCT
>NZ_MOMC01000104.1 GCF_001983105.1 Pseudofrankia asymbiotica | reverse complement strand
CCCTCGTCCTGGCCGGCATCCCCGAACCAGACCGCCTCACCTACCTCCAGGACATCCTCGTCAGCGAACGCACCAACGACGAACTCTTCGCCACCGTCTGCACCCTCGCCGTCGCCCCCGACCGCGCCTCCCTCGGCATGCGCCTGGCCGGACACCCACCCCCCGCACTCCTCCACCCACACCTCACCGCACTCCCCGACCACGAGGTCGGCCCCGCCCTCGGCGTCCTCGACCACGTCACCAGCAACCAGGTCACCGTCCCCCTACCACCCGGCTGGGAACTCCTCCTGGCCACCGACGGCCTCCTCGAAGGACGCGACGGCCCCACCGGCGAACGACTCGGCTGGGACGGCGTCCTCACCGAAATCGCCACCATCAACCCACCACCCGGCGACGACACCCTCCCCGACGTCCTCATCGACCACATCGAACGACGCAACGGCGGACCACTCACCGACGACGTCGCCGTACTGCTCCTGAAAGGACCGAAGGCATAACGCGGACAGGCCGGTCTCCCGCCTGTTCCGGGCCTACGGCTTTCTCGCCGGACCGCGCCTCATGTCCAGCTCAGCGTTTATCCAGCTCAGCGTTCCGTCGCGGTGAGACTCATGCGTCCGGTCGAGACCGCGGCGACCGCGCCGCCGTCCACGAGCAGGTCGATTCCGGTGATGAACGAGGCCGCGTCCGACAGGAGGAACTGGGTGGCCGCCGCGATGTCGTCCGGCGAGCCGAGGCGGCCGGTGCCGGAAGCCGCGACCATGGCGCGCATGCCGGCGCCGGACTCGCCGGYGAGCTCCTGCTGGCCCATCTTCGTGGAGATGACTCCCGGGCTGATCGAGTTCACCCGCGCGCCCCGCGCCCCCCAGGACCCACTTGCCGCCCGCACCCGCAGCTGGTTGGCGCGCTTGGCGAAGGAGTAGGCATAGCCGGCGGACGTGAAGGCACCCACCGCCGTGCACGGCAGGCCGAGCAGATCCTCGGTGGGCGCGCCCGCGAGCTGTGCCTCGACCTCGCCGGCCGGCGGCGGCGCGAGGTAGCCGGACATGCTCGAGATGACGACGCCGGCACCGCCCACGGTGACGACCTCGCCGAACGCGTCGAGCACGAGCGCCGTGCCATACAGGTCGACCTTCAGGATCGCCTCGACCGGCGCCTGCGCCGGCGACAGCCCGGCGGTGTGGACCACGTGCCGCACCGGGCCGAGATCCGCGGCCGCTCGCGCGAGCGCGTACACGGACTCCCGGGACGACACGTCCACGACCAACGGCGTCACCTGCTGGCCCTCGTCGCGGAGGGCCTCGGCGGCCGCGTTCAGCGCTGTCTGGTGGTAGTCGGCGAGTAAGAGGGCCTTGCCCGGGCCGAGGCGGCGACTGATGGCGACGCCCATGCCGCCCGCACCGATCACGACAAGTACCTCGTTCGGCATCCGCCCAGCTCCCTACACCCTCGATTACGAGACGGTTTGTCTCGGAATCGGGACTATACATCGCCCGACCTGCCAGCACACGGCCTGACCTGCCGAAGCATGACCTGACCTGCCGAAGCGTGGCCTTACCTGTCGACCTCCGGCTCTCCTAGACTCGGCGGATGACGGGTGGGCGCCCACGCAGCGAGACCTCACGGCTCGCGATCCTGGACGCGGCGCGCGACCTGCTGCTCGAACGCGGCTACGAGCGGCTGACGATCGACGCCATCGCCACCCGCGCCGGCGTCGGCAGGCAGACGATCTACCGCTGGTGGGCCTCGAAGAGCGCCGTCGTCGCGGACGCCGCGCTCGAAGGCGACCTGGCGCCCCCGCTCGTCCCCCCGCCCGACACGGGCGACATCGAGACCGACCTCCGCGGCTGGCTGCGCGCCTGGACGCATCGGCTGACCACGGCCGAGAGCACGGGCTTCATCCTCGCCCTCACCGCGGCGACCGCCGACGACCGCGCGATCGCCGACATCCTGTACGACCGTTTCACCCGACCGCACGAGCAGCTCCTGCGCGACCGGCTCGAGCTCGCCCGCGTGGCCGGCCAGCTCGCGCCGGACGCCCCGGTCTCGACGATCGCGGGCGTGCTCATCGGCTCCATGCTGTATCGCGTCCTCAGCCGACAGGCGCCCCCGACGGCGGACGACGCCGACCTGGTCGTCGGCCTCGTGTTCCACGGATCAGGAAACCGCGGTCGTCGAACAGGCATCTGACGTGACGCCCTCCTCGCCCGCGCCGCCGTGCGTCGGGACCTGTTCCGGTTCGTGGAGCTGAACGGCCGCCGGAGACCAGACGGCCCAGTCCGCGCGGAGAGTGCGCTTCCGGYCTTCTCGCGGTGATGTCGGTGGAAGGCTGGGTAACCGTGACGGGGAGAAGCGAGGGGCGCCACTCATCCGCGGAGAGCGAGGACCGGCCACCCGATTTCTGGGTCAGCTACGTGGAGACGGTCGAGGCGGATCGGCGGTGGGCCTCCTCCCAACACAACCGACCCCGCCTGCGGAATGGACGCGCCGCGACAGCGGAGACGGGCGGCGTCGCGGCCCGCGGCCGGTGGGCCGCGGGCCGCGGCTTTCAGCAATGGGACTTCGGCGCGAGGTCAGGCCGCTTCTACCTGACGACAATCCGGACACGGCCGAGGTTCTGGACGAGGGTGTAGGCCGCCTTGGCGTCTCCCTCTTTCTGGGAGGTGACGCGGACGGCGACGAAATAGGTACCCGGCTTGGCGAAAGTATGAGTGGTCGCCAGCTGGACGGAGCTGTCGACATCGCCGATTCTGGAGCTTTCGGCGTAGCTACCGGTGCCGTCGAAGTCCCATTCCACTCGGGTGATCCTGCCGGCGCCCGTACCGGAGACGCGAGCCAGGAAGACTGTTGGTTCCTGCTCAAAATTGGGATCGGTAGGGTCGATCGCATGGCTTCCACGGCCCGCCGTCCCCGCGGTCACTACGCCCGGACGGCGACCCGCCGCCGGGAGATCGCCCAGGCGGTCCTCGACCTGGTCCTCGAGGAGGGCCACGCGAAGGTGACCACGGCCGAGGTCGCTCGGCGGGCGGCGACGAGCGAGGCAACCGTCCTCTACCACTACCGAGCAAGGACCAGCTCCTCCTCGCCGCCCTGGAACGAGATCAGGAGCTGGCCGTGCTCCACGCCGAGCAGGATGGTGTGCACCCGGCGGACGGCCTGGCCGGCCTCGACATCGATGCCCTCGCCGAGGCCGCGCGCGCAGCGACCCGCCGGGAATCCCTGCTCCGCCTCCGGGTCGCCCTGACCGGTCTCGCCGCGACTCCCGGGCACCCGGCAGAGGACTACTTCACGCGGTCCAACCGGAGCGCCGTCGACGTCTACGGTCGCCTCGTCGCCGAGCGCCAGATTTCCGGCCAGGCGCATCCGAGCCTTGATCCGGTAGACGTGGCACGGCAGTTCGTGGCCACCTGGGACGGCCTCGCGGCCCAATGGCTCCTCTCCCCCGACTTCGACCTGGGCGCACTCGTCGTCCAGGCGTTCCGCAGGCTCTCGGGCCAGAACTGGATGGAGGCGGCCCGCGCCGTGATCGAACCCCCGAACGGCATCTGATGACCAGCGGCTCGGGCCACGCTGGGCATTCCTGTCACGCCGACTACATGTCCGTGAGAGCCCGACCCCCGGGCGTGGGAGACACCGCCCGGGTGGCCGCTGAGAGGGCTTCGGCAGTCGCCGGATCGACCGGCAGGAACGCCTCCAGCTTCAGTTCGGCCAGCGTCACGTCGACGGCGGTGGCGAAGGTCGTCACGGTCGTCATCAGATGCAGGTCACCGCGGGAGGATCCGAGGTGGAGCGGGACGGCGAAGCCGAGCTGCCCGTCGGACGGCTCCAGCTCGGGGACGTAGCTCGCGAGTTCGGCGCGCAGTTCGGCGGCGTGGCCGAGGCGGGCCAGAATGTGGCGCGCCCATTCGGCGAGGTTGCGGATGCGGGGCGCCACGCCGTCCGGATGCAGCGCGAGACGGTAGACGTTCCTGCCCGGGCCGACCAGCTCGGGCGCCGCGCCCTCGGTGATCAGATCGAACGCGTCGTTCGCGGCGATCAGATCGCCGTTCCGATCCACGACCAGCGCCGGATATGGCAGATGCCCGCGAACGATGTGCTCGATCGCCGTGCGCACCGGAGCCAGCATCGGATCGTCGAGCGAACGTTCGGGGTAGACGGGCGCGTACCCGGMGGCCAACAACAGCTCGTTGCGCTCTCGCAGCGGCAGGTCGAGTGACTCCGCCAGACGCACGACCATGCTCCGTCCGGGGACGGACCTGCCGGACTCGATGAAGCTCAGGTGCCGCTGGGTGGTGCCCGCCCGCAGCGCCAGGTCGAGCTGGCTGAGGCGACGGCCGGTCCGGCGCTCGCGTAGCGCGTGAGGGAAGTCCACAGACCTGTTCTACCGGCGGTGGCGCCCCACGCCATTCCCCGCCGGGAATTGTCGCTGTCCGCACCGGCCATGAGCATCGTCGCCATGGACATCGGCGTACTGATCCCGACCGGAGCCGCCCAGTGGGGCGCGGGCGGCGACCCTCGGGAACTGGTCGCGTTCGGCCTGGCCGCCGAACGCCTGGGATTCTCCTCGCTCTTCGTCAACGACTCGCTGATCAGCCCACGCATCGAGGCCCTGACGATGCTGGCCGCGCTCGCCCCGGCGACCGAGACCGTCACCCTGGGAACGGGCGCCCTGTTGCCGTTCCTGCGAAGGCCGATCCAGGCCGCGCAGTCCCTGGCGTCGATCGACCTGCTGTCCGGCGGCCGGCTCACGGTGGCGGTGGGCGCGGGCTTCCCCGGCCGTTTCGGACGACCGTTCTACGACCTGTCCGAGGTGCCGTGGGAACGACGCTTCACCCGGCTGGACGAGACGGTCGCGTTGTGGCGGGCGCTGTGGAACGGCGCCAGCTCCTTCGACGGTGAGCTCCTCACATTCACCGACCTCCCACCCGCGACCAGGCCGTTCCGGGCAGGCGGCCCGCCTGTCTGGCTCGGTGGCGCGACCCCGGCCGCGCTCGCCCGCGCCGGCCGGACCTACGACGGATGGCTGCCCTACCCACCCGACCCCGCCGACTACGCGTCCGGGCTCCGGGAGGTCCGGACCGCGGCGGCCGACGCCGGCCGGGCCGCCGAGGACATCACACCCGCGCTGTTCGTCTCGGTACGGATCGATGACGACGTCGAAAGCGGYCGGCGGGCGTTGGACGACTACGCACGGGCCACGTACGGGATGCCGCTGGGCGAACTGGAGAAGATCCAGGCGGTGGTCACCGGCTCCGCCGACCAGGTCCTCGACGGACTGGCCCGGTATGTCACCGGCGGCGCGCGCCACATCGTGGCCCGTCTGGGTGCGCTGGACCTGGACTCCCAGCTCCGCCAGCTCGAGCGGCTCGCCGCGCTGATCCCCGCGGTCCGGTCATCAGCGGACCACTCGCCCGTGGGGCTCTGACCGCGGCATGCCCTCACGATGCCGACGTTCCGCGCGCGGGCTCTCGGGACGTCGGGACGTCGGGACGTCGGGACGTCGGGACGTCGGGACGTCGGGACGTGGGGACGTGGGGCTGTCCTGGCCAGTAGGCCGAGCTCGGGCCCACCGTTCGCTCAGGTCCAACCGGGCTCGGTCCGGCCGTCCCACTGATCGTCGAGCTGGTCGTGTCCGGGCGTCGACCATCTCGGCTGACCCGCGGACGGCTCAGGCGCGACGGGTGCCGGATCGACCGGGCCTACCCGTTCCGGCGCCTGCCGACCTCGTTGAATGCCTGTGCTGGCCGCTGTCTGGCCTTGATCCAGCCGTGGTCTGGGGTTGCGCCAGGCACGCTGGCGGACCGTGTAGCATCTGCTTTGCACCCGGGTGGCGAGCCCGGGAGTCACCGGTCCGGGTGGCGGAATGGCAGACGCGCTAGCTTGAGGTGCTAGTGCCCTTTAACGGGCGTGGGGGTTCAAGTCCCCCCTCGGACACAACCAGTATGCCCACGCTTGGGCGTGGGCAGGCCTCAGCGTGGATCGTCTTCGTGACGTGGTCGTAGCTGAGCTTTAGCCCCAACTCGCGGTAGAGAGACTCTTTGTCGCTTGGGTCCGCGCCGCTGAGTGCCGCGAGCAGCCCACCCACACGGTCGAGGAGTTCGGCGATGTCCGCGGCGTTCACCGCGCGGCCAGTGCCTGGCGGTGGAGCGTGGTCCAGCTGTTCGGTCGCGTTCCGGCGTTCGGTCTCGACCTCCTTGATCCAGTTCGTGACCAGGGATGGGTCGACACCAGCCTCGATGGCCGCGCGGTGGCGGGCAAGTTTGCGATCACAGTCAGCGATACGTCGACGCAGGGCCACCGTGTCGTCAGCCCTGGTCGGGGTCAACTCGGCCTCGACCGCAGTCAAGGCTGCTTCGATACCGCGGGGGTCGAACGCCTCGGCGAGCCAGGCGTCGAGGGCTGGAACGACGTTGTCCTCGCGGATGAACACTCCGAGGGGATGATCGAGCTTGTTGGCGAGTGCGTACTCGTAGGGGTAGCGGCACCGGTAGTAGGCGGTGCCGTGGCTCCAGTGGCCCTGCATCTTGCGCCCGCACTGTTCGTGGTGGACGAGGCCGCGCAGGGCGTAGCGGTGCGGGTTCGGGGTCTGCCTCTCCTGCCGCATGCTTCGGGTGGTTCGGCTGCCGAGCAGTTCCTGCGTGGCTGTGAACACGTCGCGGCTGACGGTGGCGGGATGCGCTGGCCGGTCGGACCACACCCACTCGGCGCGGTCGTTCCATTGGAGYCGGGTTTCATAGCCGAGCGCGACGTCCTCGACATCGAGCAGCTTCTCGGCCTTCTGCTGCTTGTTCCAGACCTGGTAACCCGTATAACGCGGGTTGATCAGGATGGCACGGACCGCGCTCTTGGACCAGGCGACGCCGTCGCGATGCCGGTTGCGTTCCGGGTCCGCGGCCGACGGCGACGGGACGCCGTCGTCTGTCAGGATCTGGGCGATCCGGAAGACGCCGGTGCCGGTGAGGTAGAGCTGGTAGATCCGTCGCACCACGGTGGATGTGTGCGGGTCGAGTTCGAGCTTGTGCAGGCGCCTGCCATCGGCTGCCTTCGCGGGGTTGGGGTGCGGGCCTGCATCGGCGAGGCGGTAGCCGTAGGGTGGCCGGCCGCCGAGGTAGCGGCCCTCGATTCTGGCTTGGGCGGCCATGGCGGTGCGGACGCGGATTTTGATGCGGTTGCGTTCGCCTTTGGACATGCCGCCGAACACGGACATGATCAGGTCGTGGGCTTCGGAGGTGGGGTCGATCGGTCCGCCGACCTCGGGGACCCAGAGTTGGACGTTGTAGTGCACGAAGAGGGGGAAGACGAGGCTGAACTGGTTGCCGTAGAAGGCGCGGTGGGGTTCGCCGATGACGACGGCTTCGAAGCCGCGGTTGGGGTCCTTCAGGGCGGCCAGTAGGGCGTTGGCCTCGGGTCGGCGTTTCCAGGGCAGGGAGCGTGACTGTCCGATGTCGAAGAACTCGGTGACGATCTGGCCGTGTGATTGGGTCAGTGATTCGGCGCGGGAGCGCTGCCAGTTGCGGGATGCGACGGGATCCTGCTGGTCCTCGGTCGATACACGTCCAGCGAAGGCGAAGCGGAGCACGGCGAAGCCTTTCTTCGGTGGGGCCACGTTACGGCTACAGGAACGCGCCCGCGCCGGTTACGTGTTCTACGCGTCGGCGTCCCGCTATTCGGGCGCCCGCGGGTTTCGGGCGGCGGACGCTTTCACCAGGATACGCAGCAATACGCGTGCGGCTTCCGCCGTGAGTACCGGCGGGTCGGCGGGCACGACGATCCGTGGAGCGGCGGGTGTCTGCTGGCCACCGTCTGACTGGTCTGAGATGGACGCGGCCGCCCCGGCTGTCCCGCCGGCACTGCCGGCGCACTCGGCGATGTCTACGCCGTCGGCCGTGGAGCCCTTGTCTGCCAGCTGCTCTTCCGAGGTGTCACCTGCGACGTGTGCCGCCGACGTCGGCGACCCGTCGGGCTCGTTGACGCCGTCTGCCGGTGGCCCCTGGTTCATCGCGGCCGCGCAGTCGGGGTGCCGTGCCTGCCGATGCGCGGGCATATCGCGGCGGGGCACGATGGCTGGCATATGGATGCGCAAATCGTGGATGCCATGGCCTGAACCTGCGTACGCCGGTCATCGCCGCGGACACCGTAAGGGACATCCCACCCTCGGATTACCTGTATTACGACCCTGTGGTCGTCATTGAGCGATGGTGCTCTTCATACAGGCGTCGCGGTGTTCCTCGGAGTGTCGGTGGCGATGACCGGCACCCCGGCCAGGCCAGTCGACATTCGTCGCCGTGCGGCGCGGGCGAGGATCCACCGACCCGCCATCACTTATGATCATTATGATCGGGAGGCGTCGTCAACGGCGTAGACAACAGCGGCTGCTCTTGGCTCCACCGCCGGTTCGCCAGTGTCACAGGAGCGGGTAGTCGGGTGGCTCTGGCGGGTCGGGTGGACCCTCCGCGGTCGGGGTGGCTGGAGGTATCGGTGGGATGTGCGGCGCCTCGGGGGTGGGGTCGGTCGCGGGTGGGTGAGGCGCAGTTCGTCGGCGGCGTGGAGGGCGGCGAGGGCCGCGGTCACGAAGACGGGTTGGGTGGGGTGTGGTGGTGGGAGCCAGGGGCGGCGGGTGATCATCGCGGTGAGTTGGTCGGGCCGGTGGCGTAGTGCCTGGGTGAAGAGGCTCTCGTCGACGAGGAGCTGTCCGTGGACGGGGTCGTCGATGCGCAGCGTGCCGTGGTCGGCCTGGCGCAGGGTCGCCGTCTGACCGGCCGGTTGGGCGGGGTGCGCCGGTGCGGGGACGGGTTGGATGTTCGCCGGGTCGAGTGCTGGGCTGGGTGGGTTCGGGCTGGGCAGGGTGGTGATGCCGGGGCCGGTGGGGGTGGCGGTGACGATCGCGGTTTCGCGCAGGGTGACGAGGAGTTCGCCAGGTTGTGGGGGTAGGCCTGCGGTGGCGCGGGCGGTGAGCAGGGCGGTGACGGTGGGCCAGGCGGTACCACGGACGGGGATGAGGTCGTCGGCGGGCAGGGTGATGCGGGGGTGGGGGGCGTGGGGTTGGACTTCGTAGCGGCGGCCGTGGTCGTCGAAGGCGCGCAGGATGGTGCATTCGGTGAAGCGGGGGTCGTCGATGGTGGCGGCGATGGCGCCGGTGGTGAGGATGTCCGGCCGGTCGGCGGTGTGGGTGGTGCGGGTATGGGTGGCGTGGACGTGCCAGGGACCGGCGCGCAGGGTCCAGGTGGGCTGGTCGCGCCAGGGGTGGCCGGGTAGGGAGGCCGCGTCGGGGCGGATGAGGTAGCTCTGGCCGGTGGCGTCCTCGGTGGCGGCCAGGACCGTGCCGCCGGCGCGGCGGGTGGGGTCGGCGGGGTGGAGCAGGACGTGGGTGCCGGGTGGGTAGGGCTGGTCGGGTGGGCCGGCGGTCAGCGCGATGATCAGGTCCTGGTGGTGGACGAGGAAGTTGTACTGGCGTTCGGTGAGCTCGCCGGTATGGATACGGCGCAGCGTGCTGAGGAGCACGGCGGACAGTGCGGCGTCGGCGTCGATGTCCTGCCAGGGGGGCACGCCGCCGCGGGTGCCGGAAAACAGGACGAGGGGTGGCTGGCCAGGAGTGGTCTGGCTGATGCGGTAGCTGAGGGTGTCGACGCCGGCCTGGGTGGCCGGGTGCAGGTCGATGCGGAGGCCGTCGTTGTCGAACCGGCAGGCGGGCTGGTCGCGGTGCAGGAGCCGGCCGTAGCTGACCGGTGGCTGCCCGTCGGCTCGCACGGTGCTGGTCCTGGTCGGYTGGTGGGCGCGGGCGACGGTGTCAGACACCTGGTTGCCGGGCGGGTCGGCCTGGGAGGGGCCCTCGGACCGCGCGTTGCGCAGGGTCTGCCTGATCGGCGGTGGGATCACCCAGCCGAGGGTCTCTTCCAGCTCGGCGAGGGCGGTGCTGCTGGCCGACCAGGCTGGCTGGTGGCGGGCGCCGGCGGGCGGGTTGAGGATCAGTTCGGCGATGAATAGCGCCTGTCCGGTGCCGTCGCTGTGCCGTAGGCGCAGGCGCCAGGTCCCGGCCTTCACAGCGATCTCGACGGGAGCCGGCTCCTGAGCGCCGGGGCCCTCTGGGCCGTGGGGTGAGGAAGGTCCACCGGCGTCAGGGCCGGACTGCGATGGGATCACCTGTATCTCCTGCGAGAGCGGCCGGCCCTTCCCGGCTGGCCCACCGGGTCACCCCGATGGACACCCGCACGGTCCCTGCCATCGCCCGGCGATCGGTTCGTGGGTCCCACGTTCGACAGGGCAGGCACCCGGTGGTGTCCGTGTCGGATCACTGCTCGGCTGGCTCGGGGGTCGGCCGAGGCTCGGGGTCGGTGAGGGCGTTGAGGATGTCGGTGGTGTGGACGCGGTAGGCGCGGCCGTGGCGGTGGACGGGGACGGGGAAGCGGTTCTGGCGGGCGAGGGTGTAGGCGAGGGTGCGGCCGAGGTTGAAGGCGCGGGCGGCGGTCACGAGGTCGACGGCGGCGGGGAGTTCGCGGACTTCGGCGAGGGTGAGCGGCGTGCGCACGGGAGATCCCTGTCTGGTCGGCTCATGCCAGCCGCCACGGCCGGAGTGGCGGCTGACTGCGGGTGAGGGTGATGGCGCGGTTGGTGCTGGGGTCGGTGCCTGCTGGCGGTGCCCGTCGCTCAGAGGCCAAGGTCGAAGGTGTCGAGCGGGGCGGTGTGGTGAAGGCCGTCGGGGCTGTCTGCCGAGGGCTGTGGCGCCGGTTGTGGTCGGGTTCGGTGTGGCGGGCCGCCGGGTCCGGCCGCGGGTAGGTAGGGCCCAGGCGGCTCGGGTCCACGTCGTCGGGATGGTTGGCCGGGGGTGGCGACGTGGCGCTGGCCGCGGTGCGTGTCGTTGTGCTTGCCTGGCCGGTCGCCGTGCCCGTGCCGGTGGTGGCCGGGGCTGAGGTGCCGGCCGGTGGGGTGAGGGCTGCTGGCGGGGTGGCTGTGGCCGCGGCGGGCCTGGTGGATGGCGCCGGGCTGTGGTGGCGTAGGGCTGCGAGGTGGTGGGCGCGGGTGGCGGCGGCGTGGGCGAGCTCGCGGGAGCTGGTGCGGCGGTGGGTGGGGAGCAGGACCCAGCTGGTGACGGTTTCGCGGCACAGGTAGGTGAGGCGTCCGGCGCGGATCGCGACGACGCCGGCGTGGGCGAGTGCGCGGATGAGGTCAGGGGCGGCGGGGTCGCCGGCGGCCTGGGCGGCGAGCGCGGCGGCCGCGCGCGCGGTCGTCTCGTCGGTCGTGGTGGCGGACCGGCCAGATACCCGGATGATCTTCGGGTTGTGTAGGGCGGTGAGGTCCCAGGCGGGTTCGGGGGCGGTGGTGGGCATGCCGGCCTGTCAGAGGATCTCGAGGCCGAGGTCGGGTGGCTCGGGCTCGAGGGGCTCGGCGGGTGTCAACGGGTCCGCGCTGGGCAGCCCGTCGGGGCCGACGGGCCCAGCAAGGGGTGGGTCGGGCTCGGTGTAGGGGGACAGGTCCGGCAGGAACGGGTCGCTGGCAGTGCGTGGCGGGTCGGCCGGTGTCGGACGGCCGGCCGCATGAGGTAGGTCAGGCTCGGGACCGGTTGGGTCCGCGGCGGGCCGGTCGGGCTTGGTGGAGGCGGACGGGTCGGGTTCGGTGACCGCGTCCGGCGGCGCGGCGGGCTGCTCAGGGGGCGCAGTCGTGCTGGGGGCCGGGGTGGGCAGGCGGGTCGGGTCTGGGTCGTAGGGATCGGGGGCGTCGGTGGCGTCGCTCAGGGGTGGGGTGCTGACTGGTGGGGTCGGGTCGGGCGTGAGGGGGGTGGGTAGGCAGATGTCGGGGAGCTGGTCGGGGGTGTGGCGGGCGGCGAGGGCGGCGAGGGCGGCCAGGGTGCTGTGGGCGGTGGTGGGGGGAAGGTCGCCGTGGTGTGGGCGTAGCAGGGTGTGTAGCTGGTGGGTGGGGACGGCGATGGCGTTGTGGAAGCGGTCGGTGGGGACGGTGAGCCAGCCGTGGGTGGGGTCGCCGACGGTGGTGTTCGGGCCGTTGTAGGTGACGCTGACGGTGGCTGGTGGGGTGGCGGGCTGGACCGGGGCGGCGCGGGTCGCGGGCTGGGTATGGCCGGGTTGGAGTTTGCGTAGGTAGGCCTGCTGGGCGGCGCTGTAGGCGGCGACGGGGGTGGGGAATGGGCCGTGCAGGATGAGCGCGTCGGTATCGATCGCGTGGATGTAGCCCCACCAGGTCGCGTGCGCGACGGGGTGGTGTTCGGCGGGGAGCACGGTGGGTTCGCGGCGGCGTAGGCCGCGGTGGGCGGGTGGCAGGACGGTGGCCGGGGTGGTGACGGTGTCCCATTCGGTGATGGCCACGACGTCGCCGAGTTCGGTGAGCCGGGGGATGTCGTAGCCGCGCCCGGCCGGGCTGGGGCGCCAGCGTTGGTGGGTCCAGCTGGAGGGAGCGTTCGGGTCGGGCCAGGCGGTGGACACGACGATCTGGGTGCCGTTCGCGCCGGTGACCGGGACGTCGAGTAGGACGCCGGTCGGGTGTAGCCGGCAGGCGACCAGCCGCGGGGGCAGGTTCCACCACACCGGCCCTGTCCGGGGCGGCGGGCCGGCCGGCGGCTCCGGACGGCCCGCCGGGACGGAGACGTCGCCGTCGGGCCGAGGCGTCGCCGACGGCGGCTGGTGCCCGGGCGGCTGGGGTGGGGTGGTCATGGGCTCTCCCAGCCGGGTGCCTCGACGTCGTCGACCGGTGTGTTTCCGGCGCCGGCGGTGTCGTTGGCTGTGCGGGTATCCGGGCTGGCGGTGTCGGCCGGGGTAGCGCTGCCGGGAAGGACGGTGACTGTTCCGGCGGGGCCGTCCGGCGGGCCGATCGGGTGGGGTGGGTGGGCGAGGGCGGTGACGGCTTCGGGGGTGTGTTTGGCGGCGAGGTAGGCGGCGACCAGGGGTGGGTGCGGGCCGGGTGGCAGCCAGGGATGTCCGTCGAGGACGGCGGCGAGCTGGGTGGGGTGGATGGTGAGGGCGGTGGCGAGCAGGTTCGGGTCGACGGCGATCAGGCCGTAGGTCGGGTGCTCGAGTCGGCAGGCGCCGTCGGACGCGCTGATCGGGATCAACCCGGCGCCCAGGCCCGGCGGCGGGCCGGCAGGGGGCGGTGCCTCGACCGGGTCGGCGCGGCCGGCGGGGTCCAGGGCCATGTCGACCTCGCCGAAACGGCCGGAGACCGCGAGGCGGGGGCCGTGGGGACTGTCGGCGCTCAGGGCGTAGTCCCGGACCGCGATGAGCAGTTCGAAGGGGCGTAGGTCCACGTTGGCGGTGGCCCGGGCCAACAGCAGGTCGGCGGTGCTCGGCCAAGCGGTGCCGGCCAGCGGGGTGACCTCGGTCGCGCCGAGCAGCACCGGGCCGCCGGGTTGGTCGTGGGGCTGGATTTCGTAGCGGGGGGTGGGGCCGTCGCCGGCGTAGGTACGCAGCACCGTGCCGACGGCGAAGCGGGGGTCATCGAGGGTAGCGACGAGGGCGCCGGTGGCCATCACGGCGTCCTCACCGTCGGGGGTGTCGGTGTTGGCATCCGCCACGTCGAGGGTGGCGCTGACCTCGTGCAGGCCGGCGCGCAGCGCGAGGCGAGGGCGGTGGCGCCAGGGATGACCGGGCAGGTCGGCGACGTCGGGGCGCCACAGGTAGTCGAGCCGACCAGCGCGGCCGGCGGCCGTGGCCAGAACGGTGCCCGTGGAGTAGATAGCGCTGTCGGTGTCGACAGCGACAGCGACGCGGGTTCCCGGCGGGTAGGGGTGGCCGAGCGGGCGGGCCGCTGCCGCGAGTGCCGTCCCGTGGGCGGCGAGGAACTGTCGCTGCCGGTCGGACCGCTGGCTGCCCGTGTCGGCGGTGGTGACGGTGGTGACGGTGGTGACGGTGGTGACGACCGAGCGGATGGCCTCGGTGGAGTACGGCGCCCAACCGTGGGCGAGGTGGGCGTCGTCGCCGGCGAACATTACCTCGCCGCGGTGGGACACCCGGTAGGTCAGCAGGTGCCCGCCGTCGTCGGCCGTGGTCGGTACCGGTCCGGCTCTGATGATCTCGATGCTGGTCTGGCCGTGGTCCCAGCGGCGGGTCGGCCCCTCGCCGTGGCGGAGCCGGCCGTAGGTCGCGGGTGCATGGCCGGCGCGCAGCACCAGACTCGCCCGCCACGGCCGGCAGCCGGGCCGGCGGCCCTCCACGGGCAGCGACACCGGCACCCCGGGTGGGAGCACGGTGGAGCTGTCAGCCCCGGGCGGGCGGGCACGCCCGGGGCTGGTGGTCACCCACGGGGGTGCTGCCTGCACGGTGATGTGACCGGCCAGCGGAAGCGCCCAGCCCAGTGACTCCTCCAGCCGCCACAGCGTCGGCTGACGGGTGGTGAACGCCACCCGGCCCGCCCAGCGCGGACCGGCCGGGTCAGTGACCAGCTGCGCGACATACTCCCGGGTCGCCTTCCCACCGGTCACCGGGAAGATCCGCCACCAGCCGGCCGGGACCTGGACGCACAGCGGGTAGACATCCGGATCGACCCACAGCGCTTCCTCGGCAAGCCCCAGTCCCCCCGGTCCGGCCGGCGGGTCGGGCTCGTCGGCGAACACCCCTTCCGGCATGGCGATCACCGGCTCCCCCGCCGGGCCCGGCGCGCCACCAGCCAGGGCCGGTCTGGCGCGCTGGCGCGAGGCGCATCTTCGTCAGCGCGGCGCGCGGCGCTTTTAACGGCGCGCGGCACGGCGCTATTCACGGCGCGCGGTGCGGCGCGGTTCGCGGCGCGCGGCGCGCCGCGCCGTGCGGCTGCCCCACCGTCGGGAGGATCGGCGCGGTTACCGGCGCGCCCGGGCGCGCCCTCGGGTGCGCTGCGCCGCGCCGGGCGCCCTCGTTCTTCCCCAACGCCGCGCCGCGCCCGCCACCCGGCGCGTCCGAAGGCGCGGTCCGCGGCGTGCCCGGCGCCGACCGCGGCGTGCCCGGCGCCGGCCGCGCCGCGCCGCGGGTCACCCGCCGCGCCGGCCGCACGGGCGTCGGCGCGGCCGGTGGCGAGGCGGCGCAGGGCCGGGTCCTTGAACCAGTAACGGCCATGCAGGTGGATCGGAGGCAGCGTGCGATGGATCAGCAGCGCCTCCCCCGGCGCGACCTGACGCAGCAACGCCGCGGGCAGCAACTCCAGACGGGTAGGGGCCTCCGACAAGCCCGTGCGCCCGCCGCTGGGGCTGGAATCAGTGGAGACGGTCCGCGCGGCGACGTGTTCCTGGCCGAGCAGACTCGCGGCGTAGTCGAGGCTGGAGCGGTCCGAGAGCCCGGAGAAGAACACCTTCGTCGGCGCGTTCGACACCACGACGTCCGCCTTCGCGCCGTAGGCCGCGTCGATCTGCGCCTTCGACTGGTAGACCAGCATCAGCACGACCCCCAAACCCGCGCAGGTCGAGATCCGCGCGGGCAGGGACCGCATCGGCCAGTTCCCCGCCTCATCGATCACGACCAGCAGCGGCGGATCTAACGGCACACCGCTACGACCGACGCGGGCGTACACGTCGCGCAACAGCTCATCGACCAGCCCGCCGAGCACCGGAGCGAGCCGTTCGGCGTCGTCCAGGTCCGCGCAGACATACAGGCTGTTCACCCGCCCCGCCGTTGCCGGGAGGTCTGGCGCCGGCCGCCCGTCCGACCACGTCGCGCCGGGGCCGGTGGGTGGGCCGGGGGTGGTCCCGAGGAGCCAGTCCAGGTCGATCGGGGCGCCGGACGTGGGGATCGCGCTGTGCAGGACCGTGGTCTCCTGCCAGGGACGGATCATCTGCCGGGCCACCAGGTACACCGACGAGCGCTGCCGGGCATCGGAGTCCCAGACCGCCCGCAGCGCGGCGTTGACCTGCCGCCCCTCCCCGGCTACCTCGGGGTCGAGATGGTCGGCGAACGCGCCGGCCAGGCTCAGGACCGTGGTCTTGTCCTGGTTGACGACCCAGGACACGACGCTGTCCATGCCCAGCCCGCCCTGCGCCGCCACCCAGAACAACAACCCGACGAGGTCCTCCCCCGCCGACACCCAGAACGACATGTCCCCCGAACCGCCCGCGTTCCAGTCCGTACTCGCCGCGACCGACCGCGCCGCGCGCCGCGCCCCCGACAACCGCCGCGCCGTCGACAACGGCGACCAGCCCGCGCCGGCCCGACCCGTCGCGCCGGCCGGGTCGAACACCCGCACCTCACCCAGCGCCCGGCGGCGCGCCTCCGTCGCGCCCAGCAGGTCGGTCTTCACCGACAGCGCGAGCACCGGCCCGTCCCACTCCAGAATCGCCGGCACCGCCAGCGCCGCGGTCTTCCCGCAGCGCGTCGGCCCCAGCACCAGCACCGCGCCCCGATCCGAGCTGCGGCGCGCCGCAGCGCGCCGCAGCCGGCGCGGCACCGCCACATCCAGCGGCCGGGCCGCGTCCTCGGTCGCGACCAGCCGCACCCGGCCACCCACCCGCACCCGGCCCAGCACCAGCCGGCCCGCCGCCGGCCCGCGCACCAGCAACGGCGCCAGATCAGACAGCCGCGCGAACCGGGCCTCTGGGTCCAACCCCATCCGCCGCCGCCGCGCCACCCCCACCCGGCGACTGGCCACCGCGAGCAGCACCGCGACCACAAACCCGGCCACGATCAGCGGCGGCACGGTCGCCACCCAGTAACCGACCGGGCCCGGCAACTGCCCGGCCACCGCCGCCGGCCACGCCCGCGCCGGCCGGCCAGGATCCGCGGCCAACGTCGGAACCGCCAGCACCGCGTCGCGCACCCCGACCGCCAGCAGATGGTGCGCGCCGAACAGCAACGCCGCCAGCTGCGCCCCCACCCACACCGCGCCCGCCGCCGCGCCGAACGCCGCCACCCCGGCCACCAGCAACGCCTCGGCCGACAACACCGACCCGCCGCTCACCGGGCCGGTCACGACGCCACCGCCCCGACCGGCACCAACGCGCCACGCAGCGCACCGACCGCCACATCCCGGCGCACCCGCACAGCACGCTCCGACACCCCCGCCCGCGCCGCGGCCTCCCGCTGCGACAGGCCAAGCACCCCGAGATCGGCCAGCACCCGCAGCCGCTCGGCAGGGATCCCCGCCGCTCGCCCGTCGACCAGGACGGCGAACAACTCCCCCACCGCGCCCGATCCCCCGACGGCGCCGGCCGACGCCACGACGCCGACGCCCTCAGCGCCGGGCGGGCTGGGCAGCGGGGTCAGGCCGGCCGGAGCGGTCAACCGGTCGACCATCGGCACGTAGCCCACAGCCAGGCCGACCGCGTCCCGGACCAGGTTCGCCGCGACCTTCACCGGCCGCCGCTCGACCGGATAGCAGCGGATCACGATCCACGCGGAGCCGACCAGCTCCACCAGCAACTGGTCAAACGAGACACCGCGACGGCCGCAGCGCCGACGCGCCTGCCCGGTCAGCGCCGGCATCAACCGCTCCAGCGCCACCCGCGCCGCCGCCAGATCCCCCGCCCGCGCCCGGCGCACCAGCGCCGCCAACACCGCGTCGGCCTCGTCCACCGGCGCGGTGAGATCCCGGCCGCAGGCGGCCAGCACCGCCACGACCGACCCGGTGTGCGCCGCAAGCAGCGGGTCGCATGCCCAGCGCGCCAACCCCGCTGCCGCCTCAGGCCCTCCGGCCCACTGTTCCCACTCCGCCTGCCAGCGCCGCAGGACCACCGACCGGGGCGCGAAACTCACAGGGCCGGCTGGCGGCCCGCTTCGATGCGACATGACACCGCACGGTCCGAACCGGCACCACCGCCACGACCACCCCAAACGACACCGCCCCTGCCACCCCGACCGGGCCGGCATCCCCACAGACACCGCGACAGGCATCGCCACGGACACCGCCGCAGCTCATCGCCGGTGCCGGCTCCTCGCCAGCGCATGGCGCACCATGCCGCGCCGGGCGGGGCCGGGCAACCGGGTCAGCGACAACCGCGCCCCGCCGCCAGGACGGCCAAGGAGGCGGCCGGCACGCGGCAGCGTCGCGGGGCGTTCCGTCGCCGATATATCGACGCGACGATGCCAGYGGGCGTGCGAGGGACGCTGGCGAGCGGTGTCTGTGAGGACGCACCCCCCGGACGACGCGCGCCTCCGGATTTCGCACAGGTGCCATTCGGGGTGTCGCTGACGGTGTCGGGCGGGGTGCTGTGGATAGCGAGGCTTGTCCACAGGCTCGGGCGCGCGGCGGCGCGCCGCGACGCGCGGTGATGCACTGCGCCGGTCGAATCGTTCGGCTCAGGAGGAGCTTGGTGATGGTCATGGACGGTCGGGAGGCAGGTTCGCCGGCGGGATCGGAGCCGGCCGATTTGATGGACCCGCGGTACGGGGTCGATCCGACGCGGTGGCGGGGGGTGGCGCGGGCGCTGCTCGCGGCACCGCCGTCGCTGGCGTCCGCGGCGGGGCTGTTGGAGCACGCGGGCGCGGGGCTGCTGTTCCCGTCGCTCGCCGACCGGCGCCGCGCGATGCGGGCACACACCGACGTGTCGTCGGCGGCGGCCCAACTGGAGTGGGCCGGCCTGGTCAAGGGCCCGCCCCCACCCCCGCCCCCGCTGTCCGCGCCCGCGGGGCCGGTCGGGTGGGCCGAGGTCCGCGAGGTGCTCGACGCGGCGGTCACGACGCTGGGCAGCTGTGTGGACACGGCCGCGGACCCGGTGGCGACGGCCCGGGCGGTGCTGTACGCACGAGACGCGCTGAGCGCGATCGACGATGGCTGAGCCGCTCACCTACGGCGCCCTGATCGACGCGGCCCGCCGCGAGCTCGCCACCGCGGTCGTCCAACCCCCACCCGGGATCGCCGACGGCGCCACCGAGGACGCCGCCGCGCTGGTCGACCTGCTCGCGCTCACCGGCCGCCACGCCCGATTCCTCGGCACGGCGGCCGGGGTCGCCAACCCGGCCCTGGCGCTGGCCCACCAACTGACCGAGACCGTCACGGCCACCCGCCTGATCCTGCCCACAGCGTCTGCCGCGCGCGCAGACCGGTGGCGCCCGGCGGCCCTACGCCTCGCCGTCGCCCACGACCTGCTCGCCGCACAGATCGGCCCAGACGGCGAACGACGCGGCCCGGACGCGGCAATACTGCACGACCGTGCCATCGTCGCCGCGGCCGCGGGCCGGCTCGCCGGCCTGGTCGTTCTCGCCGCCGACAGCGCCACGTCCAGCGCCGACCATCTACGCCGCCATATCCTCGACGCCGCGCCACCCTCACCTCCCACGCCAAGTCACGACCCTCCAGAGCTGGACGGACAGCGCGCCCACACAGCGCTGACGATCGCCCAGGCGCTCGACCGCGTCGGACAGGTCCGCGACACCGCGACCAGACTGGAACACACCTACGCGCAGCCCCGTCAGCCGACGGCCCTCGACGAGGTCACCCCGCTACTCGGCGACGAGACCGGTCACCCGTTCGAACAGGCCGTCGAGGCAATGCGCTACGCCGCGCACACCATGACCTGGCCGCGGCTGCGCATGCACGGCGCCGCGCTGCGCGCCGTCGCGGCCATCGCCGTGACCATGACCTCCTGGACGACACAGCTGACCGGCTGGGCCCAGCGGCACAGCCGCCCACCCGCGCAGCACGACTACGCACGCGCGACAGCCCAGGCCAGACAGGCCCAGCTGCGATGGCAGAACGTCCAGGAGATCCTCGGCCCGCTGCGCACGCTCGGCTTCGACGGGCGCCATGTCGACGAACAGGTACGCAGGCTCGCCCGCCAGATCCGCATCGGACCGGGAGCGGCCCAGCCCCCGGCCGCCCTGCCCGCAGCCCGCCGAGCGGTCCTGCTCCTACCCGAACTCGCCGACACGAGCAGCCTCGCGACCCACCACCTCGCTGCCGACAGGCTGCTGCGAGTCGCCACCGCCACCGGCCTCTGGGTCGAACCCGCCACCCGAATCCGGAAACTCGCCGACGCGTACAACGCCGCGGCCAGCGCCTCACGCGACCTGGTCGACGCCTGCGCCGCGCTCACCGGCCCACAGCCGACACCAGGGCGGGCACGCTACCAGTCCGACCCCGACGCGCCCGGCCCCGCCAGGCCTCGACGAGCGCCACGACCACGACCACCGGCTCCGCCGGCCCGGGACCAGATGATCTCGATCCAGGACCCCCGCCACGGCCAGCTGACCTGCGACGCCGCCCTGTTCGAACGCGCCCTGCGATTCGCCGACCCCAACCTGTGGGACATGCTGCGACCACACACCACCCGGCTGCACCTCACCGGCACCGAATCCCGCACCACCCTCGCGGCCCTCGCCGCCATCCACACCCCGCAATACTTCACCCCACCACCACAAGCGACCACCAAACCGGCCGCCGCCGAAAACCAGCCCGACGGCCCCAACCAGGACCCGGGCAACGCCGCACCGCCACCGCCAGCTGACGACGGCCTCGAACTCTGACACACACCGCGCCTCGACCACAGGAACAACTCGCTGACGGCCTCGACTCGGCCGGGCCAATCGTGGCCTGCCGGCCGCGATCTCCACACCGGCCCGAACCGTCCGTCTACGACAGGGGCCGCCCGGCCACGCACCGCCGCGGCGACCGGGGCGCCGTCGGCCACGCGGCGTCGTCAGAAGCCGGCGGCGTCAAGGAGACGCAGGAACGCTGGACGGCGCCGGTTGTCGGCACGCAGCCCCCGCAGGTAGCCGATGAAGCCGTCGGGGTCGCCGTGCTGTTCGTAGGCGGTCTGTAGAGCCGGCAGCAGCGCCTGGGCCTTCTGGTAGCGGTGCTTGTCGTTGGGATCGGCGTGCAGGTGGATCTCGACGAGACGCTCGTAGTGGCCGATGACGTCGCCAGGATGCCCCTCAGCCCGCCGGACTTCCAACAGCTCGGTCAGCAGACTCGGCGTCAGCGCGTCGACGTGCGCGCTCCCGACCTCCCACGCCTCAGCAGGCCGCCCTTCGGCCAGCAGCACGCGGACGAGGTTCGCCGCCGCGGCCGGCTGGCGGGCGGCTCTGGCACGCAGGATGTCGACAGCCCAGTCCGCGAGCCCCGACCGGCCCGCCCGCGCACCGGTCTGCACCAGCGCGCGAAACGCATCGGGTGTGGGACCGCGCTCGAACTCGGCCTGCCGTTCCGCGACCGCCGCCGCCCCCTCGTCGAACCGCAGCAGGAGCTCGACGTAGGCATCCTGCAACGCCCCGGCGGACGGCCTGGTTCCGTGCTCCGCTAGGCCCAGCCGAGCCCAGTCCAGCGCCTCCCGTGCCCGGCCGGTGTCCCGCAACACGGCCACGATCTTCAAATACCGGTCCGGGCGGCGCAGGTCCTCGGCGAGCACATCGACATACCAGCCAACATCACCGGACACCTCGGCGAGCTGTTCACGCAGCAGCCGGGTCGCGACCCACGTTGACCAGTCCGCCTCCGGGTCCGCCCCCGCGCCGCGCTGCTCCGCCAGCCGGCCGATCTCACCGAGTCCACGCTCCCCCAGCGCCGGGGCGAAATCCGCGAGCACGATGTCCGGCCAGCCCGGGCCGTCGTAGGCCAGTCTCACCAGCCAGCCCGCCAACGACCGCGCCGGCGGCGGCGCGACCGCGCACGCTCGCGCGTACAACGCCATCACCGCGCGCAGATCATCACCGATCACCCCGGACGAGTCGTCGAGGTACCGCAACCCGGCCGTCATCCGGTCCACCGCCTTACGCAGAACCGGGACCGCATCCACCGCCTGGCCCGCGTCGATCAGCCGCGCGCACCGATCCAGCAGCTCCCGCGCGTCGCGCGAGTACTCCCGCCGCCCCACATACGGCGACCGGCGCCGATCCCACCGCAGCCGATCGACCACGACCGTCAGATCCTCCGACACCACCACCCACCCATCTCAGCAAAACCCCCACGACGCCTGCTGTGGCCCGCCGGTGATCCGCGCCCACCCGCCTGACACGGCGCCGCATGTCCCCGCCGCTGACCTCCCGGCTGTCACCGCCCACCACGCCCCCAGAAACAGAGACACCCACGGGAGCACCGCCACCCCCACCGCGGGCAGCCGCGCCAGGGACGGGCCGGCGCCACAGACCGATCGCACCATCACGGCGACCTCCGAAGGGCGGCCACGCCACGACCCACCCGGCCCATGCACACCCCCCGCCACCGCGCCGGCCGGCACACCGACGCTGAACGCCTACCGGCAACCTCGAACAACACTCCGCATGGACCAGGGCCGACCGCCCGTGYCAGCCAACGGCGCCAGGCGGACAGCCTGCCGTCGTCACGAGCGCGAGCGCAGGGGTGGTGGCGGTGTCAGGCGCGATGACTGCCCGGACGACCGTCGCCCGGATCGTCCAAGGCCATGTCGCCACCGACGGATCCCCCTGACAAATACACGCTGCGAGTCACCGTGCCAGCGGGCTGGTGGGAACTGCGACGGCTACCCGGGGACTACGCACCGAACCGCTTCGCCGCGACCCTCGTCCACGACCAGGACACCAACCCCACACCGGTATGGACCACCAGCGCGCCGAGCATCTCCAGCCTGGAAGAGACCCTCGGCTGGATCTGCCCAGCCACCACCCGCACCGTGCTGCTGGCCGCGCCAGCGACGCTCCCACCAGCCATCGCCGAAAGCCTCGACGGCGACGTGCCCATGACGACGGCGCACCGGCCCACGCGCGCGAGCATCGTCGAACCCCCCGGCCAGCCGCCGACCACCTACGGCCGGCTCCTGAACACCGAGACACCCGACCGCGTCCACCGCGACGGCCCACTCCACATCCTGCTGCACGCCGCGCTGTCCCACGACGAACCCGTGATCGCATACCGGATCAGCGAGACCCGGCCCGGCCACCTGCCAACCCTGATGTTCAGCGCCTCCCGACACCTCGCACCAGACGAAGAGGAGATCGACGCGGACGAGGAGATCCGCGCCGTGGTCCGCCACATCCTCAAGACGGCCTCCAGCGGCGAGGCCACCCCCCGCCAGGCCGCCTTCCTCGCCCGACACACCKCACGCCTCGCCGCCCTGGCCGCCGGCCCACCCGACCATCCCTACCCGCCCGGCACCCGCGCCGTCGTCCACCCCGACGTCCCACCGCTGCGCGCCACCGGAACGATCCTGGCCACCCTCGACAACGGCGGCTACCTGTGGCGCCCCGACACCGCGGACCTACCCGGCCATCCCTGGGCCCCACACCCGACCTGGGCACTGCCCGTACGCCGCGAAGCCACCCACGCCACCCTCGACCCACCCGACACCGACCTGTCCGTCCCCCAACCCGGCGACGGCACCAACCCCTACCAGCCCGACATCCTCGCCACCGGCGCCCTCGTCACCACCATCGACGACCCGCGGTTCACCACCGCCACCGTCCTACGCGCCCTCGACAATGACCAGCACGGCCTGCGCTACCAGGTCCAACCCCACGACGCCCCGCTCCCCCCGCAGCTCCTACCCGCCGACGACCTCATCCCCCTGCGGCCCRCCGCCTGGCCCACCATCGAAGCCCTCGTCACCCCCCACGAAGTCGGCCTCGTCGTCGACCGCGACCTCGACGGCTCCGGGATCGTCGTCGCGACACCCGTGCCCTGGACCGTCTGCCCACTACTGGCACCCGACGACCGCCTCACCGCCCTCGCCGCGTCCGCCGAACTCACATCACCGCGCCACCCCGCCCCGACGAACACGGCGGGCGCCGCAGCGGCGATCCACCACGACGGCGACACCGTGCACATCCACGACCCACACCACGGCCACCTCGCCGTCCCCACCGACCTCTACACCCGCGCCCTACGCCAAACCCCCACCGCCCTCGCCGAACTACTCGCCGCCCGCCCCTGGATCCCCACCCACCCCGACCAGCCCCACGCCGTCACCGCCGCCCTCGCCGCCCAACACGCCCCCGCCGACCTCTCGGCTCTCACAGCTGACCAGGACACCCCCACAGCCGGACAGAACCCAGCCGCCAACGAAACCAACCCGGCAACCCCCACCCCGGCAACCCCGACCACGCCGAGCGACGCCATCACCGGCCCAGAGGCTCCCGACCCCGGCCTGTCCGCCGGCCCCGACTGGTGACCCCTGGCAGCCCTGTGCCAGAGCCCGGCGACAGAATTCGGCACGGACGGCCCGGACCACTACGACAACCGGACACGAACCGTCGCGGCAGTTTCGCAGCTCTTTGCGTCAAACTCTTCTCGAGTTCGCCGCCACACCCGAAGATTCACCGTCTCTTCGCGCATGGAATGACGATCGGCCGGTGAAAGCCTGCGATCCTTTCCCAGGTTTCGCCGTGCCCCCACGCCGGAATCCACACGGCGGCGGCGAGACCGGTCGGGAGCGCACTGTGATCCGTCGGACCCTCACCACAGCCATCGTCGTTCTGATAGCCGCCGTTCTCGGCCTGCTGGTCACGACGGGCCCCGCCGGCGCCACCCCGCCGAACATACCGTCAGCGAGCACCGCGCTCAGCCGCCTGAACTCGCAGACCGTCGCCGCGGAATCCCACGCGTCCACCTACAACCGGGACCTGTTCCCCCACTGGATCACGATCAGCGGCACGTGCAACACCCGCGAGCAGGTCCTCAAGCGCGACGGCACCGGCGTCGTCGTCAACAGCAGCTGCGCACCCACCACCGGATCCTGGTACAGCCCCTACGACGGAGCCACCTGGACCAACACTACCGACGTCGACATCGACCACATGGTGCCCCTCGCCGAAGCCTGGGCCTCCGGAGCCTGGGCATGGACCACCGCACAGCGCCAGACCTACGCCAACGACCTCGGCGGCCCGGAACTCTGGGCCGTCACCGACAACGTCAACCAATCCAAGGGCGACAAGGACCCCGCCGAATGGCAGCCCTCCCTCACCTCCTTCCGCTGCACCTACGCACGAGCCTGGGTCCAGGTCAAGTACTACTACAACCTCACCGTCGACAGCGCCGAGAAATCCACCCTCACCAGCACACTGAACGCCTGCTGAAAGACCGTTAGTCGAGTAGCCCCGGAGGGAAATCCCCCGGGGCTGCTCCGGTCGGAAGGCGGGGCCGCTCGCATCGCTCAGCGCCGGCCCAGCGAGGAACTCGCCGTCACGCGCCCCAGCGTCTCAGTCCCTTCAGTCGGCCCACGGGTCGCGTTGGCCTCATCGGCACCGAGCCTCAACTTCGGAGATGATCGCCCGCTCGGGTTTGTTGATGTCGCCGTCCACTTCGGCCACTTGATTAGCTGCGTCGACAATATCGTCGAGACTCCCCGACTCGGCCTCGATGCGTCGCCAGACCTCGGCGGGCTCGATGTCGACAAGGTGAGTGAGCTGATCGTCGACGACCTGATGCCGCTCCTTGACGAGCCTCACCAGGTGACGGAACAGGTGGGCCTCGTCGTCGGAGATCCCGCTGTCCGCATTGATGACGAGCCAGGCGACCCACAGCATCAGTTGTGGATGTCGAGTCCGCTGGCTCAGGTTCTCGGCGATTTCGATCACCCGTGCTTCGTTCCGGAAGACCGCGCGTGCGTGCCGTCCCGCGATCTGCGTCGTGTACCGGTTCACCAGCACCGCGAGTGGAACACCGACGAGAGGAATTCCGATCTTGATGACGTTACGTTGCAGGAGAAATTTTCCGACAACTGGAAGACCTTTGCCCGCGGCCAGGACTCCCTTGGAGTAGAAACGTTTGATCAATGGGCGCACGACGACCGGGACGGCCTTGACAACTCCTTCCCGCGCCACCTCGCCACTTTTGATCGTGAACGCCACACGGATGACCTTCCAAAGGTCATCCGGGTCAGACAGGTCAAGTGGAACACGATAAAGGACGGCAATGTCGTAAGCCAGGCGAAGCTGGAGTTGCGTGATGTACGCGACGTCCACCATGAGAGTCACGATCGCGGCCGGCACCGTGGCCGGAGACGCGCCGCCGAGGGAACCGATCGTGGCAACGACGACGGCCGAGTAGGCACTGGCGGAGAGCCCGCCTTCGATCGCGGCGTAGTGAGATGCCATCTTGATGCGCTGCGCGACGATGGCGTCCGCTGGAACACCCCGGTACTTCTCCTGGAAGTACCGCCAATCGACCTTGTCCGTGTAGGAACTCAGGGCCTGAGAGAGCAGCTTGGTGAACCAGCCGCCCGATTTGATCTCATCTGGCGTAAGCCCCTTGACGAACTGCCGAATCTCGGATCGCTCGCGCTCGACATGCTCCCTGTCAGCAGACTCGTCGACCTCCTCCACCAAGGACGCCGCCGGCGGCTCGTCGTCGACCTCCACGCCGTAGCGACGCGCGACGCCCGCCAGACCGTCGCGGAAACCCTGCCCGGCCGCCCGGACACGCCATTCACCGCCCTCCCGGCAGATCTCCGCGAGGACGACGGCATTCTCAGCCACCAGACCCGGCGGATCGAACCGCGCGAGCTCCACGCCATCCGCCTCGGTCACCACGCGGCAGGACAACGCCACCCCCCGCAACGTCGAGCCCGGCCTATCCACATCGACGCTCGCCACGATGACGATCCGGTCAACACCCCCGGGCACCCGGGCGAGGTCGGCGCGCACCGTGGTTCCCGACGGGCTGTCGACAGTGATCCGCACGGTGCCGTCGGGGTTCGCCAACTGACCGAAGAAAACGAAATCTTGATCATGGGCGACCCGCCCCGTGGCACCGAGAAGCACCGCGGCAACATCGATGCCGACCGCTCCGGCCGCCCGCACTTCCATCTGAACAGGTATCCCGGGAATGAGCGCGAGTCCACCATCCATCGGGTTCAGCATTCCATCCCCATTTGATGACTGCACATCGCCGGCGGGATGGCACCCTAACAGATGACCCCTCTGGAGGGAATTCCGGGTTCGACGGTCACGCCTTTCTGGCGCGCCATTGGCGCACGGATTCCGTTCGCCGCGGCGAACACCACCGGGCCAAGCCGCGCCGGCATGCCGGGACACCATCAAAACCGCCACCATCCCGACAGCCCTCATCGAGGTCTTCGCCACTGGCATCGCGAACAGGCTCCACATCGCCGACCGTGGCCGTCCGTCCGATCCCGACCCGGGTCAACCCGGACCTGTCGCCATGTTCGCGGGCGCCGGCGCGGCGTGTCACCCGCCAACGGTCGGCGTCGGGGTTCGTCAGGGTGGCTGTAGCGGTGTTCGGCGCGGTGTCGATGGCGGTCAGCGTTGTCCACAGGCCCTGGCGCAATGGCCATAGGTTAAATGATCCCTTGGAGGTTTGAGGGATGGTTGGTCATCGGAAGTCGAGGCAGTGCAGTTCGAGGCGGTGGGTGACGGCTCGGGTGGGTGGATCGTCGGGCTTGCGGCGGGGGTAGTCGCTGGGTCTGCGGGTCCTGCGGGGTGCGGTGCGGTCGGGGCGGGTCCGGATGGTCTGGCGGGGGTCGAGGATCTCGAGGAGGAACGCGAGGAGTGCCTGGTCAGGGGGAAAAGGCCGCGGTCCGGATGGAGTCGGACGCGGCGGCGAGGGCGCGGCGGAAGCTGATCTTTTCGGGTGGGGTGCCGGTGGTGTCGGCGGCGACACCGATGAGGCGGGCGAGTGCCTGGTAGACGGCGAACAGGGC
>NZ_MOMC01000103.1 GCF_001983105.1 Pseudofrankia asymbiotica | reverse complement strand
TCTCCCCCACGGAATTCCGATCAGCGAACCAGTCAGACCGGACAGGAACACGATGATTCCGTTCACGCTCAACGAGATCCGTCACATCTTCGGGCTGCTCCGCGAGGTCGCGATGCCACCGGCTGTCGTTCTGTGGTGGTCGACCTGGCGCCGCCGCCACCAGGCGATGGCGCGCTACTACCACTACCGGCGGCGCATCCGCGCCGCGCAGCCGGCCGCCGCGCCGGCCTGAGACCACCGGCGATCACTGTTGCTGCCGTACTAGATCGGGGCGCTCCAGCGCAGCTGGGTGCCACCTCCCGCGGGAACTGCCAGCGCGAACGTCCCGCCCAGCGATTCGGCACGTTCGCGCAGGTTGGTCAGCCCGCTGCTGCGAGTCGCGTTCCCGATTCCCACGCCGTCGTCTTCGGCCTCGACGACGACGGCGTCGTCCTCGAGCCGGACGTCGATCCGCATCGTGGTCGCACGGGAGTGCCGGGCCGCGTTGGATACCGCCTCCCGGACCACGGCGAGCACGTCGGCGGCCAGCGTGTCACTGACGACGGTGTCGAGCGGGCCGGCGCAGGTCACAACCGGGACGAAGCCGAGTCCCGTCTCACTGTCGGCGGCGATCTTCTCGAACGCTGCCCGGAGAGTCCCCCGGCCCAGCTGTGCGCTGCCCCGCAGCTCGAAGATCGACCGACGGATGTCCTTGATCGTCGCGTCGATGTCCTCGACGAAGCCGTTGAGGCGGTCCGCGTTCGCGGTCTGCTCGTACTGGGCGACGTCCTGGATTCCCAGTGCGACCGCGAACATGCGCTGGATGACGTGGTCGTGCAGGTCGCGGGCGATCCGGCCGCGGTCGGCGAGCACGACGAGCCGTTCTCGCTCGGAGACGGAGCGGGCGAGCTCAAGAGCGACGGCCACGTGGCCGGCGAAACTCGATGCCAGGTCTACGTCGGCGGCCCTGAACGGTTGACGCCCGCCGGCGCGCCCCAACAGCAGGACGCGGCGGTCAGCATCCGTGCTGGCCCGCAGCGGCACGGCGATGAGGCACCCGGTCTCGGGTCCGCGCTCCTGTTCACAGGCGTCCGTGGGGGCGTCGCCCGTGAGCACGGGTCGCTGGCCGGCGAACGCTCGCCCCGCCAGGCTGCCGTCGAGAGGAATCGCGTTCCCAGCGGTGTCCGCTCCGGCGGCGACCTCCACGGTCGCCGTGGCGGTGTCGCGACCGCGTACGACCATGGCCGCGTAGTCGGCCCGCGCGGTGGTTCGCGCCCGTTCGACGACCAGAGCGATCGGGTCTGCCGGGGACGCCATGAGCTCGTGCGTCACCTCGGCCGACGCGCTCATCCACTGGTGGCGATGCTGCGCCTCGTCGAACAGTCGGGCGTTGTCGATCGCGACGCCGACAGTGGCCGCCAGGGCGAGCGCCAGTTCCTCGTCCTCGGCGGAGAACGCCCGGCCGTCGCGTTTCTCGGTCAGATAGAGGTTTCCGAAGACCTCGCCCCGCACGGTGATGGGCACGCCGAGAAACGTCTGCATCGGCGGGTGCCCGGGTGGGAAGCCGACGGCGTTCCGATCGCGGGAGATGTCATCGACCCGGCGGGGCTGCGGGTCGTCGATCAGAACGCCCAGGACACCTCGGCCCGTCGGCAGGTGTCCGATCCGCGCGACGACGTCGGGGTCCATCCCGACGTGGACGAACTCCTCGAGGGTGCGATCCGGCGCCACCACTCCCAAGGCACCATAGCGGGCGTCGAGGAGCTGGCAGGCGGCCTCGACCACCAGCCGCAGCAGCGTCGGCAGCCGCAGGTCGGCGGTGACCATCCGGTTGGCGCGCAACAGGCCGCGAAGCCGGCCCTGCGTGGCCAGCACGTCCTGGGCACGCTCCACCAGCTGGGTGAGCAGCTCGTCCAGCTCGAGGCGAGCGACGGTCGGAAACATCAGGTCATCGTCGGACGACTGCGGCGGACACTCGCCTTCCTGCGGCTCGGGCCGGTTGTCAGCCTGGCGCAACGTGTCCACGGCCGCAGGATAACCGAGCCGAAGCCAGCAGACCCTCCCGTTTCAGGTCTCTCGGTAGCTATCACGTCGAGTGAGGGCGGATCGCATGTCAAGTCGATCAACCCCCTTTGGGAATCTACCGTTACGTGCAGGTGAGGAACCTGCCGAAATGGCAGAGTTGCGCGCAAGACGCCGATCCCGTTCTCGGTGGCCGGGCGAGCGACAGGTTCAGGATCACGTCGTGAGATGAGCCGGTGACAGGGCCGTTGGGTCCGACTCGCAGGGCTCATCCGACTGTCGCCGGACGCCACCGCGTGGCACCAGGGTCGATAGGACGCCTCGTCTCCACGCAGGCGTAACAGCCGTGAGGCTCTCCTGCCGAATGTCCGGCGGAGGAGGTCCGAACGACCCCGTCTCATCGGCGGCTTCGCCCGAGGACGCGGCGGCACCCGAGCCGCACGATGGAGACACGGCGACCCGCCGGCAAGTTTGGGAGGCACGGTGACAAGCCAGACCAATCCCGAAGACCACGACCTCCGCGAGCCCCAGGCCGCGCGGCGCCCCGGCCCTGAAGGCCCCCAGCCAGCCTCGGACGTGGCGGATCTGCCGGTGAACACTGTGATGTCGACCCGGGTGCTGGTCACCACCCCCGACGACGACGCGCTTCTGGCCTGGGAACTGATGGTCCAGGCCGGCTGACGATGACGTTCGGTGGGCGGCAGCGGGACGAGGAGACGACCATGGTCACACGCGGCGCGACGTTCTCGATCGAGCAGGTGTACGCGGYAGTCGAGGCCGCGAGCCTGGCGCCATCCATCCACAACACCCAGCCGTGGCGATGGCGGTTCCGGGGCGAGACGCTGGAGCTGTTCGCCGACCTGTCCCGGGCCGTGCCCGTCATCGACCACGACCACCGCCAGCTCCTGATCAGCTGCGGCGCCGCACTGTTCAACGGCTGGCTGTCGCTGCGCTCGGCCGGCTTCGACGTCGAGGTGGGCGAGTTCCCCGACGGCCACGACCTCGTCACCGGCCGGCTCGCCACCCTCACGATCGTCGGTAACCGGCCGCCGACCGATGACGAAACCCGGCTGGCCGACGCGATCACCAACCGGCACACCGATCGCCGCCCGCTCACCACCGCGGAGGTGCCCGTCGAGAAGGTGCGGGCACTGCGCCACGCAGCCGAGACAGAGGAGGCCTGGCTCGCGTTCCTGACCAGCGAGGACGCCCGTATCGAGCTGGCGGTGCTGCTGGCCAGGGCGGACTGGATCGAACGCAACGACCCTGACTACCAGGCCGAGCTTGCCTCCTGGATCCGCGACGACCCTCAGGCCACCGACGGCATCCCCCGTCCGGCGGCCCTGTCGAGCGCCGAGCCGCGGCCCACCGAGTTCGCCACCCGCGACTTCACCGGTGGAACCGGCGGCGAGCCGGTGAACGCCGACGAGGCCGGCGAACGGATGCGCACCGCCCAGGTCGAGCACCCTGGTGTGCTCGTACTGGGCACCGACGGGGACGGCCCCGCGGACCGGCTGCGCGCCGGTCGGGCGCTCAGCCGCGTGCTGCTGGCCGCCACGACCGAGGGACTGGCGACCTCGCCTCTCGGCCAGGCCCTCGACATCGAGGCGACCCGCTCGCTGGTCCACGCGCTAACCGGAGCCACCGGCCTCGCCCAGATGATCATCCGTGTCGGCTACCCCGACACGTCCGCTCGCCCGCGGGCGGTCACCCGGCGCCGTCCGGTCTCGGACGTCCTGGAGCACCTCACCGACGACTGAGACGACAGCGTCCAAAACCGCGGCCGTATGCGGGTGCGGTTCTCGACGCTCGATCCGCCACGTGCTGAGGGCCGGGGTAACGGGTGTCGACGGGGGACGCCCAAGCAAACGGTGCGGCGAGCGACCACAGGTCGCTCGCCGCACCGTTTGCGCATCGCGGGCAGTCAGAAAGCGCCAAGGCCTACTCCGCGGCGGTCTCAGCGGGAGCGTTCATCCCTGCCGGCGGCGGCTTTCCACGGCGGCGCGCAAAGCGGCCGGGGCGCGTCCTGTGACGCGCCCCGGCCGCCGCGTGAGCGTGTTGGTGAGGTCAGGGTGGCTGGTGTCAGTTCGGTCGCTGCTTGTCTCGCTGATGGGGTCTGGACGTTCAGATCAGGTAGGCGCGGAACGACCGAGCCCGTCCGCGTCCCGGCCTTGACGCTGGATTCCTTGATGGTTGTCATTGCCTTCGACCTCCCTGGGTTGATGGCTCTTAGCATCGTGCGGCCACGGCTTACGGATCAGGGGCTGCGCGGGCCGCTTGGACAGGCGCTTCGGCCCATCGGCCCCATGCCGGGGGAGGTCTGGTCGGCCCGTCCGCCGCGGGCCGGCCGGGGATCTACCGTGAGCCGTGGGTCGAGCGCCTGGAAGCGCCGTCTGGCATCTCGGGTGTGCCACGCCGCGCCGACCACCGCTACCTGAAGCGCCGGCCTCCGGACGCTCGTTGGAGGCCACCCGACGCCAACACCCTGCTGTCCGTGCCGACCACTGCCTGCGCAGCCGCAATCACGTGAACCTGCTCGTCGCCGACAAGCAACCCAGCTGCACCACCTGACCGCCGACGAAGCCGCCGAACACGCCGCACGCGGCGGTTCCGTCTGGGACTGGGCAGGGACCGAAGTCAGCCTGGGGCGGGATACCGACGTTGTTCTCGTCGGCATCGGCGACGCACCCACCGTCGAGATCCTCGCCGCCGCCGAGTTGCCGGCCCAGTTCGTGCCCAGCCTCGCCGTCCGTGTCGTCAACGTCATCGACCTGATGGCCCTGCTACGACCGGACCTGGATGCCGGCATCAAGGGCATTCGGCCCCGTGCGCGAAGCCGCTGTCGCTTCACGCGCGGGGCCGAATGCAGGCGCAGGACACCGTCATCTCGGCTCAGGACGCGGCCTCCGTGCTGAGCGCGCGCTCGTGGCCAATGGTGAGTTCCTCGGCCGGGCCAGTGCGCCGCAGGTGCAGCAGCCCGAGACCCGTCAGCAGCAGCATCACACCGCCGAGCACGAAACTGGAGATCGCCGCGATGAGGGCGATCTGGCCGAGCTTCCAGAAGCCGTAGGCCTCCAGCAGCAGGCCCCGCAGCGTCTCCCCACGGAACAGGGTCTGCACCTGGGCCGCGAGCTGCGCGTTCTCAGGGTCGGCCTGCGCCTTGGCGCTGACCTGCGCGTAAGTCTGACCGCCCGCGATCTCGGACAGGTGCACCTTGATGAAATGGTCGGCATAGGCCTCGGCCTGCGGGCCCGTCAGCAGCTGCTGGCCGGCGTACTTGTCCAGATAGGGACCGATCTGCGGATCCGCCAACGCCTCGCTGCCCTTCGGCGGAAAGTAGATTTTCTCCGCGGACAGCTGGTTCCGAACGTTGTCGTTGGCGAAGCTGTGGCCCCACAGCAGCAGCCCTCCCGCGATGAACAGCACCACCGCGACGACGAGTCCGCCCGTCGACAACAGAAAATCAAATGTTCTGCGACGCATCTCGTCCCATCCCTTGGATATCATCGGAGTCGTCGAAATCGATGTAAGACAGGTTCTCGCGGGACGCATCTGTTGATCAGGTGCGACCGGCCCCACCCCGACCGTCCGATGGCCTGCCACGTCTGGGACATCAGACCCGACTGCCGATTGTCGGGCGTCACGCCGAGGCGGCGCTCTCGCTGGCGCCGCGGGGCCGAACAAGCGGCCCGGGGCTGGCCGCCTGCTGCTTCAACCGCGGGTGCCCGCCTCCCCCGGCACTGTCACGATCATGCCCGGACCCGAGGTCGCCCCGGGACCCAGTCAACGGGGCGCCGCCGTCTGGCAGCGCCCTGTACCTGATCCGGTACCCGAAAACAACCCGGCAGGAATTGTGTCCTGTCGAGGCGGGCCGAAAGGGTCGACAGTGTGGGCGGATAGGTGTATTCGCGGCGCCGCCTCTTTGATGCACGATCAAGATGGCAGGCACAGGAGCGGCTGCGCCCGTTGCTCTGGAGCCGATCCGGACGCCACCGGTCGGTGAACATGGCGGCCGAGGTGCCAGCCGAGACCGCCCCGGAGCCGGGGCGGCCCCGGGCAAGGCGGTGATTGGTCACGTGATGCTGGACAGCACTCCCGGCCGCGGAGATCGGCTGGTGCGCGGCATTTCTGCGCACCAGCGGCCCACCAGCCCCGGCAACGTCGGTGCGGCCAGCGCCGCGACCTGTCCCAGTGTGGTTGTGGGGTCAGCAGCGCCATCGCCAGGATCTCGGCCGCGGCGCGACGACGAGCGCGACGCTGGCCGAGGAGGTCCGAAGTATGTTTACGACTTCGACGAAGGCGACAAAGACCTCAAGGACCTCAAGGACCTTCTCGGCGGGAAGGGCGCGAACCTCGCCGAGATGACGAGGCTGGATCTGCCCGTCCCTCCCGGCTTCACGATCACGACCGAGGCCTGCAAGGCGTATCTGACAGCCGGCGAGGAGCCCGTCGCGCTGGCCGATGAGGTGTCTGCGCACCTACGGGCGCTCGAGGCTCGGATGGGCCGCCGGCTGGGGCAGCCGGACAACCCGCTCCTGGTCTCGGTGCGCTCGGGTGCGAAGTTCTCGATGCCAGGGATGATGGAGACCATCCTGAACGTCGGCCTCAACGACCAGTCGGTATCGGGACTGGCGGGGCAGGCCGACGACGGCGGTTCGCGTTCGACTCGTACCGCCGGTTGATCCAGATGTTCGGCCAGACGGTGCTGGGTGTCAGCAGCGAGCAGTTCGCGGACGCCCTGGAGGCGTCCAAGCGCGGGCGTGGAACGGAGAGCGACGTCGGTCTGACCGTCGAGGACCTGTGACGGCTGGTGGAGACGTACAAGGAGATCGTCGTCAACCACACGGGCCTGCTGTTTCCGCAGGACCCGCGGGAACAGCTCGACCTGGCGATCCGCGCGGTCTTCCGCTCCTGGAACACCGAGCGCGCTGTGATCTACCGCCGCCGGGAGCGGATCCCGGCAGACCTGGGCACGGCGGTGAACATCTGCTCCATGGTCTTCGGCAACCTGGCCACGGACTCGGGCACCGGCGTGGCGTTCACCCGTGATCCGGCGTCCGGCGCGCCGGGCGTGTACGGCGACTATCTGCAGCACGCGCAGGGCGAGGACGTGGTGGCCGGCATCCGGAACACGCTCTCCCTGCCCGAGCTCGCACGGATCGATAAGACGTCAYATGACGAGCTGATCTCGATCATCGAGACCTCGAGGGACACTACCGCGATCTGTGCGATATCGAGTTCACCATCGGGCGCGGCAAGCTGTGGATGCTGCAGACCCGGGTCGGCAAGCGGACGGCGGCGGCGGCGTTCCGGATCGCGACGCAGCTGGTCGACGAGGGGCTCATCGACATGGACGAGGCGTTGCGGCGGGTGACCGGGGCGCAGTTGACGCAGCTGATGTTCCCTCGGTTCGACGGCGGGTCCGCGGCGGAGCAGAAGATCGCACGCGGTGTGAACGCCTCACCGGGAGCGGCGGTCGGCGCGGTCGTGTTCGACTCGGCGACGGCGGTCGAGCGGTCTCGCGGCGGCCAGTCGGTGATCCTGGTCCGCCGTGAGACGGATCCGACGGACCTACCCGGGATACTGGCGGCGGCCGGCATCCTGACGTCCCGCGGCGGCAAGACGTCGCACGCCGCGGTGGTCGCACGCGGTATGGGCAAGACCTGTGCCTGTGGCGCCGAAACGATCGACGTGGACCTCAAGGCACGRCAGATCCACATCGGCGACCTGGTGATCCACGAAGGTGAGGTCATCTCGATCGACGGCACGAGCGGCGACGTCTACCGCGGCGAGGTTCCGGTCGTAGCGTCCCTGGTAGTGCGGTATTTCGACGGCGACCTGGACGCCRCCGCGCCGGATGCCGACGAGCTGCCGCGGGCAGCCTCGACGGCCGACCAGATCGCCGAGGCCGCCGAATTTTTCTCCTTCGGGACGAACGACCTGACCCAGACCACGTGGGGCTTCTCGCGCGACGACGTGGAGGCTGCATTTCTTTCCACATACTTGGAGAAAGCCATCGTGGCCGTGAGCCCTTTCGAGACCATCGACCCCGATGGCGTCGGCGAGCTGGTACGCATCGGCGCCCAGAAGGGCCGCTCCACCCGCGCCGGGCTCAAGCTGGGAGTCTGCGGCGAGCACGGTGGCGACCCGGACTCCGTACATTTCTTCGACCGACTCGGCCTCGACTACGCTCCTGCTCCCCCTTCCGCGTGCCCATCGCGCGCCTGGAGGCCGGTCGGGCCGCGCTGCTCGCGCCCAGCCGCCCCTGAACGACGCACGACGATCCGGAAACGTGGACGGCTGTCCTCAGTGCCACGGCCTCGGCTGACTCATTATCGAGCAGGCAGAGTACGGAGCGCGGACGTTTCAGTCCTCGCATCGGCCGCGGCCGGGCTTTCGCCCGTCGACAGGGCACCATCCCCGTAAGCTAGGCCGATCGGCTCCCGTGGCCATGCCGATCGGCCTTGGCGAGGGCTGACGTCGGGCCCGCTTGTCTTTGCCCATGATTCTCTAGGGATAGCTGTTCGGGACGCCCAGACTTCCCCCATGGGCTGGTTTTTCCGGGCAATTGAACTCACCGATGGCCAGTGGGCGTGCCGTCACGGTCGGCGAGTCTTCGACACTCACGCCGAGCTGAGTCAAGCCCTGGAACACCTTCGCGACCTCGCCACGGCGGCTGCGCCAGCAGAACTCTTCATCCACCACCTCGACGGCAGCATCGAAAACCTCGGCGCCCCCTAGCAGCCGCTCTTGGACTGTCCGGGACGGCACATGAATGACAGATCGGGTCCACGTTCGGTCGATCGCTCTTCCGAGCGCGTCGCCTCCGCACGGCCGCTCGGCTCTGGCGCCGGCCGTGAGCGCGTTTGGGTAGGACAGGCGAGCCGGAATGCTGTGGCGTGGCGGCGAGTCCATGACCGGCAGGAAGGTCAGGGCCATCTCATCGGCCTTACGCTGGCGCCGGTCGATCGCGATCAGCTGGCAGACCCCTAACAGGATGACGTCCGGGGGGCCTCGGGCTTCTAGGTTGATGGGACCGCGATGCCAGTCGCCACGATCGGTTCGCCGGCCGAGACGGGCAACTGGTCGGAGCGCACGACGGCCACATCGCTGTCCGCGTGCAGCACGCACTGGTGGCTGACCGAGCCGAGCAGCAGCCGGGCGAACCCGCCATGCCCTCGGCTGCCGACGACGAGCAGCTGCGCCTCGCGGGCCTCACGCAGCAGGGCACGTGTCGCCGAGTCGGGCGAGACGACCGACTCGGCGGTCGGGCCGGGCCCGTCGTCCAGGCCGAGTTTGACGGCCTGCGCGAGGACGTCTTCCGCCTGTCGGAGCAGCTGTCCCTGCGCCCCGACGAGCACCTCGGCATACGTCGGGTCGTAGCCGCCCCAGGCGTGGACCACCCTCAGCGGCACCTTGCGGACGGCCGCGGCGTGCGCGGCCCAGCGCAGCGCGGTCAACGACGGGTCCGACCCGTCGACTYCGACGACGACCGGCCGGCGGTCGTAGGTCCGGGGCGTTTCGTCGTCCTTGGGCGGGCGAACGACCACGACCGGCACTGACGCGTGGTGGACGATCCCCTGGCTGACGGAGCCGGCGGTCAGCCGGTGGATCGGCCCATGGCCGCGTTCCCCGACGACGACCATGTCGACATCCGCAGCAGCCGTCATCAGAGCCGCGACAGGGTCATCCAAGACGACAGTACGGTGCAGCGTGACCGACGCCGGTCGCTCGCCGACCCGCCTGATCGTGCGCTCCAGCATCTCGGTGGCCGCCCCAGTCATCCCATCGTGATCGCTCTCGGCGATGGCGTGCAGCACGCTCGTTGGCAGCCCGTCCGCGGTCCAGGCCAACAGCGCGGTCACCGTCGGGGCGGCACCCCGACCGGCATCGTCCGTCGCCGCCGACCACAGCGCCGCCTCCCGAAACGCCCACCTCAGCGCGGCCTCCGAGCCGGCAGAACCGTCGACTCCGACAAGAATGCGTACCGAGCCGCTCATGCCTCACCCTCCACGTCCGTTTGGCACGTCGCCGTGCCCGCTACGTCGGCCCACCCGCTACCCGGCGCCGATCTGGCAGATCGGCACGGAAACCGAGCTGACCGGTGATCGACCTCCCTGACTGTTCCACCGGAGGGCGCCGGTGAGACCGCACCATCCGGCGGGTCGGTGACAGTGCGTTGAGCCGGCCTGCGGGGGCCGGATGGCCGGGCTGTGGAGATCCGCACCCGCCGCGCGGCGGCTTCCGCGGATTAGTGGATAGGGCTGAAGATGGATGTTCACTCGGCGCTATAGAGATCACCGTCGTCGTGCTGCCCGCCGGCCGTGCCGCGGGACGTCGCGACCGGGCCGACGGGCGGCAGCCCTCCGCCAGCGTGCAAACCCCGGCACCGGGCAGCTGGACGTCCTCTGCCGCGCGCGGACTCCGCCATTTCCCACGTCACACGGCGGTCGGCCTCCCCGGCAACACCTCCGATGACCGCTCTAGAGCCTCGCCGTCAGCCCGATCACCACCGCCGTAGCTGTCCGCCTAAAAGCAGCCCTCATCGGCACACAAGCCGCGCATCTGCGCGGTCGAACCGGGAATCGAGTACCGGTCGTCCTCTCCATAACACCCATCGAGACTGGCCGGTCATTGCCCTGCCGGCCGCGTCCAGTCCTGGATCTCGGGCAGGTCCTCGAAATACTCGCCTTGGGCGCAGTGTTCCGCGGCCTGGGCCGCCGACAGGTATCGCTGGTGGCGCTGCTTGTCCGCCACGATCAGGTTCACGTGGTCGCGGCTGCGCAGGCGGTGGTCAGAGACCAGGGTTGTCGCGCAGATAGATCTGCGCTGCGGTTAGATGCCTCGCCGCATCCCAGTGGGTGATCAACCGGTTCAGGTGCGCGCCGTCGATCTCAAGTTCCGCGCCGCTGATCTGCCGCGCCGCGGTCACGCCCGCCGCTACTCGACATCGCCGTGGTCTCAGTCCTCTGGCGCCCAGCGCCACCCCGGAACGCGGTCAAGCGCCGAGCGCCGAGCATCGCCGAGTCGCTGTTCGAGATGCGCCTCACGCTGGACGGCGACCCACACGGCAAGCGGGAATCCGGACTCGTCGACGTAGCCGTGTGGCAGGTCGGTGTCGCCGTGACCAGCCGCATAAGCCCTGATCGCCCGCACGCCGCGCTCGAACTCAGCGGCCTCAGCCTCCGCATCGGCAGCCGACAGATGCCCCACCGAACGCTCCAGCCGCGACGCCCGCATGCGCGCCTCACGGCCAGCGACCGGACGTGAGGACGGACCAGCCATCGGAATCTCCACAGACTCTCCATTCGCGGTATGGACCCTTGGGGCGTCGAGGCGCATCTTGCGGGACGTTCTCCGTTGCCGCACCCGCGGACGAGGCGGCCACCCAGGTGACTGCCGCGACAGGACAAAGGTCCTGGGGGCGCGACCAGTCATCGACCGCCTACCTCCCGGTGAAGAGATCGGGCGCTGCTGGCGCTGGCACGCGCACAGAACGCCCAGCACTGGGTACAGCACCATCGTCCTGTCCCCGCCGCGGCCTCGTGCCTGCCCTGGGGAATGGCCGTCGGCTGAGCACCGTCTCCGAAACGGATGGCTGGCCGCCGGTCTCTGCTGTCTAGGCGAGCGTGACGGCTGGCTCCTCCGCCCGGACCGGGAGCTCACCGGAGCGCACGACCGCGACATCGCAATCGGCGTGCAGCACGCACTGGTGGCTGACGGAGCCGAGCAGCAGCCGGGTGAAGCCGCCGTGGCCCCGGCTGCCGACGACGAGGAGCTGGGCCTCGCGGCCCTCGCGTAGCAGGGCGCGCATCGCCGAGTCGGGCGAGACCACCGACTCGACGATAAGGCGTGGCGCGGCGTCCAGGCCCAGCTTGACGGCTTGGTCGAGGACGTCCTCTGCCTGCCGGACCAGCAGGCCCTGCGCGCCGACGAGCACCTCGGAATACATCGGGTCGTAGCCGCCCCAGGCGTGGACCACCCGCAACGGCACCCCGCGGACAGCCGCGGCGTGCGCGGCCCACCGCAGCGCCGCCAACGACAGGTCCGACCCGTCGACGCCGACGACGACCGGCCGTCGGTCATCCGTCTCGGGCGTCTCGCCGTCCGTGGCCGGACGGACAACGACGACGGGCACCGGCGCGTGGTGAACGATCCCCTGACTGATGGAGCCAGGGGTCAAACGGTGCAGCGGCCCATGGCCGCGCTCGCCGACGACCACCATGTCGGCGTTCGCGGCCGCCGCTGTGAGAGCCGTGACCGGGTCTTCCCGGACGACGGCACGCTGCAGGGTGACCGGACCGGACGGCTCGCCCACCCGCCCGATCGAACGCTCCAGCATCTCGGTGGCCGCCCTGACCAGCCCGTCAGGATTGGCCTGGGTCGCGGCACGCAGCACGCCGTGCGGCAGCCCGTCCGCGGTCCAGGCCAGCAGCGCGGTCACCATCGGGGCCGCCCCTCGGCCCGTGCCGTCCGTCGCGGCGGACCAGCGCGCCGCCTCCCGAAGCGCCCACCGCAGCGCGGCCTCCGAGCCGGCAGAACCGTCGACTCCGACAAGAATGCGTACCGAGCCGCTCATGCCTCACGCTCCACCTCTGGTGCGGCACGTCGCCGTGCCCGCCCTTTCGGCCCACCCGCTACCGGCGCCGACCTGGGAGATCGGTACGGAAGTCGGACTGGCCAGTGATCGACCTCCTTGACTGTTCCACCGGAAGGCTCCGATGAGATCGCGCCGTCCGGCGGTTCAACCACAGTGCATTGGGCCGGCCTCCATGGGCCGGACGGCAGGGTGAAACAGTTCTCGGGCGTGTCRCCCGACCATCGGGCAGTTCGCCTACCCCATTGGTCCCTGTCTCACGTGACGAGTCGGCCCGCTCATTCCTCAGGCTTCCGGCCGAGAACGGAGATGGACAGACAGGCGTCGGCCCAGGGGGGCACGCCATGCGTGGCAACGCGACCATCATCGCGACAGACCGGGCGGGCCACGACAGAACCAGTCGCGCAGGGAGCCCTCATAGCGAGGCCATCGAGAGGTGCTCGGCACCGGGTACGCCAGGTCAAAGCTTCTCCCCTGCCCCAGCGCCTGTCGACTGCATGCCCCTCCACCGCCCGATCGGCCAGACGGCCGGGACAGCCGCCTGGCGGCCAGCGAGACGATCTCGGTAGGCGCGTCCGCCGCCGACGTCTGAGCCGCGCCGCTGTCAGCCTGCCCGACCTTGCGGGCCTCGACCGCGACGGCCTCCGGGGCCAACGCCGGCGGCAGCCTTACTTGCCAACAGCCGGCGCTCTCACAGCCGTCACCGGTCTGGATCTCGTGGGCGCCTACGGAGGCCCGCCGCCCGCCGCCGGCCGCCGGCCATGTGACGCCGTCGACAGGCTGTCGCTTGGGGACAACACGCCAGCGCAGATGTGTCCGCGGTAGATGAGGCGTTCCGTACCTCTGATTGTCAAGCTCATGGCGGTGGCAGCCAACCACTCGCCGCCGACGCGGCGGCACATCCCCGAGCCTGATGCGCACGACGTAAAGGCGTAGGAACGCTGACCCCGCTCGGCAGGACGATCAAACCGTCTAGGAACGGAGAGCCGTTGACAGACTCATTGCTCGAGGCGCCGGTCCGAGGCGGCATCACGGTCTCCGAGATATCGATGGTCTACCGGTCGAGGCGATCCGAGACAGTGGCTCTTGATCGCTGCTCGTTCCATTTCGACGAAGGCCAGCGGGCCTRCCTGATCGGACCTTCCGGATGTGGAAAATCCACGTTGCTGCGCGTCATCGCCGATATCGTGGGCGGGGCGACCGGACGGGCCTCGATAGACGGACGAAGCCCCCGCGACGCGAGGCTGAACAAAGTTTTCGCGCTCGTCGGACAGTCCTCAGTGATGCTTGACTGGCGCAAGCTCGTCGGCAATGTCGCGCTGGGCCTGGAGATGACTCCGCTGTCTCGTCGGGAGCGTCTCGAACGTGTACACCACGCGATCGAACTCGTCGGGTTGCGCGGCTTCGAGAACTGCTATCCCCATGAGCTCTCGGGAGGGATGCGGCAGCGCGCCGCGATTGCCCGGGCCATCGTGCAACGACCCAAGTACCTCTTGATGGACGAGCCGTTCGGCGCGCTGGACGAGATCACTCGTCTGCGGCTTAACTTCGAGCTGCTACGGATCCTGGAGGAAGATGGCACCACTCTCCTCCTGGTGACTCACTCCATCACCGAAGCGGTGCTGCTCTCCGACCGGGTCTTCGTCATGAGTCCACGACCCGGCCGCATCACCCACACCGTCGACATCGACTTCGGACATCACCGCACCGCGGAGATTCGAGAAGATCCACGCTTTCTTGCCCACGAGGCGACGCTTCGGCACGCGCTGCAACCGACCGTCGCGCCCCCGCGCCGACCGGCCGAGTTCCTCGGCGCCGAGTGAATGATCGCCAACCCGGCTTTCCACGACCGTCCCGCCAGTTCAGGGAGAACATCCGTTATGCGTCGTATTCGTCGCCTCCAGATCGTGGGCTGCTGCGTGGTCRCAGCCGCCGCACTGGCCGCGTGCTCGTCCTCGCCGTCGGGTGGCTCATCGGCCACGACGTCGGCCGGCGCCGCCTCACTCACTCCGGTGACGGTGCAGCTCGGCTTCATTCCGAACAGCCAGAACTATGCGATCCCGAAGGGCATCGCGGACGGCAGCTACGCAAAGGCCGGTCTCAAGGTGTCGTACAAGCCCGGCGGCATCGGTGTGGACCCGATCCAGGTTGTGGGGGCTGGTAAGGCTGACATCGGAGTCAGCCARCAGGACTCGCTCGTCATCGCCGAGAGCAAGGGCCTGAAGCTCAAGGTGCTCGGCGCGGAGTTCGGGCACTCGGCGCTGGGTCTGATCTGCCGCACCGACTCCGGCGTGACCAAGCTCTCCGACATAGCCGGCAAGAAGATCGCGGTCAAGGCGATCGCGGCGCAGAACTTCTCGGTGCTGCTCAAGACGAACAACATCGCCCCGGGTTCGGTGAGCGTCGTCAACGTCGCGAACGACGACTCGGCTACGATAATCTCCGGCAAGGTCGCGTGTGTCTACGCCGGCCTCGCGTTGAACGAGCCCCAGATCATCAAGGCCGCCGGCGTCGACAACCGGATATTCCTCGACTCGGACTACGGTCTGGCCAATCAGGACAACATCTACTTCACCACCCAGGCCTACTACGACAAGCACAAGAACGACGTACTGAAGCCCTGGATCCAGGCCACACAGCAGGAGTGGGCCGGATTCGTCGATGACCCGGTGAAGGCCGCCAACTGGGTTCTCGACAGTCACCTGGTGGATGGCCTGAACAAGGACCAGGAGCTCTACCAGGCGAAGGCGATGGTGCCTTTCCTGCTCACCGACTACAACAAGACCAACGGCCTCCTCGCGCTGGAGCCCGAGCTGTGGGCGAACTCGGCGAAGCGGGTCCTGGCTGCCGGCTCCACGAGTTCGCTTGTCGACACCGCCCCGATGCTCGACACGACGTTGGTGTCGAAGTCCATCTCATGACGACGAGCGAAGCCCCGATGCAGGTCGTCGCCACCCCGTCGGGTGGCGACGGCCCGCACACCGGCGACGGGCTGCACGACCTCGCCGCCGCTGGCGCGGCTCGGCATACCTGGGGTCGTGCGCTCGACATCGTCGGACCGGTCGTCGTCATCGCCGCGGTGATCGGCGCGTGGCAGGCGGCCACGACCACCGGCCTGATCAAATCCTTCGTGCTGCCCGCGCCCTCCACGATCGTGCGGGCGGTGCTCGACCAGCCTGGCCTCTACTGGCGGCACGCGCTGCGCACCACGGAGGAGGCGATGGCGGCCTTCGCCGCGGGCAGCGTCGCCGCGATCGTCCTCGCGGTCGCCTTCGTGCACTCTCGATTCGTCGAGCGCAGCGTGTATCCGCTGACGCTCGCCGCGCAGGCGATCCCGGTGGTGGCGCTGGCGCCGCTGCTGTCGATCTGGCTTGGCCCGGGGATGGAGTCGAAGATCCTCGTCGCGGGATTCCTCGTCTTTTTTCCCACGCTGGTGAACATGCAGCGCGGGCTGCGGGCCGTCGATCCGGAGATCGCGCAACTGATGCGCTCCTACAACGCGAGCTGGTGGCGCGTCCTTGTCAAGGTCAGGCTGCCGGCCTCGCTGCCATTCCTGTTCGTCGCGCTGAAGATCGGCGCGGGCGGATGTTTCCTCGGTGCCCTCACCGCCGAGTGGATCGGCTCGGATCGCGGCCTCGGCTACCTGGTCACGATCTTCGGCTCGCAGTTCCAGGTCCCTCAGCTCTGGGGAGCGGCGATCATCGCGTCTATCCTCGCCRTGTGCGCGTTCGGCCTGGTCGGCCTGCTCGAACGCCTGGTCCTGCCATGGCGTCGTGGCCGATCCCCCGAGGCGTGATCGTGTCCGTGGTGCTTGGGGTCGACAGCAGCAAGCTGCCGCCTGTCGCGCTCGCGTCCGGCGAATCGTCGCCGCACGCGGTGCTGGAGCGGGTGGTCGAGCTTGGCTTCGGCGGCGTGCTGTTCCGCTCGATCCTCGACCTCGACCCGAGCCTCGATCCGGCCGTGCTCGCGGACGTGCGTGCCCACGCGGACGAGCTCGGGCTGCGGCTCGAGGCGGGCATCGCCAAGGTGAACCCGTACATGACCGCCGAGCTGCCGGAGATCCGTGAGCTCGGTGGCGGTGACTACGTCCGGGGCCTCCAGTTGATGATCAAGGCCGCGTCCGCCATCGGGATCACTGAGCTCTGGACAGCCACCGCGGGCTGGAAGCGGCAGTATCCGGGGCGCTTCCAGTACGACCGGTTCCGGACCGATGCCCCGTGGGGTGACCAACTGCGGGCGATCGAAGGGCTGCTGCTGCTCCTGCGCCCGGCCTTGCTGGACGCCGGTTGTCACCTCAACGTCGAGACCCACGAGGAGATCACCTCTGTGGAGGTCGTCCGCCTCGTCGAGGCCGTGGGTCCGGACGCGATCGGGATCACGTTCGACGTCGCGAACGTCGCCGTCCGCGGCGAGCTCCCGTCCGCCGCGGCGCGACGCTGCGCCCCGTACACCCGGATGTCGCACCTGCGTGACATCGCGCTGTGGCCTACCCCGACCGGCTACCTTCGCTTCGTCGTCCCTTTCGGCGAGGGCGTTATCGACTGGCCGTCGGTCTGGACGCCACTCGCGGACGCGCCCCTTTCGATGGTGACGATCGAGGGGCTGGAAGCTGGCGGCCTGCGCTCGAAGAAGCCGGTGGACGTCGCCGATCCCGCGTGGATCGAAGGCCACCCGGACCTCGACGCGGGCGAGGTCGCCGCGCTGACGGCGCTGGCCGAGTCCTACCGCGAGCGCGCCGAGTCCGGGGAACGCCCGGATCTCGCCGAGCTGGACGGCGCCGGGGACCAGACGGACTTCCTTACCGCCGGACGGCACTTCCTCGCCCGATCACTGCGTCAGGAGCACGCCGCATGACCTCGCCAGCCTCCGCCCGTCTTGCCGAGCTCGGGATCGTGCTGCCCAGCCCGCCGACCCCGACCGGCAGCTTCGAGCTCTTCGCCGCGCACGGCCTGACCGTCTACCTCGCGGGGCAGACGAACGAGGTCGCGGGCGTGCCGACGGCATCCGGACGGGTTCCCCGCGATGTCTCGATCGAGGAGGGCCAGGCCGCGGCCAGGGTCTGCGGCCTGAACCTCCTGGCCGCGCTGGCGCGGGCGTGCGCGGGAGACCTCGGTCGCGTCGAGCGCTGCCTGCAGGTACGCGGGTTCGTGAACGCCGAGGATGGCTTCGACCAGGTCCCCGCCGTGATCAACGGGGCGTCCGACCTCTTCGTCGAGGTCTTCGGCGACGCCGGGCGGCACGCCCGGACGGCCCTCGGCGTGGCCGCTCTGCCGAAGAACGCCGCCGTCGAAGTCGACGCGATCTTCGTGCTGCGCCCATGACACCGACCGCGCGGGTCGCCGTCCGTGCGAGCCTCGACCGCCTCGTCGCGGTCGAGCCGACCCTGCACGCGATGGTCTCGATCGACCCKGCCGGCGCGCGTGCCTCGGCGGACGTGATCGATGCCCGGGTCACCCGCGGCCCGCTCGCCGGATGGACGGTTGGAATCAAGGACATCGTCGACGTGCGTGCGCTGCCTACCCGCGCCGGCTCCGCGACCCGCCGCGACGCCGGCCCGGCGGCCGCCGACGCCGACATCGTCCGCCGGCTACGCGTGTCCGACGCCGTGATCGTCGGCAAGACGGTCACCACCGAGTTCGCGATGATGGACCCGGCCGCGACGCGCAACCCCTGGCGGGACGATCGCACCCCTGGYGGATCGAGCAGCGGCTCGGCCGCCGCGGTCGGTGTCGGGGCGCTGCGGCTGGCGGTCGGGACGCAGACGGCCGGCTCGCTGTGCCGTCCCGCCGCCTACTGCGGCATCAGCACCATCAAGCCGACGTACCGGCTGCTCCCGATGGACGGCGTCGTTCCGCTCGCGACGTCCTTCGACACCCTGGGGCTGCTGGCCCGGACGGTCACCGACACGGCACGCGCCTTCGAGGCGGTCAGCGGTGTCGGCCGGGCCGAGCCGCGGCCGTGGGTGATCGGCCTGCCCGCCGAGCGATCGTTCCCGGACGCRCAACCGGAGGCGCTCGAACACTGGCGTTCGGCGGCCAAGATTGCCGAGGCCCTGGGCTCGACCGTCGTGCCGCTGGAACCCTTCGTCTACTACGAGCGCCTGCGCGAGCTGCACCGACTGGTGATGGCCTTCGAGGCGTACACGGCGCACGGTCACACGCTTGGTTCGGGCGTGCTCGGTCCGCGGATCGCCGACCTGCTCCGCGACGGACGCGCGGTCCCGGCGGGCGCGTACCGTGGCGCGCTCGCCGAGATCGAGGATCTCCGCGCGGCCCACTGGTCCGGCCTCGCCGGTGTCGACGCCGTGCTGACGCTGCCCGTTCCCGGGGTGGCGCCATCCCGGGCGACGACTGGGCCGGCGCACTACCTCGTTCCGTGGACGGTGCTGCACGGGCCACTCGTCGTCGTTCCGGGCGTGCTCAGCGCTGACGGTCTGCCACTCACCACCATGATCGCGTCCCGGCCGGGTATGGACGCCGTGGCACTCGCCCTCGCCACCGAGCTCGCCGACCATGTTGATCGTCTGCCGGCCCGAGCGCCCATGCCAGTCCGCGCGCCCATGCCAGTCCGCGCGCCCATGCCGGCAGCCGCGAACGGAGTCCAGGATGGCTGACCGCCTCGGGTACCGGCTGCGTGTCGGCGTCGTCGTTCCGTCCTTCAACACCGTGGTCGAACCCGAGCTCTCCTCGATGCGGCCGCCCGGGGTGACCAACCACGTCGCGCGGATCGAGATGCCGGACACCCCACTGACCTCGGACGCCGATCAGGAGGCGGTCATCGAGAGTCTCGGTGCCGATCTGGAGGGATCGCTGCGACGGGTCATGGGAGCGAAACCGCGGGTCGTCGTCTTCGGGATCTCGATCCCGACCTTCTGGTCCGGCCTGCACGGCATGGCCCAGATGCGCTCCCGGCTCGAGGTCCTCGCCGGCGTGCCCGTGGTCCTCGGCTCGGAGGCGGTGCTCGCCGCGTTGGCGCGATACCCGGGACGCCCCCGGATCGGGGTCGTCACGCCCTACCAGCCCGTGGCGGACGAACGGGTGCGGGATTTCCTCACCGACGCCGGTCATGACGTGCTGGCGGTGGAGTCGCTGCGCCCCACCCGCAGCTCGCTGATCGCGGCCGTCGAGGAGGAACGGTTCGCGGCGAAGGTCGACGAGCTGGCGGAACGTGGGGCGCAGCTGATCCTGCAGGTTGGTACCAACCTGCCCGTCAGTGACCTCGTGGACGGCCACGCGTCCCGCCTCGGCGTTCCCGTACTGGCGATCAACACCGCTCTCTACTGGCGTGCGCTGCGGATCGCCGGCCTGGACGACGTGATCGACGGCCACGGGCCGCCGCTCAACGTGGCGTGACCCGGCGAGGTCCCGTCAGAGCGCCGCGCGCAGGTGCGCGGCGCTCGTCAGGACGAACTGGTCGATGTCGCCGAGCACGTCATGGACGCCGGCGGCGAACACCTCGGCGCCTGGGACGTCCTCGCGCGCGGCGTAGCACTCGACGAGCGCGCACACCTCGGCGAGCTCGTCGGCGTCGAGATCCGGATGCCCGGCGCGCCAGCGCACATCGGAGATCGGAATGGGCAGCCGCCCGCGATGGCTGCCCGCGCCCTCAATGGAGATGTTGAGCCGCGGGTTGGCCTCGGTCAGTACACCTGTCAGGGCGGCCCAGTCCAACACGCCCTGGCCACACGGCGCCAGGTAGCGCACCAGGTCGGCTCCCGCACGGAAGAGCGCGACGTCGCGCAGATGGGTCTGGCGCACGTACGGCGCCAGGCGCCGGGCCGCCGCCAGCGGATGCTCGCCGCCCGCCAGCAGGTTCGCCKGGTCGAAGGTGACACCCAGCACGTCTGGCCCGACCTGCTCGATGAGCCGTAGCAGCTCGGCGGACGTGATCTCCTCGTGGGTCTCCAGGTTGAGGTGGCAGCCGTGGTCGCGCAGCGCGGGCGCGAGCGCACCCAGGAACTGCCCGATCGCCCGCAGCTGTTCGGACCATTCGACGTCGGTGCGGAAGCGGTCGAGCGCGAGGACTCCCGGATACTGGGGTTTCTGGAACGCGGTCGCCGTCCAGAGCTCGGTGCAGCCGATCGCCGCGGCGGCACCGATCATGCGCTCCATTCCGGCCAGGTAGCTGCCGTCTCCCAGAGCGCGGATCTCCGGTAGCTCGGCCGTCATATAGGGGTTGACCTTGCCGACGCCGACCTCCAGGTACAGAGCGAGGCCGCTGGCCTGGGCGGCGAGGTCGGCCAGCAACGCTCCGTCCAGGGTGGGCGACAGCTCGTACAGCGTGCGGAAGAGGACTCCGTGCAGGCCCGCCTCGGCCACCGCGGTCAGCACGCCGGGCGCGTCGGCACCGGAGGGGCCGCTCGCGTCGAGTTGATCACGCAGCGGCGAACGCAGCTTGACGTCGCGCCCTATCCGCACTCCGCATCCCTCCGATCAGTCGCCGCGGGGGAGCGCGGAGAGGTCCGCCTTGCGGATCCTGGCGTGCACGCCCTGGACGACATCGACCACCTGGCTGACGGCGAAGTCGGTCGCCGCGCTCAGGTAGGCGTAGGCGACGCTTCGCTCCAGGCGGTACCGGCGTTCGAGCAGCTCCAGGGCTCCCCGAACGCAGTCACGCATCGCCGCGTTCAGGTCCTCGTCCAGCCCGATCGGGATCAGGTACTCGTCCGTCTCGGCGTACGGGCGATCGGAGTACGCCCGTTCCCCTTGGGTGATCAGGTCGAAACGCAGGCGCGCGCGCAGCGGCGCCTCGAACGCGGTCAGCGCCACCTCGCCGTCGCCCTGCGCGAAGTGCGGATCACCGACGTAGGCCAGGGCGTCCGGCACCTGGACGGGCAGGTACAACGTCGCTCCCGCCGTGACCATCGAGACGTCGAGGTTTCCGCCGTGGCGGCCGGGCGGGACCGAGCTGTGGTGCCTCTCGTCGGCCCGCGCCACCCCCATGATCCCGAGGAAGAACCGGAGCGGGAAGGTGATCGGGCCCTCAGCCGTGTCGATCAGGCCGGTCGGCCCCTGCGGGCCATGGCCGGCGCGGCAGAACGTGAAGACCGGTCCGGCCTCGGCGGGCATCTCGCCGGGCAGCGCCCCCTTGCCGTGCCGATTGGAGATCACGCCGTAAGCCGTGCGCGGGGTCAGCTCAAGGACGGTCACGGCCAGCAGGTCACCCGGCCGCGCGCCGAGCACCGCGATCGGGCCGGTGATCACATGTGGCCCGTCCCGCCCGACGGTGTGCGGACTCTCGGCCGCGACGGCGATGGCGTCGGTGAGCACCTCGTCGGCGGGGACCCCGAAGCTGGCGAAGAAGGCCGCCGGGTCCCGGCCCTGATCCTCCAGAACACCCTCATGACTGATCGTGTCGATCAGGACCTCGGATCCCGGAGCGACCTTGTGGACGGCGCGATCCGAGCCCGTTGGCAGCCGCCCCCAGAGCACGTTGCGCGGGTCGGCGGCGAGGTAGCTCGCGGGGGCGCAGCCGTCGAGGCGCTGGAGAAGCTGGAACGGCTCGATCATGAATCCAGTCTGTCGAGCGACACGCCGTTCGCCATCGTCTCCGGCGAACAATCAGCCGTGGGTCGGCTTGTCCGAGAGCATCGGCGAGTCAGCGAGCATGGACGTGCGCTCCGAGTCGAGGACGCGCAGCGCGCGCAGAGCCAGGTAGAGATCGTGGCGACGCGACGGTGAGGACAGTGCGCCGTCCGTGAGCGTCTCGATGCGCGCGATCCGATACTTCATCGTGTTGACGTGGATGAACAGCGCTTCGGCCGCGGGCTTCAGCCGGTCACCGGCGACGTGATACGCCTCCAGGGTCGCGACCAGGTCACCGCCGGACTTCGCGTCCTGATCCAGCAGGATGCCGAGCTGCGCACGGACATACTCGCGCAGGGCCTCCTCGTCGAGGGCGATGAGGAGCGCGTAGGCCCCGAGGGTGCTGCTGCTGACGCCGTCCGTGCGATTCGTGCGCAGGGCGAACTGCGCGGCGCGGACGGTGGTGTGCACGACGCGGCGGAAGTTCTCCGGCCAGATGGTCGGCGTGCCGGTGCCGACGCCGACCCGCGTGCCACGCCGCAACCGGACAAGATCCGCGCGGATGGCTTCAACCCACTCGCTGACCCCCGACGCGGCTCTGCCCCTGGAATCGGGGGTGGGCCGCGCGTCGAGCAGAACGAGCAGCCCGTCGTTGCGTGGGAACACCAGCGAGCGCGGCGGGGCGCCAAGCCGGCGCTGGACGAGCTCGGCCATGCCACGCAACGCGACGGGATCGAGGCCGTCCCCCGAGTGCGCCTCTGGGCCAGACGCGATCGTGAACATGATCGGCGTATAGGCCCGGCGAAGATCGAGCCCGGCGAGGCTGGCCCGCGGGATCACCTCGCGCCGATTGGCGCCGGTGCCGTGCAGGAGCAACTCCAGCAGATCGCCGCGCAGCCGTGTCTCGACCTCGAACCCGACCCGCCACTTGGTGAACTCCAACGCGACGACCTGGGCAGCCGTCTCGAACAGTGCGGATGGGGCGTCGCCGTCGGCGACGAGCAGGCCGAGCTGCTGGTCCCCAGCCCGGATGGCCACCTCGCGGCGCCGCGAGAACGGGGTGTCGTCAAGCTCCAGGCCGGCCAGAACGGTGCCGAACGCGTCGATGACGCGGACAGGAGCGCCGGCACGGCGGCTGACCTCGGCGATCAGCTCGTCGAGCCCGCGATCGTCCAGGACGAAGGCGACCAGGCTGTCGTAGATCTCCGAGTCCGCGAACCCGGCCTGCCGATCACGCACGTCCATGGCATGCTCGAGCGCGATCGCGAACTGCTCGGCGATACTGCGCACGTACTCCCAGGCCGGCGGGTTGTCCCACGGCGGCACGCCCGCGGCGCGATGCCGCAACGCCAGCACGCCGCACTCGCGTTGTTCACCCCGCAGCGGGACGGTCATCACGCCCGGACCGGGTTCGATCRCCGCGCCGATCCAACCGTCGGCGCCGAGCAGGGAGACACCGCAGTCCAGCTGCGGCAGGACCGTCGCCAGATCGGCCACCAGGCGCTCGCAGAGTTCGGCCGGCCCCAGCGACGCGGCCGCCATGCCGTCCACATAGGAGAGCAGCTTCGGCCCGCGCAGCTGACGGGCCACGTCCCCGTCGCTGTGCCAGCGCGCCAGCAACGGCGCGATCAGAGCCGCGATTCCATCCAGCGCGCTGATCTCGTCGTCCGTATAGCTGTGCGCCTCGACGCTCTGGACGTTCAGCGCACCGAGCAGCGCCGGGCCGAGCACGACGGGGACGGCGAGGATCGACCGGAAGCCGCTCTGGTCGAAGCCCGGGATGACCTTGAAGTAGGGGTCGTCGGCGACGTCACGCACAGCGTGTGCCTGGYCGGTCTGCGCGGCGCGTCCGGTGACGCCCTCGCCCAACCGCAAGGCGACGAACCCGACGCCGGAGTGCGCGAGGCCCCGAGTGGCGATCAGCGTGAGTTCGTCACGGTCGGCGTCGAAGCCGTAGAGGGAGGCGACGTCGGATCGCATGACCTTGGTGACCGCGTGGATGCACACCTGGAGCGCCTGGCCCGCGGGCAGACGAGCGATGTTCTCGGCCACGAGCTCGGCCTCGAAGACATCGCGCAGGTCAGACACCGCAAAGCACCTCCTTGGCCGGGACGACACTAGGACCAGGTCGTTTCGCTGGTGTTTCTCAGAAGCCTGGCGATCGACGTTCGCCACCCTTGTCCGCCGGGGACACGCGGTTGGGCCGTCATTGGCCCGAGGGGACGTGGTGGGCGACGGCCCCGGCGGCCGACCATGAACGGGTGACTCTGACTAGGCACGCCGTGGCGACGAAGYCGATCAGCGAGGAGGCCTTCGCGCCCTACGGACAGCTGCTCACCGCGCAGCCGGACGGCACGAGGACCACGGTCGTGGACGCCGCGCTCGACCTGTCACGCGGGACACCACGCTTCTACGTCATGGCGCTGGCACACGRCCGAACCACCTTCACCCGCATTACCCGCCACCACCAGGTGACCCAGGTGCTGGCCGCGGTGGGTGGCGGCGTGTGGAGGATGGCGGTGGCCCGCGGTGACGGACCGGCCGACGAGGCGCCCGCCCTTCACGACATCGTCGCCTTCGAGGTCCCCGGGGATGTGGCGGTACTTTTGCACCGCGGGACCTGGCATGCCGGACCGTTCCACGACGGGCCAACCATGGCCTTCTTCAACCTGGAGCTCACCGACACCAACGTGGTCGACCACGACACGAGCGAGCTGGACGCCCGCTTCGGCGTGGAGTGCTGGTTCGCCCGGGACCTCGAGTCATGACCGGTGACTCCCAGGCCGAACAGCGCCTACTCGCCAGTTTCTGGGCCTATGAACGCGCACTCGTGGCCAACGACGCCGCGGCACTGGCCGGCTGGTTCGCCGACTCGGCGGACGCGATCCGCGCCGACCCGAAATCGCTGCTGGCGGGCAACGGGGACATCGCCGAGTTTCGTCGGAATCGGCCGCCGGTCCCGTCCCGGGTCGTCGAGAGGCTCCACCTCCGCTGGATCAGCGAGGACACGGCGACGCTCATCGCGGAGACACGCTCGATCACCGGGGCACGTTCGACCCAGCTCCAGATCTGGCGGCAAGGTGCGGACGGCTGGCGAATCCTCATCGCCCAGGTCTCGCCGGGGCTCGACCCGTCGGTCACGACGATCCGCGCCCGCGACACGTCGGTCTGGCGGGCGGTCGGGGCGCCACTCGTCCCGGGTACGCGAGACCGCCTGCTCGCCGGGCTTCGTGTCGCCGTGAAGGACCTCTACGCCGTGGCGGGACAGCCTGTCGGGGCAGGCAACCCGACCTGGCTGAGCGAGGCGTCACCCGAGACGACGCACGCCGCCGCGGTCGCTCGGCTCCTCGACGCGGGAGCGTCGGTCGTCGGGATCACCCAGACCGACGAGCTGGCCTCCGGGCTGGCCGGCGAGAACGCGCACTACGGCACGCCACCGAATCCGCGAGTACCCGGACGGGTCCCCGGTGGATCGACCAGCGGTTCCGCCGCGGCGGTGGCCGCCTGCGCGGCGGACATCGGCCTCGGCACGGACACGGCGGGCTCGATCCGGGCACCCGCGTCGTACTGCGGCCTGTACGGTCTACGCACCACGCACGACCTGGTGTCCCGCGAAGGCATGATCGGACTGGCGCCGTCCTTCGACACGGTCGGCCTGCTCACGAGGGACGCGGCAACGCTGCGACAGGCCGCTGTCGCGCTCGGGCTGACCGGGCTCGCGCCGATCACCCGGCTCCTGGTCGTCGACGAGCTCGAACGGCTCGCCGACGAGCCAGTCCGGATGTCCTTCGACGCCGCGACCCGCGCCCTCGGCGGGCGCCGCGGCCTACCAGTCGAGTCCGAGCCCACTCTGACGGGCGGAGACCTGGACGAGTGGTTCGCCGCGTTCCGAACGGTGCAGGGTGCCGAGGCCTGGCAGCTACACGGCGACTGGATCGAAGCTCACCCAGGAACGCTCGGCCCAGCCGTCCAGGCGCGTTTCGACGCGGCCCGCGCGCTGACCCCGGCCGCGCGATCCACGGCGAGTGAGGTGATCGCCAAAGCGCGCCAGACGGTGCGGTCCGCGATCCCACCCGGCACGGCGCTCCTGCTCCCCACCACCAGCGGGCCCGCACCCCTCGTCGGGCTCGACCCCGCGGACATGGAGGCAGTTCGCGCGGCGACGCTGCGGCTCACCATCATCAGCTCCCTCGCGGGGCTCCCGGCCGTGAGCGCGCCGCTACTGGACCGAGGTTCACACCCGGTCGGGCTCAGCCTTGTCGGCGCCCCCGGGACCGACCTCGACCTGATCGACGTGGTGTCACCGTGACGCTCAGGACAAGCTCCGTCGACGGAGTCGTCCTACGGGATCGCCTGGTCATCGTCCTGGCCCTGATCAGCGGCGTCACCGACGCGGTTGGGTTCCTGCACCTGGGCGGCGCCTTCTCCAGCGTGATGACCGGCAACATGGTGCTCCTCGGCGTGTCCGTCGGCACGGGTGACGCCACGCTGACCATCCGAACCCTGACGGCGGTACTCGCCTTCGTCGCCGGCTGCGGTCTCGGAGCGCGCATCGCCGGCCAGACCTCCGAGGGCGACCCTCCATGGCCACGTGAGGTGAGCCGGGCGCTGGTCCTCGAGCTCGCGCTCTTCACCGTCTCGGCAACGATCTGGACTGTCCGGCACGGCGAGCTTCCCGGCGACGCCGCGACCTGCGTGCTCTCGCTGACGGCGGCCGCGTTGGGGGTGCAGAGCGCGGCGATCCAGCGCTTCGGCATCCGCGCCCTGTCCACCACGTATTTCACCGGGACACTCACGACGACGGTGGTCGAGCTCGCCCAGACCGGACGCATCGCCGGCTCGAACCGCAGTCTGAAGCTGCTGGCCGGCCTGATCGGCGGCGCGATCGCGGGCTCTCTCCTGGCACGCCATGCCAGCGCCGTCGTGCCGCTCGTCCAGGTCGTGTCGCTGAGCGCCGTGCTCCTCCTCGCGCCCCGAGCGAGCGCCGGCCCCAGGACTGCCGGCGGACCCAGACACCCCGCGAAKGCCGACAAAAAGAAGGCGCCAGGGTTGGCCGCCGACTGATCAGCGGAGTCCGGTGGGTCAGGGCTGCGCCGAGGCACGCCGTTCACATGGCAGGGCCGTAGCCGCAATTCCTCGCATTCGACGTGAATGGCGACCTCATGCTGGCGCCGGTCCTGGCGGCGACGAAAGGTGTGGGCGCCGCAAACCACAGCTATTCAATCTATGCCACCAATGCGACCTTCCTGTCAGATTTCTCTTCGTACTCGACGGGTGTCAGGTACCCGATGGTGGAATGTAGCCGTCAGCGGTTGTAGTACGTCTCGATGTAGTCGAAGACGCCGGCGTGGGGCTGCCTGAGGTTGGCGAACGCGTGGAGATGGATTCCATCTGCAGCCGTATGTTCTCCTTCCGTAGCTCCTCGAGCTCGGCCCGCTCGGAGAGCGTCAGCGGCTTCTCCTCGCTTCTACCCGTGCCCTTCGCCTTCTTCACCCAGTACCCCAGGCTCGTCTCGTTGATCCCGAGGTTCTTCGCCACCTCGGCGAGTGTCCATTCAGGGGTGTGCAGGGGTAGGCCGCTGACCTTGGGGTTTGTGTTGCGGGGACGCGCTGTGATCGTTGCTTGATCCTGGTGGCTGGGC
>NZ_MOMC01000102.1 GCF_001983105.1 Pseudofrankia asymbiotica | reverse complement strand
TTCGTGAACGGGCTGTCCGACGACGGCGGACGCGACGACGTCGAACTGTCCGTCCCGAGCCGGCGTTCGAGCTCCGCGACCCGCGCCGCCAACTCCTCGGCCCGCGCGGTCAGCCCCTCGATCAGCGCCGCCTGCCGTTCGATCAGCGCGGCCTGCCCGGCGATGACAGCCACCTGCTCCGCGACCAGACGCTCAAGCTCCTCATAGCTCGGCCGGCCCGCAAACTCCACCCCCGCAACCTAGCCGATCTTGCCCCGCCGCCCGACAACCAGGAGACCGATCACCACACAAGATCCGGAAGACAGCCGCTCAACCGAGCTGAACAGCTACCTGCAATCGGCCATCAACGAGTTCKGGCTCCGGGTCGCTGACGACGGTCAAGCGACGCCCACGATGATCGATCCAGCGTGCGGCTCCGGGCACTTCCTGCTTGGTGCGTTCGAGATGCTCCTCAATAATTGGCATGATCAAGAGAAGACCACCAACGTCAAGGCGCATGTCGAGCGGGTACTCACCCAGGTACATGGTGTCGACATCAACCCGTTCRCCGCCGCGATCGCACGCTTCCGGCTGCTAATTGCCGCTTTGAAGGCCTGCAGCATTACCCGACTCGTCGACGCGCCTGCCTGGCGCCTCCGCATCGCCATTGGTGACGCACTTCTGTGGGGTGTCGGGAACAAGCACGGCAGGCAGGATGAACTCATCCCAACCGCGGACGTGCTGGTCGGCACCCACGGCGAGGGCGAGTTTACTTACGAATACGAGGATGCCCGGGAGCTATTGGAGATTCTGGGCGCCCGGTATCACGCGGTCGTCGCCAACCCGCCGTATGTCACCGTGAAGGACCCGAAACTCAACCAGAAGTATCGTAGGTGGGACGCGTGCTACCGCTCGTATGCGCTCTCCGTTCCCTTCGCGCAGCGGATCTTCGACCTCGGCATTGAGGGCGGTTTCACCGGGCAGATCACGGCGAACTCGTTCATGAAGCGTGTTTTCGGAAAACTGCTGATCGAGAATTTCCTCCCAGAGGTCGACCTTACTCTCGTYGTCGATACAAGCGGCGCACACATCCCCGGCCACGGGACGCCGACCGTCATCATCTTCGGGCGCAACCGCCCGCCCAGATCATCGGAGCTCCAGGTCGTACTGGGGAAGAAAGGTGAGCCGCGCATTCCGGCGGATCCCGCCAAGGGGCTCGTCTGGACCGCAATCCAGTCGGTACTTCAACTCACAGGCAAGCGTAACCAGTATGTCGATCTCGTTACCCTCTCGAGAGCTGTCCTCGCACAACACCCCTGGTCGCTGACCGGTGGCGGAGCGGTCGATCTTCGAATCGAGATTGAGGCAAGTTCAAACCAGCGCATCAAGGATCTGGCCCGGGTCGCTACCGGCGCGGTCACCAGGGAGGACGACGTGTATTCAGTCGGCGCCGGAACACTCACACGTGCCGGCGTCGATGCGCGTTACCAGAAGGTACTCGTCGACAGCGAGCAGATCCGCGATTGGGGCATCCGCGATGCCATCGTTGCGCTGTGGCCTTATGGCGAGCGGTCACTCCGAGGGGAGTCGAGCCCAGCGGTCGAGAGGTTTCTCTGGCCTTTCAAGCGGCAGTTGTCCGAACGGGTCGCATTCGGGAAGAGCCAACTCGGGCGCGACCTCACCTGGTTCGAGTACTCGATGTTCTTCGCCCGGCACTACCGGATACCACGGTCCGTCGCCCTGGGGTTCTTCGCGACGCACAACAACRTCGTCTTCGACCGGGGGGGARAGGTCTTCAACCGGTCGGCACCGATAATTAAGTTTCCAGAGAACGCTTCCGACGACGACCACCTACGTCTACTCGGTGTACTGAACTCGTCGACGGCGTGCTTCTGGCTCAAGGAGGTTAGCCACGATAAAGGCAGCCAGTCCGGCACCGGCGGCTTCATGCATGACGAATGGGAGCGCTTTTACGAATTCAACGCGACCAGGCTGAAAGATTTCCCCCTGCCGGATGGCGCTCCGCTGGCCCTTGCGACCCGCCTCGACGCACTCGCGCAAGAACTCCATCGTTCGCTCCCGTCGACGGTGGTCGACGAGGGTGTGCCAGCAAGGACTKTGCTCGACAAGGCACACGCCGACTGGGATCAGATCAGAGCTGAGATGATCTCTACTCAGGAGGAGCTGGACTGGGAGGTCTACGGGCTCTACGGCCTCCTGGGGGAGGGCGCCGAGTCGTTGACCGGGGCCGACGTCGCGAAGCCACCGCTGGCGCTTGGCGAGCGGGCCTTCGAGATCGCGCTGGCTCGCCGGGTGGATGACGGATCCGAGGAGACGGTCTGGTTCACTCGTCACAACTCGACAGCGATCATCGCCGCGCCCCCGCACTGGTCCGCGGACTATCGCGCGCTCGTCGAGCGAAGGCTCCAGAAGACCGCCGATGACACATACCTCGGCTTGTTGGAGCGGCCTGAGAACAAGCGGCGCTGGGTAACGGACACGTGGGACGAAATGGAGGCCGCCGCGCTGCGGGGCTGGCTGCTCGACCGGTTGGAGGACCGCAAGCGCTGGTTCCGGCCGGACCCGACGCCGCGCACCGTCGCTCAGCTCGCGGACGAGTTGCTCCTCGACCCGGAGTTCACCTCGGTCGCCGAGTTGTACGCCCGGGACACCCCGCTGGTCGACGTGGTAGACGGCCTGCTGAAGACCGAGCACGTCCCGTTCCTCGCCGCCCACCGCTATACCGACACCGGCCTGCGGATCCGCGCCCAGTGGGAGCACACTTGGGACCTTCAGCGGCGCAAGGACGCCGACGAACGGTCGCCGGACGCGCCCGCGAGGACGTATGACATCAAGAAGCCGCCCAAGTACAAGCAGGGTGATTTCCGGGAGTACTCGTACTATCGGAACCGCGGCACGCTGGACGTCCCGAAGGAGCGGTTCGTCTCCTACCCGGAGGCCTCGCGGGACGGCACGATGCTGCTCGGCTGGGCGGGCTGGGATCATCTCCAGCAGGCGCAGGTGCTCGCGACCTATATCGCCGACCGGCGGATCGAGGATGCCTGGGGCGCCGAGCGACTCACACCGCTGCTGGCCGGCGTCGCCGAGCTGCTGCCGTGGATCCGGCAGTGGCATCCGGACGTCGACGAGGCGTTCGGCCAGAAGCCAGGTGACGCGTACGGGGGCTTCCTCGACGGCCAGCTCCTCGCGCTGGGCCTGGCCCGGGACGACCTGGCCGCCTGGCGCYCGGCGGCGAAGAAGGGCCGCGGCCGGCGTGCGTCGGCGCCGGTGGCGAGCGAGGYCGACGGCGAGTGACGACCCCCGTTATCGACGGGCCCGGAAGGGTTGAGGAGGAGACTGCCTGAGATGACCCTCGTCTCCGATGTCATCGAGGTCCCCGACATCGTGCTCGCTGGCGACTACGTCCTCGACCTGACTCAGGGCGTCAGCCAGATCGAGCGCACGCTGACTGACTACGTCGTCACAGACGAGTTGAAGGCGCGCTTCGGCGAGGCGCTCGCGCTGATCAGCAGCGCGCTGCGCTCGCGGAGCAGCAAGGCCGCCTACCTCGACGGCTCGTTCGGTTCCGGTAAGAGCCACTTCATGGCGGTGCTCGGCGCGCTGCTCCAGAACCATCCGGCCGCGCGTGGCAAGGAGGATCTCGCCGAGGTCATCGCCAAGTACGACGGTGAGGTGATCGGGCGGAAGTTCCTGATCGTCCCCTACCACCTGGTCGGCAAGACGACGGTCGAGGAGGCGGTCCTCAGCGGCTACCTGGCTCGCGTCCGCGCGCTGCACCCGGAGGCGCCGCTGCCGCCTGTCCTGGTCGACGCCCCGCTGATCGACACGGCGGTCTCCCTTCGGGCGAGGCTGGGTGACGCGGAGTTCTTCCGCATGCTCGGTGGCGGCACCCAGGGCGGCGGCTCTCGCTGGGGCTCGCTGAACGCGAACGCCTGGGACGCGGCCCGCTTCGACGAGGCCGTCAACGCCTCCCCGGAGGCTCCGGCTCGGGCGCAGCTGGTGGCCGCGGTTGGCAAGGCGCTCCCCGGCTTCGCGGACCTGGCCCGCAACGCCACGACCAGCTACATCAACATCGACGACGGCCTGGCCGCGATCAGCCAGCACGCCCACTCGCTCGGCTACGACGGGCTGGTCCTCTTCCTGGACGAGTTGATCCTCTGGTTCGCCACGAAGATGGCCGATCACAAGTGGGTGGCGTCCGAGGCGCCCAAGGTGGCGAAGCTCGTCGAGTCGTCGAACCCGAACCGGCCGATCCCGATCGTCAGCTTTGTCGCCCGGCAGCGGGACCTGCGTGACCTGGTCGGCACGAGTCTGCCCGGCACCGAGCACCTCGCTTTCCACGACAGCCTGAAGTGGTGGGAGGGGCGGTTCGGTTCGATCAAGCTCTCCGACAACAACCTCCCGGTCATCATCCAGAAGCGCGTCCTGMGGCCACGGCCGGATGTCCCCGGCGCCGTGGTCACGATCAACGCCTCGTTCGCCGCGACGGACCAGGTCCGCGCGGACATCCGGGCCGCGCTGATGACCAAGGACGCTGACCGGGACGCGTTCCGGCGGACGTATCCGTTCAGTCCGGCCTTCGTCGAGACCCTGGTCGCGCTCTCCGGATATCTCCAGCGGGAGCGGACGGCGCTGCGCGTCATCCAGCAGTTGCTTGTCGACCAGCGGGCGACCCTGGAGCTCGGCCAGCTCGTGCCCGTCTCCGATCTCTACGACGCGCTCGTCGCGCAGGACTCGCCGATCACCGGCGAGCTGGCGCTGGCCTGGCGTAACGCGCAGAAGGTCTACGAGGAGCTTCGGCGGGTGATCCTGGAAGGCCACCAGGTCACCGAGGAGCAGGTTCCGGCTCTCCCCGCCCGGCACGCGGTGCACATGGAGGATCGGGTCGCCAAGACCCTGGTGCTCGCCGCGCTGCTGCCGAAGGTCCCCTCGATGCGCGACCTCACCGCTCGCCGGATCGGCGCGCTGAACCACGGCCACATCCGGTCGATGGTGCCCGGACAGGAGGCGGCCGTCGTCACCCAGGCGGTCCGCCGCTGGGTGACGAGCGGCGCGCCGGCGCAGCTCACCGGTGACGAGGTGAGCCCGCTGCTGTCGGTGCGCCTTGAGGGCGTGAGCATCGAGGGCATCCTCGAACGCGCCAAGGGCGCCGACTCGCCGGGCGAGCGGCGGGTGAAGGCGCGCGGGCTGCTGTTCGAGGGCCTTGACACCAAGGCGGCGAAGCTCGATGGTGCCAGTCCGTTGACTGTCCTCTGGCGCGGGACGCGCCGGAGCATCGACGTGATCTACGGATACCTCTCCGACCCGGGTGACATCGGCGACGGCACGCTCATGGCGACGGACAACTGGCGCGTGGCGTTCGACATCCCCTTCGACCCGGGGAACCGGCTGGCGGTGGACTCCTTGGACCGGCTTCGCCGGCTGCGGGAGCAGCGCCAGTCAAAGACGATCTGCTGGGTCCCCAGYCGGCTGACGGCGGCCACCCAGCGCACCCTCGGCCGCTACCTGAAGCTCGGCTACGCCTCCGGGCCGAGCTTTGACCAGCTTGCCCTGGACCTGTCGGACAACGACCGGGCAATCGCGCACCAGCAACTGGTCGCCCACCGCGACGAGTTGCGGGCCCAGTTGTCGACCGCGCTCCTGCAGGCCTTTGGTCTGCTTACCGCGGAGGAGGCGGTCGTCGACACCGCCCACGGCGGCGTCGAGATGTTCTTCAGCCTGGAACCGGCGTTCGAGCCCCGCCGCCCTGGGGGCGTCACCGTGCGCGAGGGCATCGAAGGCCTGCTCGACCAGGCGTTGAGCTGGGAGTTCCCCGCGCATCCGCGGTTCCCCTCCGAAGTGCGCGCGAGCGAACTGGCCAAGGTGCACGCGCAGGTCCGCCGGGCGATCGAGCACCCCGAGCATCGGATCATGGTCGAGAGCGCCGACCGGTCCTCGATGGCGAAGATCGCCAACCCGTTGCTGCTCGGCGAGCAGGGTTCCCAGTACTTCGTGCTCGGCCACCACTGGGCAGATCATCTCGGCCGCCGGACCGTCGAGGAGGAGGCCGCGGGCAAGCCGGTCACCGTTGGCCACCTTCGAAACTGGCTCGACGACCCCAAGCCGATGGGGCTCCTGCCCGAGCACGCGGATCTCGTCGTCCAGGTGTTCGTCGAGCAGACCAACCGCGCGCTCGTCCACCAGCACGAGCCGGTCGACCTGACCAACCTGCACCGACTGCCCGCCGATGCACGGGTCGTCGCCGAGCCGCTGCCCAGCGAGGAGGCCTGGACGGAGGCACGCAGCCGGGCATTGGCCATCTTCGGCATCAGCGGTGTCAGCGAGATGCGGACCGCCCGCAATGTCGCGATGCTGGCGACCCAGATCCGCCAGGCGGCCGACGCCCAGGGGACGCGGCTTCGCGAACTGCGTGAGGCGCTGCTCGCCCAGGGACGGGTCGTGCTGCCTGCCGCCACCGAGCCGGCCAGCACCGAAAGAGTCCGAATCGCGACGGACACCCTGCGGCTCTGCGAGACCCTCACCCGGATCGGCGACAACCTGCTGCTCATCGACGAGCTGGCCACGTACACATTGCCGGCCAACGAGGCGCACCTCCGGCGCGGGTTGGACAACGCGCCCCGGATCCTGCGGTCTATCGGCGCGACGCAGTGGGCCTACTTTGAGATCGTCACGACCTGGGGGCCGGAGCACTCGCTGGGCGACCAGGCTCGCGCGCTGGTCACGGACCTGGCGACCGTCTGGGGCGCGAACGAGTTCGTTCATCCGCTGAGCCCCGCCGTCGACCAGGCGGACAAGCGTGCCCGTGAGCTGTTCACGGCCTCGAACAAGCTGACCTACAACCCCCCCGCGGATCCCGGCGGCGGGGAGGAAAAGATCCATCCGGTGGTGACCGATGGCGGCGGTGGCACTGTTCTGGTCGCCACGGCCCTGCCTGCGCAGGGCACCCGGATCGTGGACCAGGCCTCGCTCGCCAAGCTCACCGCCGACCTCGTCGAACTCGCGGCCGGCGGCCGACGGATCAGCCTGACCTGGCAGGTCCTCGAATGACCGCTGTCGTAGGTCCCGAACTCGTCGCGGCGAAGGTCGCCGAGGTCCTCAAGCAGGACGAGCACGCCCGGGCGGTCGCGCTGGCCGCCGAGCCTGTCTGGCCGTACGACGCCGAGTTGGCGCTTCCCAATGGCAGGCGCGCCCTCGTGCGGCCGTGTGTGTCGACGCTCGCGATCCGCGACGAGCTGCAGCGGGCCGCCGCGTTGCAGGAGGGGCAGGTTCTCGTCGTGCTCACCGCGCAGGAGACCGGCACACTGGGGCACAGCATCACCGCCCGCCTGGCCCGGCAGAGGGTGGTGCCGCTCGACYGGTGGCAGCAGCTCAAGGCCGAGTTCCACGCGCGCGAGATCGACCCGCTGCTCGTCAAGGAGGACTGGGCGGTCGAGGCGTTGCTGGCCGCGGCCGCCTCCGGGCTCCAGCGGCCCKCGCCCGGCGGCTACCTGGACCGGGAGAGCGCGCTCGCGACGCTGGCGGAGATCGAGGCCGGGCTCACCCCGCTAGATCTCGACCTCACCGGCCTGCTGCGGTGGAGCCTGGACGGCGCGCATCTCCTGCAGTGGCGCGCGCTCGCGCCAGCGACCCGCCAGGGGCTGAGCCGCTGGCTGATCAGCCGGTCCTCCAGGCGCGGCGCGGCCATCGAAGCCGTCCTGCGGTGCATCGAGGGGCCGTACGGCGCCGACACCGTAGCCGTCGGGCTGGTGCTCGCGGCGTTCAGCCATGACGACGTCGCCCCGGCTGCGTCGGTGCCGCGGACGATGCTGGAGACCCGGGCCGTCGACAGCGCACTCGACGTGGCCGCAGCCCGTGACTGGGGCACCGCCGCCGAAGGCCTGATCCAGCGCATGCTGGCCCTCCCGGACCGGACCGTCRCCCTCGCCGTGCGGCGGCGGGCCGAGCAGCTTCTCGCCGAGCAGGGGGCCGGCGAGTTTTCCTACCCCAGCGCCGTCCTCGAATCGGGCCTCGCCCAGCGGCTCCGACGCTTCGCCGCCACGCAGAGCGCGCTGCTACGCAAGCGGCAGCTACGCCCCGCCGATCTCAGCGAGATCGAGACAGAGCTGACCCGGCTGAAGGCGCATACCGCACCGGGGACACTCGCGCCAGCGGTGGACCGTGCCGAGATGGCCGTTCGCCTTCTCCGCTGGCTGGCCGACGAGGCCGGCGCCGCCCGGCCCGCCGCCGCCAGCGTCGCGGATGCGGCCCGGCGCCAGCAGGACCTGGACGCCTGGGTGGACATCGCCAGGGCCCGGATCTGGGACGACGACGGCGACAAGGCGGTTGTCGAGGCCAACCGGGTGCTGTGCCGGGCCGTCGACGCGCGCCGCGACACTCAGGAACATCGATTCGCCGATCTGCTCGTCGACTACGTGAGCACCGGAAGCACCACCGGCGAGGTGCTGGGCGTCGAGGACGTCGTCGGCCAGGTTGTCCTCCCGCTCGCGGCGGCRCAGCGTCTGCTCATGCTGGTTATCGACGGAATGTCGACCGGCGTGGCCCGCGAACTGCTCCTGGACCTCGCCCACGACGGCTGGGTCGAACACAGTCTCACACCTGCGCGGCCGGTGCTCTCGGCGTTCCCGTCGGTGACGCGGGTGTCGCGCACCAGCCTGCTGTGCGGCAAGCTGACCGACGGCACCCAGGCCACGGAGAGGGCCGCGTTCAGCGCCCGGGGCTGGCCGATGTTCCACAAGGGGGACCTCGGCACGGCCGGCGCCGGCGAGGCGATCTCCGCCGTTGTGCGGGCGGCTCTCGCAGGCACGGCGCCGGTCGTCGGCATCGTCGTGAACACCGTCGACGACGCCCTCGACAAGGGTGGGCGCGCTCCCTGGACCGCGGCCTCGGTCGACAAGCTGCCCGGTCTGCTCCGGGCCGCGGATGAGGCCGGGAGAGCGATTCTTCTGGTCAGCGACCACGGGCACGTTCACGAGCGCGGCTCCCGGCTTGCGGCAGACGGTTCGGGCGGCGCGCGTTGGCGCCTCGCTGGCGGCACGTCGGCCGGCGACGACGAGGTCGTGCTCACGGGCTCTCGGGTGCTCCTGGGCGGGGGCCGAGTCGTCGCCGCGTGGAACGAGCGGCTGCGCTACACGGACAAGAAGAACGGCTACCACGGCGGGGCCAGCCCGCAGGAGGTCGTGATCCCGCTCGCGCTGCTCGCCAGGACGGAGCTGGACCTGGCCGGCTGGGCTCCGCGGTACCACCCCGAACCCCGCTGGTGGATCGAACCCGTCCTGCCCACGACGGGTAAGGCCGTCGACTCCACTGGCACCACGGTGAAGAAGCGGCCCCGGCGCGGCACGGATGCCAAGGCCGCTGCCGGGTCGGACGCCGCGTTGCCGCTCGACCTGGACGCCACCGGGCCGGTCGTGGCCAGCGCGGAACATAGACCGGCCGAGCGTGCAGACGGCGGCCTGTTCGACGAGTCCGTGCTTGTTCCGCGTCCATGGGTCGAGCGGGTGCTCACGTCGGAGACCTTGCAGGCCAGGCTTGCGGGGACCCGACGTGGCGGCCTGCCCGCGGACCGGCTGGAGGTGCTGCTGCGGGTACTCCACGACCGGGGCGGCACGGCCATGCAGGCGGTGCTCGCCCGTGAGCTCAACGTGCCGCAGCCCCGGGTCGCCGGCCAGATCGTCGCCGCACAGCGCATCCTCAACATCGACGGTTACGAGATCCTTCGCACCGAAGGCGACACGGTCGCGCTCAACAGCGAGTTGCTGGAGACTCAGCTCGGCCTTCGCTGAGCGTCCGCCGACCGGGCTGCTCAGCCCGGTCGGCGGCAGGGCCCCTCTCCTGGAAGTACGGCACCCGCTACGTCAGCCGTCCGCGATCAACCTGGTACTGTATGACCCATCACGGATGGCTCCGTCACGTTCTCGGTGGCGGGCCGATCGTCGAGTTGTCGTCTGGTTGCGTCGGGGAGAGGGAGCGGCTGTGGCTACGATTGCGCTCGTGGCGCCGGAAGAGGAGCGTGCCAAAGCGCACGCGCTAGTCAGGGCCCTGTTCGGCCCGTCAGACGCGGCTGCCGACCGGTCGGTCGACGTGCTGGGCGCCCACGCCGCCGCGCTCGCCTGGATCCGCGAGGCGGTCGGCAGCTACCCGACACCACTGCCGATCGCCACCCGGCTCGAACAGGTTGCGGCCGACCTGCGCGCCCCCGGCGACGACCGGGACCCCGCCCTGACGCTCGGCCACGCCGCGCTCGACGCGCTCACGGCGTACCGCGCCGGATCATGACCGGCTACGTCCTCGACGACCTCGCGCTCACCGCCGGCCTCGGCGCCGCCAGCAGCGAACACCACCGCCGCGAGCTCTCCCGCCTGATCAGCGGCGCCATCGACGGCGGCCCCACACTGGACCTGCCCGCGCTCTGCCTCGCCGAGGCCAACACCGCCCGCTCGGCGATCGGCACCCACATCGCCGAACTGATCGCCCACGCCCCCGAAGGCAGCATCGCGATCGGCCCACTCGCCCGCACCAACCGCCTCGACGCGCTGCGCGACCTGAAACCCCGGCTGCCCTGGCCAGCCCTGCACGCCGCCGACCGCGCCGTCGGCACCGGCTCCTTCCTCGTCACCACCGACCCCCGCCGCTACGACGGCATCCCCACCGGCATCGTCACCCTCTGATGCGGGGACCGCTTCACGCTCCCCCTCGGAACCATGCGGGCGCCTTGTAGGCACACACGGCTCAGGCACGGACCAGGTCCCAGCGCGCCCTGCCTCGGCCGGCGGCGGGAGTGCTCCTGGGAACCGGTGGCGTAGCCACCGGTTCCATCTGTGCCCTGGTAGCGGGGTGGGCGGTTGCCAGGGAACAGTACGTCGGTTCGGCTTCCGGCGTCGGGCCGTCGATGTGACGAGCTGACCAGGACGCCCGGGCGTGCCACCGGCAAGGGCGCGGGTCAGCTAGGCAGTCCTTCCTGTAGCGATGCATGCCGAACTCGCCGCGGCGTTTCTGATGAGCGACGCCGTGCTTCCGGGATGTTCCCGCGCAACGTGCCTGCGACGGTCACAAGCTCGGTGGCCCGTGCAGAACCCGGGTGCTTGCCGCGGCCGGCGGGAGGGCCTTGGCGGTGTCAGGCGCGATGTTCGGCGTTTCCAAGCTGACGGTGATCGTTGCCCGTTCCCTGCTGGGTCGGGCCGGTGTCCGTCGGCGTTCGGAGCGTTCTGTGTCTTGCCGCCTTCTCCTCGACGCCTGCCYGCACCATTCGTGCCGTCGCTCCGATGCGGTTCGGGACCCGMGGTGATTGCGACGCCCCGAGTTCTGCGAAAGCGGATCCGGGTTCCCGGGGATCTCGGCAGGGCGGCTGGGGCTGTCGTCGCCTATGTACAGGGCGGCCAGGCGGCTGAGGCGCGGCTGGCGGGCTACTACAGCCCGGATCAGGCGCTGGGCCGGGCTCGGGGACGCTTGGCGGAGTTGGTGGGCCTGCGGGGCGAGGTGTCCGGTGAGGCGCTCGGCCGGCTCCTGCAGGGCAGGCATGCCGTGACGAATCGGCCGTTGCTGACCGGGCCTGATCCGGCCGCGCGAGCCAGGCGTGCGGATCTCGTCGACGGCGGGTCCGAAGTGTTGTCGGATTCTCCGGGCAGAGAAAGCAGCGCCGGATCCGGCAACGGCGATGATCTGCTGACGTTGGTCGAGGCCGCGGCGGAAGCCGGCGTGAGTGTGAGCCACCTGCGTTCGCTCGTCAGCCGTAGCTCCGAGGCCGGCACGGCTCCCGACCAAGCAGGCCGCGCCGGGGCCACTGCTACCGGGGAAACGCCGTCCGGGGCTGATCACGAGCGACCCGCGGACGACCTCGACCCGCGAGCGAGCGAGTGTCCCAAGGAAGCCGACAGCGGAGCAAGGTCGCCAAGCGTCGGTCAGCTGCCGGGCGTGCGCGGCGCGGACGGGCGTTGGCGGGTGCGGCGGGACGTGCTGGAGCGGTGGTGCGCAGCGCGGGTGCCGCCGGCGACGGTGCTCGGGTACGACGTGGTCTGCGCCGCGCCGAAATCCGTCTCGCTGCTGTGGGCGTTCGGCGACGAGGCATTGCGTGCAGATGTGGCCGCGGCGTTGAACGCGGCGGTCGACGCGACGATCGGCTACCTGGAGCGCCATGCCGCGTTCGGCATGGTTGGTGAGCGGAACCGGCGGGCGTTCGGCCTGGCGGTGGCGTCGTACCTGCACGACGTGTCGCGGGCGGTCGAGGCACATCTGCATGTCCACAACATTGTGATCAACGCGGTGGCTGTTCCCTCCGATCCGGCCGGGTCCGACGGCGAGCGGCCAGGTGCTGGCACCAGTCGGGCGGTGTCGGGTTGGGACTGGCGGGCGGTCGACGGTGAGGTGTTCCTCGCGAACGTTCGGACGGCCGGGTTTGTCGGCGCCGCGGTGCTTCGCCACGAGCTGTCAACGCGGCGCGGCCTCCAGTGGGGGCCGGTGCGTAACGGGGTGGCGGAGCTGGCCGAGTTTCCGGTCGATCTGTTGGCGGCGTTCTCGACGCGGCACCGGGAGGTCGAGGAGGAGTTCGCGCAGCTCGTGGCCGGCGGGTTGGAGCCGTCGGGAGCGACGAAGTCGGTAGCGCAGCGGGAGTCACGGGCGCCGAAGCAGGTGATCGCGGACGCCGCGGTCCGCACGCTCCAGGTCGAGAAGCTGACGGCTGCGGGGTGGAGCGTCGAGGAGGTCCGTGCGCTGGCAGCGCCTGGGATTGCCCGCCCAGAGCCGGTCGGCGACGCCGACGTAGCGGGGCTTTTCGATCTGCTCGCCGGGCGGGCGGGGATGACCGAGAAGGCGACGACGTTCGTGCGCCGCGATGTGGTGCGCCGGGTCGCCGAGTGGGGCGGGGATCGGTTGGATGCGGCGGCGGTGGAGCGGCTGACGGACCGGCTTCTCGCTGATCCGCGGGTCGCCGTGCTTGTCGATGCCGCGTCTGGGCAGCGTCGTCGCCAGGAAACCGAGCGGCTCTACACGGTTGAAGGGCTGCTCGCCGCGGAGGAGCGGCTCGTCGGGCTCGTCCGCGCCGGCCAGGTCGCGCTCGGCGCGGCCCCGCGCAGGCTCGTCGATCGACGGCAGCTCACCGCTCACCTTGCAGCGGTCAGCACGGCCTCCACAAGCGGCACGGTTGGGCGCCGAGTCGGCGTGGACGGCGCGCCCGGCCGCGCCGCAGCTCCAGGCTCCGCGGGCGCGGCAGCCCCCGTCGGCGCCGAGGCGCTCCTGTCGGGTGAGCAGGTGGAGCTAGTGCGCCGGTTATTGGTCGGTGAGGACTTGGTGCGCCTGGCGGTCGGTGCGGCGGGGACAGGGAAGACGGAGGCGATGCGGCTGTTGACCAACATCGTGCAGGCCGCGGGGCGGCGGGTCTTCGCGACCGCCCACGGCGGACGGCAGGCCGAGGAGCTGGCCGACCGGATCGGGATCCCCGCCCGGGTCGTGACGAGTTGGCTGGAGAAGCTCGGCCGGGTCGATGACCCGGCCACGGTCTGGCCGCCTGGTTCGGTGCTGATCGTCGATGAGGCAACCCAGGTCGGGACCCGCGACGCCGAACGGCTGCTCCACTTCGCCGCCCGGACGGGGACGGTCGTGATCCTGCTCGGAGATCCGGCGCAGCTCGGTTCGGTCGCTGCCGGCGGCTGGTTCGCGCACCTCGTGGCCCAGAGCGCCGACGTGCCGACGCTGACCACCGTGCGCCGGCAGGCCGGCGCGGAACTCACCGCGGTGCGAGCCGCGCTCGGCGCGCTACGCGCCGACACCGGGGTAGGTACCCGCGCCGCTCTTGAGCGGCTCGCTGCTGATGGCAAGATCCGTCTCGCCGAGGATCCGGACGCGCTGCTCGCGCAGGCGGTCGCCGACTGGTACGCCGAACGCTGCCAGCGTGACCGTGCCGACCGTGGCGCGGCCGTCGGCGCGAACGGCGCGGATTCGCCGACCGGTGTCAGAAACGGCGCGGTCGGCGGCGCGAACTCTGGCGGAGCCGCGCCGACGCATGACGCCAGCGCGACGGCGGCGCGACGACGCGGCCGGGCAGCCGGAGCGGCGGCGCGGATGATGGCCGAGCGGCACCGGGACGTCGAGATGCTCAACCGGGCGGCCCGGGCGCTGCTCGCCGCCGACGGCACACTCACCGGGCCGGTGCTCACCGCGACGGGGCGGGACTTCCAGGTCGGCGACGAGGTCGTGACTCTCACCCAGACCGGCCACACCCTGGTGCCCGAGGGCCGACCCGGGTCGGCGTACATCCGGACAGGGACGACCGGGACCGTCACCGCCGTCCACCTCGATCCGGATCACCCGGCAGCGCAGTCGGTCACGGTGTACTTCCCGAGCAAAGGCACGGTCCAGGTCCCATGGGAGTACCTGACGCACCAGTTCGCCGATGGCCGCGACGGGGGCCTCGCCCACGCCTACGCACTCACCGCCGCGAAGGCCCAGGGCGCCACGATGGACACCGCCCGCGCCATCGTCCCCGACGACACCAGCCGCGCCGGCCTCTACGTCATGCTCTCGCGCGCCCGCCGCGACCTCGCGGCGTACGTGCTGCGTCGCGACGACCTCGACGCTCGCGACGACGACGAGACCTGGCTACCCGCCGTGCCTGGCGCGGGCGGCGAGCCGCTCGACCGGCTTGCGGGCCGACTCGACCGGTCCGAGCAAGAGCGACTGGCCGGCGCGTGTGACCCGATCGCGGCCGCCGCGCACCAGCTATCCCGCGAGCGCACCCTCGCGGAGCTCACCGCCCTGCGCCTCGGCGCCTCGCCGGGCCATCATTCCGGCCGGCCGGAACCAGCGCCGACCGACATCGGCGCGACGTCCGGCGCGAACGGCGCGCGCAACGCGCCGAGCAACACCAGGCCGACCGCGCCAGTCGCGCCGTTCGCGCCGACGCGGGCCGCGCCGAACCCGCGATCCGCGCCGGACGCGCCGATGCCAGAAAGTCTGCCGACCACGCCCGGCTCGGCTGACGTTCCGCGCCAGGTGCTACTGCGCCGAGCGGAGCTGGGCGCAGTAGCCGCGCTACGCAGCGCCGCACTCGCGGACCCGCCCGCCGGCCTGCTCGCGCGGATCGGCCCCCGCCCGGAGGCCGGCCCGGACCAGGCCGTCTGGGAGGACGCCGTCGCCGGCCTCGCGATCTACCACGCTCGCCACCAGCCCGCCGGTCCGGCGCATCTGGCCGGCCCGCCACCCGGCAGCCATGCCGACGACCAGACACGCGATCCCTGGCTACGGCATCGCGCCCAGGCCACCCGGCTCGCCAGTAGTTGGGCTGCCGCCCTCCCCGCCGCGATCCGGGCTCGGTTCGCCGGCCCTGGCCAGTCGGTTCCCCGCGAACGCGCCGTCGCCGGGCTACACGCCCTCCTCGACATCGGTCATCCACCCACCGCGCTAGCCGACGCGCTCCGCGACGACTCCCTCGACGGGATCCGAGCCGCCGCAGCCGTCCTGGACAGGCGCGTCAGCGACCTCTGCCAGCAGGCGGGCATCGACCCGGCTCTCTACGACCTGCCCGCGCCGCGCACCGCCCAGGAGGAATGGAACGAGGTCACCGACCTGTTCGCCCTCGCCGAGACCAATCACCTGGCGACCAGGCCAACGAGGAGTCTCGCCACCGAGCGGCGAACCCTCGCCGAAACGCTCGCCGCGGCCGTCAGCGCCCAGGTGACGATCACTTCGGATGGCGTCCCCATCGTCATGCCGGACTCCCCCACGCCAGCGCGATTCGAGCAGGAGGCGCGGCTTACGCGGCTCGACGCGGCGCTCGACCGCCAGGTCGTCGACGCCGTAGCCCGTGCCAAGACCGAACCCGCCCACTACCTGACCGCACTCCTCGGCACCCGCCCCACCGGTCCGGACACCGAAGCCTGGGATCAGGCGGCCGGCCGGGTCGAACGCTACCGCCACCGCCTCGCCGGCCTGCCCTACGGCGCCCCCGCGACCCCGGGCGCGGCCGATCCTGAGCGCTACGCCCTCGGCGACCGGCCCGCCGACTCCACAGCCGCCGCCGACTACGACGAAGCCTGCGACGTCACGATCCTGCACGGCGGGCAGCTGACCATCTGACAAGCCCTCCGAGCCGCCGCCGGGCTGGCCGGCCAACTACGTGATCGGCCCGCGCTGGCTGAGATGTCGCGCGATCGTTTCGAGGTGCTGTTCGATGCGCAGCAGCACGGCGACGATCTCGCCAGACCGACCACACGTCGACGCTAGGAGGCCGCCGACCGAGAAGGGCTGCGATGATAGCGCGGGCTGGCCGAGCAGGACTTCAAGCAGGTGTTCGGCGGGCCAGTCGAGGGCAGTCGAGATCGCGACCAGGGTCGAGTCCTGGACGCGACGATTCCCGATGCCACGCTGCAGGACCCGTATGGTCGCGACCGAGATCCCGGACGCGGCGGCGAGCTGCTGCTGACTGATGCGCATTGTCGCCATCCGCACGGTGAGCGCCGCAGCGACCGCCGTCCAGTTCTCCTGCGGCGCCATGGAGTCCGGCGAGTCAGACGAGATCAGCAGGAGGAGTGCGAAAGCCTTCGCGCTCATGCGGCCTCCGCCGGCGTGATCGGGAGCTCGTTTCCTGCCTGGGCGGAGGTCGGGACGAGTAGCTCCTAGATGATCAGTCTGTCGATCTGCCCGTCGATCTCGACGCGGACATCGTGCTGAACCGTCGGTCGGGTTCGACGGGCCGGCGGACGCGCCGCGCACACCACACGCGCCACTTCGGCATCCGGGTGCTGCGCCGTCAGCAGTCCGCCGACGGCAAACGCCAGCGCGGTCGACGTCACGGGCACCCCCGCCGGCCAGACAACGATCGGTCCCGTCTGCGGACGGTCCACGGCGAACGCGAACGCGAGGCGTACGAGCCGTGACCGGTCCAGCCACACCACCGCTACCGGTCCGGGGTCGCTGCTATGCCAGGGTGGATGGGCCAGGAGAAGCGTGTCGGTCGTCGGCTGCGGCAGTTCAGGCAGCTCGACGGGTGTAGTGCCGAGGTCGGCAAGATCGATAGTCACCGTGAGAGCCACGGTTCCTCCCGAAGTCCGGGCGGACGGATCCCCGCCGGCGTCGGCCCCGTAGGGGGCCAGTCGAGCCGGACAGGTCGGGCGAACCGTACTACCTACCTAGCCTTGCTATCAAGGATGGATGGGCAGGTCGTACTCCAGCCGGTTGCGGTCACCCGCCATGACAAGGACGTCGACCTGCACCGGACGGTCGGCGCCGGAGCGCACGGTCCGCACGATCCGGAACACCGGGATGCCAGGGCCGAGTCGCAGGTCGCGGCGTTCGTCCGGCGTCGGCATCCGGGTGTAGACGATCTCGGAAGCGCGACGCGCCGGGTAGCCCAGCTCGGCGAGGAAAGCGGGCGCGCCGCGCGGGATCTTCCCTGACTGCGCGAGCCGGGTGCCGCGGGCGAGCGACGCCGGATAGTAGGTGTCGACCAACTCGACCGGGTCGCCATCGAGGAACAGCACCCGCCGTCGAACGACCACCGGCTCACCGTCGGGCAGGTCCAGACAGCCTGCGACCTCGCCCGGCGCCTCGATCTCGGCGACGAGCCGGATCTCCTGGGAACCGTCACGGCCGGCGCCGGCGGCCTGGGTGGTCCACGGATCCGGCTCGCCGGCCGCCGGCGCCTGCAGGTAGCGCGACGAGACCGCCCGCCACTCACGTGGCGCCCGCACAAACACCCCGCGACCCGTCGCGCTCTCGACCAGCCCCTCCGCCTTCAGAACGGTCACGGCACGCTGCGCCGTCGCCCCGGTCACGCCGAACCGCTCCGAGATCTCCCGCGTCGACGGCAACTGGTCGCCCGCGCCCAGCCGCCCCGACTCGATCTCCAGCCGCAGCGTCTCCGCGACCTGCAGGTACGGCGCCCGCCCATCCCCCGGATTCACCACGACTTCGGCCTCCCACCCGCACGACAGCCTTGCTAGCTCACTAACAAGGCTAACTCGGCGGAACTTCGATCATCGCGAGATGGCACGTTGCGACGGGATAGACCCGTCCGGTCGGGCCTCCTCATCGCGCGCTGATGTCTGCCCCGACGCCCACGTCACCCGCGATGTCCCGGACGATGCCCACCACGATGTCTCGGGCGGGGAACGCAGTTCCGCGATGTTCAGCGCGATGGCTGTGGCGATGACATGGACAGGTAGGCTGCGCCGCCCGTCATGATCTGCCCGCTCCTACGACGCGCCGTCCGGCCCGGACGTTGCTGAAGGCGACGGCCGCTGGTCGGTCGTGCGCCGTCGAACACGGCGACGATCTCCAGTGGCCGGCCGGCCGTAGCCGCCCAGAACAGGCGCGATTACGATGCGCCCATGAGGGGCGCCGGAGACCGGCTGACGATTGGTGAGCGGATTGCCTTCTACCGGCGTCGTCGGGGATTGACGCAGGCTGTCCTGGCRGGCCTTGTGGGCAGATCTGAGGATTGGCTCAGCAAGGTCGAACGTGGCGAGCGAGAGATTCGCCGCATCGACCTACTGGCCGAGCTGGCGAAAGCACTGCGCGTTTCGCTGGGCGATGTCCTGGGGCAGCCGGTGCTGGCAGAGGATGACGCGCAGGGCGATGACGTGCCGGCAATTCGTGACGTGCTCATGAATCCACGCCGCCTTTCGCGCGTTCTTTTCTCCACGACTTCGGTCTCGCCACACCTTGACCTTGAGCAGGTCAGGGGCCTGGTAGAGGCGGGCTGGGCCGACTACCAGCAGGGACGAGTTGGCCGGGTGGTCACGGCCCTGCCCGGGCTCATCGGCACCGCGCAGCATCTGGAGGACACGGCGGAGAACGCGGACGTTGACTTCGGGCATGGCGCGTGGTCCGTCTCGGCTCGGACGCACCACCTTGCCGCGACGACCTTGAGCAAGCTTGGTGAGGCTGATCTGAGTTGGATCGCCGCAGAGCGTGCGATGCAGGCCGCCGACCGGGCTGACGATCCGCTCGTGCTGGCGTCCGCGGCCCGGGCCGGCACCCATGCGCTGCTGACGTTGGGTCGCTTCGAGGATGCCGTCGTTCTCGGGAAGGCGGCGTCCGACTGGCTGGCGGCTCACCTGAATGACGACGACCCCGCTGCTTTGAGCCTGCACGGGATGCTTCATCTGCGCACCGCGGTCGCGGCCGCACGTCAGCAGGACCGCGCCACAGCGAGCGAGCTCATCGGTGTCGCTGACGACGCTGCCCAGCGCCTTGGCGGCGATGCGAACCACTGGCAGACGGGTTTCGGTCCGACCAACGTCGAGCTGCACAGACTGTCGGTGGCGCTCGACCTCGGTGACGTCGTGCTCGTCGTCGACCAGGGGCCGGCGGTCCGAGCGGAGAACCTGCCAGTCGAACGCCGGGTTTCGCATCGCATCGATGTGGCCAGGGCGCTGCACCTGGTCGCCCGTGACGAGGACGCACTCGCGACGCTGCTGTCCGCCGAAAGGGAAGCACCGTCGCTCGTGCGTCATAGCCCTGMGGTGCGGGAGACGGTGAAGGCGATGTCCCGGCGCGCTCCGGTGACCGGCGGCCGGTCGTCCGCGCTGTTCGCGTTCGCGGAGCGGTGCAGGGCCGTACGGTGAGCGACGGTGTCGTCGGCCTTGTCGTGTCGGCGGCCGGTGGCGCCGAGTTGGTGCGCTCACAGCTTGTGGAGCCGTTGATGGCGAAGGGCTGGTCTGTGGCGGTCACGGCGACGCCGACGGCTATGACGTGGTTGGAAGAGGAAGGAGAGGTGGCACGTCTTGAAGCGGTGACCGGCTGGCCGGTCCGGTCCGCGCCTCGGCTTCCTCGCATGGTGAGCCCGCATCCGCAGGTCGACTGCTATGCGGTGGTGCCCGCGTCCGCGAACACCGTGGCCAAGATCGCGCTCGGGCTCGCCGACAACCAGGCGCTGACGCAGGTATGCGAAGCCGTTGGCGGACAGCAGATTCCCGTCGTGATCTTTCCGCGAGTGAACGCTGCGCACGCCGGGCAGCCGGCCTGGGAGAGCCACCTCGCCGCGCTCCGCCGGGCGGGGGTGCGCCTCGTCTACGGCGAGGACGTCTGGCCATTGCACGGCCCTCGAAGCGCTCCAGGCCGGGAGCTGCCGTGGGCCGACATTCTGCGCATGATCGACGAAGCCACGTCGGAAGCGGTCAGCCGCCGGCACGCGTAATCGAACCCGGACATGGTGTCCGGGTTCTCCACTGCTTTTCGGTGTCTTCTCTCCTCGTTGCCGTTTGGGTGCAGCACCCAAACCAGAGCCGAGGCAGGTGAGACACCGTTGGCTGCCACGTCCGGCCCCGCTGATTTCCGGCGAGTTCCCGAGCGACAACGCGTCCGCAACACAGCCACGCATCCCGAGATCCCAACCGCACGTCAGGCCTGCCGGGGACACGGCCGTCGCCCATGAACGAGGACCTCACGTCCAACATCGCCTTTGCCGGGCTGACCGCCGCGGGCAAGACGACGCACGCGAGGCGACTCGCCGCCGAGCTGGGCTACGAGTACGTCTCGGCGACGGACATCCTGCTGGGCCTTCTCGGCATACGAGATCCCTCCGAAGAGGTATGGCGGACACGCCTTGAGGAGATCCAYGCCGCCCGGGAAGACGGCTCGGTAGACGCCGAACTCGAGGAACGCCTCGTCTCGCTGAGTCGCGCCCGGCGGCGAACCGTGTTCGACACCTGGGCGTTGGCCTGGATCGGCGACGGCCCCCTGGTCCGCATCTGGATCGAGTCCGACCTCGAGTCACGAGCCCGGAAGTGCCAGGTATCGCTCGGCGCCGCCCGGCCGAGTCTTCCGAACTGCCGAGCCCTGCTGGGCTCAAAGGACACCTTCAACCGCGAGGTCTTCCGGGCGCGGCACGGCTTCGACCTCTTCATCGACCGCGACCGCTACGACGCAGTCCTCGACAACAGCCATCTGATACCCCAGGCCACCGCCGCCACGGCGCACGCCGGAATTGACGCGTTCGCCCCGATCGTGCACGCAGCCGCGATCTCCCTCATGACGTCGGACCGCCCGGCCGCACACGCGCTGCTCAGGAGCAATCCGCGCGAGGTCCAGCGCCTGTCCGTATGAACCAGCTCCGAGCCGGCGGCAGATAGCCGGCCGGCGCGATCCGGGAGTAGGAACACCTGTGTACAGCCTGCTTCACTGCCACTTCGAGTCCGCGCTCCGAGCGCTCGACCTCGCCAGACCGGAGAGGGTGCACCACCTGCGAGCGCTGTACCGAACCCCCGGATATCTGGGGTCGTCGCCGGCCGAACGCCTCACGCTGCTGTGGCGTACGGTCCTGAGCCTGACCGAGGACGACGAGGAGATCTTCGCCGAGAGCACCTTCCACCTGGTCGTCCAACGTCTCCTGGCGGAGATGCGCGCGTCGCAGGTCGAGCACGCCGATCTACGCATCGGGCCGTCCACAGGCCGGTGGCGGTGGATGCGCAGCGCCGCCGACGGCATCGACATCTTCCGCAAGGAACTCGCCGGATCCCACGATCTGTCGATCGCGTTCCTCGCCGGTATCAACATGACCAAACCCGCCGACGAACTGGACGCCCTGTTCGACCTGCTCCTGACCGACGGCGAACTGACAGCCCGCCTCGCCGGAGTCGACGTCAACTTCCTCGCCGCCGACCTACCAAAGTTCAACCGTTACCTGACCGCGCTGCAGGCCCTCCAGACCGCCGGGCTCAAGGTCAACATCCACCTGGGCGAGCTTTTCGGCAACGAGATCTCCCACCACGTGCTGTCCCAGATCACTCCCGACCGCATCGGCCACGGCGTCCTGCTCCTCCACGACCAGTACCTAGTCGAGATGATCAAAGAGCGCGACGTCTGCCTCGACATGTGCCCGACCAGCAACACCCTGCTGGGCGTCACCGACTGGACCCACCACAGCCCCGCGAGCCGCGCGCTCCAGCTCGGCATACCCGTGTCCATCAACACCGACGACCCGGTCCTGTTCCGCACCGACATCGACCGCGAGATCCACCGAGCCGGCCTGACCGACGGCCAGCGGGACATGGTCGTCGCCTGCGCCAAGAGGTACCGGTATGGCACCTCGTAGCGTCACCGTGCACGTCCTGTACGGCATCCCCTKCGTCGGCAAGTCCACCACGGCCGTCGCCTTCGCCTACCACCACAACATCAGAACCGTCGTCCACACCGACTACCTCAGGGAAGTCCAGCGGCACTACGTCGCCCCCGTCCAGCTCCCCGTCCTTGCGAAAGTGACCCACAGTGCGTGGGAGCTCCACGGACCCTGCACGCGCGACAACGTGCTGGCGGGGTTCACCGACCACGTCGCCGCGGTCGCCCCGGCGATCAAGACCGTCGTCGCGAAGCTCGTCGACGACGGCTTCGACGCCGTGATCGAGGGCGCACACTTCGACGCCGGTCTTGTACGCGAACTCCAGGTCACTAACGGGGACGCCGACATCCAGCCGACGCTCCTCGCCGTGACCGACGTCGATGAGATCCGCCAACGGATCCGCCACAAGGGCCAGGAACGCGCAGGCGGAGTCGGGCGCGCGGAATGGACCGAGAACCTCGCCACCATGCTCACCATCCAGGAACACCTCATCTCCGACGCCCACGCCCACGGAATCCAAGTGACGACCGCCGAGGAATGGAGGACCATGTGGCGCCAACTGACGGTCGCCGACTGCTCGACTTAGACCACGTCGTACTCGCCGACGGTCGCATCTACCGCGTCCTCGGCAACCTGGACAGCCGAACTCATTTCTTCGGCTACAATGTCTACTCGCCTGAGGCCGGAGGCGATCGTTCCTACCAGGGAAGGAGGTACCGCAAGAATTTCATCGAGGACGAACGGCTCCCCGCCGACGTCCTCGATACCTACGGACTCATACCGATCGCCGACATCGTCGAGCACCACCAACCGGTACCGTCGGCGCTCGCCACCGCGCGGCACTTCCGCCCCAAGATCTGGACCGACCTCTACGACGAACTCGTCGAGGCCGCCGGAGCCGAGTCCGTCGGCATTTTCGGCTCCTCGATGTTCGGGCTCCACCTCGCAGCAGACGGCACGGTGCGCAAGGACGTCGACTTCGTCGTCGAGGGCCTCGGCCACGTCGACGCCCTCCGCCAGGCACTCCCCAGAATCCGCGAACGCCTCGGGTTCACCACCGTCACACCAGGGCGGCAACTCCAGCAGTACGCGCGATACCAAAAAGTGTTCCGAAACGACAAAAATTCGATCATGCCGATCATCGAGCGCCGATGGACCGGCTTACAGCTCGCCGACGACGTCGTAACCACGATCCGACTACGGGAACCGAGCTACAGGACCGCGCTCGAACTAGTCACCCGCCAGCCCGATCGGCGTGACATTGTCATTGAAGGCGAGGTCATCGCCGCCGACGGCAGCAATCTATTCCCTCGCATCTTCACCCTCGACACATCCGCCGGGCGCCTCGACGTCTACATACTCTGGTGGAAGTTCTCCACACCGGTACGGGCCGGCGACAGGGTGACCCTCCGCGGTAGCATCGTCCGACTCCGGCGCGCGGACGCTGTACGCCTCACCGACTTCTCCCAGCACTGGCTCCACATCAAGACCTGACCATCAACTCCCCGAAGGAATTAACAGATGATCGAGCGTATCTCACTGATCACAGGAAACGAAGGAAAAGCAGCCGAATACTCCACCCTGCTGGGCATCGATGTACGGGCCGTCAAGGAAGACCTGATCGAGATCCAGTCCCTCGACGTCGCCGCGGTCGTCGAGCGGAAGGTCGCCGACGCCTACGCCAAGCTCGGCGGCCCGGTGCTGGTCGACGACACCGGCCTGACGGTGAACGCCTGGAACGGTCTGCCTGGCGCGCTCGTCGCCTGGTTCCTCGACTCCGTCGGCACCCAGGGCATCCTCGACATGACCGCCAACCTGACCGACCGCGCCGCCAGCGTCACGACCGCCCTCGGCTACGCCGACGCCAACGGCATCCGCGTAGTCACCGGAACCCTCCGCGGCACCCTGGCCACCGAACAGCGCGGCACCAACGGCTTCGGCTACGACGAGATCTTTGTACCAGCGGGCGGAGTCCTGACCTTCGCGCAGATGTCCGCCGAGCAGAAGAACCTCATCTCTCACCGCCGGCGCGCGGTCGACGCCCTACGCGCAGAGCTCGGAATCTCCGGTTCCTGAGGACGCACAGAGCGTCTCGCGACTTCGGCGGCCGTGCCACCGGCGACACCCTGCTCGCCACCGCCGACATCTCACCGATCGCCTCGAAGACGACCTGCCCTGGGTCATGCCAATCGCCGCCGAGGCTGAATCGGCTCGGCTTCGACGGGAACTCAACGCCCTCTGTCGTGYATGCGGCCGTGGAAGGATGCCCGTGTCGCCACCGACCTCGCTGAGGTCCTCGCCGCAACGGAGGCGTGACCATGTCCGACGTGTCTGTCCCGCTCACCGACGACGAGATAAGCATCCAACTTGCCGACCACCCCGGCTGGACCCGGACCGGCAACGAGATTGCCCGCGCCTTCCGGCTCCGCTACCACGGCTCCGTCGCGCTGATCGTCCACGTCGCCGACGTCGAACGTCTCATCGGCCACCACGCCGACATCGATCTCCGCTGGGACACCATCCGCTTCGCCATCACCACCCACGACGCCGGCCACCGCCTCACCGCCGCCGACTTCGACCTGGCCACCCGCATCGACGCCATCGCGACCGCTCACGGCGCCGCACCCATCTAGCTCGACAGAACGCCCTGAGGCCCGACAGCTCCGAGTCCAAGCCAATAGGCCGACGGCGTCCACGCGGGCTACGCCGAGGGCCCAACAGACAAAAGGACGCCCGTGCAGCCACTCGCCGACGACGCCAGCCTCGCCGATCTGCAGCGCTACGTCATCACGATGGAAACCGAACGAGGCTTCACCGGCCAATCCGTCTACGAGCAGACCTGGCGCCTGATGGAGGAGGCGGGTGAACTCGCCCGGGCCGTCCGTAAGAACAAGGGGCAACGCGCCCTGACAGGCGAGCTGATCGGCAGTATCGACGAGGAACTCGCCGACACCCTCATCTTCGCCTGCTCCATCGCCAACCGCCTCGGCATCGACCTCAGCGACGCCATCCGCGCGAAGGAGGCCCTCAACGAGACCCGTAGCTGGCCTGGCACCGGACCATCCGTCGGAGGAACGATCAGATGATCAGACATGTCTCGTTGATCACGGTAACCAAGGAAAGGCTGCCGAGTACGYCGTCCTCCTGGGCATCGAGGTACAAGCCGTCAAGCAGGACCTGATCGAGATCCAGTCCCTCGACGTCGCGGCCGTCGTCGAGCGGAAGGCCGCCGATGCCTACGCCAAGGTGTACGACCCGGTTCTCGTCGACGACACCGGCCTGACGTTAAGCGCCTGGAACGGCCTGCCCAGCGCGCTCGTCGCCTGGTTACTCGACTCCGTCGGCACCCAGGGCATCCTCGACATGACCGCCAACCTGACCGACCGCGCCGCGACCGTCACCACCGCCGTCCGCTACGCCGACTCGAACGGCATCCAGGTCGTGACTGGAACGCTCCAGGGCACGCTGGCCACCGAACAGCGCGGCGCCAACGGCTTCGGCTACGACGAGATCTTCATCCCGGCCGGCGGGAACCTGACCTTCACCGAGATGCCCAGCGAGCAGAAAAGCCTCGTCTCCCACCGCCGACTCGCAGTCGACGCCCTGCGCACAGAGCCCGAACTGGCCACAGCGGCGACGCCAACGTCGTCCGCACCAACTCCGAAGCCGGCAATGCCTGCGTCGATGGTGCCGCCGGTTTCCGCTCCGGGGACATGACCCACTCCTCTGGCGAGGCTCACCGAGCCGCTCAGCGGACCTCCGCTAGGGTGTGCCGGTTGGGATCACTACTCGGGAATAGAGGCAATGGTCCGGCCTGGCTTTCGTGCGCCCGACCGCTACCCGCCACCGTCCGTCCCGGCGAGGCGGTCACTGTGGCACCGTCTCCTACCATTGTGGATCGCCCTGATCATCCTGCCCTTGGGTCTCGCCTTCTACGCGGTCGTCTCCTTCGGTGTGAGCGTCGCCGACGACCTGCACACGCAGATCTACGGTGGTTCGGACAGTCTCGGAGATGTCCGCGTCACGGGCTGCATCGTCGACGAGGAAGGCAACATCAGCGGAACCGTGGCGGTGACGAACCGCACGGATCAAGCTGCGGCCTTCACCGTGGTGGTCGCGTTCACCGGGCCCGACGGCGTCCAGGTCGCGACCGGCTCGACCTTCATGCCCCGCCTCGACCCGGGTCAGACCGCGAGGAAGCAGGTGGTCAGCTTCGCGTCGAGTATGGCCAGCATGTCGGTGGTGGACTGCCAGGTGCTGTCCGCGCAACGGACCACAGTGCCGTAACCGACACCGGCGCCATGCTGAAGTTCGAGCGGCCCCGTTCAGTGGTTCTCGAGGAACGCCTTGAACCGCTTCAGGTCGGCCTTGACCCGCCACTCATCCGCGCCGATCGCCGAACCCACCTTCTCGGCGACACCCGCAGGCTGCCAGTCCAGCCGGATCGTCACCCGGGTCTCGTCGGCGTCGAGCCGGTGGAAAGTCACCGCGCCGGCGTGGAGGGGCCCCTCCGTGCTCCTCCAGACGACCCTCTCGTCCAGCAGTTGCTCGGTGATGATCGCATCGAACGCACGATGCCGAACCCCCGCCGTGATGTGCCAGCGCAGGTGGGTGTCGTCCAACTGCTCCACGGACTCCACCCCCTGCATGAAACGAGGCAGGGACTCGAACTGAGTCCATTGGCGGTAAGCGGCACGAACCGGTACGGCTACGTCGATCGACTCCACCACTGTGCGGGCCATCAACTCACCCTCCCAGCGCTCACGCGACCACCACAACCTGCCCGCCCCGCCATCGACAACACCGGCAGCTATCGATCGACCAGGTGACGMGAGGTGGGACCCGACCGCATGCCAGGCGCCGGCCAGCAAGGTGAATTTCGGTGATGCCGTGCAGGGTGACTGGCACGATGTGCTCGGCGGTGAGCGGCTGCGTCCACCTCGTCAGCGGGCGACCTACACCGCAGTCCGTCAAGAGGTCTGCTCGGCTGCCGTCTCCTCGGTTGGTGCCTCGGCGCGCTGGAGACATGCAGCGAGGCTGGCCAACGCGTCATCGCGCGCGTGCTCGGCGGCCTGGCGGGCGGCGTCTGCTCGGGCCGCGCGGTCGATAGCGTCACGGGCTTCGGCGCGGGTCGTGCCGAGGAGAGCGATGGCCTGGTCGGCTCGGGCCTGCTGGGCGGCAGCGGTTTCACGCGCGGCGGCGAGGAGCTGCTCGGTGGTGGCGGCACGTAGCTGCGCAAGTTCGGCGGTCTGACGGGCCGCGGCCTCGTCTTCCCTGACCGTGAGGAGTTGACGGTCGGCGTCGATCCGTGCCCGATGCGCCTTGTCCCGGCCTGCCTCGGCGGCCGTGACGCGTTTTTCCATCCGATCGAGGTCGGTTCGGAGGTGCGCGAGCTCGGTCTCGACGATCTCCGCTCGGTGGACGGCCGCTTCTGCCGTGCGCTGAGCCTGATCGCGGTTGGCGAGCGCGGCGTCCCGGTCGGCGGTAGCGAGCTGCGCGCGGCGGATCGCCTCGGCGGCGCGCTCGTCAGAAGCCTCCGCGCGTCGGGCCTGCTGGGCGGCCTTCTCGGTCGCGGCCACAGCTTCCTCCCGGGCCTTTACGGTATCCGCGCGGACACGTCCGAGTTCGGCCTGCATCTCGGCTGCGGCGTCCTCGGCGGTGAGCCGGGCCTGCTGCTCGGCGGCCATAGCGACCTCGGCGTCCGCGACCGTCTTGAGCGCCTCGGCGCGCACAGCGGCAAGTTCCGCAGCGACCGTTTCCGGATCAGTCGCGGTCCCCAATAGCGCCCGCGCCGCGCCGGCCGCCGCCTCGAACTCGGCTAGCAGTTCCGCGAGCCGGTCGACCGTGACCCGCAGCGACGCACCCGCGAGACTCGCCGGCCGATCGGCCTGCCCGGCGGGCTCGGCCGGGGCAGCGCCCGCGGGCTTGCGCGACCGGCGGGCACGGAACGCGGTCTGAGCCGTGTGATCCTCCCGCACGCAGTACCGCGGCGCCGGCCCGCCCGTCGCCGGCGGCGCCGCGGCCGGTTCTTCACATCCCGGGTAGGCGCAAACCGCCCGGCTCGCATCGATCATTCGTTCGTTCATTCGTCGATGATATGTACGGACATCGCCGGACGCGCCGAGTTATCCACAGTCGCCCCTACACCGGGTTCGATCCGCCGGGCACGGGACCGCCGCTGTCCCTCTCGTGGCATCACGTCGTTCTGGGGCATCAGCGTGCGGAAGCCCGACCTTCCGGCTGTCATCGCCGGTGGCATCGCTCGTGCCCTCCCGATGCCTCGCCGACAGGGATGCATTCGCCGATGGCCTGCTTCTGCACGCCAGCGTTCGTGTGAGTCCTCGGCAACGAGGTGATCGTGGCGGTGACGTCGGCGATGGGCCGAGTGGCGCTGATGCGGTGCGCGATGACGTCCAGGGTGCCCAATGCGATGGTCGTGATTCGGAACGTGCGTTTCCATGACCACGATCCGGCCAAGCGCAGGCGGTGGCAGCGGCCGGCCTGCGAGGACGCCACGACCTGATCGACCGCCGACACGCAACGATCAGCGAGTTCTGCTCACCCTCGACCAAGTCCTCGCCGAGCTCGGCGGTCCCGGCGCGCCGCTGCCCCGATCGACCTGGCGTGACTGGCAGGCCAAAGGCATCGGACCAAAGGTCATCAAGCTGCCCAACGGCCAGATCCGAGTGGCGCGCGACGATCTGAACGCCTGGCTGGACCGACTGACCCGCGACCCGGGTGCCCTATGAACCGCGACCCGGCCGGGACGAACCCCAGCGACGAGGAGCGCCGGACGACATTCGACGTCCGAGTCTGGTCGCTCCGCGAGGTCCGCCAGAAGAAGGGCACGAGCTGGCAGGTCCGTTGGCAGGTCGCCGGCCGGCCCAGCGCGAACACCCGCAACTTCGCGTCGAAGCTCGCCGCGGACTCGCGCCGAGCCGAGATCCTGACCGCCGTGCGCAAGGGCGAAGCGTTTGACGTCGAGTCTGGCCTGCCGCTAAGCGAGTGGCGCGCCCTGCCGCGACCAGTGCCGGTGCCGCCTCAGGTGCGGACGTGGCTCGCCGTGGCGCGTGACTTCGCCGACGCGAAATGGGCTGAACATCAGGCCCCGGGCACCCGACGCACGATCGCGACCACGCTTAGCATCGTCACCCCCGCGCTGTTCGACGAACAACCACCGGCCCCGCTCGCTGAGCTGGTCCGTGAAGCCCTCGTCGGCTGGGTGTTCCTCACCGGGAAACGCACGACGCTGGGACTGGATGGCCGATTCGCCGAGAACGAACCGCCGGCCCATTGGGCGGACGTGCTCGCCTGGATGGAAGCGCACAGCCGTCCCATCGCCGACCTCGCCAACGCCGACGTCGTACGAGCCGCCCTGCGAGCCCTGTCTCATCGGCAGGACGGGAAACAGGCCGCACCGAACACGATCAGCTCCCGGCGCATGTACTTCAGCCAGGCGCTCACCTTCGCAGTCACCCGCGGCGATCTCCCGACCCATCCACTGCCGGCCGTCCAGTGGACCGCGCCACGCAAGATCGTTGTTGTCGGCCGGCGGGTCGTTGTCGACTACTCCCGGGCGCTGCGGCTGCTCGCCGCGGTCGACGAGATCCGCCCCGACCTTCGGGCGTGGTTCGCCTGTATGTACTACGCGGCGACCAGGCCTGGCGAGACCAACGAATTCAACATCAACCAACTGGTCCTTCCCGAGACCGGCTGGGGGGAGGCCGCACTCGAGCGCAACAATCCCGAGATCTCCCCGCACTGGTCCGACGAACCCGACAAGCCTCGCCAGGCCCGCCAACTCAAGCACCGTGAGAAGGGCGAAGTCCGACCGGTCCCGCTCCACCCCAACCTGGTCGCCCTGCTACGCCGCCACATCGACGAATTCGGCACCACACCCGACGGCCGAATCTTCCGATCGACGACCGGCGGCCCCGTCAGGATGTCGACCTACCTCACCGTCTGGCGCAGTGCCCGCCAGCAGGCGCTCACCCCGGCCGAAGCCGCATCGCCGCTTGCTCGCCGGCCCTACGACCTCCGCCACGCCGCGGTGTCCCGCTGGCTGAACGCCGGCGTGCCACCCACCCAGGTCGCCGAATGGGCCGGCCACAGCGTCCGCGTACTCCTCACCGTCTACGCCAAGTGCATCGTCGGCGAGGAACAGCGCGCCCTCCGCCTCATCGACGCCTCCTTCGCCGCCGAACAGCAAGACATCCAGCCGCAGGACGCCCCCGCAGCCACGCCCACAACAAGCCCTCGCCCCGCAGCCACGCTCAGCGACGACGCCGCAGACCATGATCGAGTCCACGCCGAGTCCACAGACACCCGGTCACAGCCGCCTTCAGCCGGCTATGACCGGACACCCAGCGTCACCGAGACCGCTCCGTCCGCCGAGCTTCCGGACGGCGATTTCGGCCTCTGACCAGGGCGAACGCGCCGCCCATCAGCCCTTCAGCAGCTGCCGCGACATCACTACCCGCTGTATCTGATTGGTGCCCTCGTAGATCTGGGTGATTTTGGCGTCGCGCATCATGCGTTCGACGGGGAAGTCGCGGGTGTAGCCGGCGCCGCCGAAGAGCTGGACGGCGTCGGTGGTGACCGACATGGCGACGTCGGAGGCGTAGCACTTCGCGGCGGCGGTGATGAAGCCGAGGTYCGGCTCGCCGCGCTCGGCGCGGGCGGCGGCGACGTAGACCAGGTGTCTGGCCGCTTCCACCTTCATCGCCATGTCGGCGAGCATGAACTGGACGGCTTGGTTGTCGGCGATCGGCCGGCCGAACTGCTTGCGCTCCTTGGTGTAGGCGATCGACGCGTCCAGCGCCCCCTGCGCGATGCCGACCGCCTGCGCGCCGATCGTCGGGCGGGTGTGGTCGAGGGTGCGCAGGGCGGTGCGCAGGCCGGTGCCGGGGGCGCCGATGATCCGGTCGCCGGGGATCCGGCAGTCGACGAGGTGGATCTCGCGGGTCGGGGAGCCCTTGATCCCGAGCTTGCGTTCCTTGGAGCCGACCTCGAAGC
>NZ_MOMC01000101.1 GCF_001983105.1 Pseudofrankia asymbiotica | reverse complement strand
AAACTCACTTTGCGCATTGCATCCGCCGAAAAGATTGCCAACAATTTCCTTTTGCGACAGGACCAGGTCGGCAAGGATCACGTCTGCTGTCATTGCCCCCGCCACAGGGACCGATGTCAAACAGGCGCGGCCGCCCTTGCGCGTCAGAAGCAACAGCGGCTTAAGCATGTCCGGTGTCATGAGGCCGGCGCACAAGATGGTCTTGTCGGCCATTACACCCCGTGTCAGGTCCCCAACGAGTGGCAGCGCCTCGTCCATGCTCGACACGGCATGGGTTGCGCCGAAGACCTTCGATTGTTCGCGCCGAAAATCGAAAGGATCTACAGCGACAATGGTCTCGGCGCCAGCGATTCGAGCACCCTGGATAGCGCTAGAGCCAATCCCCCCCGCTCCAACGACTACCACGGTGTCCCCAGCCTCAACACCAGCTCGGTGGACCACAGCACCGAAACCCGTAGCCACACCGCAGCCCACGAATGAGGCAAACTTCAGGTCAATGTCATTGTCAATCTTGACGCACGAATCCTGGTGAACGACGAGGTCGGGCGTGAAAGTCCCAAGCATAGAGAACTGGCGCAACTCGTGACCGCGCGCGCGGACGCGCGCCATACTGTCCGTGATCGGAAGCCCATTTGTGATGACGGCGCCGTAATCGCACAATTGAGACGACCCACTTGCACACCAGCGACAATGGCCACATGAAGGCATGAAAGCGAGAATCACATGGTCGCCCTCCACCAGCCGAGTGACGCCAGGCCCTACCTCCTCGACCACGCCTGCGCCTTCATGGCCACCGATGAGGGGTAGAGTCATCTCCAAATCGCCCTTGACGACGTGGTCATCGGTGTGGCAAAGCCCGGAGGAGGCGAGCTTGATGCGGACCTCGCCGAAACGAGGAGGATCGATCTCGGTATCTTCGATGACCCATGGCGTACCTACTTGCCACAGGACGGCYGCTCTCGATTGCACGGGGGACCTTTCGGATGTCGGTACGCGGACTCTTAGATGTAGATGGCTTTGGTCTGCGAATAGGCGTGGAGCGCATCGGCGCCCAGTTCACGGCCGATTCCACTTTCCTTATAACCACCGAACGGTGCGTTGATCGCCACGTTGTAGCGATTCACTCCGAATGTTCCGGTCTGCACCTTGCGGGCTATTTCGAGCCCGCGGTCTGGATCAGAGGTGAAGACACTCCCCCCCAAGCCAAAGGGCGAGTCGTTGGCCAACCGAACTGCCTCGTCGTCTCCCTCATACGGGATCACCGCGATGACCGGGCCAAAAATCTCCTCTCTCGCGATTCTCATGTCATTTTTCACATTCGCGAAGACTGTACCCTCGACGAAATATCCTCGATCGAACCTGGTGGGGCGACCACCACCCGCTGTCACCTGCGCCCCTTCGGCGATCCCTGCCTGAATGTACCCAGTGACCCGTTCGAGTTGACTCTTACTCGTGAGCGGGCCCGCCTGCGTCTCGGGGTCGAACGGGTCGCCAATCGTCATCTCATCCATGGCCGATGACAACGCTTCCACCATTTCGTCGTACCGACTCCTCGGCGCCAGAATGCGCGTGTTCGAGTAGCACGTCTGGCCGGTGATCGGGATGACGAAAGTCGAGAGGTTCCGAGTGAAGGTCTCGACCTCCACGTCATCAAGGAGAATGCCCGCCGATTTGCCGCCAAGTTCTAGGGTGACTGGCTTCAAGAGCGACCCARCAGTCCGTGCAATGGACTTGCCTACCACGGTTGATCCAGTGAATGCGATCTTGCGGATCAAAGGATGACGTACTAGCGCCTCGCCAGCGGTGACTGCCCCTGTCACATAGTTGATGACGCCCGGCGGAAATCCGGCCTCCACCGAAGCTTCGGCAAGGTGGATCAGATCCAAGGACGTCTCCGGAGACGGCTTGATCACCACGGTGCAGCCAGCCGCTAGTGCAGGACCCAACTTCCATGCCAAGAGCGCTGTTGGCCCATTCCACGGCACGATCAAACCAGCAACACCAATAGGCTCGCGGCGAACGATGGTGGTTGTCCCGTCAGGCGCTTCGACTTCTGTCTCGACCTCGAAGCGGTCCGCGAGATCAGCGCTGTAGCGGTAAACCGAGTCGACGTGTATTTGATTCCCAAACGTCGCGAAGCCGATTGGAGTGCCGTTCTGCTCCGAAACAAGACGAGAAATAACATCGCTACGCTTCAATAGCGCGTTAGCGAGAGCGCGAATGTAGCCGGCTCGCTCTTTGGGCGTAAGCGCCGCCCACGCAGGTAAGGCTCGGTCTGCTGCTCGCGCCGCCATATCGATATCGTCCGCACTGCTGTCCGCCACGCTGCCAATTACTTGCTCGGTGGTCGGGTTGATCACCGGAATCCTGGCGTCCACCGAAGACGGAACGAACTGCCCGTCGATGTAATTTGTCGCAGTGGTCACAACCAACTCCTTGCATTTGTAATGACGGCAACACATTGGGATGACCGTGCGGGTCCGGCCGGCCTTGAAGTCAAAAAGCGTGCCGCCCCTTCGGCCACTTTTCAATCGACTCGAAGTGCTGAGGCAGGACACGCCTCAACAGCGGCGTGGACTCGGGAAAGGTCGGCCGGCGCCACCGATGGCGAAAGAATAATCAATGCACCGTTCTTTCCGATCTCGAAGTGAGCTGGGTCAAGAACCTCGCAGATTCCGTTCCCCGCACAGCGGTCTCGATCTACGACGACGGTGTGCACACTGTGCTCCTGCGGTCGGCCCGATACGTTGGAGGCAGTAGGGATTCTCCTGTTTCCGGGCAATTTTTTCTGTGTCTCATCGGATTCCGCCACCACGTTAGTTGACGCTCGCAGGCAGGCGCTTCACGCCGTGGATGGTCTCGCTGTAAAGAAACTCCGGTTCACCCACCCGCAGCTTAGGAAGTCTTGTTAGTATCTCGCGAAAGAGCGCCTTAAGCTGAGCCTTAGCGATGCCATTGCCCATGCAGTAGTGAACTCCCCCGCCACCAAAGGCAATGTGACGGTTCGGGGAGCGATCGAGGCGGAATGCACCAGGCTCGTCGAAGACCGACTCGTCGCGATTCCCCGAACAATAAAAGAGACCGACCTTATCGCCTTCACAGATGTCGATGCCGCGCAGGTTGATGTCCGCCGTGGCGGTCCGAGAAAACGCAATGACCGGAGAGGCATGCCTGATGAACTCCTCCACGGCCGCGCCGATGCGACCGTCGAAGTCTTCTAGGAGCCAGGCGCGCTGATGCGGATTCTTCTCAAGCGCGATCACTGTGAGTGTCGTGGACTGTTTCGTCGTGTCGAGGCCAGCGCCACATAGCAGTACTAGAATGGCGCCGATCTCGTCTTCGCTAAGCACCTTCCCGTCGATCCTCACCGTGCCCAAGGCTGTGAGGATGTCCTCCTTCGGCTGCTTGCGTCGATGACTCACCAATTCGACGCCCATCGCTTGGATCGCAGCCGCCTGCTCCAACATGAAGTCGAGGGTGCTCGTGCCTTCTGGCAGGAACTCAGGATCACGAGATCCGATCAACTTGTTGCCCAAATCAGCGAAATGCTCCGTTAAAGAGTCAGGTACTCCAATCAKGTCCGCGACGGTCTGTAGCGGCAGCTTCGCCGCGACCGCGCTCACGAACTCGATATCGCCGGCTCCAACGGCGTCATCGACGATCTTGGCGGCTCGCTGATTAATCTTGTCTACGAGCCCCGCTACGGCCTTGGGTGTGAAGCCCGCACTCATCACTTGGCGGTACTTTGCATGGTCTGGAGGATCCATGGTGAGAAAGGTCGGTACACCAACGAAAGGCGTGGGTGACAGGGCGACCGRTTGAGTGGAGGTGAACAGCTCGGGGTGCATACTGACGTATCGGATGTCTTCCGCGAGCGTCAGCGCCCAGAAGCCGGCCTCGTCGTGCATACCCTCAGGTTGACCGGCCACCTCCAAAGGCAGGTGCCAACTGACTGGCGCGTTCTCGCGCAGCCATGCGAATGCCGCGTCCCGCTCATCGAATGTCTGGCGCCAGAATTCGAGGCTGGAGATATCCTTACCCGTGGTGAGTGGATGCGCCACGGAGTGTGGGATTTTCGTTCCTTTGTTCGTCATGCCTTGCCGAACCTTTCGCGAGACGAATTTCGCTTGTGGGTTGCCAACAGGCGACCGCCAAGGCGGCTCACCTGCCTAGAGCTTCGAAACCGCTCTCGCCGAGTCGGGCGCTCTCCTCTACCACAGTGGATTGCCGCGGCCGTCCAATTAGGGCCCTTCCTTCGCGGAATCTATCGACCGGTCGGACGGATGTCAAGGATGCCTCGTTAGAGCTGCCACTCGAATCGGACTTCACGATGCGGCTTCTTAGCCTTGATCCACTGGTGGAGACGGCTTGGGCGCGGCTGACGCGATGACGCCGGTTCCCCTCCCGTCAGCTTGCGATCAACCAAGCGTGGCTCGAACCCGCCCTGACCGGCAGCGAGCTGCTCGCCTACACGCGAACGCTACTGCTGGACGGCGAGCACGCCCTAGCCGGACTTCCGCCAGTTCGTAGGCACGTGAAGGCTTGGTTGGTGGTCTTGTTGCAGGTCATGGGCTGGGATGTGTCCCAGGGCCCCGGCAAAGTTGCGTGTTGGYAACCGAGGCTCATGATCGTGGAGGGGGCGTTCGGCGCGGTGGGTGTGGTGGCGGGTTCCCTGGGCGATGTTGGTGGTGCTGGTGAGGCGCAGGATGATGATCGCGAGGTTGCGGAGGCCAGCCATGACGCGGAGGCCGTTGCCGGTCCTGACCTGGCTGAGGTCCTAGCCGTAGGTGACGTCGCGGACCCAGTGCAGCTGTTTTTCCACGGGCCAGTGTCCGCGGGCGAATGTGCCGGGGCTGGCCTGGTGGGTCGGCAGGCTGACCAGGTAGACGACCTCGGTCTGGGCTGGGCCACCGGCCACCGGCCAGGGGTGGGCGGCGGCGGGTGATCTTGCGGCCTGCGTGGCGTGCGGGAAGAGTAGCCCGGCGGACCTCGATGGCCTTTGCGCGTCCAGGCAGTCCCCGRCCAGCTGCTGGCACTGCCCGGTGCCGTAGTCGCTCTTGTCCCGGGCGCACATGTAGGCCGGGTGCAGCCGTCCCCTGGCCCGTGCTGGTAGCGCGCCGTCATCCTGGCCCCGCAGCGGGCGCAGACCACCAGCCGGCCAGCAGGGCCGTGCCGTCGCGCACCGGGCCCGGGACTGGTTAGCCTGCATCCGCTGCATGTTCCGCTCGTACCGCTCGGCGCTGATATAGGACGGCAATACCCCAGGCAGACAGACGGTCCACTGTGCCCGCTCGGTGCGCACCCGCCCAGGTAAACGGTCTACCCGCCTGGCGCCGTCTTGGGTCCARCCTGCTGCGGCCGTAGACATGGATACCCGCGTAGGCCGGGCTGCGCAGCAGGTTGTGCATCGCCGCCCGGCTCTGCCGCCGCCAGCTGACCCGCCCACGCTCGGACCCCGCCCGCTCTCGCACCCCGACCCGGCTGCCGTTGGCAGCCAGGAACACAGCACCGCGTTGATCGTGCCGAACCGCTCGAACAGGTCGAAGACCAGCCACACCACCGCTTGGACCTGCTCGTCCGGGTCCAGAACCACCTCACCCGACCCCGGCACACGAACCCGACCGGCAACGGCACCGCCAGCCGGAACATAGGCCCCGTCCAAATCGGCCAGCAGCGTTCCCGACAGGGCACTCGGCTCCAGAAGCTGATGCAACTCCCGGCCCGATCGGGCCAGCCGGGACATCTTCAGGCCCACCACGATCCCCACATGATCCAGCCCGACCTCGAAGACCAGCCGGGCAAACCCGGCCGGGCCTGCACACCCGAGGCCGAACACCGGAGATCCTCATCGATCACCAGCACCCACGACCGCGCCCACCCCAACCCGACCGCCCGCTCGACCAGCCCGTACTGCAACCGGGTCGACACCTGATGATCAGTAACCTGCTCGGCGGTCGACTGAGGCACATACACCGCCGCCAACGATCACGATGCCACGGCTGAACCTTGCCACCCACGCGCTCCTGCATGTCAGCCGCGACGCTCGTCCCGCTCATCGCCACACCGCCCGCTCGTCGACGTCGACGACGCCGTCATCCGCTCCACCAGCAGACCTAGCTAGCAGACACCGCACAGCCCCCGGTTCACCTCCGGGAACGCCTCCCACGGCGACGCAGCCGCGTCCACCGGCGTCGCGATCACCCCCTGGCCCAGGCCAGCTCGTGCACCCCCGCAGCCACCGAACGGCCGCGACCAACGCCAACAGGCCAGCAACCCCGACCATCGGGACGCCCGGTCCGACATCGTCCCACTTTGGTGCCGACGAGCCCGCAGGTCAGTGTGACGCGGACGCCCTGAGGAATCCTGTCCTGCCACGACCCGGTACCTCAGAACCTTTGGTGACAGGTCCTCCCTGGACGGTCCGTGTGGATCCCTGATCGTAGGGAGAGGAGACCGCCTTCTGCCCTGAGCAGCCATCGCCTGAGCACCTGGGAGGGTAGCCATAGCTGAATAGCTGCCTACAACGCCGGCCGACCACGCGGCGCGATCTGGCACGCCCCGTGACCGACCCAGCCCAAGAGCCGAATCCTCACCTCAGCCACTAGATTTCCAGAGACTGTGYCGTCGGCGACGCGCCCAGACTTTCACGCCACGAAGTGAGCATTGCCGCAGATTCTCCTCCTAGACAACCGTCCGGACGGTCGGTACAGTGCCACGTACCGGGGTGACGGCCCCTGAGGGTCGTCACTCCGGGGGCCACCACCTACGTCGCGTCTTTTCCTCGACCCAGGGAGTTTGATGTGCGCGTTGCGGCGATCGTTTCGACCAGCCGTACTCCGATCAGCAAGGCGTACAGGGGCGCTTTCAACGACACCCAAGGCCAGGAGTTGGCGGGCCATGCGATTCAGGCAGCACTTAAGAAGGTCGATGTGAGCCCGAGCGCAGTCGAGGATATTGTGCTGGGCTGTGCAATGCCCGAAGGCTCGACTGGTTTCAATGTCGCTCGCCAATCTGCATTGCGTGCGGGTCTCCCGGTCGAGGTTGCGGGTATGACGCTGGATCGCCAGTGCGCGTCGGGCCTGATGGCGATCGCGACAGCAGCCAAGCAGATCGTGTTCGACGGCATGGAGATTGCCGTGGGTGGCGGTGTGGAGTCCATCTCCCTAGTCCAGAACGAGCACGCGAACCGTTACCGCGCTCGGGATCCATGGCTGACGGACAAGCTCGGCGGCGTGTACTTCCCGATGCTGCACACCGCGGAGTTGGTCGCATCGCGTTACCGGGTCAGCCGAGAACGTCAGGATCAGATGGCGGTTGAGTCGCAGGCCAAGGCCCTCGCAGCCCAGGCTACCGGTCGCTTCGATGAGGAGATCGCACCCATCACGGTCACGAAACTTGAGCAGGACCGGGCCAGCGGCGAACGTTCCCGAGTGGAGGTCACCGTCACTAAGGACGAGGGTGTTCGGCCTGGTACCACGGTCGAGAGCCTCGCGAGGCTCACGACAGTCCTGCAGCCGGGTCAGATCGTGGCCGTCCCGACCGTTACAGCAGGGAACGCGTCGCAACTCTCCGACGGGGCGGCGGCGTGTGTGCTGATGGAAGCCCAACGGGCCGCCAGCGACGGCATCGTGCCGATCGGGTTCTACCGCGGGATGGCGGTCACCGGCTGCGCACCAGATGAGATGGGTATCGGTCCGGTCACTGCAGTCCCCAAGCTGTTGGCGTTACACGGGTTGCGCGTCGGCGACATCGGGCTGTGGGAACTTAACGAGGCCTTCGCATCACAAGCTGTTTACTGTTGTGATGCGCTCGGCATAGACCCAGAGAAGGTCAATGTGGACGGCGGCGCTATCGCACTAGGCCACCCCTACGGCATGTCCGGTGCCCGGTTGGTCGGCCACGCGTTGCTTGAGGMCCGCCGCCGCGACCAGCAGTTCGTGGTGGTCACCATGTGTGTCGGGGGCGGAATGGGCGCTGCCGGCCTTTTCGAAGTCGCGCGCTAATAAGACTTTATTAGGTCGTTGATCGTCCAGTTTCGGGTTGCGGATCTTCGTCTGGTTCGCTGCTGGTTGTGACCTGACTTGGCTCAAGTAAATGATCTTGGTGGGGTTGTAGGTCTCTGGGCTGTGGTTTCGCCTTGGCTGGCCGTGGGATCTGCGCACTAATCGGGGTTCTAGGCTGCTGGTGTGYCCCGTACGTGCGGACGGTGAAGACGGCGTCGGGGGTCAGGGCGTGCAGATCGTGCACTCCTCCCGGGCACGGCGCGCGGCGTTGGGAACCGAAACGGCTACGCCACCGCATCTTCCGCCTCGCCGGCCGGATCGCCCGGCACGCACACCGGACCGTGGTGCACCTGGCCGGTACAGCGCCCGCTGCAAGGCTTGAACCTTGTCCTGATCGGTGGGACTAGCCACAATGCCGTGAGGTTTGGCGGGTCAATGGTCTGCCAGGTAGGGCTGGCGGACGGGGCGTGTTGGGGTGAAACAGGCAGCGGAGCCCCGGTAGATGGGGGTGTCCTCCAAGACGCTCTTGCTCCGGGAGCTCCGCTGTCCGCCAAGACTGTCATCATCCGTGTCATCGAGGTCGCCGCGGGCCGGTTCGCGCCGGGCCACCTCGGGGAACTGACCAGGATCATCCCGTTCGAGATGGTCGATGCGGTGCTCGAGGAGACCGGGAAGCCCGAGCGGCGGGTGCGAGACCTGCCCGTGCGGGTGGTCGTCTACCTGCTGTTCGCGGCCGGCCTGTTTGAGGGGCTGGGCTGACGGAAGGTGTGAGGCCGGCTCGTCGCCGACCTTGAGGGCCTTGAAGTCGCCGATCCGTTCAGCGCCGCGCTGTGGCAGGCCCGCTTACGACTGGGTGTCGCGCCGCTGCGCGCGCTGTTCGAGTTGCTGCGCGGCRCGTCGGGCGCCCTGTCGACCCGCCTACGGAACCCGCACTCTGGTCGACGCGATGTTCGGGCCGACCAGCGCCGGCGAGACGGCCTACGCCGCCACCCTGGCCGCCCGGGCGCTGCGCGCCGGGATGATCGTGCTCGCGGACCGCGGGTTCGCCGGCACCCCGACGATCAAGGCGGTCGCGGCGACCGGCGCCGACCTGCTCATCCGGGTCACGGGCAACCGGCAGCTACCGGTGCTACGGACACCGCCGGACGGGTCGTGGATCTCGTGGATCGGCCCGGTCGAGCTCCGGGTGATCCGCTGCGAGATCACGGTGACCACCACCGACGGCACCCGCCGCACCGAGCACTACCTGCTGGTCACGACCGTGCTCGACCCATCGGTCCCGGCCGCCGAACTGATCCGCCCCTACCATGATCGTTGGGAGGTGGAGACGGCGTTCCTTGAGTTGAAGTCGACCATCCTGGGCGGCGAGGTCCTGCGCTCGCGCACCCCGGACGGCGTCGAGCAGGAGATCTACGCCCTGCTCGTGACCTACCAGGCGGTCCGGATCGCGATCGCCGACGCCGCCCTGGGCGACCCGGCCCTCGACCCCGACCGCGGCAGCTTCACCACCGCCCTGCAGACCGCCCGCGACCAGCTCATCAAGGCCGCCGGCGTGACCGAGGGCGGGACCATCGACCTGGTCGGCGTCATCGGCCGCGCGGTCCTGGCCGACCTGCTCCCCGACCGGTGCCTGCGCGTCAGCCCCCGCGTCGTCAAACGCGCGATCTCCAACTACGCCGCCAGCACCGCCAAAAGCCGACTTCACGGACCCAACTACAAAGCCACCCTCAGCGTCGACATCCTCACCCCGACACCTTGACAGAGCCCGCCCCCCGCCAAACTCCACGGCATCGGGACTAGCCACGAGGGCACTCGCCAGTTCTTCCTCACGTCGAAACGCACTGACGAAGCAGCGGCCCTTCTCATCACCGGTGGATGTGTTGTCCACCCGGCTCAAACGTAATATGGCCGCCTCCGCCTCCCACCCKGCACGGCGCTCATTTGCCGAGGTCATCGGTTATAGGGCACCGCCACTTCCGACGACCGCATCGCGGCGCCGCCGGCCAGACRGGGTCTCCCCAGTTCCCGCCGTCACTATCTGAACATTCCGCGCCTCATACCCCAAGGAGTCCTTCACGCCTGCGTTCTAGGATCTACACCGCTTCCGTGGCCTTCACCATGATTTCCGCGGCTCGGCACTCCCTATTGCCCATAACGAGGCGGCAGGCTTCGCGTCATGCTACGGGCCGTCCAGTCGCTCCCCCTTACAAGGGCTTTCGACTCTGGGCTCCGACCCGGCGAGTTACCCAACCGAGCCGCCAGCCTGCTACCGGCAAGCGAGGACGAGCTTACGCCAGCGAGATCGGCCGCTCGCACGGCGTCATCTCCCGCCGTGCGCTGGACACACGAAAGCCCGAGGGTAGCAGCCTATGTTGCGGCCGAAGGCACTCCAGTCCGCGATGGATTCCCCACTTCGTCCAGGTCGTGAGGGGTCAACGTGCACGTGAACCGACTGGGACATCGCTGACACACCCTCGCAGCGCCGCGACGCTGAGATCGGCGAACTGGTGGGCGATGTCTTCAGGCTTCGATCCCAACTTGGGCCGGTACCAACGCACGACATGGTTCGCGCCACCCATGATCCAAAGGACACTCAACTTGGCGTCGACGTCCGCTGGGACCTCGTTGCGTCGCTGGGCCTCCTCTACGAGAACTTGAAGCGATCGGTCGTACTCGTTGAGCATTTTTCGAATAGGCACTTGGCGCTCCGGGCTGAGCATTCGAAAGTCAGCCTGAAAGACGGACACCTCATCGCCATACTGAAGGTTGAACAGCACGTGGGTATAAACGATCTGTCGAAGCATCAGCATTGCCGAATCTACAGCGGGGAGCTCCTTGAGCTGATCGGTAAGCCGCTTATGGGAACGAGTGACGATCGCCTCGAGCAGGTCCTCCTTCGACTGCATGTAATGGTATAGCGAGGGCTTTCGAAGTCCAGCCTTTTCGGCGATGTCGTTCACCGATGCGCGTTGGTAGCCGTAGGCTGCGAAGACCTTAAGGGCGGCGTCGAGCACTTGGTTGCGGCGAGCGGCGTTGCCGTTCGACTCAGGCATGCGCGGTCCTTCTGCTGACGGCGGAACCTTCTGCTCGTCCGATCCAGTCTTCGAGGAGCAAAGGCGACTTGCGTTCATGGTACCGCATCCGACCGTCCAGGTGGTCGACGCCGGTTCCGCATTGGATTGCGGACGTTTGGTGCACCACTGCCGCCCAGATCGACTGACGGCGCTCAGGGCTGAAGCTCGGCTCCGGTCGTGGTGTCAGCACGGTAGGGGCCCGCAGGGGCTTTGTTGCCGGCAGGCTACGCGCGCGTAGAACCTGACTTTAGGACAAGATCGCGACTTGATCACGGTGGCGGGGTCACCGTCAGCGCGCTCAGGTCGATCTCGACGTCGTCCACGGTGAACGCGAACACCAGTCGGATGGTGGAGAAGCTGGTGTAGCGCTCGCCGAGGAAGCGGGCGCTCCCGTCGAGCGTGACCATCAGCTCGGCACGGCGCTCTACCGGGTAGCCGATGCCCAGATCCAGGTCGGAGGTTTCCAGATTCAGTCTCGTGCCAAACGAACCGATGTCCCGCGGTCGATGCCCGGTCCAGTGCTCGATGAGCTCCGAGGCCCGCGCCCGTATGGCGTGCAGCCGCTCGTCGTGGGCGCGCATCGCTGTGTAGAACGCCTCGGCACGGTCGAACTCGGCGTCGGGGAAGTCGCTACGGTCGGCCCATCCCTTCGCCCTGATCGCATCCAGATCCAGCAGAGTGGCGGGGTCCGGAGTCGTCATGCCGGTGACCTTAACGTCACAGCCAGCAGCACCCGTGCGCAGGCCGGTCCCAGAGATAGTCGGCGGACAATGAGGTGGACGAGATGACGACAACGAGTTTTCTGGCGGCCCGGGCGCTGGCCGGCGGGCTGACGGTTCACCCGATCGGCGTCGGCTGCTGGGCCATCGGCGGACCCGACCACAACCTCGGCCTGCCGATGGGCTGGTCCACCGTCGACGACCGCGCCTCTCGCGCAGGGTTGGGCTCGCCTACACCCTGGGCGCGAACCTGTTCGACACCGCCGACGTTTACGGCCATGGCCGCTCCGAACGCCTTCTGGGTCACCTCGTCGCACAGGTCGAGCGGGACAGTGTCGTGCTGTCGTCCAAGGTCGGCTACTTCGCCGGCACCGCCGCCCACGCCTACCTGCCCTCAGCGATGCACCGCCAGCTGGAGACCAGCCTGGAGAACCTGYGCACCGACCGGCTTGACATCTACTTCTTCCACACCAGCGAGTTCGGCCCCGACGACCGCTACCTCGACGACGCCATCGCCCAGATGCGCGACTTCCAACGCCAGGGCCTCGTGCGCTGCATCGGCATGCGCGGCCCACACCGCTACGCCCCCCACCGGCTCACCCAGCCACAAGCCGACCGGCCGGACAAGCACACCCGGTTCCGGGCACTGTTCGACCGCATCCGCCCCGACTATCTCGCCGTCCGCCACAACCCGCTGACCCCACCCCCTCCCGCCGGCCAGCCGGACATCTTCACCCTCGCCGCCGACCACCACACCAGCATCCTGATCAACAAGCCGCTCGGACAGGGCCTGCTCACCGGCAAATACGACCCGCGGCGGCCACCCCGTTTCGGCAACGGGGATCACCGGCAGCGCAAGCGCTGGTACACCCCGGACGCCCTCGCACTCGTCGAGCGCCACCTCACGCCTCTGCGCGACCGGTTCGGCCCGTCAACCCGCGACCTGGTGCGGGCGGCACTGGCCTACAGCCTCCAGCGCAGCGACAACGCGGCCGTCCTGGTCGGCTTCACCACCCCAGAGCAGGTCCGCGAGAACCTCACCGCCCTCGACGAACCGCCGTCCGCCGAGGACCTCGCGGTCGTCCGCGCCACCTTCGGGCAGCTCCAGCAGGACCTCGATGCAGGCGGCGAGGTCTTCCTCGACGAAACGGCCCCGCACGCATGAACCCGCAGCAGACCCTGTTCCCGATCCCACCCACGCCGGCCGCTCCCGCATCCACGACCGATCTGCGGCTGGTCACGTTCAACGCCCAGCACGCCGCACCCGACCGGGCCCGCCGCCAGGCCGCCTGGCTCGGACAGCAACCCGACGCGGACCTCGTCGTGCTCACCGAAGTCGGCCATGGGCCCGGCGGTCACGCGCTCCTCGACGCCCTCGCCCACCACGGCTACACCCACATCCACGCCCCGCGGCCCGACCTGCCCGACTACAGCACGGTCATCGCCTCCCGCCACACGCCCCTCGAACCCGTGCCCGCCGGCATCGACGTGCTTGCCCACCGCGCGCCCGCCGTGGACCTGCGGATCGGTGGACAGCGGCTGCGCCTGGTCGGCCTCTACGTCCCGTCCCGGGGGCCGGCCGAACGCCGCAACGAGAACAAGCGCGCCTTCCAGCGCGCCGTCACCCGCGCGCTTCCTGGCGTCCTTGCCGGCTTCAGCGAGCCGGTCGTGGTCACCGGCGACCTCAACGTCGTCGAACCCGGCCACGTCCCGCACTATCCGGTCTTCGGCCGCTGGGAGTACGACTTCTACCGCTCCTTCACCAACGCCGGCCTCACCGACGTCTACCGCACTCTGCACCCCGACGCCCCGGGCCACAGCTGGTACGGCCGCGGCGGCAACGGCTACCGCTTCGACCACTCCTTCCTCACCGCCGACCGACTCGACTTGACCCGGTGCGACTACGTCCACGCCCCTCGCCACGACGGCCTCAGCGACCATGCGGCGATGACCGTCGTCGCTGTCGTTGCTCCCGGGTAGCTCCAGCCGTAGGTCGCCGGCGTCAGGTCGATTCCGCCGCGATCCAGGCAAGGATTACGCGCCGGACGAGGGCGCGCCCTTCGGCGAGGCCCATGGCCGGGGTCTTGCTTGGGTGCCGGGCATCCTGGCGTGGCGTGCGGCCTACCCGCTGATGCCGGGATGGTTCGCGGCCTGCGTGAAGGCCCGCGCTTCGGCTTTCGTCACCCAGCCGAGGGCTGCCGGGTCGCGGCCGTCCTGCACGATCTCCCACACCTTGTAGAGCTCGACCCACCCAAGGTGCGTGGTCCGGCCGAGAATCGCCAGGGCCTCAGCGAGCGCCGGACCGCGGGCCGCGGCAGCTGCCTGCGGAGGGCCAGGGGACAGTGGCGGCTCGGAGGCCACCGCGTCTCCTCCTATGACGACGCTCCCGATGCGGGTGGTGCACCTGATCGTCGTAGGCGTGACGACGGCATGACGTCGATCACCGTCGCCGTCCATCCCGGTCAGCTCGACGGCGTGGAAGTCGGTGCTGTTCAACCAGCCGATGCCGTTGACCCAGGCGAGCACCTCGGACGCTGCCTCGTGGAAGTTCGTCTCCTCGGGCCGGTGGTCTACCGCTCTCGAGGTGAGGTAGTAGYCCTCCTCGTCACGGACGACCTGAGTGTCACCCGTAGGCAGGACCCGCGAGAGCAGGGCGAGGTCGGTCTCCCGGCCCCGTAGACGCGCTTTCAAGGTCATTCACCCAGCGTACGGTCCTTGTGATCTCCTCTGCCCCGCGCGGACATCGGAGGGCGAGATCCGGCGGAGTATTGGATCAGTGCCACATGATGATCGAATGGGCGGGTTCGTCCTGTGCAGGCCAGGATCGAATAGCGAAGCCGCTACTCGGCATTCGGGCTGGCAGCCACCGGCAACCGTTCCCTCCCTCGACCTAACGCGGACGATCTCGGCGCGAGACATTCACGTGGTGAAGAAGTCGCCCGTCGATGACTCATTTCCGCTGGTCAGCGGCCCTCCAACGGCTCGAACGACTTCTCCGTGCGCGGGGGAATGACCAGTCCCACGGCGACTGCAACCATGATCTCAAATACTCCCCGGGGTCGAGAGGTCGCGCAGCCGATGATGACGGAGCAGACGGCTTCGGCGAGCTGGCCGGCCGGTTGTCTGGCGGCGCTTCCCGATGGTCGGCTTCTCCTTGGTGTGTCGCTATGGTCGGCGGCTGACCGCCCACCCCGGCCAGCGCCTCGAATACGACCGGGCCGGCAGGTCCTCCAGGCTGCGACGACCCTCACCTGCCTACCCACCCGGGCGGCCGACCGGTGAGYCGCCGCCCGCGCGATCTGGTCGCACCTCGCGTGCATCGCCTCGTCATCACCGCCTACGACGTGCGCCTTCAGTGGCGCCCGCTTCACCGCGACCGACCTGCGTATCGGCCGCCCGTCGTCGGTCCTGCTCGCCGTCCGCTCACTCCACCTGACCGCGCCGAGCACCATCGTGCAGCTGCGCGCCGAACGCCCCATGGACCGCCGATGACCCTGACTCTCAGCGCCTACCAGCCCGGTTCCGCCCTCGACGACGAACTCGCCCACCTTGGTCACCGAGCCATCCAGGGGAGGACAGACCAGCGGCCCGTCACCGCCGACCTTGTCGCCTCACGGCTCACTGCCGGCGCCGGCGCCGGCCAACCCCCGACCCTGCTCGCCACCGGCCGCGACCCGGACGGTCAGCTGATCGCCGCCGCCGCGCTGCGCTGGCCCTACGTCCCCTCCGGCATCGGCCGGCTCTGGGGACCCGTCGTCCACCCCCACCATCGAAACCGCCAGCTCGGGACGGACCTCCTCGCCACGATCAGYGACCGCTGCGGAGGCCCGTCACGGCTTCCCGACGTGACCACCACGGAGATCCCCGCCGCAGCCGCCGCCGCCCACTCCCTGTTCGCCCGAGCGGGCTGGACCCGCCGTGAGGGCCCGCTGCTGTTCCGTGGCCCCATCACCCCGGGCCCCGTCCCTCTGTCATATGTCACGACCCGCAGCGCGCAGACCGTGCCGGCAGGCATTCTGGCCGGTCAGCTCAGCCGGCTCTATGCCGCGACCTACCCCGCCCACGGCGCGGCCACCGCCCACGACACCCTTCGGCGTTGGAGCGCCGACCACCGCTACCACCCCTCCGGGCTCCTGCTCACCGGCCCCACCGACCGCCCCACCGCTGCCGCCCTGCTCTATCCCAGCCCCCKCACCGACGACGCGCCCGCCGAGATCCTCATCGCCGACATCCTCACCGATCCCAAGCACGGCACGGCCGATCTGATTGCCGGCTGCCGCAACCTCGTCCGCGCGGCCCTCTACGACGGCGCCGCCTACGGCGTGACGGTCGTCCAAGCGATCCTTCCCGCCCACAGCACCCACGCCATCGCAGCCCTCGAACACCTCGGCCTGACCCGTCACGACCACCTCACCCTCTACGCCCCACCCCGAGCATCCGCCCGAGCGACGACGCGGTGACTCATGCCCGCCGACGCCGCGGCGCACGGCCGCACCGCCTCGATCCGCCCTTTGCCGAATTTTTCCGGAGCGTCTTCGATGTCATCCGCCCCGCCGGTATCGCGCCCCGCACTGCGAGGCGCTTTGGACGTGGTTCCGGCGGACGCGGGCGCGCCGCACCGGTCTGTCACGGGCCGGCCGGCGGCCGGCGGCGCTGCGGCCCGGCAGGTGTCACGGTGGCTGTCCACGACGCCAAACGCGGTCGGGGTGGCCCGTGCGCAGACCGCGGCGACCCTGGCGCACTGGCAGCTGCCCGAACTGGTCGACGACGCGCCGCTCGTCATCGGCGCACTGGTGGCCAACGCCGTCCACGCCTCGACCGCGGCCTTGGGCAATGGGGAACTGTCGGCTGTTAACGCCTGGTACCTCGGTTGGCTGGCGATCCGGCTCAGCGACACCGGACGACATGTCGTCATCGAGGTCTTCGACAGCGCCCCCGGCACCCCGGCCCTGCGCGACACCGACCCGCTCGTGCCCGGCGGGCACGGCCTGCACCTCGTCGAGGCCCGCGCCACGACCTGGGGTTACTACCCCGTCGCTACCGGGCCGGGAAAAGTCGTCCATGCAGCGTTCTCCCACGCCGGCGCACCCCCGAACGGGGCGCACCGGCCGGTGCCGCTGCCCCGGCGGGCCCCGACCGTTCACCGCGACGCCGGCCTCGAAAGCGACGCGGTGCTGCTGCACCGCGTCCGCGACGGCTTGCGCAGTCTCCCCGCCGAACCCCCGGAACCTGTCCCGATGGACGCACGCACTGCCTTGTCCTTGTTCCGCCGACCCGCCGATGGTGATCCACAGCCGTGATCCCACTCCCCGCACCGACCCCGCCGGACCCGGCGGTCCACCGACCGGACCTACACCTCGACCGCCCTCACTCAGCGCGCATGTACGGCTACTACGCCGACGGCAAGAACAACTACCCCGTCGACCGGGAAGCCGCCGAACGGGCCCTGTCCGCGTTCCCGAACCTCCTGGGGTCCCGCGCCGCCGTCCGGTCGATCCCCGGGGTTGTCTTCTCATCGGCGCACAGCGAATAGCAAGGAATCCCGAGTGTATGAAATGTGGATCGAATTCAATGACATCGAGAATGGCGGTGAGGTGCGTGCCTGCGTGGCGCATGCCCGGCCGGGTGTGCGGCTACGTCGGGGGCGGCGGATCGTCGTCGGTGATGAGGAGGGAAACACGGCCGTCGCCGTGGTCGGTCGGCGCCGGTGGCTGCGTGGCCTGGTCACGGTCCGGCTGATTCCCGGGACCTTCCGGCCATGACCCGGAAAGCGGGAGCCCTGCTCTGGGCGCGCCAGCCGGCCGGGGTGCTTGCAGATGAACGCAATCTGCAAGCGCAGCTCAGCACCCATCGGAGGCCGCAGCAGCCGGCGGCGCGACGTACCCGGACGGGGGCGGGACGGTGACCGCGTCCGACAGCGACCAGTTCCCCATCATCGATGTGCTGCATCCGTCCGTGGCGCGGATGTACAACTATCTGCGGGGCGGCAAGGACCGTTTCCCGGCGGACGAAGAGACAGCGGAACAACTCGGGGAAATGGTTCCCTATCTCCTGGACACGATCCAGCAGAATGAGGAGTTTCTGCACCGTGCGGTGCGGCACCTGGCGACCGACGCRGAGATAGACCAGTTCCTGGACGTCGGCACCGGGTACCCGACAAAGCCGAACCTGCACACCACCGTGCAGCAGGTGAACCCGGCGGCGCGCGTCGCGCTCGTCGACAACGACGCGCTGGTCCTCGCGCACTGCCGCGCGTTGGTGACCAGCACGCCACAGGGACGGACGGTCTGTGTGGCGGGTGATCTGCGGGACCCGGACGCGATCCTGTCAGACCCGCAGGTTGCCGAGACGTTGGATCTGACGCGGCCGGTCGCGCTGATCCTCGGCACGGTGATCGATCTCCTAGCGGACGACGACGACCCGGCGAAGATCATTCACCGGGTCATGGAGGCGCTCGCGCCAGGTAGCTATCTGGTCCTCAGCCACGGCACCGCCGATGTCCGTCCCCACACGGCGGGACTGGCCGTGACATTCCTCAGACAGCGCGGCATCCTCGTCCGGCCCCGCAGCACAGCGCAGATAGCGGCGCTGGTGCCGGAGGGGATGACGACGGTGCAACCAGGAATCGTGCCCGTGCACCGGTGGCGACCCACCGACGAACCGMCCTACCCCGACGAACGGATCGCGATCTACGGTCTGGTCGCACACACGCCCTGACGACGCCACGACCATCCCCACGCGCGTGCACGGCCGCCGGTCCGGATCACATCACCACCGGCTTCGCCGAAGCCGAGATCGCCAAGCTGGTCGCCACCTACGCCGCCGCCAGTATTCCCGCGCAGGCCCGCAGCCGCGAGGAGATCGCCCGCTTCTTCACCGACTCCGACCCCGGCATCCAACCCTGCCAGCGCTGGCGCCCGACCGACAACGACCCGCCCACCGACGCCGCCGTCAGCTGCTACGGCGCGATCGCCCGCAGACCGTAGTGCCGCGCTCAGGAGAACCGGCCACGCGCTTCACACCCCTACCACCACTCTGATCATCATCGGCGGTCTTCCGGGAACCGAACCCGAGGGGACCTGGAAGGAGAACCGGTGTCTGACAGCACCGAGACCTACGAGGGCTACTGCGTGAAATGCAAGGAAAAGCGCAGCTACCAGGGCACGGTCCGGATCAGCGCCTCCCGCCGGCGCATGGCCCGAGGCACCTGCGGCGTCTGCGGCGTCTGCGGCTCGATCATCAACCGGATTCTCGGCAAAGCCTGACCAGATCAGGTCCATGAACGCCGTCTGCCCCGCTGCGAACCGCCCCAGCGGGGCAGACGGTCACACCCGAAAGGCCACCAGACTTCTCCATCCTTCCAATAATGATCAACAGGCTGTCGGCGGACGGGGCCTCCAAGGCCCGGGTTGGCCGATGGATCTCCAGGGAGAGACGTGACCAGTCGACGTCCACCCGCAACGACTCCAAGCCAGGCCGCCGGCCCTGGGCGCGCTGCGCTCGACGTCCCCCGCGCGGACGGAAAGCCCGCGCCACGCGGGCAGCCGGACACCGTCTGGTGGCGTGTCAGGATCGCGTTCTCCGGCCGGCCCGACACCACGATGGCGGTCGCCGTCGCGCCGGCGCTGGCGACCCTCGATACCGCCTCCGGCCCGATCCCCTGGTGGTTCACGCGGGGCCACCCCGTGTGGAACCTCCACCTGCGCACTGCCAATCCCGCCGCGGTCCAGGAGTTGTTCAAGGAACTCGGTCGGGGCGGTGCGCTCCGAGCGCTCCTGCCCGAGCTTCACCACCAAGATCCGCGTCCGTTCGGTGGGCCGATCGGCACGGCGATCGCGCTCGACCTCGCCTGCGCCGATAGCGCTCACTATCTGTCCCGTTTTCGACCCGCCGACCCGCCGGCGCTGCGAGCTGGGTGGTCCGCCGGGCTCGTGGACACCCTGTTCGCCTCCGCCGGCCTCGACGCCACCGCACGCGCTGCCCTCTCGGCGCGCCTCGCCGACACCCGCCCTCCAAGCGGCGCCGCCCGGACGCGCCCTCCACGCAGCACGATCTGCTCCGACACTGCCCAGAACCCTGCGGGATCTGCCGCACCCTGGCGCGAGGCATTCGCGACCGCCGGCAGCCGCCTGGCCTCCGCCGAGCGCGACGGCCATCTCACCCGCCCACTAACCGGCGTCCTGACCGCCCTCGTGGCCGCGCACTGGAACCGGCTCGCCCTGGCTCCCGCGACACCGGCGTCCCGCGGCAGCGTCGCCGCGCCCATGCCGACGGCCGTGCCACGGCAGACAGATGACTCGCAGCACTCCTAACACCCAAGCCGTCCCCGTCCGCGCGGCAAGGCGCCTCCATATCCGCAACCGAAAAGATCATCAAAGCGGCCTGAGTCAGCAAGGGGCGTGGAGCCACTGTTCCCGCGGACCCACGACCAGGTCGCCGCGCCGTCCAGATCGCGGTGGGCATGCGCGGCTTCACGCAGGGCTGTCGGTGGCTGCCGCTAGCGTCCGCACCGACCATCGGCGCCCGTCCGGCTCTAGGAGGCTTCCGTGACCCGATCCGACCAGCCGTCCCCCCACGGGCTTGTCGCCATCGAGGGCCTGCGCTGCGCAGGGAAGTCCACGTTGGCGACCGTGCTCGCCAGCCGGCTCGACGCCACTGTCATCCCCGATCCGGCCGACCTCTCCTCGCCGCTGCCGTACCCGCCGAGGACCCTCGATGACGTCCGTTGCGGCCTCGACCACCTGTGCGGCGTAGAGCGGCAACGCGCCGAGGCCGCCCGCCGGGCACGTACCGGCCTTGTGGTGTTCGACCGCAGCCCGCTGTCGCACATCGCCCACCAGCACGCCGTCGCGCAGCTCGGCGTTCCCGCCGATCCTGGCTACGCCGCGCAGACGTTCACCGCAGCGGCCCGCGCGGGTATCACGCCCCGTCCTGGCCGCTACCTGTATCTACGGCTACCCCAAGCCGAGGTCGCCGCGCGGCAACGCCGCTGCGGGCCCGTGCACCCGCACCTCGTCGACCCACGCTTCCTCGCCGCCGCTGACCGCGCCTTCCTGCGCTACCTGGGCGCGCTGTCTGACGACCGGTGCCTGGTGCTCGACGCGGGCCTGCCGGCCGGTCACCTGACCTCCGCCGCCGCGGCCTTCCTCGCCGCAGAACCGACCTCGCCGCCCCCCGGCGCCTGGACAATTACGCTCGACGCCCCACCGGTCCTCCCAGCGCGCTCCTCAGCGTCAGCCCGAGCTAACACGGCCGGCGACGTGGAGGCGAGACTGTGATCGTGTCCGAATCCCGCCCGGTCGACCGGCCGCTGCGGGCGGCGGCGGCACATTTTCGCCGCCGCCGGCGAACCATCCAGATCGGCATCCCCGTGCTGGTCTGCGCCCCAGGGCTCTGGCTGTGGGTCCAGCTGGTCCGCACCGGCGTCAGCGTCAGCTGGCTGGCGCTGTTCGGGACCTGGTTTGTCGCGACCATGGGCGTCGGCCTGGTGCTCGCCAGCCGGCGCTGGCTGCTGCTGTTGGACCGCCTGCCGCTGGCGTCACCGGGATGCCGGTTGGCCTACCACGCGCTGCGCCTCGACGAATTCGCCCACGACCCCGAGCTGCCTGGTCTTCTGAGCGGCGTTCGCGTCGACGCCGCGGACGCGCTGGACGGCGCGGCGCACGCCGCCCGAGCGCTTCAGCGCAGCCTCGATGAGCAGACGCCGGCGGGTACGGCTGCCGCGGACATCGCCGCCTGCGCGACCTCCGGCGCCGAGCAGGTCCGCGGCGACATCCTGCGCGGGGTCAAGGAGTTCCTCGCGATCTGGGCAGACCTCGTCAACGAGCTGGAGAGAACCGTCGAGCCCGGACCGCTATCAGAACCGTCCGGAGCCGAACTGCGGGCCGAGGCGACCCGGCGGGTGCCGGCAGATCTTGCCGAGATCTCACGCGTCCTGGTCGGCCTCGCTCAGCTGGCCCTCATCCGGCCCTGAGTCACCGGCCCGCCGGCCGCCACTCCCGGAAGGTCGAGCGTCCCTGTTGTAACCCCGCGCCGCCCGACCCGGGCGCCCAGACGAGACGTGTCAGGCGCGCAGAGRGACGACGGCCACGGTGTCCCACTGGTAGGTCCGGCCGTCGCGGTACAGCCGCACCAGCCGAAGATCTGCCACAGAGACCTCGGCCGGGGGCAGGTCACGCAACCCCGCCACCCGGCGGATGATCGGCTCCGCTGCCGTGTCGCGGTTGCAGTAGGCGATGCCGACATGCGGACGGAAACTCTGGCTGACGGCGGGCAGGCCACAGGCGGCGGACACGGCGTCCACGGCGTCGCGCAGTCGGACCAGCGGTTCCCAAGGGGTGACGGTGAAGCGGACCGCGCCGCTCGATCCGGCCGCCGGTCCGACCCGCAGCCGGAACGCCGGGTGGTCACGACAACGTTCGGTGACACGGTGGGTGACGGTGGCGAGGGTGGCGGGGTCGATCTCGTCGGTGAACGCGAGCCGGCGCACCGTCAGGTGCAGCCCGTCGGCGGGCACCGGGTCGAGACAGTCGAGGCCGCGTAGCTGCTGCTGGCAGGTTGCGGCGAGGACACGCAGCGCGGTGCTGTCGAACGTGAGGAACCAATGGAAGCTGCGGCGGCCAGGGGTCCAGCCGGGCCGGTCCCAGTGATCAGTCATCGAGGGCAGGACCCGGAAGCGTTCCCAATCATCGTGGACCGGGTCGTGCTCGCTCACCGCGGCACGCCAGGGGCCAGTACCTGGGACACCTCGGCCAGTTCCGCGACAGCGGGCAGGGCCCGCCACGGCGCGGTGCGGCGGGCGAGTTCCCGGCCGCGCTGGCGGATCGACTCGATCGGCGCGGCACCGGCACGGGTGAGGGCCTCGACACCGAGCGCGGCACTGTGCTCAGGGTCGGGGTCGTCGCCGGCCGTCAGGGCGGTGGCGACATCGAGGGTGATCAGGACGTCGCTCCACCGGGAACGGTCGGCGCCCGGCATGCTGCTGGCGGTCTGCGCGTAGCTCTGGACCAGGGCGGTCTCGCCGGTGCCGACATAGGCGGTCGCGGCGTTCGCCGCGATCCGCGCGAGGCTGTAGGCGCCGAAGGAGATGCACGGCGACATGCCCTCAGGCAAGTCGGTGCCCTCGGCGAGGTCGAACGCGCGGCCGACGGCCTCACGCACGCCCTCGCGGTCGCCGAGCTGGCCCAGAGCGCGGGCTTCGCCGTTGACCGCCAACCGGATCGCCTGCGCCCCGCCCGCAGCGTAGGTCTGGCCCTCACGTGCACGATCCAAAGCCAGCCGGTAGTCGCCGGCGTAATAGGCGCACAGGCTTTCGGTGCCCCGCACCCAAGCCGCCAGGTCGCTGTCCTCGACGGCGAGCGCGACGGTGAACGCCTCCACGCAATAGGCACGCGCGAGCGGAAAATCACCGAGATTCACCGCCATATAGCCAGCCAGCCCCGACAACCGCCCAGCGCAGCGGAGCAGCCGGATACGGTCCCGGGGTAGCTGCCAGCCCTCGACAAGGGACTGCACGCCCTTCCGCTGCCGCACGACAAGAGGCATCAAAAGCGCCGGGCCACGCGCCTCATAGGAGGCGACACAGTCCTCGACGAAACCATCAAGATAATCAAGAAAAGGAGCCTGCGTAGAGGGCCCCGCGAAATATCGCAGCCGAACGCCGACGTCGAGCAGTTCCGCCTGCCGGTCATACCCACCGCCAAGGGGGGCGGTCACGTCCACGGCTGGCGAGACTATCGCCGGAGCGGACGGGYCGATGCCGTCTCCGAGCACCTCGACCTGCGACGCGCCCCTGGGCTTCGGTAGTTCTTCGGGTCTGACCCGCACGGTTTTCGAGGTCTTGCTGATAAGGAGAGCGTCGGCGGGGGTGAAGTGTTCCCGGTCGTCGAGGTCGATCAGATTGTGGATGCCGGTGCCATAGACCTCGGCGAGCAGCGCGAGGATCTGAGGGGTGGGCCTGCGGCGGTTGTTCGGCAGCGGCCAGTTCTCCAGCTCCGACAACCGCGGGCCGGTCATAGTGGCGGCCCCACACGGGTCCAGGCCGGTGCGGGCGGTGTGGACGTTGATGCGGCCCGCGGCCTGCGTCTGGGTCCAGCCGTGCGCGACGCGGTAGGCGGCGCGGGGGCGCAGCTGGTAGCGGCGGGCGAACTCGACGGCGATCTCGTCGTGGGACATGCCCGCCGTGCGCATCCGCGCCCGCAGCTCCGCCTGCTCCACCCGCAGGCTGGGCCTGGTCGTCACGAGGTCTTTGGCTCCTTCCGCGCCACGCACCAGAGCTGGTGGCGGACGGCGAGTCGGAATGCGCCAACAGTAACCCTCGACACTCCTCGTCCCAAGCGGTCCAGCCGGGCCCGCTGTGCCGGGGCGGCGATCTGTCCGTCCGCACGATGGTCCTGGAACGGTCGCGGCTGCTGAAGGGCGCTTGTGGATGTGGCGGGCGGTCGGCGGCGCCCACGTTGGCAGCCTGCTGTCCGCCTACCGCCGCGGCTCGACGAGGACCCCTGCACGCCTCGCATCCCCCGTTCGGGTCATGACAGCGATCTAGTGCAGTAGCCCGATCAGGTGGTAGYAGCTAGCTCCGTTGAGTCATTTTCCGCTGGGATACCGGTTCCACTACGTAGTGGAACCGCTGCGATGCGACGCAGTCGGAGTAGTCCTAGATGGAGGGTTTTTCCTTTCCAGGTCGAGTTGGCCGTTTGTTGGGATTTCCTGCGGGGTGGGCACTGTGGCGGTCCGGGCTCGTACACCACGACTTCGCCAGCGGGTGTGGCGGGGCGCCGCCGGCGCCGTGACTGCTGCCGTGGTGCTCCTCGCCGCCTGTAGCTCTGGTGGTTCCACGCCCGACCCGGCCGCCAGCAGCGGCGCTGTCTCCTCACCCGCCTCTTCGAGCGGGACGACATCACCGGTGCCGACGTCACCGGCGGACCTCGCCCGTCGGGATGCGGTCGCCGCGTACGTCGGCATGTGGAAGGCGTACGCGCAGGCCAGCCACACGTCTGATTGGCAGGCGCCGTATCTGTCGCGATACGCCTCGGGTGACGCCTTGCAGGTCATTACCGGYAATCTCTACGCCGACCACTACAACGGCCTGGTCTCGAAGGGTGAGYCGGTCAACAGCCCGAAGGTGACGTCGGTGAGTCCGGAGGACGCGCCGAAGTCGGTGATGATTGATGACTGTGCCGATACCCGAAACTGGCTGCTGTATCGGACCGACGGCTCGCTGCTGGACGACAAGCCGGGTGGGATGAGTCGAGTTCTCGCGGAAGCGCGGCTGCATACGGACGGGCTGTGGCGCGTCACCCGGTTCGGGGTCGGGGACCTTGGATCATGCTAAAGCTCCGGGTCATCCTCCTCGCTGTACTCGCATCGGCTGTGGTCGGATACTTCGCCGCTCCGGCAGCCGCCATAGACCCCCTTGGTGGCACGCGATGCAGCCAGAATCCCTCGCCAGGATGCGAGCTTTGGGCAGGAAGCCCAGGGGGGCCACCACCAGACCCCGAAGAAGGTCCGCCATCAGGAGACCCTGGAGCCAACGGAGGCGGCGGTCCGACCCGGACGACACCGCCCGGCGACAGAGCATTGACCCCGCCGAGTTTGGCGATGGCGGATTGTGCGTATGTCCGCAGTGATTATCAGCCGCCCGCGGGCGTTGTGCGGCCCGCCTCCTACCAGATGCCGGCAGCGGGCGGCCTGGTGGTGCGGCCCGCGGTGCTCGGCTCGTCGGGCCCGTCGGTGCGTCCGGTGGCGTCGCAGCCGGGGCAGGGGCCGGGTGCCTGGTACATCTACCGGTGCGCGTCGGGCGGTGAGCGGGATGCGCTGTACCGGGCGCCGGTGTGGATTCCGGATGCGGCGCCGGGCGCTGCACCCGCGCCGGACCCGGAGGCGTTGGCGGAGCAGGCCCGCAACCAGCTGCGGCTGGCCGGTCCGGCGATCGTGATGAGTCCGGTCGCCGACCAGCTGGTGCGACTGCCGACCTGGCTGTGGCTGGACCCGGCGGGGTGGAACCAGGTGGYGGCGACCGCGGCGGCGGGCGGGGTGGCGGTGACCGCGGTCGCCAGGCCCGTGCAGGTGGTCTGGTCGTTGGGGGACGGCGGGACGGTGACCTGCACCGGTCCGGGCTCGCCGTTCCCGGCCGGGGCCGATCCGAAGAGCGCCTCGCCGGACTGCGGCTACGTCTACCAGCGCCGGTCACTCGATGAGCCGGGCGGGACGTTTGCGGTGACGGCGACGGTGCGTTGGGACGTGACCTGGGCGGGCGCCGGCCAGACGGGGGCGTTCCCGGGGCTGACGACGGTGTCGACGACGCAGGCGCGGGTGATCGATGTTCCCGCGCTAACGACGGGCGGTGGCTGATGACGATCGTGACCGGCACGACCAATGCGGCCGGGACGGGTAGCCCTCCCGCCGACAGCCAGCTGGGCGGTGTCCGGTGGTGACTGCCCAGCCCTCGACGCCGCGGGCGGGAGGCCCGGACCGTGTGGGCCGACGGGCTGGCGGTGCTCCAGCCGCCCGGTTGACCGGTGGGCCGCGTCGCCGGCGCCGGGTCCCGTATCTGCTGCTGGGTGTGGTGCTGGTGGTGGGCTGCGCCGCAGCCGGTCTGGTCGCGGGGACGCGGGTGGGTGCGCGGGAGCCAGTGCTGGTGCTCTCCCGGCCCGTGACGGTCGGCCATGTCCTGGCCGCGGAGGACGTGCGGGAGGTGCGGATCTCCGCCGATGGTGTCGACACCATTGCGGCCGGCGATCGGGGCAGTGTGCTCGGTAAGCCGGTCGCGTACAGCCTGCCCGCAGGCACGGTGCTCAGCCGCGCGGCGGTCGGCGCCGCGCAGGTTCCGCCGCCGGGGGAGGCGATCGCGGCCGTGGCGCTGAAGGCTGGCCAGTTCCCCACCGGCCTGGCGGCCGGGTCGCGGGTGACGGTCGTCGTCGCCCCCGCGACGAGCGCGGTGTCGACAGCGGCGGCGGGCGGGGCACGGTCGTGGCCGGCGACGGTCGTGGCGGTGGTGGCGGCGGACACCGAGCAGACGACGGTGGTCTCGTTGCAGCTCGCGGAGGCCGACGCCCACGCGTTGGCGGCGGCGCCGGCCGGGCAGATCGGCGTTGTCACGGTCAACGGAACCGGCGGGTGACCCGTGATCATCGCGGTGGGGTCGTTGAAGGCGTCGCCGGGCGCGACGACGTTGGCGCTCGCCCTGGCGGATCGCTGGCCGGCCGGGGGCGGGGAGCCGCTGGTCGTGGAGGCGGACCCCGCCGGCGGGGATCTGGGCGCGCGGTTTGGCCTGTTGGCGACCAGCCGGGGGTTGGTCACACTCGCCGCGGCCGGCCGCCGCGGCGGCCGGCAGGCCCGGCCGGTGGAGGACCACGCCCATGAACTGCCGGGCGGTCTTCTGGCCATCCCCGCCCCGGCAGGAGCGGAGCAGGCCAGCCAGATCCTGGGGGAGCTGGAGGGTGGGGGCTGGTCGGCGCTGTGGACGGCGGCGCGGACCGGCGACCGGACGGTGATCGTGGACTGCGGCCGGCTCGATCCGCGCTCGCCGGCGATGCCGGCGGTACACGCGGCGGATGTACTGCTGCTGGTCGTGCGGGCCGACGACGACGAGCTGGCCCATCTGGCGGCGCGGATGTATGCCGTGCGGGGGTGGGCGGTGCCCGCCTGGTATGTGGCGGTGATCGCCCAGCCGAACCGGAAACCGGACTACCGAGTCCGGGAGATCTCCCGGGTGCTGGCCTCCCGCGTGCTGGGCCCGGTGCCGTTCGACTCCGCCGCCGCGGGGGTGCTCGCCGGCCGTCGCCAGACCCGGGCCGGGATCGGGCGGACGAAGCTGGGCCGGGCGGTGGCGGGCATGGCGGACTACCTGGCCGCGACGGCACTGCCCGAGGCGGCAACCCCGGCGCTTGGCGCGGCACAGGCCGGCTTCGACGGCCGGGCTGCGTTGCCGCCACCGCGGACGGCGCGGCGATGACTGTCCCCTCGTGGCGCGAGCCGCACCGGCCGGCGGTGCCCGGGAACGGGGCGGGCTGGGCCGGTCCGCTCGCCCCCTGGAGTGGAGGCGGTGGGGGGCCGGCCGCGCCGACCGACCTTCCCGGCCGTGCCTCCGGCTCGGCGGCCGAGGCGCTGCGCGTCCGGCTGCGCGACGGGCTGCGGGCCGCGCTCGCACGACGGCTGCGCGCCCACGAGGACTCCGGAGCGCCGCCGCTGACCGCGGACGCGCGGGAGGCGTTCGCGCTGTCGGTGCTGGTTGATCTGACCGAGGCGCACACCACCGCCGAGCTGGCCCGCGGCGCGGCGGTCCTGGCGCCCGAGGACGAGCAGCGCGTCATCCACGAGGTCCTCGCCGAGGTCCTCGGGCTCGGCGGCCTCGAACCGTTGCTGGCCGACCCGTCGATCGAGAACATCAACATCAACGGGGATCGGGTGTTCATCCGCCGGGCCGACGGCAGCCGCCAACGACTCCCAGCGATCACCGGCTCGGATACCGAGCTGGTCGGGTTGATCCGTGATCTGGCCGCGCATGCCGGGGTTGAGGAGCGACGGTGGGACCGCGGCGCCCCGATGGTGAATTTCCATCTGGCCGACCGGAGCCGCGTGTTCGCGGCCATGGCCGTAACCCAGCGGCCGTCGGTGAGTATCCGCCGGCATCGGTTTCGCCACGTCACCCTGGCCGCGCTGCGCGCGAACGGCACCCTCGACTACGGCCTCGAAGCGCTGCTCGCCGCGCTGGTGGCGGCCCGCAAGAACGTCATCGTCGCCGGCGGCACGGCGATCGGGAAGACCACGATGCTGCTCGCGCTGGCCGACCAGATCCCGCCGCACGAGCGGCTGGTGACCGTGGAGGACGTCTACGAGCTCGGGCTGGACACCGACGCGGYGGCCCACCCAGACGTGGTCGCGATGCAGGTGAGAGAGCCCAACACCGAAGGCGAAGGCGCGGTGTCCGCCTCCGACCTGGTGCGGGCCGCGCTGCGGATGAGTCCCGATCGGGTGATCGTGGGGGAGGTCCGGGGGCCCGAGGTGATCCCGATGCTCAACGCCATGAGCCAGGGCAACGACGGCTCCATGACCACCCTTCACTCCTCGACCAGCCGCGGCGTGTTCACCCGGCTGGCCTCCTACGCCGTCCAAGGGCCGGAGAGGTTGCCGGTGGAGTCGACGAACCTGCTGATCGCCAGCGCGATCCACGTCGTCGTCCACCTCGCCGAGCCACGTGGGGAACGAGGCCGCCGCGTCGTCTCGTCCGTGCGGGAGGTGGTCGACGCCGACGGCGCGCAGGTGATCACGAACGAGTTGTACCGGCCGGGCCCCGACCGGCGCGGCCTGCCGGCGGCACCGCCGACCGGGGAACTGCTCGATGACCTGGTCGACGTCGGGTTCGACCCGGACGTGCTGGCCCGGGGGTGGTGGCAATGAGCGGCGTGTTCGGGCTGCTCGGCCTGGGCGTCGGCGCCGGCCTCCTACTGATCGCCTATGGCTGGCGTGGTGTCCCCGACGAGGACACACGCCGCACCGCGCACCGGCCGCGGGCATGGCCATGGCGGACCGATCCGCGGTTCGGCCGCTGGGCCGCCGCGTCGGTCGCGGCGGGGATCGTGGCCGGGGCGGTGACCGGCTGGGTCGTCGGCGGGCTGCTGATCGCGCTGGCGGTGTACGGACTGCCACGGATGCTCGGCCCGGACCGCGCCCAGGCCCGCCAGGTCGCCCGCACCCAGGGCATCGCGGTCTGGGCCGAGCAGCTACGCGACACCCTCGCCGCCGCGGCCGGTCTGGAACAGGCGATCCTGGCCACCGCCACCACAGCCCCGGCCGCGATCCGCGGCGAGATCGCGCTGCTGGCCGCGCGGATCAACCGCCGCGATCGGCTCGGCCCGGCGCTGCGCGGACTGGCCGACGACCTGGACGACCCGCTGGCCGACCTGGTCATCGGCGCGCTGATCCTCGCCAGCGAGCACCAGGCCCGCCAACTGTCCGGGCTGCTCGGCCAGCTCGCGGCCACGGCCCGCGCCCAGGTCGACATGCTGGGCCGTATCGAGGTCGGCCGGGCCCGGATGCGCACCACGATGCGGGTTGTCGTCGTCACGTCGCTGGTGTTCGCTGGCGGGCTGGTCGTGTTCAACCGACCCTTCCTGGACCCCTACAGCACGGCCGCGGGCCAGCTCGTCCTGCTCACCATTGGGGCGATTTTCGCCGGTGGGTTTGTCTGGCTTCGGCGCATGGCGCGGATTGAGAACATCGGCCGCTTTCTCGACGTGGACGATCCGACGCTGCCGCCGGCCGCGGGAACGGCTTCGGCGACGGTGGGGTGGGAGTCCCGATGAGTGTGCTGCTGATGCTGCTCGGTGTCGGGGCCGGGGTCGGTCTGTGGGCGCTTGCGGTCTGGCTGTTCCCCCCACGGCCCTCCTTGGAGGAGGTTATCGCCCGGCTCGACCCGGCCCCGGCCTCGCCCGCCGCCCCGGCGAGGGTGCCGGCGGCGCAGGACGGGTGGGCGGTGCGGATGGGCCGGCCGTTCGTCGGTCTGCTGCGCGCCGCCGGCCTGCCGACCGTGGCTCTGAGCCGGGACCTGGCGGCCCTGGGCCGTTCTCCCGAGGCCCATCTCGCCGAGAAGGCGACCGCCGCCGTGGCCGGCCTGCTGTTTCCTTCGGTGGTGGGGCTGGCGTTCGCGGCGGGGGGCCGGCCGTTCCCGTGGGCGGTGCCGGTCGCGGTCGCCCTGCTGCTCGGCGTTGTCGGGTTTCTGCTGCCCGACCTCACCGTGCGGGCGGAGGCCGACCGGCAGCGCCGCAGCTTTCGCTACGCCCTGTCGGCGTACTTGTCGCTGATCCAGGTGTTGCTCGCCGGCGGTGCCGGGGTCGAGACCGCGCTGACCGACGCGGCGGCGATCGGGAACGGCTGGCCGTTCGTGGCGATCCGCCGGGCGCTGCGCACGGCCCGCGAAACGCGGATCAGCCCCTGGGTCGGGCTCGGCCAGCTGGGTGCGGAGCTTCAGATCTCCGAACTGACGGAACTGGCCGACGCGGTCGCGCTCGCCGGCACCGAAGGCGCCCGCGTCCGCCAGTCCCTGGACGCGAAAGCCGCCGCGCTGCGCGTCCGTCAAGCTCAGGACGCCGAAGCCGACGCCAATTCCGCGACCGAACGGATGAGTATCCCCGGTGTCCTGATAGCGATTGGCTTCATCCTGTTTGTCTTCTATCCCGCTCTGACGCAAATTACCCGATCCCTGTAGACCATTTTTCGACCGTCGGAGGAACCGTGTTCGGTCGTTTCCAGACCTGGTGGTCACGCATCTGCGACCGCTACACCCAGGCGCCGCCCGACGAACGTGACCGGGGCTCCACCACCGAGAACGTCATCTGGATCGCATTCCTGGCGGCGCTCGCGCTGACCGTGATCGGTATTTTTGGCCCGCAGATCCTGGACGCCGCGCGCAGCGTGGTTTTCCAGTAGCAGGGCCCGGCGATGGCAGTGAGCCTTTCCCAGTAACCGCCGGTGGCGGTGTGTAGCGACAACGTCGTGTTCGGGTGGTGGCCGTCAGGTGGTGCGGCCGTGCTCGGTGTGGAG
>NZ_MOMC01000100.1 GCF_001983105.1 Pseudofrankia asymbiotica | reverse complement strand
GGGTCGGTGGCCAGGGCTTCGCGTGGGCTCATCGCGAAGAAGGCGGGGTCGAAGTCGGCGGCGTCGTGCAGGAAGCCACCGTGGCGGGTGTAGCTCGTGCCGGCGTGCTCCGGGTCGGGATCGAACAGCGCGTCCAGATCCCAGCCGCGGTCGGTCGGGAATTCGGTGATCGCGTCCGTGCCGGCGGCGAGGAGGTCCCAGAGCTGTTCGGGGGTGGTGACGCCGCCGGGGTAGCGGCAGGCCATCCCCACGATCGCGATGGGCTCCCGCCGTGCGGCCTCCACCTGGGCGAGCCGCTGCCTCGTCTCGTGGAGGTCGGCCGTCACCCACCTGAGGTAGTCGACGAGCTTCTTCTCGTCAGCCATGCGAGGTCTACCTTCCGTTGACGAGGATCGGCCCGGGACCGCCCTAGCCCACTGAGCGGCCGAGCTCGTTGTCGATGAAGTCGAAGATCTCGTCCGTGGAGGCGTCCAGGAGCTTCTCGGCGGCCTCGGCCGACCGGGCCGCCTTGCCGGGCGCCGGCTGACCAGGCCGCTGCCACGGGGACGCGGGGCCGTCGCCCCAGCGGGCCACCAGCTCCCGCAGCCTGGCCGTGACCGTCGCGCGCGCCGCACCGTCCGGCGCGATCGCGGTGAGGTCGTCCGACAGCCGGTCGAGCGTCTCGAGAGCACGCCGCGCGTCGTCCTCGGGCGCGGGTGTGAGCCGGGCCGTGAGCAGTTCGGTGAGGGCCGTCGGGGTCGGGTGGTCGAAGATGACGGTGGTCGCGAGCCGCAGGCCGGTGGCGGCGCCGAGCCGGTTGCGCAGCTCGACGGCGGTGAGCGAGTCGAGCCCCAGCTTGGTGAACTCCTGGTCGACGTCGACCGTGGCCGGGTCCGGGTGACCGAGCACGGTCGCGACGTTCGCCCGTACCAGCTCGGCCACGATCCCGGCCCGTTCCCGCGCACCCGCCTCGGCGAGCCGGCGCGCGAGCGCCGGCGCGGCCGCCGTCCGCCGTCGCGCCGCGACGGGAAGCAGGTCGCGCAGCACGGCGGGCAGCGCGCCGGCGGCGGCGAGGTCCCGCAGGGCACCCAGGTCGAGGGCGGTGGGGACGAGGGCCGCGCGCCGCGTGGTGAGCGCGGTGTCGAGGAGGGCGAGCGCGGTCTCGGTGGGCAGGGCGGTGATGCCGGTGCGGTGCAGACGGGTGTGCTGGTTCGCACTGAGCCGCTCGGTCAGCGCGCTGGTCTCCTGCCAGAGGCCCCAGGCGAGGCTGGTCGCGGGCAGGCCGGCGGCGTGGCGGTGATGGGCGAGCGTGTCGAGGTAGGCGTTGGCGGCGGCGTAGCCGGCCTGGCCGGCGTTTCCGAGCGTGCCGGCGACCGACGAGAAGAGCACGAAATGGGTGAGGGGCAGATGTTGGGTGAGGCGGTGCAGGTGCCAGGCGGCGTCGATCTTCGGAACGAGGACGCGGTGGAGCTGGTCCGCTGTCGTCGCGGTGAGAGTGGCGTCGTCAAGGACGCCGGCGGTGTGGATGACGCCGCGCAGGGGGCGGTCGGTGGGGATGCTCGAGAGGAGGTCGGCGAGCTGGTGGGGGTCGGCGGTGTCGCAGGCGGTGATCGTCACGTCGGCGCCGGCCTCGGTCAGCGCGGCGGTGAGCTGGCCGGCGCCCGGGGCGTCGGGTCCCCGTCGGCTGGTGAGCAGCAGGTGACGGACGCCGTGCCGGGCGACGAGGTGGCGGGCGACGAGGCTGCCCAGGGTGCCAGTGCCGCCGGTGATGAGGACCGTCCCGTCCGTGTCCGGCGCCTGCTGGCCGTCGGTGTCGCCGTCGGCGGGACGGGCGGTCAGCCGGGGGACGAGCGCGGCGCCGCCGCGCAGGGCCAGCTGGGGCTCGCCGGCGATGCCCGCAGGCCCGCCGAGGGCGGCGAGCAGTGCGGGCAGGGCGGCCAGGCTGGCCGGATGGTCGTCGACGTCGAGGAGGGTGAACCGGTCGGGATGCTCGGCCTGCGCGGTGCGGATGAGGCCCCAGACCGGCCCGGCGCTCAGCGACCGGATCGGGTCGCCGTCGGCGGTCGCGACCGCTCCGCGCGTCACCAGCACCAGTCGGGAGCCCTCGAAGCGCGGCTCGGCGACCCATCGCTGGGCGAGTTCGAGGGCCCACGCCGCGGTCGCGTGGGCGGATGCGACGGGATCGTCGGTCCGCCCGCCGCCGTCGGCCTGGCCCGCGTCGTCGGCGTGCATGGGTGCCACGGTCACCACCTGCCGCGGTGCCGGTTCGCCGGCGACGACGGACGCCGTCAGCGCCGCGAGGTCGCGGTGTCTCGCGACCGCGGCGTCGGATCCGCCGACGGCCTCGGCGACGGGGGAGCCCGCACCGTCCAGAAGCACCAGTTCGCCGGACGCCGAGGCGTCGCCCCGGAGCTCGCCGGCGAGGTCGCCCACTGGCTTCCACCCGAGACTGAACAGCATCGGTGACCGGCCGGACCCGGCGGTCCGCGGCTCGGCGGGGTCGAACGGCCGGGTCGTGAGGGCCTCCGCCGTTAGCACCGTCGCGCCGTCGGTGCCGGCCGCGAGCAGCGAGAAGGTCGCCGGGCCGGTCCGGGTAAGCCGGACCCGCAACGCCGTCGCTCCCGTGGACCGGACCTCTACTCCCTCCCAGGAGAACGGAAGCCGCAGCGTCGACGGCACACCGTCGTCGGAGCCGGAGCCGGAGCCGGAGCCGGAGCCGGAGCCGGAGCCGGAGCCGGAGCCGGAGCCGGAGCCCGAGCCGTCTGGCCGCGTCAGGCCATGGAGCGCGCATACATGCAACGCCGCGTCGAGCAGAGCCGGATGCGGGTCGAAGCCGTCATCCGTCGCGCTCGACGCCTCGTCCGGGAGCTCGACCTGCGCGTACAGGTCGTCGCCGTGGTACCACGCCGCGGTGAGTCCCTGGAAGGCCGGGCCGTAGCCGAGGCCGTGGTTGAGCAGCCGGCCGTAGGCAACGTCGAGATCGACACCGGTCGCCCCCGGCGGCGGCCAGGCATCCAGCGGCGATCCCGAGCCCGGGTGCCCCGTGGCGGCCGGCTCAGCGGCCAGCGTTCCGGTCGCGTGCGCGGTCCACCCGCCGCCGGTCTCGTCCGCGTCGCCAGAACCGCGCCCCGCGCCGTCCGGGCCGGCGGGCGGCCCACCAGCGGCGTCCACAAGCCGGGAATGAACCGCGACGGGACGGCGGCCCGTGTCGTCCGCGGGACCGACGCTGACCTGCAGTCGGACCGAGCCTCGCGCCGGCAGCCACAACGGCGCCGCCAGGACGAGCTCCTCGACCCCCGCGCAGCCCACCTCCCGCGCCGCGTGGGCCGCCAGCTCCAGGAACGCGGTACCGGGCAGCAGCGGCACGCCGGCGACGGCATGGTCCGCGAGCCAGGGATGGGTCCCAAGCCCCACCCGGCCGGTGAGCACCAGGCCGGCGCCGTCGGCCAGGTCGACGGCCGCCCCCAGCAACGGATGCCCGGTCGGCGCGAGACCGGTCGCGTTTAGGTCGCCGGGCGCCGAACCGGTGGCGAGCCAGTACCGCTGGCGCTGGAAGGGGTAGGTCGGCAGGTCGGGCAGCACCGCCAGCGCGGCCGGTACGGCCGGGGAGATCACGGTGGCCCAGTCGACCGCGGCGCCGTTCACGTGCGCCTCGGCGAGCGAGGTGAGCCAGCGACCCCAGCCGCCCTCGCCGCGCCGCAACGAGCCGGTCGCGGCGCCGCCCGCACCGTCCCCGGTCGCCGTCGCGTCGTCCAGCGTCTCCTGGACGCCCACGGTGAGGACGGGGTGTGGGCTGCTCTCGACGAACGACCGGTGGCCGTCGGCCATCAGCCGGCGGACCGTCTGCTCGAAGCGCACCGTCTCGCGCAGGTTCCGGTACCAGTAGCCGGCGTCCAGCCCGGTGGTGTCGACGGGTTCGCCGGTCACCGTCGAGTAGAACGGCACGCTGCTCGGCCGCGGCGCGATCCCGGCCATCGCCGCGAGCAGCTCGTCGCGGATTCGTTCCATGTGGGCGGAATGGGAGGCGTAGTCGACCGGGATCCGGCGGGCCCGCACCCCGTCCGTCTCGCAGCCGGCCAGCAGCTCGTCGAGCGCGTCGCGGGAGCCCGAGACGACGGTGGAGCGCGGGCCGTTGACCGCGGCGACCGACAGGCGGCCCGCCCAGCGACCGATCCGCGCGGCGGCCGCGTCCAGGGGGAGCGGCACCGACGCCATGCCGCCGTCACCGGCGATCGTCGCCAACGCGCGGCTGCGCAGCGCGACCAGCCGCGCGGCGTCGTCGAGGGTCAGCGCGCCGGCGACGTACGCCGCCGCGATCTCGCCCTGCGAGTGGCCGACGACCGCGGCCGGCTGGACCCCGCACGACCTCCACAGCGCCGCCAGCGAGACCATCGTCGCGAACAGCACCGGCTGCACCACGTCGACCCGTTCCAGCGACGGCGCGCCGGGCGTCCCACGCAGCACGTCGAGCAGGGACCAGTCGACGTGCGGCGCGAGCGCGGCCGCGCACGCCTCGACCTCGGCGCGGAACACCGCGGACGCGTCGAGCAGCTCCGTGCCCATGCCGTCCCACTGCGGGCCCTGCCCGGGGAACACCAGCACCGGCTGCCCGGCGCCGGCCGCGCCGCCGGGCGCCCTGCCCGTCACGACCTCGCCGGCCGGCCGCCCGGCGGCGAGCGCTTCCAGCGCCGCGACGAAGCCGGCCTGGCCGGTGGCGACGACGACGCCGCGCTCCTCGAACGTGGTGCGCGCGGCGCCGAGCGCGAGACCGACCCCGGCCAGGTCGAGCCCGGGCGTCGCCACGACGTGCTCGCGCAGCCGTCCGGCCTGGTCGCGCAGGGCGTCCGGGTCGCGGGCCGACAGGACCCACGGGATCGGGCGGGAGGCCTCGCCCCCGTCGGCGGCGCCGCCGGAACCGGCGAGGTTGGTGCCGGTCGGGCCGGCGGCGGGGACCGCCCCGGGGGCGGACTCGATGATCACGTGGGCGTTGGTGCCGCTGATCCCGAAGGAGGAGACGGCCGCCCGGCGGGGACGGTCGGCCACCGGCCACGGCCGCGGCTCGGTGAGCAGCGCGACGGTCCCGGCGGACCAGTCGACGTGCGGCGACGGGTCCTGCGCGTGCAGGGTCCGCGGCAGCTCGCCGTGCCGCATCGCCAGCACCATCTTGATCACGCCGCCGACGCCGGCGGCCGCCATGGTGTGGCCGATGTTCGACTTGAGCGAGCCCAGCCACAGCGGCTGGTCCTCGGGGCGCTCGCGCCCGTAGGTGGCGAGCAGCGCCCCCGCCTCGATCGGGTCGCCGAGGCTGGTTCCGGTGCCGTGGGCCTCCAGCGCGTCGACCTCGGCGGCGGAGACACGGGCATCCGCCAGGGCCTGGCGGATGACGCGCTGCTGGGCCGGCCCGTTCGGCGCGGTGAGCCCATTGCTGGCGCCGTCCGAGTTGACGGCGCTGCCCCGGACCACGGCGAGCACCGGATGACCGCCACGGCGGGCGTCGGAGAGGCGTTCGAGCAGCAGCATGCCGACGCCCTCACCCCAGCCGGTGCCGTCCGCCGCCGCGGAGAACGCCCTGCACCGGCCATCCGGGGACAGCGCCCGCTGCCGGCTGAACTCGACGAACGACGACGGCGTCGACATGACCGAGACGCCCCCGGCGAAGGCGAGCGAGCACTCGCCGGCCCGCAACGACCGGATCGCGAGGTGCAGCGCCACCAGCGATGACGAGCAGGCCGTGTCGATGGTCAGCGCCGGCCCCTCCAGTCCCAGGGTGTAGGCGACGCGGCCGGAGGCGACGCTCGTCGTGGTACCGGTCGCGAGGTAACCCTCCAGGTCCTCGGGGACCCGGCCAGGGCCGGAGCCGTAGCCCTGCGAGACCACGCCGGCGTAGACGCCGGTGGCGGTGCCGCGCAGCCGCGCGGGGACGATGCCGGCGCGTTCCGCGGCCTCCCAGGCGGTCTCCAGCAGCAGCCGGTGCTGCGGGTCGACGGCGACCGCCTCCCGCGGGCTGATCCCGAAGAACGCCGGGTCGAACAGGTCCGCGTCGTGCAGGAAGCCGCCGTGGCGGGCGTACGAGGTGCCGGAGCGGTCCGGGTCGGGGTCGTACAGGGCGTCGAGATCCCAGCCCCGGTTGGTGGGGAACGCGCCGATCGCGTCCGTGCCGGCGGTCAGCAGCCGCCACAGGTCCTCGGGGGTCCGCACCCCGCCCGGGAAGCGGCAGCTCATCCCGATCACGGCGATCGGCTCGGCGTCCCCGTCGTCGTCGCGCTCCCGGCCGCCGCCGGACCTGGCCGCGGCCGTCGGCGCGGCCGCGTCGTCGGTGCCGAGCACGTGCTCGCGCAGGTGGTCGGCCAGCGCCGCCGGCGTCGGATAGTCGAAGACCAGGCTCGCCGGTAGACGCAGGCCGGTGCCGCGGCTGAGCCGGTTGCGCAGCTCGACGGCCGTGAGCGAGTCGAAGCCCAGGTCACCGAAGGCGCGGTCAAGTTCGATCATGCCGGGCGCGGCGTGCCCGAGCACGGCCGCGACATCCGCGCGGACCAGGTCCAGGACGACGCGGCGCTGCTCGGCCTCGGGCCGGCCGGCGAGCCGGGCGGACAGCGCGCCCTCGCCCGCCGGCCCACCGGCGGCGGCCGCGCGCCGCGCCGGGGTGCGGACCAGCCCGCGCAGCACGCCGGGCAGCGCGCCGGCACCGGCGCGTTCCCGCAGCGCCGGCGGGTCCAGCCGGGCTGGGACGAGCGCCGGCTGGCCGGACACGAGCGCGGCGTCGAGCAGGGCCAGCGCGGCGGCGGTGGGCAGCGGGAGGAGCCCGGTGCGTCGCGGCCGGCCGCCGGCGCCGGCCGGGTCGAGCCGGCCGGTCATCGCGCTGGCCTGCTCCCACAGGCCCCACGCGAGGCTGGTCGCGGGCAGGCCGAGGACGTGCCGATGCTGGGCGAGCGCGTCGAGGTAGCTGTTGGCGGCGGCGTAGCCGGCCTGGCCCGCGTTGCCCGTGACCCCCGCGATCGAGGAGAACAGCACGAACGCGGACAGCGGCCGGTCGGCGGTGAGCTCGTGCAGGTGCCAGGCCGCGTCCGCCTTGGGCGCGAGCACCCGGTCGAGCTGAGCCTGGCTGGTCGCGGTCAGGACCGCGTCGTCGAGCACGCCCGCCGCGTGGACGACGGTGGTCAGCGGATGCCGGGCCGGGATCCCGTCCACGATCCGGGCCAGCGCGGCCCGGTCGGCGATGTCGCAGGCCACCACCGTCGCCCGCGCGCCCAGGGCGGCCAGCTCCTCGACGAGCGCGGCGGCGTCCGGCGCGTCCGGGCCGCGGCGGCTCACGAGCAGCAGGTGACGCGCCCGGTGCGCCGTCACCAGGTGGCGGGCCACCAGGCCGCCCAGCGTGCCCGTCCCGCCGGTCACCAGCACCGTCCCGTCCGGGTCGGGCGGCGGCGCCAGCGTCAGCACGAGCTTGCCGGTGTGCCGGGCCTGGCCGAGGAAACGCAACGCCTCGTGGGCGCGGTGGACATCCCAGGTCGTGACGGGCGGGGGAGCCAGCCGGCCGGCGTCGAAGAGGCCGACCAGCTCGACGAGCATCCGCTGGATCCGGTCGGGTGGGACGTCGCTCAGGTCGAACGGCCGGTACTGGATGGCGGGGTGCCGCTCGGCGACGGCCGCCGGGTCGCGCAGGTCGGTCTTTCCCATCTCCAGGAAGCGGCCGGCGGGCGCGAGCAGCCGCAGCGAGGCGTCGGTGAGCGCGCCCGCGAGCGAGTTCAGCACGACGTCGACGCCGCGGCCCCCGGTGGCGGCACGGAAGCGCGCCTCGAAGCCGGCGTCCCGGGAGGAGGCGATGTGCTCGCCGTCGAGGCCCGCCGCCGCCAGCGTCGGCCACTTGGCCGGGCTCGCGGTGCCGAAGACCTCGACGCCCCAGGCCCGGGCCAGCCCGACGGCCGCCGTGCCGACGCCGCCGGTGGCCGCGTGCACCAGCAGCGTCTCGCCGGCCTGGATCCGGGCCAGGTCCGCCAGCCCGTGGTAAGCGGTCAGGAACGCCACCGGCACCGCCGCGGCCTGCGCGAAGGTCCAGACCGCGGGGACGCGGACGAGGTGGCGATGGTCGGCCACGGACGTCGGTCCGGCGCCGTCCGCCAGCAGCCCCATGACGGCGTCGCCTGGGGCGAGCCCGGCGACGCCCGGCCCGGTCTCCACCACCAGCCCGGCGCCCTCGCTGCCGACCAGCGCCGACCCCGGGTACATGCCGAGCGCGATCAGCACGTCCCGGAAGTTCAGCCCTACGGCCCGCACGGCGACGCGGACCTGGCCCGGGGCGAGCGGCTCGGCCAGCGCCGGGCAGGGCACCAGGGCGAGCCCGTCGAGTGTGCCCTGCTCCGTCACGTCGAGCCGCCACGGCGCGTCGCCGGCGGGTGGCGTGAGCGGCGGGCCGGCCGCGCGGGTCATTCTCGGCACGAGCGCGGCGCCGCCGCGCAGGGCGAGCTGGTCCTCGCCGGCGCCGACCGCCGCCGCGAGCAGCGCGCTGGCGGCCCGGCCGGGCGCCTGCCCCGCCGGCAGGTCCAGCAGGGCGAACCGGCCGGGATGCTCCGCCTGGGCGGTTCGCAGCAGGCCCCAGGCGGCGGCGCCGACCAGGTCGGGAGCGCCGTCGGCCGGCCCCGTCGTGACCGCGCCGCGGGTGACGACCACCAGGCGCGACGCGGCGAACCGGTCGTCGGCGAGCCAGCTCTGGAGGAGGTCCAGCAGCCGGCCGAGCGACCGGTGGACGTCGGCGGTGCCGGCGGTGCCGGCGGTCGTGGCCGTCACCTCCCGAGCCGGCTCGGGCTGGGTGGGAGGCGCCGAGCCCCGCGCCGGCCGCGCGGGTGGCGTGGACGGCGGCCAGGGCAGCAGCACGGTGGCGGGCACCGCGGCGCCACGGCCGAGGGCGGCGGCGAGCGCGGCGAGGTCGTGGTGGATCTCCGCCGGGTGACCGGTGGCGGGCGTCCCGGCCAGGTCCGGACCGGTCAGGTCGCCGGTCGCGCGGCCCGTCCGCGGGTCGGCGCCCAGGTCGAGCACCGCCCACGGGTCCTGCCCGGCGGCCGGGAGCTCCCGCTCGGCCCAGGCGACCTCGTACAGCTCGCCCAGCCCGGACGCGGCCGGGAGGGCCGGCGGGTCCGCGGCCGCGCGCAGGAGCAGCGAGCCCACCGTGACGACCGGCCGGCCGGCTGTGTCGGTGCCGACCAGGGCGACGGTCGCGGAGGTGCCGGCGCCGGCGCGGTCCCCGGCGGGACCGGCCGCCGCCTGGGGCACGAGCCGGACCCGCAGGGTCCGCGCTCCGCTCGCGTGGATGCTCAGATCGCTCCAGGCGAACGGCACCAGCGGGCGCCCCGCCGCGGGGCCGGCCTCGTCCCCGGCACCGGCCGCGCCGGCGTCCGCGAGCCCGCTCGCGGCGAGCGCGTGCAGTGCCGCGTCCAGCAGCGCCGGGTGCAGCACGAACCGGTCCGCCTCGGCCTGCCGCTCCTCCGGCAGCGCGACCTCGGCGTACACCGTGCCGCCCTGGCGCCAGGCAGCCCGCAGCCCGCGGAACGCGGGGCCGTAGCGCAGCCCGCGCTCGGCCAGCCGCTCGTAGAGGTCCGCCGCCTCGACCGGCTCGGCGCCCGGCGGCGGCCACTGGGCCGTCCGCGCCGCCCAGTCCTGGGCGGGTGTCATATCGGCGTCGGCGTCGGCGTCGGTGGCGGTCGCCGGGCCGGCGGACAGCAGGCCGGTCGCGTGCCGGACCCAGCCGCCGCCCGCCTCGTCGCCGGGCTCCACGAGGTCGCCCTCCGTGCCGTCGCCGTCGGGGGCCGACGGGTGCGGTTGTGGGCGCGAGTCGACCACCACGGCGCGGCGCCCGTCGTCGTCTGTCGGGCCGACCGTCACCCGTAGCTGACGGGCCTGCTGGCCGGTGAGCTCGAGCGGCGCCGCGAGGGTGAGGTCCTCCACCCGGCTGGCGCCGACCGCGTCGCCGGCGCGCACGGCGAGGTCGACGAACGCCGTTCCGGGCAGCAGCACCCGGCCGGCGATCTCATGGTCGGCGAGCCAGGGCACGTCCCGCGTCGACACCCGCCCGGTGAGGACCAGGCCCTGCCCGTCGGCCAGCTCGATCAGGCCGCCGAGCAGCGGGTGGACCAGCGCGCCGATCCCGAGCCGGCCCGCGCCCGCCCGGCCGACGCCGGGTGCCAGCCAGAACGCCCGCCGCTGGAAGGCGAAGGTGGGCAGGTCGACCCGACGGCCCGAGCGGACCGGCAGGACGGCGTCCCAGGCGACGGCGGCGCCGTGGACACCGGCGGCCGCGACGGCCGCCGCGAACGTCCGGGTCTGCGCCCGGCCGGCCTGGCAGGTGGCGATCATTCGGGCCGGTGCCAGGCCGTCGGCCGGAGCGGCCGCGCCGCCGTCGACGCCGCCATGGCTGGCGTCGCCGTCGCCGTCGCCTGGGACGCTGTCGGCCGTCTCGGCGAGGTCGGCGAGCGTCTCCCGGGCCATCGCGGTCAGCACCGCGTCCGGCCCGACCTCCAGGTAGATCGTGGCGCCGCGGCGGCGCAGGCTGACGACCGCGTCGTGGAAGCGGACGGCCTCCCGCACGTGGCGGACCCAGTAGTCGGGCGAGCAGAGCTGGTCGGCGCTCGCCACCGCCCCGGTCACGTCGGAGATCACCGGAATCCGCGGCGGGTGGTACGTCAGCGTCCGCGCGGTCTCGGCGAACTCGGCCAGCATCCCGTCCATGTGCGGCGAGTGGAAGGCATGGCTCACCCGCAGCCGCCTGGTCCGCCGCCCGCGCTCGCGCCAGTGCGCCGCCACCTGCTCGGCGGCGCCCTCGTCACCGGACACCACGACCGACGACGGCCCGTTGACCGCGGCGATGGCGAGCAGGTCCGCGCGGCCGGCCAGGCCCGACGCGATCTCCCGCTCCGTCGCCTGGATCGCGATCATCGCGCCGCCCGGTGGCGCGGCCTGCATCAGCCGCCCACGGGCCGCGACCAGGGCGCAGGCGTCCTCGGTCGAGAGCACGCCCGCGGCGTGGGCGGCGGCGAGCTCGCCGATCGAGTGGCCGGCGAGCTGGCCGGGCCGGATACCGGCGTCGGCGAGCAGCGCGACCATGGCGGTCTCGAAGGCGAACAGCGCCGCCTGGGTGTACCGGGTCTGCCCCAGCAGGTCGGCGTCCGGGGTGCCGGCCGCGGCGAACATCACGTCCCGCAGCGGGCGGTCGGCCGGCCCGGCGAACCGGTCGATGCCCGCGCAGACCCCGTCCAGCGCCGCGGCGAACACCGGGAACGCGGCGGACAGCTCGCGGCCCATCCCGGCCCGCTGGCTGCCCTGCCCGCTGAACAGGAAGGCGGTGCCCGCGGCGCCGCGGGCGGCGGGAACGGCGGGGCCGTCACCGCGGACGAGGTCGAACGTCGCGCCGGATGCGTGCGGTGCGTCCGGCCCGTCCCCGTCCCGGCCGGCGAGCGCGGCCAGGCCACCGCGGAACCCCGCGAGGTCGGTCGCGACGACCGCGGCCCGGTGCGCGAACGCCGTCCTCGTGGTCGCCAGGGCATGTCCGACGTCCGCCGGGCGCAGGTCGGGATGCGCGGCCGCGAACCTCTCCAGCCGGTCGGCCTGGGCCGCGAGACCGGCCTCGGTCGGCGCCGACACCAGCCACGGCAACGGCAGCCCCGCCCCTGCCGCGTCCGGTGCCACGGTCTCCCGCACCGTGTTGTCCGGCACCGTGTTGTCCGGCACCGCGGTGCCCGGCGGCGTGGGGCCCGCCCCCGCGGCGCTCAGGGCGGCGGGCGCCTGCTCGAGGACCACGTGCGCGTTGGTGCCGCTGATCCCGAACGACGAGACACCGGTGCGCCGCGGCCGCCCGGTCCGCGGCCAGGGCCGGCTCGCGGTGAGCAGCTCGACGCCGCCGCCCGACCAGTCGACATGCGGCGAGGGCGCGTCGACGTGCAGGGTGCGCGGCAGCAGGCCGTGCCCCATCGCCAGCACCATCTTGATGACGCCGGCGACCCCGGCGGCGGCCTGGGTGTGGCCGATGTTGGACTTGATCGAGCCGAGCCACAGCGGCTGGCCCGCATCGCGTCCGCGGCCGTAGACGGCCAGCAGCGCGCCGGCCTCGATCGGGTCGCCCAGTGTGGTACCGGTCCCGTGCGCCTCGACGGCGTCGACGTCGCCCGGCGTCAGCTCGGCGTTCGCCAACGCCTGGCGGATCACCCGCTCCTGGGCGGGGCCGCTGGGCGCGGTCAGCCCGTTGCTCGCGCCGTCGGAGTTCACCGCGCTGCCGCGGATGGTGGCCAGTACCCGGTGCCCGTTGCGCGTCGCGTCGGACAGGCGTTCCAGCACGAGCAGGCCGACGCCCTCGGCGAAGCCGGTCCCGTCCGCCCCGGCGGCGAACGACCGGCAGCGCCCGTCGGGCGACAGGCCCCGCTRCCGGCTGAACTCGATGAACAGGCTGGGCGTGGCCATCACCGTCGCGCCACCGGCGAGCRCCAGCGAGCACTCGCCCGACCGCAGCGACTGCGCGGCCAGGTGCAGCGCCACCAGGGACGAGGAGCACGCCGTGTCGATCGTGACCGTCGGCCCCTCCAGGCCGAGCGTGTAGGACACCCGGCCCGACGCGACGCTGGTGGTGTTCCCCGTCATCAGGTAGCCCTCGACCTCGTCGGTGCCGTCGCCGGCCGGAGGCCCGTACTCCTGGGAGATCACGCCGACGAAGACGCCGGTGCGGCTGCCGCGCAGGGACGTCGGGTCCAGCCCGGCGCGTTCGAACGCCTCCCACGACGCCTCCAGCAGCAGCCGCTGCTGCGGGTCGATGGCGATGGCCTCGCGTGGGCTGATGCCGAAGAACTCCGCGTCGAAGTCGGCGGCGTCGGGAAGGAACCCGCCGTGGCGGGCGTACGAGGTGCCGGGGCGGGCCGGGTCGGGGTCGTACAGCTCGTCGAGGTCCCAGCCCCGCCCGCCCGGCAGCGGCGTGATCGCGTCCGTCTCCTCGGCGAGCAGCCGCCACAGCCCGTCGGGCGAGCCGACGCCGCCCGGGAGCCGGCAGCTCATGCCGACGATCGCGATCGGCTCCCGCTCCCTGGCCGCCGACTCCCGCAGCCGGCGGTTGGCCTCCCGCAGGTCGGTGGTCGCGCGCCGGAGATAGTCGCGCAGCTTCTGCTCGGTGGCCGAGGTCTGCTCGCTGGACATACGCCGCGTGTCTCCAGACGCCGTCGTGGTCATGACGTCACCTGCTGGTCGGTCGCGCCGAGCTCGTCGTCGAGCGCGTCGAACAGTTCGTCGTCCGTGGCCGAGGTGAGATCGTCGGCCGGCTCGTCGCCGTCCTGACCTGGCCGCTGTCCGCTCCACCGCCACAGCAGTGCCTGTAGCCGGGCCGTGACGGCCGCCCGGGTCGCGTCGTCGAGGGCGGCCTCGGTCAGTGCCGCGTCGATCCGGTCGAGCCCGGCGAGCAGCGACGCGCCGTCCGGTCTCGGGGTGAGCTGGTCTCGCAKGTGGGCGCTGACGGCGTCCGGGGTGGGATGGTCGAACACCAGGGTGGTCGCCAGCCGGATCCCGGTGGCCCTGGAGAGGCGGTTGCGCAGCTCCACGGCGGTCAGCGAGTCGAAGCCGAGGTCCTTGAACGCCCGGTGCGGGTCGACCGCCTGCGCGACGGTGTGCCCGAGCACGGCGGCGGCCTGCGCGCGTACGAGCTCGAGCAGCACGTCCCGGGCCTCCTGTTCGGCCAGCCCCGCGATCCGCTCCGCCAGCCCGCCGGTGCCCGCGGTGGGGGCCGCGCCGCCGGCCTCCCCGGCGCCGCCCGCGGCCCGCCGCGGACCACCGTCGCGCAGGCCGCGGAGCATCGGGTGCACGTCGTCCGGGTGCTGGCGGCCCAGCACCGCGGTGTCCATCGGCAGCAGCGCCAGGTACGGCCGGTGCGCGCCGGTCCCGCGGTCGAACAGCGACAGCGCCTGCGCCGTCGTCATCGGCCGGGCGCCGGTCCGGGACAGCCGGTCGACCTGGGTCTCGTCCAGGTGGCCGGTCATGCCACCGGCCTCGGCCCACAGCCCCCAGGCGAGCGACGCGGCCGGCAGGCCGGCGGCGTGCCGGTGCTGGGCGAGCGCGTCGAGGAACGCGTTCGCCGCCGCGTAGTTGGCCTGGCCGGCGTTGCCGAGCGTGCCGGCGGCCGAGGAGAACAGGACGAAGGCGGCGAGGTCCTCGCCGCGAGTGAGGTCGTGCAGATGCCAGGCGGCGTCGACCTTCGGCCGCAGCGCCGTGGCAAGGCGCCCGGGCGTCTGCGCGTCGAACGTGGCGTCCGCGAGGACGCCGGCGGCGTGGACCACCGCGGTCAGCGGGTGCGCGGGTGGGACGGTGCCCAGCAGCGCGGCCAGCGCGGCGCGGTCGGCGACGTCGCAGGCGGCCAGCCGGACCGTCGCGCCCAGCCCGGCCAGCTCCTCGGCCAGCTCCGGCGCTCCCGGTGCGTCGGGCCCGCCACGGCTGACCAGCAGCAGGTTCCGCGCGCCCCGGCTGGTCACGAGATGGCGGGCGACCTCACGCCCGAGCGCCCCGGTGGCGCCGGTGACGAGCACCGTCCCGTCGGGGTTCCAGGGCGCGGGCACCGTCAGGACGATCTTGCCGGTGTGCCGGGCCTGACTGAGGTGGCGCAGCGCCTCGGGCGCGGCGCGGATGTCCCAGGCCGTGACGGGCAGCGGCGGCAGCGCGCCGGCGGCGAACAGTTCGTACAGGTCGGTGAGCATCCGGTGGATCCGGTCATGGCCGGCGTCGAGCAGGTCGAAGGCGTGATAGCCGGCGATGCCTGGATGCGCCCGCGCGACCTCGCCCGGCTCACGGATGTCGGTCTTGCCCATCTCCAGGAACCGCCCGCCGGGCGCCAGCAGCCCGAGTGAGGCGTCGACGTACTCCCGGGCCAGCGAGTTCAGCACGACGTCGACGCCGCGGCCGCCGGTCGCGGCGCGGACGCGGCCGGCGAAGTCCAGGCTGCGGGACGAGGCGATCCGCTCGTCGTCGAGACCGAGCCCGCGCAGCGTGTCCCACTTGGCCGGGCTGGCCGTCCCCAGCACGGTGACGCCCCAGTGCCTGGCCAGGGCGATCGCCGCCATCCCCACCCCGCCGGTCGCGGCGTGCACCAGGAGCGACTCGCCGGGCTGGATCCGTGCCAGATCGGCGAGGCCGTAGTACGCGGTGAGGTAGACGACCGGGACGGCGGCCGCCTGCGCGAACGTCCAGCCCGGGGGGACGGGCACCAGGTAGCGGCGGTCGGTGACGCTGATCGGCCCGAGGCCGCCGGAGAGCAGCCCCATGACGCGGTCGCCGACGGCGAGGCCGGTCACGCCGGGCCCGACCTCGACGACGACGCCGGCGCCCTCGCCGCCGCGGGGCCGCGGATCGTCCGGGATGATCCCGAGCGCGATGAGGGCGTCCCGGAAGTTCACCCCGACCGCCCGGACCGCGACACGGACTTGGCCGGCCGCCAGTGGCGTCAGCGTCTCGCCGCCGGGAACGAGGGCGAGGCCGTCCAGCGCGCCCTGGCCGGTCCGGCCGAGCCGCCAGCTCGTCGCCGGCAGCGGCGGGCCGGCGGTCTCCGATCCCGAAGCGCCGTCCTTCGGCGCCCCCTCGGGGGGCGGCCCCTCGGCGGGCGGCGCCGCGGCCACCGGAGGCGGTGACAGTGCGGTGCCCGCCGGGACGGCCAGGGCCTCGTCCGTGCTCAGCCGGGCGAGCCGCGGGACGAACGCGGTGCCGTGCCGGACGGCGACCTGCGTCTCGCCCGCAGTCAGGGCGAGCGCGGCGGCGGCGGGCGAGCCCTCGTGGCCGTCCACGTCGAGCAGGACGAACCGGTCCGGATGCTCGGTCTGCGCCGAGCGGAGCAGGCCCCAGCCGGCGGCGCCGGCCAGCCCGCCGGCCCGGTCGCCGGGACGTGCCCCGACCGCGTCGGTGGTGACGACGACCAGCCTGGAGTCCGCCAGGGCGTCGTCCGTGAGCCATTCCTGGGCCAGCGCGAGCAGCCGCTCGGCCATCCGGTGAACGGCGCCCGTCGGTGGCTCCGACCTGGGGCCGTCACCGTCACCGGCGTCGGCGTCGGAGCCGGTGGCGGGGAGCACGGCGGGATCCCCGGAGACGAGGACGAGGACGGGCGGGCGCGCGCCGCCGGCGACCGCGTCCCGCAGCGCCGTGAGGCTGGCGAACTCCCGTGCCGGCGAGCCCGCGGCCGCGGCGATCGTGCCCAGCGGGCCGGAGCCCGAGCCGGGGCCGAGGACGGCCCACGGCTCGGCAGTCGCGGGAGTCCCCGCCAGCGTGGCCGGCGCCGTCAGCTCCGTCGCGGACACCTCGGCGGGCGTGGCCAGCGGGAGCCAGTCCATCCGGAACACCGAGTCCCGATGGTCGCCGGCGCGGTCGGACCGCCGGGCTCGGACGAGATCGGTGAGGGGCACCGCGCGGACGGTGAGCGCGCCCACGTCGGCGACGGGGGCGCCGGTGGCGTCGGCGAGCGCGAGGGTGACGGTCTCGGGCCCGGACGGGGTGAGCCGGGCCCGCAGCGCCCCGGTGCCGACCGCGTGCAGCGACACGTTGGACCAGGAGAACGGCAGCCGCAGCCGCTCGGGCGTCGCCGGGGAGCCGTCCGGGCCCGCCGTGGGCGCGGCACCGCCGAGCGCGTGCAGCACGGCGTCGAGCAGCGCCGGGTGGATGCCGTACTCGCCGGTGTCCAGGGCCGGGTCGACGTCGGGCGCCCGGACCTCGGCGTAGACGTCCTCGCCTGACCGCCACACCGCCCGCAGGCCCTGGAAGGCGGGGCCGTAGCCGAGGCCGCCGGCGGCCAGCCGCTCGTACCAGCCGTCGAGCGGCACCGGCTCGGCGCCCGGCGGCGGCCAGGCGGTGAGCTCGGCCCCGGAGTGCCCGGAGTGCCCGGCGAGGCCGGCGGCCGGCGCGGCGGACAGCAGGCCGGTGGCGTGCCGGGCCCACCCCTCGGCGCCGGGTGTGGCCTCGTCACCGGCCGCGGGCCGCGCGTCGATCACCAGGTCGCGGCGTCCGTCGTCGTCCGGCGCCCCCACCGTGAGCCGCAGCTCGACTGCGCCGTCCGCCGGCACCACCAGGGGGGTGGCCAGGGTCAGCTCCTCAAGCCCGCCCGCTCCCACCCGGTCGCCGGCGCGCAGCGCGAGCTCGACGAACGCCGTGCCGGGCAGCAGCACGTCGTCGCCGACGCGGTGGTCGGCGAGCCACGGGTGGTCGCGTGTCGACAGCCGGCCGGTGAGCACCGCGCCGCGGCTGTCGGGAAGGTCGACCGCGGCGCCGAGCAGCGGATGCGCGGCGGGGCTCAGCCCCAGCTCCCGTGCTCCGGCGGGTGCGGCGGTGGTGACGTCCAGCCAGAGGCGGCGCCGCTGGAAGGCGTAGGTGGGCAGGTCGACGTGCGTGCCCGTGCGCGCGGTCAGCAGCGCCAGCCAGTCGACGGGCGCGCCGTGCGTGTACGCCCGCGCGAGCGCGCCGAGCAGCTGCTCCCAGGCGGGCTGGTCGCGGCGCAGCGTGCCGATCACGGCCACGTCGGTGGCCTGCCGGCGGGCGGCCTCGGCTCCGGCCGCGGCCGGAGCGCCGGCGGCGCAAGCGGCGTCCACCGTGTCCTGGATCCCGAGCGCCAGCACCGGGTGTGGGCTGACCTCGACGAACAGGTCGTGTCCTCGGTCGAGCAGCGCACGGGTCGCCCGCTCGAGCTGGACGGTCGCGCGCAGGTTCGTGTACCAGTAGCCGCCGTCGAGCGTGTCGCCGGCGACGGGCGCGCCGTGCACCGACGAGTAGAAGGCGACGTCGGCGGGGCGGGGCCGCACGCCGGCGAGGACGCTCGCGAGCCGGCCGCGCAGCGGCTCGACCTGGGCCGAGTGGGAGGCGTAGTCGACCGGGATGACGCGGGTGCGCACCCCGCGCCCGTCGCAGTCCGCGACGAGCTCCCGCAGCGCGTCGGCGTCGCCGGAGACCGTGATCGAGGCGGGCCCGTTGATGGCGGCGACGCCGATCCGGCCGTCGTAGCCGGCCAGCAGCGCGCCGAGGTCGTCCTCGGGGAGCAGGACCGACACCATGCCGCCCCGCCCGGACAGCTCGGTCAGGGCGAGGCCGCGCTCCGCGACGACGCGGGCGGCGTCCGCCAGCGACAGGGCGCCGGCGACATGCGCGGCGGCGATCTCCCCCTGTGAGTGGCCGACGACCGCGTCCGGCTGGACGCCGAGCGCGCGCCACAGCGCCGCCAGCGACACCATGACCGCGAACAGCGCCGGCTGCACGACGTCGACGCGGTCCAGCGACGGGGCACCGGGCTCGCCGCGCAGCACCGCGACCAGCGACCAGTCGACGAACGGGGCGAGGGCGGCCTCGCACGCGCCGATCCTGGCCCGGAACAGCGGCGAGCGGTCCAGCAGCTCAGCCGCCATGCCCGCCCACTGTGAGCCCTGTCCCGGAAACGCGAACACCGTCCGGACGGCGCCACCGCCGGTGGCGCGGACGCCGCCGTGGACCACGTCGGGCCCGGGCTCACCGGCGGCGAAGGCGGTGAGCGCGGCGCGGGCCTGCGCGCGGTCGCGGACGAGCGCGACAGCCCGGTGCGCCAGCGCCGCCCGCCCGTGGACGAGGGCGTGGCCGACGTCGACCGGCGCCGTCTCGGGCGCGGCGGCCAGCCAGTCGGCCAGCCGGGCGGCCTGCGCACGCAGCGCCGGCTCGTCCGCCGCCGTGAGGACCCAGGGCACCACGTCTGGCCGGCCGGTCAGAACCGCGTCGTCCGCGGCGCCGCGGTCCTGGGCGGCCTCCAGGCGCGCCGTGGCCCGCGGCGCCGCGGCCTCGTCCGCGCCGTCCGCGCCGTCCGCGCCGTCCGCGCCGTCCGCGCCGTCCGCGTCGGCGGCCTCGGGGTCGCGGCCGGGTCCGGACGCGCCGTCGGGTGCCTGTTCGAGGATGAGGTGGGCGTTGGTGCCGCTGATGCCGAAGGAGGAGATCCCGGCGCGCCGGGGGCGGTCGTTGTCGGGCCAGGGGGTCGGGGTGGTGAGGAGCCGGATGGCGCCGGTGTCCCAGTCGACGTGGGGTGAGGGTTCGTCGGCGTGCAGGGTGCGGGGGAGCTCGCCGTGCCGCAGGGCCAGGACCATCTTGATGACGCTGCCGACGCCGGCGGCGGCCTGGGTGTGGCCGACGTTGGACTTGAGGCTGCCGAGCCAGAGGGGGCTGGCGGGGGTGTGCGCCCGGCCATAGGTGGCCAGCAGGGCGCCGGCCTCGATGGGGTCGCCCAGGGCGGTGCCGGTGCCGTGGGCGTCGACGGCGTCGACGTCCGCGGCGTCGAGCCCGGCCGCCGCCAGCGCCTGCCGGATGACCCGCTGCTGCGCCGGGCCGTTCGGCGCCGTGAGCTGGCTGCTCGCCCCGTCCTGGTTGACGGCGCTGCCGCGGATGACGGCGAGGATGGGGTGGCCGTGGCGCTGGGCGTCCGAGAGCCGTTCCAGCGCGACCAGCCCGACGCCCTCCGCCCAGCCGGTACCGTCCGCCGCCGTGCCGAAGGCCTTGCACCGGCCGTCCGGTGACAGCCCGCGCTGGCGGCTGAACTCGATGAAGGTGTTCGGGCTGGACATGACGGTGGCGCCGCCGGCGAGGGCGAGGTCGCACTCGCCGGCGCGCAGGGCGTGGGTGGCGAGGTGCAGCGCGACGAGGGACGAGGAGCAGGCGGTGTCGACGGTGACCGCGGGCCCTACGAGGCCGAAGGTGTACGACACCCGGCCGGAGGCGAGGCTGCCGGCGCTGCCGATGCCGACGTAGCCCTCGTAGCCGGCCGGGAACCGGTGGTGGCGGCTGGCGTAGTCGTCGTACATGACGCCGGTGAAGACGCCGGTGGCGCTGCCGCGCAGGGCGGTGGGGTCGATCCCGGCCCGTTCGAAGGCCTCCCAGGCCGTTTCGAGCAGGAGACGTTGCTGCGGGTCGACGGTGACGGCCTCGCGGGGGCTGAGGCCGAAGAAGGTGGGGTCGAAGTCGGCGGCGTCGTGGAGAAAGCCGCCGTGGCGGGTGTAGCTGGTGGCGGGGTGGTCGGGGTCGGGGTGGTAGAGGGTGTCGAGGTTCCAGCCGCGGTTGGTGGGGAACTCGGTGATGGCGTCCGTGCCGGTGGCGAGGAGGTCCCAGAGCTGTTCGGGGGTGGTGACGCCGCCGGGGTAGCGGCACGCCATCCCCACGATCGCGATGGGCTCCCGCCGTGCGGCCTCCACCTGGGCGAGCTGCCGCCGTGTCCGGGTCAGGTCCGCCGTGACCCGCTTGAGGTAGTCGCGGAGCCGTTCCTCGTTCGACATGCGCGTCAGCTCTCCTCGGGTGTCTCGGTCGGGCGAGCGGGGGGGGGACCAGTCCAGCTATGAGGCTCGGCCCGGTGGCTTGCCTCGGCCTTGCCGCGCTCTAAAGCCGCTCCAGGACGCCGCTCCAGCCATGGCCTGTCCTCGGCCAGGAGACGCGGCCGGCTCCCGGCGCGGGCCGCGGCGGGCCGGCTCCCGGCGCGGGCCGGCGGGCCGGCGCCCGGAGCGGGCCGGCGCCCGGAGCGGGTGCTCCGGGCGGGCCTGCCGGGGCGTGACCGTGACGGGGTTCAGCCGCCGCCGCTGGCGAGTACCCCCCGCGCTCGCATCGCGGTGAGCCGCCAGCGCAGCGACGCCTGCTGCCGGGGGTCCACCCGGCGCATCCGCAGCAGCGACAGCACCAACCACAGGCCGCTTTCCGCCACGTGGTTCGGCGAGCCGTGCACGTCGTCGTTCGTCCGCGTCCGCAGCCGGCGGACGTGGCGTCGCAGCATCTGGGCGTCCTGGGGCGGGATGATCTCGTCGCGCCGGCTGACCAGGGCGTGCACCGGGACGTCGATCGCGCGCAGCGCGCTCGGGTCGATCGCCCAGCCGCGCATCCGCTCGACGGCGTCGGCGGGCTTCTCGCCGGTCAGGTGCCCCAGCGTGTCCACGGTGATGCGGGGCAGCGCCCGCTGCCACTCCCGGTCGGTGAAGAACGCGTGGACCGGCGCGCCCGCCAGGATGACGCCCCGCAGCCGGGGATCGTCCGGCGCGCGGCGCAGCGCCAGGTGGCCGCTGAAGCTCAGCGTCATCGCGTAGGCCTGGGTCGCGTCGACGCCGCGGTCCCGCAGCGCGTCGAGGACGTGCGAGAGCATCCGCGGGCTGTCGGTGTCGTAGCGCGCCGCGTTCTCCCCGACTCCGGGCATCTCGGTGACCAGGCCGGCCATCCCGAGTGCCCGGGCGCGCAGCAGCAACGGCGCCCACTGCTCCTTGACGCTGACGATGCCGCCCATCACGAGCAGCACCGGGCGCGGCTGCGCCGGATCGAGCCCGACCGTCCAGCAGCCGAGCCTGCCCTGCGGCAGGTCGAGGTCCAGACGCTGGATGGGCGAGTTCTCGCGGCGCCACCGGTCGAAGACGGTGACGCACCGGGCCAGCGCGTCCCGGCGCGGCTGCCCGTCGACGTACGGGAAACGGGCCATGTTGTAGTACCGACAGGCCTCCAGCAGCCGGCCGTCCCGTTCCAGCCGCTCCGCTGCCCGGCTCCACTCGGCGACCCAGGAGCCCGGCCCGTCGTCGTCGTGGCTGACCTGGTCGAGCAGCGGCTCGTACTGGGCCGGCGGGATGCCCTGAGCGCGGGCGTGCACACCCACGTACTGCTTGAGTTCCGCGACGTCGTTCATGCGCGGTCCTCCCGCCGTCCGGTGCGCGGCGCGCCCGCCGCCGCGTGGCCGCGCTCGTTGCCAGGCGCGCCGGCCGTGGCCGTGGCCGTTGCCGGGTCGGCGCAGGCCGCGGCGCCGGCGTGGCCGTTGGACGCGGGCACGAGCGCGAGGCGTTCCAGGTCGTCCTTCAGCTCGCCCAGCAGGTCGGCGGCCTCGGCGCCGTCGATCACCCGATGGTCGAAGGTGAGGCTCAGCCGCATCACCGGCGCGACGGCGACGGCCCCGCCCCGGACCACTGCCCGGTCCAGGACCCGGCCGAGGCCCAGGGTGACCGTGGTCCCGCCGACCGAGTGGAACCCGTCCACCGGCCGGTGACCGAGCGAGGTGACGGCGAAGGTCCCGAAGACGGCGGCCCGTTTCGGCAGCGGACGCGCCACCTTGCGGAACGCCCGGGGCGCGAACGGCCAGCGCTTGCGGTGCAGCGCGCGCACGCCGGCGAGCTCGGGCATCCGTTCCGGGTCGCCGTCGCGGAACCGGTCGACCAGCCGTTGGATGTCGTCGAGCGAGGCCTTCTGCAGATCGCGCAGGACCGGCGCGACGACCACCCGCTGCCCACCGATGGTCTTGTCCAGAGTCAGCTTGCCGTTCACCGAGCTGTGCTGGATGACCTTGGGCCAGACGGTGCCCCGGATGGCGGAGTTCGCCTGGGGATGCCGTTCGAGCACCCGGGCCGCCGCGTGCAGGACGTAGGTCACGACCGAGTACCGGCGCGCGTCCAGCGCGGCGGCGCCGCGATGTGCCATCACCTGTGTCATGTCCACCTCGGTGTCGAGGTGGACGGGGGAGAAGGCGCGGATCTCCCGGAGGAAGTACAGGGTGTGGCGGCGTTGCCGGGGGACGGGCTGGATGGTCATGCGCTCACCGCGAGCCGGTAGATGCTCTCCAGGCTGGCCGCCTCCAGCACGTCGGTCATCGCTATCCTCCGGCCGGTGGTCCGTTCCAGGGCGGCGAGCAACGCCAGCAGGTGGACCGAGTCCCAGCCGGGAAGCTCGTCGAAGGTCCGCCCGACGTCCTGGGCGGTCACGTCCAGCCCGATCTCGTCCTGGACGAGATCGACGAAGTCGTCGATCGTTTTCACAGGTGACCTCTCCCGTCAGAGCCGTTCCACCGCCAGGCCGCCTTTGATCCACTTGCTCGACTCCACCGCCACCACCGCGGCGYGGTCACCGGTGGTCGCCAGCTCCAGCAGCCGTTCGAGCTGGAGGAACGGCAGCGCGTTGCCGTTGTTGCCGGTCTGCTCGACGCAGCTGATCTCCCGTGGGCCGTCGAGCCCGAGGTGCTCCACGATCCGGGCGGTCATCCGTCCGGACAGCTGCGGCGGCAGCAGGTAGTCGAGCTCGTCGACCTTCCATTCGAGCGTGTCGAGCAGCTCGTCGACGATCTCGCCGGCGAGCACCGGCACCGACGCCTCGATCGCCTTGTAGTCCTCGCTGGCCGCCGGCCGGTCGGAACCGCGGTCGCTCTTGGTGAACCACTCGAGGACCTGCCCGGGCGGGCGCCCCAGACCGGTGAGCCTGGTCAGGACGTGGCGGATGGCGATCCCGCCCTGCCCGGGCCGCGCGGTGAGCACGGCGGCCCCGGCGCCGTCGCCGAACAGCGCGGCGTTGACCAGCTCGGCGGGCGGCAGCGCGGCGAAGTCGGTGGTCACGTCGTAGATCCGCGTGCACACGTCGCCGCCGAGGACCAGCGCGGTCTCGTGCCGGCCGGCGAGCAGCAGCTGGTGGGCGACGTCCAGCGCCTGGATCGCGCCGGTGCAGCCGGACTGGAGCTGGAAGGTCGACACGTCGTTGACGCCGAGACGCTCGGCCACCATGTTGACCGTGGCCGGCATCAGCTGGTCCGGTGTGGCGGTGCCCAGGACGACGAGGTCCACGGCGGCGCCGTCGGCCAGGCTCGAACCGTCGCCCGGCCCCGGCCCCGGCCCGAGGCCCGCGGCGGCCAGGGCGCGCCGCCCGGCCGCCGCGCACAGGTCCGCCAGGGAGTGCCGCAGCTCGCCGGTGGCCAGGTCGGTGGCCATGTGGCGGCTGCGCGTTCCGATGAACGCGTCGACCCACTGCTCCCACAGCGTGTCCATCCCGAGGAACCGGGCCAGCGCGGCGTTGTCGACCGGCTCCCCGGGCAGCGCCGTCCCGACCGAGACGATGCGGATCTCGCGCTCGGGCGCCGTCACAGGTCCGCCGCGGCCGACGCGATCACCTGGTCGACCTCCGCGCGGCGCGCCTGCTCGGCGGTGGCCTGGTCGCGGTCCAGCTGCTCGGCGACCTCCTCGTCCCTGCGCATGAGCGTCTCGAGGTCCTGGCGGGCCAGATCGAGGACACCCAGGTCGGCGTAGACCCGCTGCATCCGCTCGCTCCACAGCCCGATGTCGCGCACGCACGRCACCAGCCGGCTGAACAGCAGGCCGCGGAAGGCACGGACGTGCGGCGACGCCTCCAGCAGCGGCTGCGACTCGCTCGCCGGGATGCCGAAGTTCTCCCAGACCTCGATGCCGCGCAACCGGTCCCGCATCAGGTAGCAGCCCTCGATCACGAACTCCTCGCGCTCGAGCCGCTCAGCCTCGGTGATCTCCCGGTAGTAGTCGCGCAGGGCGAGCCGGCCGAAGGCGACGTGCCGGGCCTCGTCCTGCATCACGTACGCGAGGATCTGCTTGGGCAGCGGCTTGGTGGTGAGGTCGCGGATCAGGCTGAACCCGGCCAGCGCCAGTCCCTCGATGAGCACCTGCATGCCGAGGTAGGGCATGTCCCAGCGGGAGTCCGTGAGGGTCTCGGCCAGCAGGCTCCACAGCTGGTCGTTGATCGGGTAGATGAGGTCGAGCTTCTCGGTGAGGAAGCGCGCGTACAGCTCCAGGTGGCRCGCCTCGTCCATGACCTGGGTGGCCCCGTAGAACTTGGCGTCGAGGTCCGGGACCGACTCCACCACCCGCGAGGCGCAGACCAGCGCGCCCTGCTCGCCGTGGAGGAACTGGGAGAACTGCCAGGCGGCGACGTGCCGGCGGACCTCTCGATGCTCCTGCTCGCTCATCTTGTCCCAGAGCGGGGTGCCGTGGATGGCGATGCTCTGGTCCGGCATGCCGAGCGCGTCGTAGGGGTCGACCTCGATGTCCCAGTCGACCCGGGTGGCCGCGTCCCACTGCTTGTCCTTGCCCTTCTGGTACAGGGCGAGCAACTGGTCGCGGCCCTCGCCGTAGTCCCAGGAGAACCGGGCCGCGCCGGTCGCCGGGACCTCCTGCGCGGCGGTTGCCGTGGTGCCGGCGTCGGCGGGACGGGATTCGGAAACGGGCACGGTCGCACCTCCTCGAGCGTAACTCGGGGTGATCGTGCGATCTCGCGCTTAAGCGGCTCTAATCCCGGGCTAACGGTCCAGGCAGTCGACGGTGGCCGGCCGCGCGTCCCCGGGGGCGGCGGCCACCAGCGGCAGGACGATCTGGTCGACGACGGACGAGATGAACGCGTCGGGCAGGACCGGCCCGTGGACCAGCGAGTACTGCACCAACAGCGCGGGACCACTRCCGGCGACCAGCTCGGTGGCCGCGTCGGGCCGGACGTCGCCGCGCTCGGCGGCCTGGCGCAGCAGCTCGAGGATGCGGTCGACGCACGGCTGGACCACGTGCGCGATGACCGTCTGGCGGACCATGCCTCGTTCGCAGCCAGCCTCCGCCGACACGATCTGGAACGCGGTTCCCTTGGTCGAGGTGAAGGCGACCTGGACGCAGCGCAGGAGGGCATGCAGATCGGCGCGGACGTCGCCGGTCAGGGCGACCTCGGCGGGCGCGGGCAGGGCCTCACGCAGCGCCTCGCTGATCATGTCGTCCTTGGACGCCCACCGGCGGTAGAGCACGGTCTTGCTGGTGTGCGCGGCGGTGGCGACGTTGTCCATCGTCAGGTTCGCGTAGCCGACGGTCCGCAGCTGCTCGAACACGGCGTCGAAGATCGCCTTGCGCAGTGCGTCCCCGCGCCGGCGGGTGGCCGGGCGGATGCCGGCGGCGGCGCCCGCCGTGACCGGTCCCGCGCCGGCGGCGGACGTACCGTCCCCGCCCGCCGCGCCCCTGGTGACGGTGTGGTCAGGGACGGCGGTGTCGTCCGGGACGGCGGTGTCCGGAATCGCCGTGGTCACCGGCCGGCCGCCCGCCCGGCGCTGGGCCGCGAGGTACCCCGGGGCGTGACGCCGCGGCCGAGGCTTCCGGGACATGAACCCGATCGTACCCGCGTCGTTAAGATACGTCCTGGTACCCAAGACCTCCCGCGCGTTGCTAGGATCCCGGTTAGGAAACGAGATCGGACCTTAATTGGCTAGCCGAGGAGGTAGCGGTGTCGACGACAACACCGGTCCAGCAGGGGGTGGACGACCCCGGCTCGGTACCGGACGAGCGGCGGGGCAACATCGCCCTGATCGTCATCGTGACCTGCCAGTTGATGCTCGTCCTCGACGCCACGATCGTGAACGTGGCGCTGCCCGACATCCAGGGCGCCCTCGACTTCTCGCCCACCAACCTGGCCTGGGTGCTGAACGCGTACACGATCGCCTTCGGCGGCCTCCTCCTGCTGGGCGGCCGGGCCGGCGACATCCTCGGCCGGCTCCGGGTCTTCCAGGTGGGCGTGGTGGTGTTCTGCCTCGCCTCGCTGGCGGGCGGCCTGGCGACCGAGTCGTGGATGCTGGTGGCGGCCCGCGTCGGCCAGGGGCTCGGCGCCGCCGCCGCGTCGCCGAACGCGCTGTCCCTGCTGACGGCGACCTTCTCGGAGGGCCCGCGGCGGACGAAGGCGCTCGCCGCCTGGGCGGCCGCCAACGGCGTGGGCGGGTCGATCGGCCTGATCATCGGCGGCATGCTCACCACCTGGGTGTCCTGGCGGTGGGTGATGTTCATCAACGTGCCGATCGCGCTCGTGGTGGCCGCCCTGGCGCCGCGGTTCATCACCAGCCCACGGCGCAACCCCGGCCGGTTCGACGCCGTCGGCGCGGTGACCGCGACCGTCGGCCTGTCCGCGCTGGTGTACGGCTTCATCCGGGCTTCCTCCGACGGCTGGAGCGACAGCCTGACGCTGGTGTCGTTCGCGGTCGCGGTCGTCGTGCTGGCCCTGTTCGTCGTCATCGAGGCGCGGGCGAGCCAGCCGGTCGTCCCGCTGAGCCTTGTCACGAACCTCTCCCGGGCCCGCACCTACGCGCTGCTGCTCCTCATGGTCGGCAGCATGATCAGCATGTTCTTCTTCACGACGCAGTTCCTGCAGGAGGTGCTCGACTTCAGCGCGCTGCGGGCCGGCCTCGCGTTCCTGCCCATGTCGGTCGGGATCATGGTCTCGGCGCAGCGGACGACGAAGCTCCTGCCCAGGCTCGGCCCGAAGCCGCTGATGCTGGCTGGCGCCGCGCTGTGCACCGGTGGGATGGTCTGGCTCACCCGGCTCTCCGAGGACACCGGCTAMGCCACCGGGGTCCTGGGCCCGATGCTGCTGTTCGGGCTCGGCGTCGGGATGCTGATGGTGCCGCTCAGCCTGAACGCGGTGGGCGGCGTCAGCCCGCGCGAGTCCGGCGCCGCCTCGAGCATGATGGTCGTGACCCAGCAGGTCGGGGCCTCGCTGGGCCTTGCCGTGCTGGTCACCGTCTACGGGACGGCGAGCCGGCGCGCCGCGGAGCACCCGCCCGCCGGCCTGTCCCGGGCGGACCTCGCCGACCACGTGCTGGCGCACGGCATGGCGAGCGCCTTCACCGTGGCGGCGGCCTTCGTCGGCCTCGTGTTCCTGGTCGTCCTGTTCACCTGGCGCAACCAGCGGCCCGCGCCGCCGCCGGCCGCCGCGCCTCCGCCGCCCTCGGCGGAGCCGACCTCCGTGTCCGCGACGGAGCTGATCCCGCGGCCGGCGGCGGCCGACGAGTAACCGGCCCGACGAGCGACCGGCCCTGACCCCGCCGGTGCGACCGGTCCTGACCCCCAGCCTGGTTCCCGGCTCCTGGCCGGCCGCGGGGTCAGGACCGGTTCGGCGTTCCGAACCAGCGGGTGAGGGCCTCGGTGAGGGACGGGGTGCCGGCCGCGGCGCGCAGGGCGGCGCGGGCCGCCCAGACGATCCGGCCGTCCGGCCGCAGCAGCACCTGGGCGGCGTCGATCTCGTCGCCGCCCCCGGCGGGCCTCGCCGGCACGACGTCCACCCGGCCGGCCCAGCCAGACAGGCCGGCCACCACGTCCTCGGCCGACTCGCCGGACAGGTCGAGCAGCAGCCCTCGCCCGGCGCGCAGCAGGCGGGCGACGGACGTCTCACCGTCCCGCGTCTTCAGCGGGACGTCGGCGAGCCGCGTTCCGACGAGGGGGTGGGCCGTCGCCGCGCCGTCGTCGTCCGTGGCGACCGCGCCGGGGGGCGCCAGGTCATAGCGAACGTCCAGGGCGAAGGCCATCCGCACGAAGTAGCTGTTGACGTCGTCGAGCTGGATCAGTTCGCGCAGCAGCTCGCGCACCGGCCCCATCCGGTCCAGCGGGTGCAGCAGTGCCAGCTGAGCGGCCGTCGTCTGACAGGCGCGGGCACCGGCCGGCCGCCGCTCCGCCTCGTAGCTGTCGAGCAGGCCGGGCGGCGCCCAGCCCTCGATCTCGGCGGCGAGCTTCCACCCGAGGTTCACGGCGTCCTCGATCCCCGTGCTCATCGCCTGGCCGCCCAGCGGGAAGTGCACGTGCGCGGCGTCCCCGGCCAGGAGGACCCGGCCGTCGCGGTACCGCTCGGCGAGCCGCGTCGCCCCGTCCCACCGCCGCATCCAGACCATCCGCGGGTCGGGGTCCTCGAGGCCGGCGAGCCGGTGCAGGCTGGCGCGCAGCTCGGCGACGGTGACGGGGGCTCGCGGGTCGTCGGGAAGCCGCGCGAACTCCGCGGTGACCAGGCGCAGCAGCCCGGGACCGATCGGGCGCACGGTGAGCATGCCGGCCGGGAACTCGTGCGCGCCGAGACGCCCGGCGACCGCGGGCGCGGACGCGGTCTCGACGTCGCCGACGAGCCCGAGGAACGGCGTGTCGCTGCCGGCGAAGCCGATGCCGGCCAGCGTGCGCACCGTGCTGTCCCGGCCGTCGGCGCCGACCAGGTAGCGGCAACGCAGAAAGTGGTCACGGCCGCCGCCGTCGCCGGCCACCGGCCGGACCACCGCCGTCACGGCCTGGTCGTCCTGGCCGATCCCGACCAGCTCGCGGCCGCGCAGGACCGACACGCCCAGCTCGGCGGCCCGCTGCTCGAGCACCAGCTCGAGGCGCGACTGCGCGACGGCGAAGCTGTACGAGTGCCGGCCCGGCAGCCGGGTCGGGTCGAGCCACAGCTGGGCGAAGTGGGCCCGGGGGAACTCGGCGCCGAACGGGAGCAGCGGCGCCATCAGGCCTCGCTGCTCCAGCAGGTCGACCACCGTCGCGTTGATCGCCTGCCCGGGCGACTGGTTGGACGGGGCCGGGTCGCGTTCGACGACCGCGCACCGCACGTCCCGCAGGGCGAGTTCGCAGGCGAGCATCAGGCCGGTCGGACCGCCGCCCACGACGACGACATCGTGATCCACCTGGTCCACGTGTGACTCCTCCTCCGTGCTCAGAGCGGGATGTTTCCGTGCTCGCCGCGGCGGTCGGCGGCGGCGGCGAACGTCTCGATGAGCCGCCGTCGGGTCGTCGTGGGCTCGATCACCTCGTTGACGACGCCGAGGGCCACCGCCCGGTCGACGCCCGCGGCGATCTGCCGGTGCTCGTCGGCGAGCCGGGCCGCGAGTGCCGGCCGGTCCGGCTCCGGCGCGGCCGCGAGCCTCCGGCGGTGCAGGATGCCGACCGCCGCCTCGGCGCCCATCACGGCGATCTCCGCCTCGGGCCACGCGAACACCGCGGTCGCCCCGAGGGCGCGTGAGTTCATCGCGATGTACGCGCCGCCGAACGACTTGCGGGTGACGAGCGTGACCCGCGGCACGGTCGCCTCGGCGAACGCGTAGAGCAGCTTCGCGCCCCGGCGGACGACGCCGTCCCACTCCTGGCGCACGCCCGGCAGGTACCCGGGGACGTCGACGAGGACCAGCAGCGGCACGCCGAGCGCGTCGCACATCCGGACGAAGCGGGACGCCTTCTCGGCGCTCAGCGAGTCGAGGCAGCCGCCCTTGCGGATCGGGTTGTTCGCGACCACGCCGACCGCCCGGCCGCCGAGCCGGCCCAGCCCGATCACCATGTTCGGCGCCCAGCGCGGCTGGATCTCCTCGAAGCCGCCGTCCTCGTCCAGCACGGCGCGCACCAGCGGGCGGACGTCGTACGCCCGCCGCGGCGCGTCCGGCAGCAGCGCCCGCAGGTCCCGCGGCTCGCCGGCGGCCGCCGGGTCGAAGCGGCCCGCCCGGGCGAACAGCCCGGTCAGCCGCCGCGCCTGCGCCAGGGCCGCCGCCTCGGAGGGCGCCACCAGGTGCACCACCCCGGACCGGCGGCCGTGCGCGTCGGCGCCCCCGAGGCCCGCCATGTCGATGTCCTCACCGGTGACGCCGCGCACGACGTCCGGGCCGGTGACGAACAGCCGCCCCGCGTCCGACATGATCACGAGGTCGGTGAGCGCCGGGCCGTAGGCGGCGCCGCCCGCGGCCGGACCCAGTACCACGGAGATCTGCGGCACCCGGCCCGAGGCGCGGACCATGGCCGCGAACATCGACCCGATGCCGTCGAGGGATTCGACGCCCTCGGCCAGCCGGGCGCCGCCGGAGTGCCAGAGGCCCAGCACCGGAAGCCCCTTGTCGGCGCCGAGGTCGATGGCGCGCGCGATCCGGCGGGCGCCGCCGGCGCCGATCGCGCCGCCCATCGTCCTGCCGTCCGTGCAGTAGGCGACGACCGCCTGACCCTCGACACGCCCGGCGACGGCACGGACCCCACTGCCGTCGTCCTCGTGCAGAGGAGCCAGCGACCCGGCGTCGAGCAGGCGGCCGAGGCGGCCGACCGGGTCGCGGTCGTCGGACGCCGCCTCCCGGCGGGGCCGCGGAAGCGCGGTCACCACGTCTGTCATCGGACCCACCGCCCGGATCGAGCTCTCGTCTCGGCCACCGGAACTCACCTCTCCTCCTTGGTCTGTCGGGCCGGCTGCGCCGGGCCACGCGGCCGAGCGTCAGGAGATGCCCAGCTCGTTGTCGATGAAGTCGAAGATCTCGTCGTCGCTGGCGCCGTCGAGCCGTTCCGTCGGGGCGTCGCCGGCTCCGTCCGCGTCGGGGCCGGCCAGGCCGTCGAGCGTCGCGAGCAGCTGTTGCAGGCGCTGCGCGAGGCGCTCGCGGGCGTCGGCGTCCAGCTCGCCGGCGAGCTCGGGCAACTCGGCGGCGAGGCTGTCGAGGTCGGCGAGCCGGGCGGTGGCCGGCGCGGCCTCCGAGCGCAGGTACTCGGCGAGAGCGGCCGAGTTGGGGTGGTCGAACACCACCGTCGTCGGCAGCCGCAGACCAGTCCCGGTGGCGAGCCGGTTGCGCAGCTCGATCGCGGTGAGCGAGTCGAAGCCGAGCTCCAGGAACCCCCGGGCCGGCTCGATCGCGCCGGACTCGCCGTGCCCGAGCACGTCGGTGACCTGTCCCAGCACCAGGTCGAGGACGAGGGTGGCCTGGTCCTCACGGCGCCGTCCGGCGAGCCGGTCGGTCAGCGTGCGGCCGCCGTCGCCGCGGCCGCCGCCGTCGCCGTTTCCCGAGCTGAGCGGGCCGCGCCGCCCGGAGCCCGCCGTCCGGGCCGGTGGGACCAGCCGGTGCCACAGCGGCGGCAGGTCCGGCTGGGCGCGCAGCGGGCCGAGGTCGAGCATGGCGGGGACGAGGGCCGGCCGCCGGCTGGCCAGCGCCCCGTCGAGCAGGGCGAGCGCGGTGCCGGTCGGCATGGGGGTGATACCGGTGCGGCGCAGGCGGCCGTGCTGGGCCGGGTCGAGGCGGGCGGTCAGTGTGCTGGTTTCCTGCCAGAGGCCCCAGGCGAGGCTGGTGGCGGGTAGTCCTTGTGTGTGGCGGTGGTGGGCGAGGGCGTCGAGGTAGGTGTTGGCGGCGGCGTAGGTGGCCTGGCCGGGGTTGCCGATCGTGCCGGCGATGGAGGAGAACAGGACGAAGTGTGTCAGTGGTAGGTGCCTGGTCTGGTGGTGCAGGTGCCAGGCGGCGTCGACCTTCGGGGTGAGGACTCGGTGCAGCTG
>NZ_MOMC01000099.1 GCF_001983105.1 Pseudofrankia asymbiotica | reverse complement strand
GGACGAGAGGCACTCACCATCGGTGACCCCACCACGGCGGCCCTCATTCTCCGTCAGGCCCTCGAGCTGTGGCGAGGCCCGGCCCTGGCCGACCTCGTGGAGGCCGGAATCACCTGGCCTGAGCTATCCGCTCTCGAGAACGGACGCAGAGACGCGATGGAGGATCTCTTCGACGCGGAACTGGCGAGAGGCCGCCACCAGGTCGTACTCGGCGAGCTGGAACACATGGTGGAGAACACGGGTCTGCGGGAGCGAGCTCACGCCCAGCTGATGATCGCGCTGTACCGCAGTGGCCGCCAGGCGGACGCACTCAATGTTTACAGTCGAGTACGATCGGTTCTGGTCGAAGAGCTCGGTCTTGAACCTGGGCGCGAGTTGCAGACCTTGCAGCAGGCGATCCTGAGCCAGGATCCCGCGCTGAACCTCCCAGGCGACACCACCTGGCAGACCATCCGGTACGGCTCGGCGGCGCTCACCGTCGACGGCCCCAGGCCCGCGGCCCCAGCGCGGGCGGCCCCGCCTGTCTCGACTCACCCACCCCGATTCCTCCCCGGCCAGCCGCCGCCCGTCAGGACCAGTGCCGATCACCTGACTGTCGCCAAGGTGCGGCCCGACGCGACCGCGGCGGGAGACCACGTCGACGCGCACGACGCCGGCCGGCCGACGAACGGCCAGTTCCTCACCGAGTCTCCGACGATCACGTCGATGCGGCAACGGCATGTCAGCGTCCTGCTCGTGCGTGCCCAGCTGGACGCTGGGAGTCTGGACGATGACCCCTACGCGGTGGACGAGATCCTGGAGGACGTCTCGCGGTGGGTCCAGAAAAGTATCGAGAAGTTCGGCGGATTCGTCACCGCGGCGATTGGCTCTGTCTCGATGGCGGTGTTCGACACCGAACCAAACAAGCAGGAGCATCCCCAGCGAGCCGTACTGGCCGCACTGGCGATTCGCGAAGGGTTCAGATCCGCCGCGCATTCACCGCCGGCCCCGAGCCACGAGGGCCGACTCTTGTCGCAAGCCGCGGTCGCGACCGGCACGGCCCTGGTATGTCACCGGCCAGATGACCCAGATCAGCCTCTGTCTATCAGCGGCAGTCTCCTCAATCTCTGCGACTCTCTTCTCGGCCGGGCCCAGACCGGCGAGATCCGGGTCTGCGAGACCACACGGGCACGGACGATGGAGGCGATCGACTATCGTGCCGCGGGCGGGTGGGATGACGCCGCACACGGCAGCGACTGGACGGTGACGAGGGCTCGCCGACGCGAGGCCGATCAGCACCTTGCCACCGCCGCGCGCCGGGAGGTGGAGATCGCCCTGCTGACCGGTCTGCTGGAGCGGTCCCGCTACCAGAGCACACCACGGATGGTGACGATTCTTGGTGAACCCGGGTCCGGCAAGACCCACCTGCTCGCCGAGTTCGCGCAGTTGTCAGCGGCGCGGTCCCGGGTCGTCCGCTTCGCCGTGGACCAGGCCCGGCACTCTGAACGCAGCACCGCGGCCGAGCTGCGGCGAACGCTTGTGCTTTCCCTGTGCGACGCGGAGGCGCCGGGCGGCCACGCGGTCATGTGGGACCGGCTAGCACGGACAGTCACCCGGCTGACCGATGACGTGGATGAGGCACGCCAGCTTCTGCGGGGTCTGCATCCGCTCGTCGAGCCAGATCACCGGCTTGAGGACGTGATCGAATCGGCGACCAGGTCGATCGCCTGCCGCCAATTTATGAGACTCGTCGCCCACGAGCAGCCCGTCGTCCTCCTTGTCGACGATCTCCACCTCGCTGATCACGTTCTTTCCGCTTTCGTCTCCGGCCTCACCCGTCTCAGCGACGTACCACTGCTTCTGGTCGCCACAACCGAGGTGGAACTCGCGCTCCAGGATCCCGTGTGGGAGGGCGCTGAGAGCCATGTCGCGACGCTGGCTCTTGAACCACTCCCAGAATTCGCCACCGACCTGCTTCTGGACGTCCCGCCGCGCTTCGTCACGATCCCGCAGGACCCGGACGCGGACGGGGCGGTCAGCCCGTCGCGAGCGCTGGTCCAGGTCGATGTCGCGGGCCCGCGGGACGCGCGGTCTCATCTTCTCCGCGCGCCGCTCCAACACCAGCCGGCACGGCAGGTCCGCCATGATCCTCAGTCTTGGGATGACCGGCTCGCCACGCCGAGTAGGTAGTCTCGCGCCGTCACATCCGACGGTCTACGAGGGTCGAAGCCCTCGTCGGCCCTCGACCCCCAACTGTCCGGCCGCAGCCGGCAGGCGACGCGGCGGGGCCAGATCACCAAAATGCTGGCGACCAGTGAGATTAGGACCAGGTGGTCGTTCAGGCACCCCCTCGAGACCTCACCCTGGTCAGGTTTACATCCTCCGGTCGGCTAGGAAGAGCGCGTAACGCGCCACCTGTGAGCGAACCATTACCGAAGCATGGGTGGGAAATTCCAGCCGTCCACATAAAGTGAGCCCGGCAACCGACGGATAAAAGTGGATCCCATGAATTCCCAGCCGGAGGCAGCATGACTTGGCTCGGTACTGATGCCCTGAACGTACTGGACGCGGTGCGGGATGCGGTGCCATCCCTGCGTAACAACGGTGCGGCCACCGAGAACCAGCGCCGAATCCTGGACGAGAACATCGAGCTCCTACAGGAGGCCAGGGTCTTCCGTATTGCGGTTCCCGAACGGTTCGGCGGCCTCGACCTCCCCGTGGCGCAGCAAGCCGAGATCTTGACCGCGATATCCCGTGGATGTGCGTCGACGGGCTGGGCCTCGATGGTGTGGGTCTCTACCGCCTGGATCGCCAGCCTGTACCCGAACCGCGCTCAGGAGGAGGTGTTCGAAGGGGGCTCCGTTCGAATCTCCGGCGGGTTCACCCCATCTGGCACGCTCGTCCCGGTCGACGGCGGCTACATCCTCAACGGCAGCTGGCGATTCAACACGGGCGTGCGCGGAGCGCAGTGGAACGTCCACGCGGCCACAGTCGATCATCCGGATGGCAGGCACGAGGAACTCTTCGCTCTGGTGCCGACCGGGGACATCACCATCGCCGACGACTGGGACGTGTTCGGCGCCTCGGGCACCGACAGCGCCACGTCCACGGCAAAGGACGTGTTCGTCCCCGATCATCGGGTGGTGGACACCTCGGTCTACGACGCGTCCACGGGCAACCGCTGGAATGCGGACACGAAGGGTCGCAACTACAACCTTCTCAGCTACGTCCTGGCTACCTGCGCCCCCGTCTACCTGGGCATTGCCCAGAATGCCCTGGAACTGTTCATCGAGCGGCTGCCAGGCAAGGGCATTACCTACACGTCCTGGACCGAGCAGCGCGAACACCCGCACACACAGATCCAGGTAGCGCGGGCCGCGAACCAGATCGCCGCCTGCGAGGCACTCTCCCGGGACTGGTTGGAAGTTATCCAGGGCCGCGCGGACCGCGGGGAAAAGATGACTGTCGCCGAGAAGGCGGTGGTCCGCGGACAGGTCGGCTACCTGGTGCAGTCGACCAAAGAGGCCGTGGAGACGCTCTACAACATTAGCTCTGCGTCCACTATTCTGCGCACCAACCACTTCCAGCGCGCGTTCCGCGACATCGCGGCACTCTCCCTGCACGGCCTGTTGACGCCGACAAGCTCCCTCGAGGCACACGGCCGCGTCCTGCTCGGACTCGAGCCCGGCACCGACTATCTCTGACGATCCGTTCCGGCGCTTTCCAGGAGGTTAAATCATGCAGACAACGGAGCAGGCGCCGACGCTGTTCGACTCGGCCTATTATCAGGACCCGTACTCGGTGTACGACTGGCTGCGGATCCATGACCCGGTTCACCGTTTCCGATTTGGCGTCGGCGATGTGCCGATGGTGTTCCTCTCCCGGTACGACGACGTCAGGGCGCTCCTGAGCGATCAGCGTTTCAGCAATGACGGGGCCGCCTGGGGAAGCGAGGAATTCAAGCGGTCTGGCATGATCTTCGGAGCGGGTACCCTGATCGGCAGGATCCTCACCGTACTCGATCCCCCGGACCATACTCGGGTGCGCAAGTTGGCCATGGGAGCGTTCACTCCGCGCCGCGTGGCCACCTGGAAGGAGCCGGTGGAGCGGATTATCAACGAGACGCTCGAACGTCTCGAGAAGTCCGACGAGCCCGACGTCATGGACTTCGCGAGCAGGATTCCCGCCGATGTCACGGGCGAGATCCTGGGCTTCCCGCTCAAGCGCTTCGCTGACATGCTCGACGCCATCGAACGCGCCTTCCACGCAGACCCCGCCAACCCGGACAACGAGTCGGTCGTGGCGGCCGCCTTCGAGGAGATCGTGAGCTACGGCCGTGAATTGATCACCGAGAAACGGCGCAATCCGGGCGATGACCTTACCTCCGTCTTCGTCCAGGCCAGGGACGGCGAGGACCGACTCTCCGAGGACGAGCTCGTCTCCCTGGTCGCCGTTATGATCATGGCGGGAATAGACACAACCCGGAACCTGATCGGCTCCGCGGTCCTTGCTCTGCTGGACCATCCGGACCAGTTCAGACTGCTGCGGGAGCACCCCGAACTCTCCTCGACAGCGGTCGAGGAGTTTCTTCGGTACGACGGTGCATTCTGCGTGGGTCTGTTCCGGCTCGCTAAGGAGGACCTGGAGATTCGGGGCGTTCCGGTTCCAGCCGGCACACCCGTAGTGGCTGGACTTCAGTCAGCCAACAATGACCCCGAGGAATACATCGACCCCCGACGGCTGGACATCACTCGTACCGGGCAGCGACATCTTGCGCTTGGGTACGGGCTGCACAACTGCATGGGAGCAGCCCTGGCACGCCTCGAGACCGGCATCGCCGTCCCCGCGCTGCTACGTCGATTCCCGACAATGCGCCTGTCGGTGCCCAGAGCGGAAATCCGATTTGAGGAGAACTGGCTGCTTCGCAGCCTTCCGTCTCTGCCGGTCGAGCTGCGGCCGGCCGATGTGACCAGGTGAGGGGAAGGAGAATGCGCAAGATTCTGTCGATCGACACGACGGTGTGCAAAGGCGCGGGAACATGCGGGGCGATGCACCCACAACTGTTCAGCGTAGGGGACGACGGATACGCCGTGGCACGAAGGACCGACCTGGTGGACCCCGCGGACATCGCGGCCGCCGCCAGTGTCGTTGACGTCTGTCCCACCGAAGCCATTCAGCTGACCTCCGTGGACTGAGGCAGCCGGGAAGACTGCTCGTGACCGGGCTCCGAGGCATGCGGCACCTCGGACCACGCCCGCGGGACCACGTACTTCTGACGGGGTTCCGCGGGCTGGTCGCGGCGGCCTCATCACCACGATCACGCGAGTGTTGGATCCGGCCGCCAGAGGCGCCCGGATGACCGGCCCCTACCAGTAGGTCATCGACCACGCGGCCCGCGATCCAACCACCTCACGGGCTGGCCGCTGATGGCGTTGGTGGTGCAGGTCTGGCCCTGGGGGTCCAGGTCCGCGGGAGGGCCACCGGCCGAAGCGTGCGGCGGCGGCGGTTCGTGACGKCCGGCTAACCCAGGGCTTTCGTGTGGGTGATCGTCTGTTGGGGTGTTGGAAATAGGAAAGTGCTCCTGAGCTGGGAGGATTGGGCTTGCTGAGGGCCTGACCCATCCCGTACCAAGGAGCACCTTCGCGGTGAAGCCTACCGGTGTCTACCCGTCTGTCCGTGTCGACGGCGCCGGCCGCGGTGTCGTGTCGTGTGYTGGTGGGGTGTTGCTGACCGAGACGGTCCGGGTGACCGGGTTGGGCCGGGTGCTGTCCGAACAGTTGGCGCCGTGGTGCTCGCCGCTGGCGACCCATGATCCGGCGAAGGTGCTGATCGATCTGGCGCTGATGTTGACGTTGGGTGGGGACTGCCTGGCGGATGTCGGCCTGCTGCGGGCCGAGCCGGAGCTGTTCGGTCTGGTGGCCTCGGACCCGACCGTGTCACGGGCACCGGCGAACCGGCGGCCGTGCTGCTGCGGCCGGGGAGCTCCGGGTCGAACACGGCGGCCGACCACATCGCGGTCGTGACGAAGGCGCTGGGCCAGCTGCCCCGGCGGCTGCGCCGAGGCAGGTCGGGCTGGTGCGCGCGGACGCGGCCGGTGGCACCCACGCGTTCCTGGCCTGGCTGCACGGCCGACGGCTGGGTTACTCGGTCGGGTTCACCCTGCCCGACAACGCCGCCGACCTGGTCGCCCGCATCCCGAAGACGGCGTGGACGCCGGCCTACGACGCCGACCGAAAGCCCCGCCCTGGTGCGTTCGTCGCCGAGCTGACCGGCCTGATGGACCTGACCGGCTGGCCGCCTGGCCTGCGGGTCATCGCCCGCAAGGAACGGCCCACCCCGGCGCCCAGCTGCGGACCACCGACGTCGACGGCAACCGGATCACCGCGTTCGCGACGAACACGGCCCGCGGCCAGCTCGCCGACCTCGAGCTACGCCACCGCCGACGAGCCCGCTGCGAGGACCGCATCCACGGCGCCAAGGACACCGGCCTGGCGAACCTGCCGCTACACGACTTCGCCCAGAACAGGGTCTGGTGCGCCCTCGTCGCGCTCGCCCTCGACCTGACCGCCTGGACCCAGCTACTCGCCCTGCCCGACCAGCCGGCACGCCGCTGGGAACCGAAACGGCTACGCCACCGCCTCTTCTGGCTCGCCGGCCGGCTCGCCCACCACGCCCGCACCACCGTGCTGCACCTGGCCACCCGCCACCCCTGGACCACACTCGCCGTCGCGGCGATCACGACCCTGCGCGCCCTGCCCGCTCCCGGATAGCCCCGGGCCACCCACCTCCCACCCGCCGACCAGGAGAAACACCGTTCCGGACGTGGACCGGACGTCCACCCCGCACGACAGCCGGGGCACCCCACCACGGCCACACCCGGACCGACCACCAAAACTCAACATCAACAAGGGAGAGAGGACAGCCCGCKATCACACCCGACCGAGACACGAAAGATCCGGGCTAACCGACCAGGCCGGAGCCTACCGGCTGATCGCGATCGACGCGGCGTTCAGGCTGGGCGCGTATACCGGTTTTGCCTCCGCCGACAGGTGACATCACTGCGATGATCACCCTTTTTCTGTTTCCTGCCTCGTCTGCGTTGCCATCGTGGCCGCGGGTACGATGGCAACGTCGGTCTGCCCACGCCACACGTTCCTCGCTGTTCTCCCGAAGAAGCGAGACCGATCCGACGAACCAGTCGCTCGCAGGCGGCCATGCGAAACGGTCCACCACGACGACAAGCTGGACATTCCGGAGAAAAGACGAGAGCCTTCTGGGCACTGATGGCGACTCGTCGCCATGCCAGAAGTGACGCCAGAAGGCTCTCCTCCAAGAGCATGCAGGGCACGTCTCATCGATCACCGACGTGCCCTGTAGCGGCTAGCTCCCGGGCTTCTTCATCAGCTCGACGATCCTCGAGAAGCTGTCGCTCGCGTGACCGGCGTCCACGCCTCGGCGGAAGAACTCCACCACGGCGGCCTGGAACGATGTATCAACGCCCGCGTCACCGATGGTGTGCAACACGTGCTCGACGCTGGCCAGGCCCATGGCCAGGCGGTCGACGTCGCCCTCGTGGTTGTCCCTGTCGATGCGCTCGGCATAGAAGCCAAGGAAGTTGGGCATGTTTAGCATCGTCTCGTTGGCATGTGCCAGGATGTCGGCCGCTTTGAGACCATTGGCATTGGCCACAGCTATGGCCTGCCAGTAGCTGAGCATGGACGGCCAGAACATCGCCATCCCGATCTGGTACATGAGCGCCGCCAACCMCGGCTCCTCACCGCGAAAATCCGTGCTGGATATTACTTCCAGAGTTGACTTGTGCTGCTCGAACTCCGCGCTCGGCCCGCTGTAGAAGGTCTTGGACTCGGCCTGACCGATGCCAGCGGGGGGGACAGTGACCCCACCGGTGATGTGCACCCCGCCTCGCTCCGTGATCCAGCGCGAGCCGGCGCGGGTCTTCTCTGGGTTGTCGGAGCTCAGGTTGACGAACACATGGCCGGAGAGCGTCCCCGTGACCGGCTCCAGCACGGCGTACATCGCGTCGTAGTCGGTCAGACTCAGAATCACTAGTTCATTGGCTTTGACGGCCTCCTCGACGCTCTTCGCCAAGACCGCTCCGCGGGCCACCAAGACATCCGCTCGGGACGTCGTCCGGTTCCAGAGAGTGACTTGATGACCCTTGTCCAGAAACGCGTTGGCCATAGCCTGTCCCATGGGGCCAAGCCCGATGACAGTGACAGGCTGATTGCTGATCATGAACGAAGGACCTCCGTGATATGCRCATTTTCGGACAGACTTCTCGAACAACGCGAGCCGCCATCCAGGGCACAACGGTACCCCGCCTTGGCGACGCAACATAAATCGTTGACCATCCACCGGGAGTCATCAAGTACTTACATTTTTGCAACCACTTACTTTTTGGTGTGGGTCGCGGGTGACGCAACCGGCGAGGTGATTCATCGCCGGCGCCACGATCCAGACAGACATCGACCGGCAAGACTCCTGATAGCATTGCGGTGACTGCGCGGGCAACAGGACCCGCCACGACGGCGGCCGTCTTCCCCGCCCGCCGTTCCGCGGCGGACGGCGCGCCCTATCGCCCCGGCCGGTCGAATCAGAATGAGGTACATGATTTCCCGGTGCTGGACGACACCGCGATGCGCGAGGGGTTGCAGGGCGAGTGCTGTCGCGCGACCTGCCAGGCCACCAGGTCATGTTGGAGCGGCTCTGGACGAACGGCGCCACGATGAGCATCGGGACGCCCGCCAGGCCTCAGCCTGTCAGTGCCACCACCTGCCGCGCGGCGCGAAGGCCCGTCTCTATCGCTCCTTCTATGAAAGCACCATGCCAGCCTGTGGCGATGTCCGAGCCGGCGAACACGATGCGACCATGTGGTCGCTCGATCGCGGGGAAGAACCGGAGCAGTTGACCGGGCCTGCGCAGGCCCCAGCCGCCGAGGATGTACTTCTCCTTCGCCCATTCCGTGGCTCGGTACCCGACAAGCGAGGCGCCAGGGAGGAACTGTCTGACCGCCTTCTCCACCTGCCTGGGCCTGCTGACGTCCAGTGAAGGGCTGGAAAATGCGACCATTAGCCGCCCGTCCGAGAGCTGTTGTTGCGGCATCATCAACAGGATCGGTGAGCCCTCGGCACCCTGTCCGTACACCGCGTCGATGGTCCCGCGGACATGAAGCCATATCTTGGTCGCGTGCGGAACTCCTATCCCCTCGTTTGCCGCAGCCCTGTGCGCGGCAGGAAGGCCGGGGGTGAAGGAAATTGTGCGCCACGCATTGGTGGGGCTCGCCACGACGACCACCGKAGCGGTGTATCTGGCGCCTCCGAGCACCTCGACCTCCACACGGCCCGCCGATTCGGTGATCCTCCTGACCGGCGAGTTGAGGCGAACCGTGGCGCCGGATTCGTTGAACATGGCCTGCAGCAGCGAGATCATGCCGCCCTCGGGCTTGATGCTGCCCGTCGCCAAGAAACCATCCMAGGTACCTCCGGCGAGTTGGTACCACTGGGCCTTTCCCGTCAGTGCGCCGATGGAACTCGAACCGCCGGCGTATGCGGACGTGACGCCGTTAATCCATTTCAAATCCCTTGCGGAGACGGTCATTTGCTTGATCCGGTCGGCCAGCGAGAGACGGTCCACGACCTCCAGAAGATCTCTGCGATACAACGGCTCGTAGGGCCGCTCGAAGTACGACTCCGATCCCTTGAAAAACTCGGCGAACAGTTTGCCCTGGTAGGCGAAGGCATCATCTGCTGACCAGCTTTGGAATCCGCTTTCACTCGGCATCACGGCACGCTCGGCAGCCACGTCCGCATGGGTTTTGATGCCATATCGTGCGAGTTCCTTGTTCACGAGCGGTTGCAGAGGACCGACCCAGCCACCACCCAGGTCAACCGTCTCTCCGGCGAATCTGCTGGTATGAATGCGGCCGCCGACCCGATTACCTGCCTCCAGCACAAGCGTTTTCATTCCCCGGGCCCCGAGCTCCCGCGCCACCGTACTTCCGGCGTAACCAGCACCGACGATGATCGCATCCAGCGAAGCTGGTTCCAGCGCATGGGCGGCACGAGGAGTCGCAGCACCGACTGAAACTGCCAGAGCGGTCGCACCGACTCCTTTGAGCAATGATCGACGCCCGACGTGGCGATCAGAAAGAAGCACAGGCTCTTCGCCTTGCGAATTCATGGATACTCCTTCGCGAATTCATCTTGCAACTGACTTCCCGAGCAGCCAAACGCCTTCGACCGTCTTTTTTTCCGACCAGCTGGGTAAGGCCACAAGGCTGTCTGCGTCCCGCAGGGACGGATTCAGCCGCTTGCGGGGTGAGTTCAGAAGTCACMGTTGCCCAGGGATGGAAAGTCTTCGTGGATTACTCGCGAGAAATCTGCGCTGGCGGATATGTATCTTCCACCTGCTAGCGGTACAGCTACCAAGCCGATTCCACTMCCCACGGCCGGCCGGCCAGTCCAAAAACTGCTCAGCTCTGCGATGGCGACTGTACTGGCCACTGGAGGTAAACCGGTCAACAACGGCTCACAGGCCGGTCATTCACCACTCACTCCGACGGGTCGATTCCCACAGCTCAATGACGGAGAGTAGATTTTCGAGCATCATCTGGGTATCTGGTCGCGGCGCGCTGTCAGCGGCCACCAGGGACTTCACACAGGCGGTCACACAGATATCTCCCCTGATGAGCGCAGGCGATCTTCCTACCTGCGGCCGGGGACCGTCTCACCTCGGCAATCGTGTCCGCCGACGGATCGGTAGGCGCGATGACCATCGAAAGATCATGGAGACGCCGGAGCGCCACAAGCCCGCAGGGGACCCACCGGCGAGCGACACGGTAGGCGCCAGGCTCAAATGAGACGGGCGGTCGCCGCCCGCCAGCCTGGAACCGGCTGGCTGAGGTGCGCCGCGAGTAGCCGGGGCGATCACGGCCGGCGGATGAACTCGCTCGGGCAGGCCGCGTGGTGCAGACGGTCAAGGTGGCCGCCCGGCGGCCTGGGTGCGGTCGCGATCCCGTAAGGCGGGTCCACTCCGGGGCGGAGTGGACCCGCCTCTGCGTCCTGGCTCCCGGCGGTCTCAGGCCGAGGCCCGCCGGAACTGCTTGATCATGGCGGCGTAGCTGTCTTCTCCATGTCCCTCGGCGATGGCACGGTCAGCCATGCTCTTGAAAAGGACGGGCAACTCCGCGTTGATACCGGCGGCGGTGCTCTCGTGTCGCAGGTGCACCATGGTCGCCAGATGGGTGTTGATTGTGGCATCCAGAGCGGGATATACACCCTCGTCGATCTGGTCGGCGTAGGACGCCACAAATGCCGTACAGGCGCCTATCCACTGGTTGGCGTACGGGGCGAAGACCGCTGCCTTGACTCCCGCGGTCTCGAGGAGCGCCGCGCCATGCAGGAAGCTGTTGAGGAAGCCCCACATGATACCGAGCAGGGCGACATCGTACAGCGAGGCCAGCCCATGGTCCTCGCCGAAATGCGTGGTACCGACCGGCGCGAACGTCTTCAACGTGTTCTCGATCTTGGTAAATGCGGCAGCCGAGCCACCGTAGAGAAATACGGCGTGCTCCGTCCCAACCACCCGCGGGATCGCCATGATCGCGCCGTCCAGGTACTCGAACCCGTTCTTGTTCGCCCACCTCGCGGCGTCCCTGGCGGCTGTGGAGTCACCGGAAGTCAGGTTGAGCAGCACCTTGCCCTTGAGACTCTCGGCCACCGGGTCCAAGATCGCTCGTACCACGTCGTAGCCGGAGACACAGATAATCACCAGGTCGCTGGCGTCGATCGCGTCGGCCACCGAGGACGCGAGCCGCCCGCCCCTGCGGATGACCTCGGTTGCCTTGTCGGGCGAGCGATTCCATACCGTCAAAGGGTGCCCGGCCTCGACGAGTGCGGTGGCCAACGCCTGGCCCATGACCCCCAGGCCGATGAGCGTGACTGGGACCACATCATCTCCACTCGCCATCACAGAAGGTAACCCCCGGGTCGGAACACAGCAGTAGACATCTCGTCAATCTTTTCGGAGGCAGACACGAGTTGCCGGACGAGTATCAACAGGTCGGCGCGCTTCTCCGGCCGTGGCGACACAGATGAGATGTTCAGCGAGCGGTGGACGGCAATCAAGTACTTACTTTCTGGTCACTACCCACTTTTTGGTGAGTGACGTTATTGGCACATCCGCGCCGCGCGTCGGAGYGCAGTGCCGGGCCCACGCGATCGGCCGTCGGCCATCGACAACCATCTACACGGTTGCACCGCCGCCGAGACACAGGGAATCCGCTGGCGGTGAGCGGACGCCATCACGGCAGGCGACGGTCCACATCAGCGGCCACGACAAATAAAAACTTACAAACAAAAAATATGTTCGCGAAGACGACCGGAAGCGGATACGGATTCCGATAGCAGTACCCAGTCAACAACACAGATGCTGACGTCGAGCTGCTATGCCCGGCCTTCCAGAATCATCGGTCGCCGAAGCCCGAGCCGTCCATAAGATGTCTGTTCTTTGAACCCGGCAGCGTCGAACAATTCGCCAGGCGCCGGCTGGTCATCAAGACTCCCGGCCGGCAGGAGCGCGAAAAACGGCTCGCAGGGAAGCGAGTTCTGCATTCGGTCATCGTCGCCTTGTGGTCAGACCGCACTGGTCTGACCACAAGGCGACGACGCGAGACCGTTCAGCTCCGCCCGGAGGCGGCGGGGACGGCAGCGCCGATGTTCTCGAGGTTATTCTCACCCCAAAGCGCGAGCGGCCAGATCGCATCCATCAGCGACGAACCGAGATCTGTGAGCGAATACTCGACCTTGGGAGGCACCTGGTCGTATGCCTGGCGACRCACGATACCCCTCGCCTCCAGCTCTCTGAGCTGCTGGACGAGCATCTTCTCGCTCACCCCTGGCAACGCCTTGCGCAGCTGCCCGAAGCGACGTGGGTCAACACGCAGTTCCCAGAGGATCAAGGCCTTCCACTTCCCCCCGACCACGTCCATGGCGGCATCCAGACCACACAGGTACGGCTGACGGGCCATCCATGCCTCCCGCTACCAGAACCCCCAGAACGACTGTGACTACGCACGTCACCAATTCAATCACGAGGAGCAAGGCAGGCAGGCCGTAAAGCGGGCCGCAGCTTTGTCGTACCTGGTCAGGCCCCGGTCGACGGGACTCGCAGGACGTCGGTCCATCGATCGGACAGACAGATCATGGAGCAGGGACGCGGACACGCCTGGCTCGGGACCGGTTCTGACCGATGCCGAGCCAGGCGCTCGCGGCGGGCGCCGACGGCCATGGGTCGCCCGGGCGTCGCCCGCGCCTGTGATCCGCGGCGGACACGAGACAGAGATCACCTGCACCGGCGCCGAAGCAGACGCCAGTTCAGAGCGATTCGACAGATCGTCAGGGTGACCTGACGTATCAGAATGATCCGACGAAGTGCTACTGATCTCCAAGCAGCGGGCCGGCGACCGGACGGTCGATAGCCATCAGCCACCGGCCGTCACCGCCACGCCGCAGCACATCGGTGCAGTTGCCGGCCAGGCGCAGCGGGGCGCCGTCGGGAGTGGTCCCGTCGATGCTGTACCGCACGCCGATGAGCGCGACGTCACCAGCCACGTAGGCGTGGGTCACGTCGGCCTTCAGCAGCGGCTTCGTGGCAAGGAACTCCTTGAAGAACGCTCGCCGCGGCTCACCGATAAGTGGCTCTCCCGAAAAATTGGAGATCGCGTCCGGACGGTACAGACGATCGAACAGCTCGCCGTCACCGGAGTTGAAGAACTTCAGGAAAATTTCGTTCTGTGTTTCGGTGTCCGCGGTCAGGTCGGGATTCTGAAGATCGATTTCGACGACGGTCGTCATAAGAGGCATCTCCGCTTTCCATCGGCGTCCTGGGACCTCCGGCAAAGCATAAGAACAACGACTCACCGCCGACCCACCAGCCGGTAACCGCGCTGGCCGCGGTTCACGGATGAAGATCATAAATCCGTGCCCTCGAGTCAGGTTCCTAGCCAAATTTCATGACCGACGTGACGAGGCGTCGCGCACGCGGCGAGCGCCGACATCGCCTCACACAGGATCGACGACTCCACCGGCAGCGAGGATTCAAGTATTTCTCCACTCGTTCTCGCGGCCGGCCACAATTTTACCCTGTCTCTGGCGTCGTCCATACCTCGGAGGCGCAGCGAATGGTTTTTCCGCTAGTTCACGATGAATCCACCGGCCGTTCTTCGCCCCCTCTGGAGCATCTCCTGTGGCCATCGGGCCGGTGGACGGCGCGGCTGGAGGGCTCCCCGCGACCGCGCTCAGGTCGCCTGGACGAGGGACCGCCGAGACAAGGCACCGCGCGACGAAGCACCACGGCCGCGGCGCACCGTCGCCGCGAGGACACCGCGGCCACAGACATCGCCCCAGACGTCATCGACGCGCTCGCGGCCCGGGGCGCGAAGGTCAGGGTCGGCGACGGCATGGACCCGGGGTCCGATCTCGGCCCGGTCCAGAACAAGCCCCAGTTCGGGCACGTCTCCGGTCCGGGGCGTCACAGAGGAGACTTGAGGAGATCCCGCCGCTGCTCACCCGGATCGCCGAGCGCGATGGCACCGTCTTCATCGGCCGCCCCCCAATGACCGGGGCGGCCGGCAGAGCGCCGCGCCACACTCCGCCGCGCCAGCGCCCGGCCCAGCCAGGCGTCCTGCCTGGGCCCTGGGGCTCGGTCAGTCGTCGTGAGGCCGAAAGGAGGCCGCGTCGGCCCACAACGACTGACTGGAAAACCGCCGCGCCTTGGGTCCCGCCGAGAATGGCGGCGTGACGGCGATACCGGTGGCGGCCCCGGCGGCCCGGCAGTCCGGCGGACATGGCGGCGGTCCGGGCCGTCGCCACCGGCTTCGGCCTGTTGGACGCCTGGCCGGGCAAGCCGGGCTTCCTCGATCTACAACGAGAGACCCGCGGTACGGCCAGTCAGCCGCGGTCCGCGAGAAGCCGCTGGGCGAGGCGCTTGGGCGCGCGGGTGAGCCAYGCTTCCTCGGCGAGTTCCGCCAGCTCGGCCACGCCGATCCGGTAGAGGTGAACCAGGACCGCCGGGTAGCCGTCGAAATGCGGAATGGTGAAGTAGATCTCCGGGTTGTCGGCGATCAGTGCCGCCTTCACGCCGACGTCGGCGACTCGAACACCGAGAACCGGTCCGTCCGGCGCCGCGTCCCCGAGCGCGTCCAGGTCGGCGGGGCGAAGGGGCCGTTCCCAGAGGAATCCCTTCGTCGTCACCTTCCAGGCACGTTGGCCGTACGACGTGGCCTCGACGGTCTCCGGCAGCGCGAGCGCGATTCTGCTCACGTCCTCCCAGCTCGCCATGACCTCACCGTAGCCACGTGATCATGGTTTTCCTAGCCCCTTGGTCGTTGTCGCGATCGAAACTCGGATCGCCGGCGCCGCGACACAAAACCAGTCGCCAACGGGACCATCGCCCTGCCTCAGGGCCGTGCCCGAGGACTCCTTGGTCCGGGTTGGTCCGAGCGGAAACCTGGGCGGCGCGGTGGAAAAGCCGTTGCGCGCCTCGCGGGGCCTCGTCCATGCTCGGAAAGCCAGTGGCATCCCGTGGCAAGAGGGTGGGGCTCCGCTCCCGTTGGTGCCACCGTTCGGACCTGGACCGGCCACGGCCGCCGCCGAGACACGCGTCGGCGGTTCGGCCCGCACCCGGAACTGTCGGTGGTCTGGGTGAGAGTGATGCCAGACCCCACCTCAGGGTCGGGCCGCCTCACCGCCGCGCCGATGAGTTCTCGGCCCAGGCCCGGTCGTACTCGTCGTACGGGTCAGGCCGCCGCGGAGCATACGTGTGGCGGGCCGGCCGGCAGCTCACTCGCCCTCAGTCCCTCCGAACCCCGAGACCTCGAAGCCCGAAACCGCCAACCCGACACCTCCAAGCCCCCGAGAACCCGCGACCCGAAGGACACTGATGACCGCGACCCTCCAATCGGACGACACGTCCTCCTGGGATGGCGCGAGCGCCACCACCTCCCCAGGCGAGCGCGAGACCGGCGGCGGGCGCGAGCCAGCGGCCGGCTCCGGGAGCGAGGCGCGGCGCGGGACCCCACTGGTGATCAAACTGCTGGTGGGAGCGACGTTCGTCGCGATCCTCAACGAGACCATCATGATCAACGCCGTTCCGCGGCTGATGACCGACTTCGGCATCACCCCCCGGACCGCGCAGTGGCTCTCGACCGTCTTCATGCTCACGATGGCCGCGGTGATCCCGGTGACCGGCTGGTTCCTGCAGCGGGTGACCACCCGGACGGCCTACGGCATCGCGATGACGACCTTCTGCGTCGGGACCGTCATCGGCGCTGTGGCGCCGGTCTTCGCGGTCCTGCTCGCCGGCAGGGTCGTGCAGGCCGCCGGCACGGCCGTGATGATGCCGCTGCTGATGACGACGCTGATGACCGTCGTCCCCGAGCAGGACCGCGGCCGCGTGATGGGGAACGTGACGATGGCGATGTCGTGCGCGCCGGCGCTCGGCCCCGCCGTGTCCGGGGCCATCCTCCAGCTGGGGTCGTGGCGGCTGATCTTCGTGTTCGTTCTCCCGGCCGCGCTTGTCGTCGCCGTCGCCGGGCTGCGCCAGCTGGAGAACGTGGGCGAGACCAAGACGAGCTCCGTGAGCTGGACCAGCGTCGCCCTGGCCGCGCTCGGCTTCGGCGGGCTGCTGTTCGGGCTCAGCGAGGTCGGCGCCCGCAGTGGGATCGTCGTGGCGCTGATCGCCGGCGGCGGTGTCGCCCTGATCGCGTCCTTCGCGGCGCTGCAGGTGCGCCTGCAGCGGACAGGCGGCCCGCTGCTGGACCTGCGCACCCTCGCTCACCGGCCGTTCCGGATCTCTCTGCTGCTGATGGCGGCCGTGAACATGGCTTTCCTGGGCTCGATGTTCCTGCTTCCGCTGTACCTGCAGGATGTGCGCCACCTCAGCTCGCTCAAGACCGGGCTGCTGGTCATGCCGGGCGGTCTGGCGATGGGGCTGCTGGGCCCGGCGGTCGGCCGTCTCTTCGACCGGTTCGGGGCCCGTCCCCTCGTCATTCCGGGCGCCGCCGGTTCGGCCATCGCGCTCGGCGTGCTCAGCCGGACTGGCGCCGACACGCCTTATCTGCTGCTGCTCGGGGCGCACGTCGTGCTGATGGCCTCGTTGGCCGCGGTGCTCACCCCGGTGTTCACCATCGGGCTCGGCGCCCTGCCGTCGCAGCTCTACTCGCACGGCAGCTCGCTGCTCGGCACGATCATGCAGGTGGCCGGCGCCCTCGGCACGGCCATGATGGTCGTCATCCTCGAGACCAGGTCCGACCAGCTCACGAACGCGGGCGTGGCGTCGTCCGACGCGTTCGTGGCCGGGATGCGGTGGGCGTTCATCGCCGCCGCCGGGGCCGCCGTCGCGACCCTCCTGTGCGCGCTGCGGCTGCCCGCCGGCGTCTCGGCGGCGGAGCCCGAGCCCGACGAGGCAGCGGGCGCCACCAGGCTGGAGGTGGCCTGACCCGCCCCGTCGCCTCGCCGCCCAGGGGTCTCCGGCTAGCCGCGGTCGCCAGGGGCAGGCGTGCCGTGCAGCCTGCCGGGCGGAGGTGGAGCGGTGCTCTCCGGTGAGGTGGATGTGGCGTGGCCTGGCGTGCCGCCGTTGCCGTTGCCGTTGCCGCCGAGCATGGTGCGAGCCATCTGGAAGGCGCTCGTGCCCTGGGAGAGCGCCTGGGCGAGGGCTTCGGAGAGGCCGGTCGCCCCGTTCAGCACGATCAGCTGGTCGATCGCGCCGAACGGCTTCGCCGCGGCCTCCACGATGGCCGGCCACTGCTGGGCGAGTTCCTGGCCGATGACGGCGTCCTGGTTGACGGCGAGCGCGTCGGCGCGCGCCTTGATCGCCTCCGCCTCGGCCAGGCCATGGGCGCGCAGCGCGTCCGCCTCGGCCACGCCGACCGACCGCTTGGCCTGAGCACTCGCCTCACCGGCCTTGCGGGTCGACTCGGCGTCGGCCGTCGCCAGCAGCTCGATCTGCTGCGCCCTCGCGCCCGCCTCGGCGCGGACCCTGGTCGCGTTGGCCTCGGCGGCCAGCTGGATCTGGCGGGCGTCCGCCTCGGCCGAGCTGATCTTGGCGTCTCGGTCGGCGCGCGCCAGGGTGGCCTTCTCGTACGCGCGTGCGTCGGCCGGCTTGCGAACGATGGCCTGCAGCCGCTGCTCCTCCCTGTTCGCCTCCAGCTCCGCGACCTTGGTCTGCTCGACGACGACCTGCTGGTTGGCGACGGCCTCGGCCAGCGGGCCGGCCTGGGTGGCCCGGGCCGCGGCCTCGTCGACCTCGGCCTGGAAGCCGGACCGCTTGATCGAGCTGTTCCGGCTCGCCTCCGCCTTGAGCGCGAGGGCGATCTGCTCCTGCTCGGCTGCCTGCCGATCGGCCTCGGCCTCGGCGATCCGTGCCTGGGCGGCCACGGCGGCGACATGCGGCCGGCCGAGGTTGTGGATGTAGCCCGTCGGGTCGTCGATCTCCTGGATCTGCAGCGAGTCGACGATCAGCCCGAGCTTCTCCATCTCGGTGCCGGAGCTCGCCCGGGTCAGCTGGGTCAGCTTCTCGCGGTCGCGGATGAGGTCCTCGATGGTGAGCTGGCCGACGATGGCCCGCAGGTGGCCGGCGAAGACGTTGTGCACCCGGGTGTCCATCTGGTCCTGCTGGTCGAGGAACCGGCGGGCGGCGTTCGCGATCGAGACGAGGTCGTCGCCGACCTTGAAGATGACGACGCCGCGGATGCCGACCGGAATGCCCTGCTGGGTGACGCAGTCGATGCCGAGCTGCGCGGCCCGCAGGTCGAGCGACATCTTGCGGACCGTCTGCACCCCCGGCAGGACGAGCACGCCCTTGCCCGTCACGATCTTGAATCCGAGGCTTTCCACCACCGAGTCGACCGGCCCTTTACGCGCGCGCAGGCCGGAGATAATCAGCGCCTCGTTGGGCTCGGCGACCCGCCACATCAGCCTGAACAGTCCCACCGCCAGCAGGACGCCAACCACGACCGCGACGATGGCAATGAGCAGCACGACGCCTCCAGGTTTCCCACGCGCCAGCCGACCCCGGGCTCGGTGGCCGGACTTTCCGGCCGCCCGGTCGGTTTCTTCTTCTACACGGAAGTGCGGTCAGGACTGGCCGGGCGGAGCCTCACAACCTTTCCGACCAGGAGCCGCGAGGGCGCTTCCGGAGCGGAATTGTTACAGATGTCCGCCCGAAAACAAGGGTCTTCGGTCGCCGAACCCGTACCAGAAGCGGGCCGTCACATCCGTACGACCACCACGGTCCTCGGCGGGAAATGCTCGACGACGAGCACTCGTGAACCGACGGTGATCGTGGCCTCGCCATCCTCGGCATAGGCGTGGAAGGCCTCCGACCCGCCGCGCACGGGCAGCATGACCTCGCCGACCATCCCCGGCGCGATTTTCCCGGTCACCCGTCCCGACTTGCCGATCACTACGTGGTCAGCCATACGGCCCTCCGGGTGACTACCACCGCCCACGACCCGCGCCGACGCCACCCGTGAAGGCACGCCGGCCGCCGGCAGCTACCGGCCAGACGTTACAGCGCGGGCCGGCGTCGACGGGTTCCCTTCGGTCAGGCGGCCTCGCCACGCGGGGCTGGCCGGATGACGGGTTCCTTGCGGGCGACGACGCGGTAGACGTTCGACCGCCGGCCGGTCAGCAGGAACGGCAGCATCACCGCGTCCACGACGGCGGCGAGGGGAAAGAGCGGCGCGGCGACTGTCTGGGCGGCGAGCCGGCGGGTGCGCCGCCAGGCGGTGGCCTCGTAGGGCAGCCAGGGCAGAGTGGGGTTCGGCTGCAGCTTCTGGGTCAGGTAGAAGACCGCTCCGACGGCGTCGCCGAACATGTGCGCCGGGCCGAACTCGATCTTCACCGTCCGCAGGCCGCGTTCGGCGAGCGCCCTGACGAGCTCGTCGGGCGAGATGAGGTGCAGGTGCTGGGGCGGGCACAGGCCGACCCAGAAACCGCGGAAGAGGCGGAACGACGGCCCCTGCGCGTGCGGAACCTCGATGATCAGGTGTCCGCCGGCGGGCAGGGCCTCGGCCGCCGTGTCGAGCTCGGCCCGCGGGTCGGGCGTGTGCTCCAGGTAGTGGAACATGCTGATCACGTCGTAGCGGCCGGCGATCTCGTCGACGAGGTCGGGAAACATCTTCCGGTACGCGCGGCCCACCCAGCCGCGCCGTTCCGCCTCGTCGATCCCGTGGCCCATGTCGACCGCGTCGAACGTCACGTCGGGCAGCAGCCCGGCCGCGACGAGGCAGAAGTGGCCGTACCCGGCGCCCACGTCGAGCCAGCTGGTGGGTCTCGCCTCCGACGGCAGCAGCTTCGCCCGCGCCCGGTAGCCGAGATCGGACGCGGCGAACATGCCCTCGATCTGTTCTGTCTGCAGCCCGTCGTAGAAGTCCCGGTAGTAGAAGTCGAGGCCGGCCGGCGCGAGTCTCGGATTCAGGAAGACGTGCTGGCAGTCCTGGCACTGGTCGTACCGGAACCGACCGGGCTTGCGCAGGGTGATGTCGGCGGTCTCGGCACGCGGCACGAGCGCCACCGACCCACACCACGGGCAGGACTCGCGTCGTTCGTCGAGCATCCTCGCCACCCCGGTGGCGATCTCCCCCTGGTAGAGCGCCCGGCGGCGGCGCTCCTCGGAGTCGGCTACCGCTCCTTCCCGCCCTTCCCGACGCGCGCGGACTGCCTTCTGGGCCGTCGCGCGGGCGGCCAGGACGGCGAACGCCGGCCATCCGACGAGCCTGCGGGCCGAGAGCGCGATCATGTCGCCAGCCGCCGGGGAGAACCGCCCGGCGGCGATAGCGGCGGGCTGCGCGGTGGTCGCCGCCAGCGCCGCGAGGCCCCACGCAGGGCTCGCCAGACACGAGGCAGCCACGGCGGCGGTGCGCGCCACTGGCAGGACCGCCATCGACTGGTAGGGGTGGTGGTAGGCGGCTAATCGCAGCTGGACCCGTTCCGCCACGCCACCGCCAGGGGCGGCCGTCAGGCCCGGCATGACGGCCAGATCGGTCGTCGACGGCGCGTACTGCTTGAGCCGGTGCGTCAGCCTCGCCAGTTCGAGCTCGGAGTAGTCGTCTCGCTCCTCGACGTTCGCGCGGGCGAGAATCTCCCGGGCGACGAGCAGCGCCTGGCCCGCTCCCCTGCCGGGCGCGAAGCGGTTGGCGCGGTACCGGGACGTGTCCACCAGCCGGGCGAGGTCGAGCACCCGCTCCGGCGGGAGATCCGCCGGCACGAGGTCGAGCACGTCGAGCCCGTGGCGCCGAGCGCGCGCGCTCGCGGCCCGGCGAGCGTCCTCCGGCAGCCCGACCCCGGCCGCGACGAGAAAGGCGTGCGCCCCGTCGACCGGGTCGTTGCTCTCATCGGCCCTGGCGAGGCCCTTCAGCCGCCCTCGCAGCCGGACTCCGTTCGCCACCACCAGAGCACATGTAGTCATCGCGAATAACCGGCGCATGAGGCACTCCTACTCGCAAGGTAGCCAGGACCTTACAGACCCCTTCCGAAGGCTGCCCGGCCACCACCCCACGTGCTCTCGCCATCCGGCCGCCGTCACCGGCACGTCCCAGCCCGCCTCCCACCCGGTCGGGTCGGTGGCTCTGGCCAGCACCTCCGCGACAAGACGGCCTCGTCTCGGTGGTTCCGTCACCCCGTCAACCGCCACCTCGTCGACCCCCCCCCGTGAAACAGAAAGCGCCCGTCCTCCGGGGAGGAGGACGGGCGCTTTCCTACCGCGAGAAGGTGTTACGGGACATCCACCACGGGGTTACCGGGGCGGCAGCGCTCGGGCAGCGGCGTGGACCCACATCCCGTCAGAATCCGAATGATCTGCGGGTCGTGGTCGCTGGCCTGGTCGGAGAACTCGGCGTTGATGTGCACCACACCGTACGAGTAGCCCATGATGGTCGGGCTGATCAGGATGTGGTCCAGCGTCTGCGAGTTGCCGTCGAACACGTAGCTGTACCGCTCGTTCAGGGGCAGATCGTTGATCAGCGTCTTCAACAGCGCGCCGTCGTTGGTCAGCGTCACCAACGTCGGGCTGAACTGGTAGTCGTTGAGGTCACCCAGCACGACCACGCGAGCGGTGTTGCCGCTCTTGGCGGCCAGGTCGGCGACGAAGTCGCGAACCTCGGACGCCTGGGCGTCGCGCTGAACCTCGGAGCTCCGGTTCGGCGGCTGTACCGCGGCGGTGAGGGGAGCGTCGCCACCCTTGCTGGTGAAGTGGTTGGCGATGACGAACAGCTGCTTGTTGCCGTCGTAGTTGAACTCGCCGACCAGGGGCTTGCGGCTGGCGTTCCAGGCGGAGCTGGTCGGGTCGATGCGGCCGGGAGAGGCCGACAGGAAGATCTGGTTGCTGGTCGGGCGCTCCTTCTGCACGGTCACGGCCGTGTTGGCGTCGCCGCCGGGACGGTCGACGAAGGTCGTCCGGGCCGGGTTGAACAGGAACACCTGGCGGATGTTGCCGTCGGGGGCGCCACCGTCGGTGCCGTTGTTCGGGTTGATCGACCGCCAGTCGTAGGTCGGGCCACCGGCCGCCACGATCGCCGCGATGAACTTGTTGACGGTCTGGTCGGCGGCGACGACGCCGCCATCGGCGACGCCGTTGTTGTCCTGGATCTCCTCCAGGGCGAGGATGTCGGGCTTGCCGAGGTTCACGACGACGGCCTGGGCCAGCCGCGCGAACTTGGTGTCGGGGTCGCCGGCGGTGAGGTTCTCGACGTTGTAGGTGGCGATGGACAGGTCGCCGGCCTTCTTCGGCGCGGTGACCATCTGCCGCTTGAGGCCGCCGTCCGTGATGGCGGCGAGGTTGGTGGTCTGGATGACGTACCCACCGAACGACTGGTAGTCGACGACACCGATCGAGCCGCCCGCAAGGGTGGAACCGACATTGGCGGCGGGGGCGCCGTTCAGGGCCGCGAGCATCAGACGGCCGCTGTTGGGGTCGGCGTAGGACTCGTACGCCGTGCCGCCACGCGGGGTCGGGTTCTGGTTCGGCTTCAGGGTGACCCACAGCTCGCCGAACTCGGTGTTGACCGGGCTGACGAGACGGGTGCTCTGGGCGACGGTGACCCGCATGCCCTCGTGGACCTCCAGCCAGTCGAGCACGTACGAGTCCGGCTCAAGCGGCTGGGCCTCGAGGGCGCCCGTCTTGGTGAAGGCGTCGGCGAAGACGACGGGGATCGGCGCGGGGAGCGCGTTGCCGCTGGTCAGCTTGACGGTGCTGACCGTGCCGCCGATCTCGGTCAGCGTCTGCGCACCGGTGGCGGGACGGAACTCGCTGACCCGGCCGGTGGCCAGCACCGAGTCGCCGATGGCGACGGCGGGGGTGGTGGTGCCCATGAAGACGAAGACGCCTTCGCTGGTCAGCGGGTCGGCGTCAGCCGACGGGTCCTGCATCCAGTAGCCACGGGAGCTGCCCGTGCTGCGGACGGCCGTCACGATGCCGGGCACGTTGGTCACGTTCTGGCCGACGATCGGGGAGATCCGGCCGGAGCCCTGGATGTCGTGGATCCGGGTGGAGCCGGGTGTCGGGTCGGTCGGCCCGCCCGGGTTGTCGGTGGCGGTCACCGTGGCGCCGGCCGTGTTGGTGGCCTTCGGCACGCCCGAGGTGAAGTCGACCGAGTTGTTGTCGGTGTCGACGAGGGAGCCGCCGCGGGCGTCGGCCGTCGTGTTGGTCAGCCCCGGAGCGGCGAGGGTCTCGACGTTGGCGGTGGCGCCATAGCCGACGAGGTCCTTGACGTTCGGCGCGGTGGAGCAGGAGATGCCGCAGCCGATCAGCGGGATGGTGGAGGTGCTCAGGGCGACGACGCCGGAGGTGCCCGACATCGGGACGCTGCCTGTGGCGTCGGGGGCCGGCAGGTCGAGCGTGCCGCCCGCTCCGGCGGCCTCCTGGACCAGGTAACGGCCGTTCGCCGGGATCGAGCCGTGCAGGGCCGTCATCTGGAAGACGACACCCGCCGCTGAGGCGTACTGAACGCTCCAGCCCTCGACGCTGATCGGGCTGGACGTACGGTTCGCAAGCTCGATGAAGTCGTTCTTGAAGGCCGCTCCCGAGTTGCCGCCGCCGCCGTAGACGGCGGAGATGACGACGTCGGTCGAGAGTGCCTTCGCGGGAGCCGCGAGGGTCGTCAGGGTGGCCCCGACCACGATCGGCAGACTCGCGGCCGTGATCCAGCGATGTGCCCTGATCCGGCGGCGTGCTCTGAGATGTGCCACAGGTGTTCTACTCCTAAGGGAAGGTTCTCCTCCGGAGCATGGTGCCCGTCGTGATCTGGCGGAAGTACCAATTTCAACGAACTGCCGTGATCACCCTCAGTGTTCCCCATTTCTTTCCATTACGTTTCACTGCTGGTGGGAAGCAGTGCCGATGCCAGCAGGTCGATGATMGTCTTGGTGGCGCGGTGACAGCCTGGAGCCGTTCCGCTCGGCCCGATCGGGTGGCGCCGCCCGCCGCGTCGAGCAGGATCCAGCGCCGCTTCTAAAGTCCGTTCGCCATGCGCCATGCGCCGTGCGGGCATCGACGAGAACGTCTGGCACGTTCAGGCCGGCCTACTCGCCCACGACGGTGGGCGCGGGACCGTGAAAAGCGACCCAGGCATGGCGCGGGCGCGGGCTCGCACAGCCCGGCGGCCCCGCACCCGTGTATCCACGGCCCTGGCACGCTCAGCGCGGGCATGCCGTACGCCGGCTAACGCATCAACTCGCCGCTGTTGACCAGGAGGTACTGGCCGGTGACGGCCCTGGACAGGTCCGAGCAGAAGAACACCGCCGTGTCGGCCACCTCACGGTCCTCCGTCATGCGGCGCAGGGGGAACCCGCCGGTGATCTCCGCGAGGATCTCGTCGGTCGTCCTCCCCTCCGTCTGGGCACGGAAGTCGACGTAGAGCTGGACGTTGGGCCCCCACATCCAGCTGGGCACGACCGTGTTCACGCGGATCCCGTCGGGGCCGAGCTCGTCGGCGAGGTAGTACATCGCCGACAGCAGGGCGCCCTTCGACGCCGCGTAGCCCGCCTGGGGCATCGCGACCTTGAACGCCGACTGGCTGCCGACCAGGACGACCGAGCCGCCGCCTCGCTCCTTCATGACCGGGACGGCGGCGCGCAGCAGCCGGAGACTGCCGACGACGTTCGTGTCGAAGGCCCTGCTCCATTTGGTGAGATCCGCGTCGAACAGCCCGCCGAACGCGTCCTCGAAGGCGGCGACCTGGACCACGCCGTCGACCGAGCCGAAGCGGTCCACGGCCGCGGCGACGAGCGACCGGCAGCTCTCGTCGTCGCAGATATCCGCCGGGTGCGCGAGAATCCGCTCACCCGTCGGGTCGAGCTCCTTGGCGGTCTGGCGTAAGCCGTCCGCCGAGCGAGCGGCGACGACCACGTTCGCGCCGGCGGCGAGCATGGCCGTGGCCATCTCCCGGCCCAGGCCACTGCCCACCCCGGTGACAACGGTCGTCTTGTTCCGCAGCAACATTCTCGTTCCTCTCCCCTGGCCTCGACCCCGGCAAGTGAAACCGGATTTCACATAGTGACGCCGGTAACGCCGCACCACCAGACCCGCCAAGTGCTCTCGCGTTGACTAGCGTCGACGGCCTGGCTTCGACGCGGACGGGCCGCGAGGCCAGTGGGCCCGAGGGTCGGTGGGCCTGGAGGCCCGGTGGAGCGGAGGGTGCCGTGACCGGCGGGCGAGTCGTGATCGTCGGTGGGGGGCTGATCGGTCTCGCGATCGCCCGCGCCCTGACCGCCCGCGGGGTGCGCGACGTGCTCGTGCTCGAACGCGCGACGCTGGCGAGCGGCGGGACCGGCAAGTCCAGTGGCATCGTGCGATGCCACTACGGTGTGCCGTSCATCGCCGCGATGGCCTGGCGCAGCCTGCCAGTGTTCGAGGAGCTCGGCGAGGCCGTCGGGTTCAGGCAGGTCGGTTACCTGGTCGCCGTGGGCGCCGAGAACGTGGAACCGCTGCGCGCCAACACCGAGATCCACCAAGGGCTCGGGATCGACGTGGAGATGATCTCCCACGACCGGGCGGGCGGACTCTGGCCGTACCTGCGCCTCGACGACCTCGCGGCCTTCTCCTATGAGCCCCGCGGGGGGTATGCCGACGCCTCACAGCTCGCGAACCACTTCGGCCGCGAGGCCCGCGACGACGGCGCCCGCATCCGGCAGGGCACGCCCGTGACGCGCGTCCTGACCCGTGGCGACGCGGTGACCGGCGTCGAGCTCGCCGGCGGCGAGGTGGTCGAGGCCGACATCGTCGTCGTGGCCGCGGGCTGGTGGTCGGGAGGCCTGATGGCCGGCGTCGGCGTCGACCTGCCCGTCCGGTCGCTGCGCTCGGAGCTGCTGGTCGTCGACGCCGGCGAGCCGCTGCGGGACCTGCCGGTGCTCTCCGACCTGGTCAGCCTGCAGTACGCGCGCGTCGAGGGCTCGGGCGAGCTGCTGGTCGGCAACAGCGACCACAGCCAGCCGACGTTCGCCGACCCGGACGACTACTCCAACCAGGCCGGCGAGGCCGGGCTGGAGCGGGCGGCCGAGAAGGTGCTGCACCGTTTCGGCGGGTTCCCCGAGCCGTCCGTGGCGCACACCTACGCCGGCTGCTACGACGTCACGCCCGACTGGAATCCGGTCATCGCGCCGGCCGGCGCGGCCGGGCTGTTCCTCGCGGCCGGATTCTCCGGCCACGGCTTCAAGATCAGCCCTGCGGTCGGCACGCTGATGGCCGACCTGATCCTCGACGGTGACAGCCACGACCCGGACATCCCGGCGGCCGACTTCCGCCTCGAGCGCTTCGCCGAGGGGAACCCGCTGACGAGCCGGTACCCGTATGTCGGCGCCGGCGAGATGCGCTGAGCCACGCGCGACAAGCGGCAAGCCGCGAGCGGTCGGCGACGCCGACGAGTGGCAAGCGACAAGCGATGGCAGTACGAGCGTTGAAGGAGCCTTGAGCCTGATGTCCGTCGAGAGCATGCTGGGCGACCTCGCCGGTGTCGGGCGCTCCCCGACCGGGGGCTACCGCCGCTTCGCCTGGACGGACGAGGACCTCACACTGCGGGAGTGGTTCCGCGGCGCGGCCGAGGCCACGGGGCTGGCCGTCACCGAGGACCGGGTGGGGAACCAGTGGGCCTGGTGGGGCGATCCTGACGCGTCCCTGGCGGCCGGGCGCCCCGGCGTGGTGGCCGGATCGCACCTCGACTCGGTACCCGGCGGCGGCAACTTCGACGGCCCGCTCGGCGTGGTCTCGGCTCTGCGCGCCGTCGAGGCGCTGCGCCGCGACGGTTTCGTCCCGGCCCGCGCGATCGGCGTCGCGAACCTCGTCGACGAGGAAGGCGCCCGATTCGGCGTCGCCTGCACCGGCTCGCGGGTACTGACCGGCGCCATGCCGCGCGACCGGGCGCTCGCGCTCGCGGACGGTGACGGCGTCACGCTCGCCGAGGCGCTCACCCGCGCCGGCCGCGACCCTGACGGGTTCGACCGCGACGACGCGGCCCTCGCGCGGGTCGGCACCTTCGTCGAGCTGCACATCGAGCAGGGGCGGTGGCTGGTCGACGAGGGCTCGCCCGTCGCGGTCGCCTCCTCGATCTGGCCACACGGGCGCTGGCGTTTCGACTTCGCCGGCGAGGCGAACCACGCGGGCACGACCCGGCTGGCCGACCGCGACGACCCGGCGCTGAAGCTCGCGGCGCTGATCCTGAAGGCCCGCGAGGTGGCGACCGGGCTGGGCTGCGTCGCGACCGTGGGCAAGGTGCGCATGATCCCGAACGGGGTCAACGCGATCCCCTCGGCGGCGACCGGGTGGCTCGACGGCCGCGGCGCCGACGAGGAGGCCGTCCGCCGCCTGGTCCCGTCGATCGAGGACGCCCTGGGCGTCCGCGCCGTCGAGGAGTCGTTCACCGCCACCACCCTCTTCGACCCGGCGCTGGCGGCCGGTCTCGCGGAGCTGCTCGGCGGGGCTCCGGTCATCGGCACCGGCGCGGGACACGACGCCGGCGTGCTCGCCGCGCACGGCATCCGCTCGGCCATGCTGTTCGTACGCAACCCGACCGGCGTCTCCCACTCACCGGAGGAGCACGCCGAGCCGGCCGACTGCGAGGCCGGCGCCGCGGCGCTGACCACCGTCCTGCGCTCGCTGGCGGCGACCTGAGACCACGAGCTCATCCGACGTCCCCCAGCCCCGGCCGGCACCGGGTCTGATCAGACGCCCAGCGGCACGGTCCCGATGACGCCGTCCGCCGCGAGCTCGGCGAGGCGGGTCTCGTCGAGGCCCAGCTCGGCGCCGAGCACCTCGGCGTTGTGCTCGCCGAGCGTCGGCGGGCGTCGGCGGTGTGCCCAGCCACCGGAGGCGGCGCGGACCGGTAGCAGCGGCAGCGGGATGGCTCCCGGCCAAGGCAGCTCGACCAGCTGGTAGAAGCCACGAGCGGCCAGGTGCGGATGGTCGTGGATGAACCGGCCGTCCCGGGCCTCGCCCGCCGGGATGCCCGCCGCGAGCAGCCGCTCGACGAGCGCTTCGCGTTCCTGCCCGGCGGTCCACGCGGCGATCCGCTTCTCGAGGTCGTCGGCCCGGGCCCGCCGCCCGTCGGCGGTCGCGAGCTCCGGGTCGGCGCCGGCCCGGCGGCCGGGGTCCATCAACGTGGCGAGAGCCCGCCACTGCTGGTCATCCGCGACGGTGAGGGCGATCCAGCGGTCGGGTTCGGCCGTCGGGAACACGCCCTGCGGGGCGGCGACGGCGTCCCGGTTGCCCAGCCGTTCCAGCAGAGCGCCCTCGGAGGTCCACGCGAGGACCTGCTCGCTGGCCATCACCAGCGCCGCCTCGGCCAGCGGCGACTCGACGAGCATTCCCCTGCCCGTCCGACGGGCGGTGAACAGCGCCGACGAGAGCGCGAAGAGCGAGTTGGCGGCGGCCATCGGGTCGGCGGGGCCGCTGGGGTTGTGCGGGTCGGCGTCCGGGTAGCCGGTCCGCCAGCACAAGCCGGAGAACTGCTCGACGGTCTGCGCGTAGCCGACCATCGACCGGCGCGGCCCCGTCAGCCCGAACGCCGGCATCCGGAGCATGACCAGCCGCGGGTTGAGCTGGTGGACGGCGTCCCAGTCGAGCCCGGCCGACTCGAGCACCCGCGGCGAGTAGTTCTCGATCAGCACGTCGGCCCCGGCGATCAGCCGCGCCAGCAGCTCCCGGCCGGCGGGAACGGAGAAGTCGACGGTGACGCCGCGCTTGCCGCTGTTCCCGCCCAGGTAGAACGCGCCCTGCTCCCACCAGTGGTCCTGGGTCGCCGGGGCGGGGCCGACGAGGCGGGCGCCGTCGACGCGCCGGGTGCTCTCCACCTTGAGCACGTCCGCGCCGAGCGCGCCGAGCGCGGTACCGACGAAGCCGCCGACCCACCAGGTGCCGAGGTCGAGCACGCGCAGGCCGGCGAACGGCAGGGCGTCGTCCGGCACGCCAGCCCCCGCCTCAGCCCCGGCCTCCGTCCCGGCCTCCGTCACCGTCCGCGGCTCAGTCCCGGCCTCCGTCACCGCCCGCGGCTCAGTCCCGGCCTCCGTCACCGCCCGCGCCCCGGGCGGCGGCTCCTTGTCGCGCCGCGGGCGGACGCCGTCGAACAGGAACGGCGGCGCCGGCTCCAGGAAGCCGGGGTCGTGCGCGTTCGGCTGGTAGAAACCCCGGTCGACGATGTGCGGGTCCGCCAGGATCGTCCGGCCGTTGTGCACCGGCGCGCACGGGATCCGGAAGGCGGATGCCTGCTCCACCACCTCGGCGACGGTGTGCCGCCTGGTCCAGGCCCGCACCGCGGCGGTGAACTCCTCGTACCGCTGGTAGCGGCCGACGTGCGTCGTCATCTGTGGGTCGCCGAGCCAGTCGGCGCGCTCGATCAGGACGACGAAGTCCTCGTGGTTCTGGGCGGAGGCAAGGTTGAAGCCGACCCAGCCATCCGCGGCCGGCTCCACCGACGGGTTCAGCCGGTTGCGCGACGGCGGCGTCGCCGGCGAGACACCCGTGATGGAGGCACCCACGTCCTGGAAGAGGTTGGTGGCGTACGCGGTGACCTCCAGCAGCGGGGCGTCGACCAGCCGGTGTGCGCGGCCGCCCTGGACGGCGGCGACGGCCGCCGCCGCGGCCATCGTGCCCGTGACCCAGAGCCCCTCGGAGCTGCCGGTCATGAGCGGAGGCCGGCCCGGCAGCCCGCGCATGGCCAGCGAGCCTGACTCGGCCTGGATCGTCAGCTCGCTCCACGGCCGGCCGGTACCGGCCCACGGCCCGCGCAGGCCCCATGGAGTGATCACCACGACGGCCGCGTCCCCGAAGCCCGCGAGGAACTCCTCGTCGGGCGCGTCGGGAAGCTCGAGGATGACGATGTCGGCGGCGAGCGAGGCGACGTCGGCCAGGGTGCCGGGCTGGTCGACCTTGCCGAGATGCAGGTAGCCGCGCAGCGCCGGCCGCGGTGACGGGGCGCCCGGATCGCCGAGGCGGGTCACGTGCGCGCCGGCGTCGTGGAGCGTCCGGCCGGCATAACCGCCGGCGATGGAGCGGGACCATTCCGCCACGCGCAGGCCCGCCAGTGGACGGCCAGCCGGCGCCCCGACCGGCGCCGCTAAGAGATCGGGATCCGGGTCGGGCCGCGCAGTCATGTCAGCTCACCGCCATCAGGTCGCCCAGGACGGCTCGCCGCCCGGCCGGTCGTGAATGAGCCCCCGGGGCGGGGACGATGCCCTTCCCACCTTCATACGACCACCACTGCCCAGACGCCAGGCAAACAGGCGGCCAGTCCGCGGGAACGGCGACGGCGACGGCGACGGCGACGGCGACGGCGACAACGGCGGCGACAACGGCGGCACCGACGGCGCCGAGGCGCGGCGTCACCGCAACAGGCCGGACCTCCGAGCCACGGCGACGGCGGCCGTCCGGTTACGCACTCCGAGCTTGCTCCGGATGGTGCGCAGATAGGCCTTGACCGTCTCCGGGCTCACCACGAGCCGCTCCGCCGTCTCGGCGTTGGAGAGCCCTTCGGCCACCAGCCCGAGAACATCCAGTTCACGCCGGGTGAGAGCGACGGTCGTCGCCTCCTCCCCCGCCATCGACGCCAGGACGCTGTCCTCAAGCAGGCTTCGGATGGCCGCGACCCGCTCGCGGGCGGGTGTCGCGGCGACCTCCAGGGACAGCTGCATCAGCTCGCTGTCGATCTGGAGCAGCGCCCGGGAGTCGACGTTCCATCGCCGCGGCACGTCGATCCCGTGTGTCTTGGCGGCCTGGGCGGCGAAGGACTCCAGCTGCCGGACGAACGACAGCGCCGCCTTGGTCGTCGCGGCGCCCACCGACTTCTCGGGCCGCCATGCCAGATACAGGACGAACATCACCCGGCCGTCCAGCCGCAGTGGAACCGCGAGTACGGAACAGATGCCCGCGTGGCAGTCCATCAGGCCTGTTCCGCCGGCACCGGCCCGCGCGTGCGTGTCTCTGTTCACGGTCATCACGTGCCGGCCCAGGGCCACGACCTGCGCGCCAATACCCTGGTCCGGCGCCGAGGTCGCCCCCAGATACTGGTCCGTTGACATACCTTCGACGCACCGTATGGTCAGCTGCCTGGTGCGCGGATGAACCCGCCCAGCGAGGGCGAGATCGGCGTCGAAACGTTCCCTCAGCCGGGATGTCACCTGGGTGAGGAACTCGTCGTCCTCGGCGCAGTCGGACGACGCTGATAGCATTGTCGCTCTCCTCAACAACCCCCCGAGCCACCCACCCGCGGGATCCCGACGACAGAGGCTGCGTCACCGAGCAAGGCCAGTCGGATTATTTGACCGCGCGCCTCGACGGGAGTTCGCGGAAAATTCCGCGCCCGAAGGTGATCCCAGACGATCAGACCTGGTCACCGCACTGGGCCACTGGCGTTCGCGAAAATGAGACACGGATTCGACGACAGTCTCATTCACCCGGACGGGTGGTCGTAACTGGTCAGGTATCGCTTTGATCTTGGGTTAGCTGGTTGCGGGTATCCAGGGGCGGCCCTCGGCGAGGTGGACGAGGGCGGGGAACAGTG
>NZ_MOMC01000010.1 GCF_001983105.1 Pseudofrankia asymbiotica | reverse complement strand
GGCCACACCCACCACGTCAACACCAATTCCAACGACGAAGAAGGCCACCTCCCGCAGGAAGACCCCCACACCTGGACCACCAACCCAGCCAACACGGCGTCCGACACCCAGACCAGGACACGGAACAGACCGAGCAATCGGCCGGGTGCCAACGACCCCTGCCCGTTCTAGAGAGCTTGGTCGGCGAAAGCCGCGAAGATCGAGTCAAGTTGACCTACCGCGGCAGGTACCCGCTCTGCGGCGCGCCACGCGAGTCCACCTGATCAGCGGTTTCGGCGTTAAGCCTCGACCATTGTCACTAAGCGTAGCGAGCGGTGGCGGTGGCGGCCGCAGTGGCGGCGCGGCGGCGGCGGCGGCGGTCGATCATTGGTCGGCGGATCGCTGGCCCTGCGCGAGCCTGCTCTCAGGCCGGAACCGCAGCGCGCACGCCTCGTCGAGCTGGGGCGAGGGCGGGTGGCCCCACCAGGGCCATGACGGACCGCGGCGGAACTCAGGAGCGGAGCGCGACGGCTCGCAGGGCGATGTCGACGGAGGCCTGGAGATCTTCGCGGCTCGCACCGGCCGCGGCGTGGACGGCGTGGCCCTCGCTGAGCGCCATCACGAATCGTGCCAGCGTCCGRCTGTCCATACCGTCCGGGAGGTCACCTTCCTTCTCCGCGCGGGACAGTCGCTCCTCGAGGGCGGACTCGGTAGCAGCCCGGCCGGCGGCGAGGATCTCGGAGATGCGGGTGTTCTCCGGCGAACAGGCCAGGCCTCCCTGGATGGAGAGACAGCCCGCGGGGTGATCACCGGCGGTGAGGCCGTCGGCGCTGGAGCGCAGGAAGGCCTCTATCGCGGCGTACGCGGTGGGTTGATCGAGTGCGGCGCGAGCGGTGGCCACCTGCGTCTCGTGGTAGCGGGCGAAGGCGCGCTGGAACAGCTGCTCCTTGCTGCCGAACGTGGCGTACAGGCTCGGCCGGTTGATGCCCATCGCGCCGGTGAGCGCGCTCAGCGTCGCGCCCTCGTAGCCGTGTCGCCAGAAGACCTCCGCGGCTCGGCCGAGGATCGCCTCCTCGTCGAAAGCCCGCGGCCGTCCGATGGCGGGCGCCTCAGTGCTCACGAGATCAGTCTACCGCTCGGTACAGAACGTGGCCCGGCTCACCAACCGATCGGTACAGAACTTGCTACCGTGGCTTCACAACCGATCGGTACAAAATTGCACCGCGGTCGGCCGCACTCGAGTGTCGCGTTCGTTCCTGGCTCTCAGCGGCCCGCTCCGGCCGCATACCTGGAGGAGACGCATGACCGTTACACTGATCACCGGCGCGAACAAGGGCATCGGTTTCGAGACAGCCAGACAGCTCCTCGAGCTGGGTCACGTCGTCTACATCGGCGCGCGCGACGTCGAGCGAGGCGAGAAGGCCGCGGCGACGCTGGGCACACGAGTTCACCATGCCGTTGGCGCTCTACTCGGCGTCCAAGTCGGCAGCCACCATGCTCACTGTCCAGTACGCCAAGTCCCAGCCGGGTATCAAGTTCAACGCGCTCGAGCCCGGCACCACCGCCACCGACATGACCGCCGCCTTCGGAGTCGGAAGATCAGTGGTGGAAAGCGCCAGGACTGTCGTGCGCCTGGCCACGCTCGGCCCCGACGGCCCGACCGGGACCTTCACGGACGAACTCGGAGAGTTGGACTGGTAGGCGCGCAGGAACCTGGAAAACAGGAATATAAGGACGATCCGATGACCGACGACCGTCTGCGTGGCTAGCGCTTGTGCCCGACCGCGAAGACGCGGCGGAACGGCAGCAGCACCCGGCCAGCGCCGTCGGCGGGGAACGTCAGGGCCAGGCGCCGCTTCAGTTCCCGCTCGAAGGCGGGGCGCAGGTCGTCCGGCAGCGCGGCGAGGATGGGCCGCAGGCTCGTGCCGGCGATCCAGGTGAACACCGGGTCGGGCCCGGTCAGGACGTGCAGGTAGGTGGTCTCCCAGGCGTCGGTGGCGAATCCCTCGCCGGCCAGGGCGCGCCAGTACGCCACCGGGTCGTGCGAGGCACCCACCTCGACGTCGGCCGTGTGGGCGGCGTACGGCGCCTCGGCGGCGAGCGCCGCGCCCAGCGTGTGGCTGGGCGCGGCGAAGTTACCGGGCACCTGGAACGCGAACCAGCCACCCGGGCTCACCGCGCGCCCGAGGACCGCCAACAGGTCGAGGTGACCCGCGACCCAGTGGAAGGTGGCGTTCGAGAGCAGCACGTCGACGCTTCCGGCGGCCGCGGTGGCCGCCCAGTCGCGCAGGTCGGCGACCTGCCAGGCGATCCGCGCGTCCACGGCCTTCGCGATCATCGCCGGGCTGCGGTCGACACCGACGACGCGAGCCGACGGCCACCGGTCGGCGAGCAGGGCGGTCAGGTTGCCGGGGCCGCAGCCCAGGTCGACGACCGTGGCCGGCTCGGCCGGGACCCGGGCCATCAGGTCCGCGAACGGCCGGCCGCGCTCGTCGGCGTAGGTCAGGTAACGGTCCGGGTCCCAGGTATCCGCCACCGCAGCCTCCAGACCGCCGAATCCCAGAGCGGCACGCCATCCCGGCACGCCAACCCTCGGGCCGCCAACCCTCGGGCTTACTACTGTGCCCCGGCGGCCAGCCAGGCGTCGAAGGTGGTGGGCAGGATGCGGGCGTCCGCGCCGGGCAGCAGGACGTTACCGGCCATACTGACGCCGTGCGGCCCGTCCCAGGTCGGCACGAGCCGGATCTCCTGGCCGCGCGCCGCGTGGGTGCGCCGCGCCATGTCGACCAGGTCCTGGGTCTCCGGGCCGGCGATGTCGAGCCGCTCGCGCCGGGGCTCACCGACGGCGATCTCGGCCAGGACCGCGGCGACGTCGGCGGGGGCGATCGGCTGCATGAGCAGCGGCGCGACGACCGCCGTGCCGTCGCGCTCCGTCCAGGAGGCGACCATGGCGGCGAAGTCGTGGAACTGGGTGGCGCGCACGATCGTCCACGGCACCGGCCCCCGCTCCACGGTGGCCTCCTGCGCCAGCTTCCCCGCGTAGTGCGGGGTCACCGCCGGTTCCGTCATGCCGACGATGGACAGCGGTACGTGATGCCCCACGCCGGCGCGCTGTTCCGCGGCCAGCAGGTTCGCGGTGGTGGTCGTGAAGAAGTCGACCACCGTCGCGACGTCCTGGGCCGGGCTGTTCGAGCAGTCGATCACGGCCGCCACCCCGTCCATCGCCTTGTCCAGGCCGTCGCCGGTCAGGACGTCGACGCCAAGGGACCGGGCGACGGGAACCACCTCGTGGCCGCCGTCCCGGAGGATCTCGCTGGTGAGCCGCCCGATCCGGCCCGTCGCTCCCACTACCGCCACCCGCATCGCTACCTCCGCGCCTCTGGCCTCGCACGTCCACTATTTCGGAGGAAACATATCTCCAATATCCTAGATCATGCCACCTCCGGTACGGTGGCGGCGTGAGGCTGCCGGAGAGCACCGAGTGGCTGTTGCACTGCGCGGTCACACTCGCCCAGCTGGAACCCGGGCAGGCCACCGCCGCCGRCCAGCTCGCCGACTACTACGGCCTGCCCCTGCCCTCCCTGGCCAAGCAGCTCCAGGCACTCGTGCGCGCCGGCGTGCTCACGGCCACGACCGGTCCGCGCGGCGGGTTCCGGCTGGCCCGGGACCCGGCGGACATCACGGTCCTGGAGGTCGTCGAGGCGGTCGACGGCACCGCTACCCCCTACCGGTGCCGCGAGATCCGCCAGCACGGCAGCGGCGCGCTGCCCGGCGAGGACTGCGCCGAACCCTGCGTCCTCGCCACCACCATGGCCCGGGCGCACCAGGCCTGGCGCGACAGCCTGAGCTCCGTGTCGCTCGCCGACATCGTCGGCGATCTTCCCCCCGGCATCCCGGGCCGCACCCGCCGGCTCCTTCCTCAGCGGTGAGCCGCGGGCGCCTCGACGGTGGCCAGCGCGCCTCGACGGTGGCTAGCGGGAGGTGAAGTCGCAGCTCAGGCGCTTGACGCCGTTGATGAAGCTGCTGGCCAGCCACTCGGGCTCACCGACCGCCCGGATGTCGGGGGCCTGGGCGAACAGCTCCCGCCACATCACCGAGATCTCGCGGCGGGCCAGGTGGGCGCCGAGGCAGAAGTGCGGGCCGGCGCCACCGAAGCCCAGGTGGGGGTTCGGGTCGCGGCGGACGTCGAACCGGTCGGCGGCGGCGAACACGGCCTCGTCGCGGTTCGCCGACGAGTAGAACAGCAGCACCTTGTCGCCGGCGCGCAGCCGCTGCCCCGAGATCTCGACGTCCTGGGTGACCGTCCGGCGCATCCAGCGCACCGGGCTCGACCACCGGACGATCTCCTCGACGGCGGTCCGGCTCACCCCCGCCACGTCGTTCCGCCAGGCGGCCCGCTGCTCGGGAAACGCCGTCAGCGCGAGGAGCGCGTGACTGATCGCGGTGCGGGTCGTCTCGTTGCCGGCGACCAGCAGCAGGATGAAGAACGAGGCGATCTCGCTGTCGTCGAGGCGTTCGCCGTCGACCTCGGCGAGGGCGAGCGCGGTCGTGAGGTCCTCGGTCGGCTCGGTCCGCCGGCGCGTCGCCTCCTGGTGCAGCAGGTCGGCGAGCTCCGCGCCGGCGCCGAGCAGGGCGGCCACGATGTCGGCGCCCTCCGGGACGTAGTCCGGGTCGCCGGAGCCGAGGATCACGTTCGTGCAGCGGAAGACGTCGCCGTACCGCTCCCGCGGCAGGCCCATCATCCGGCAGATGACCTCCAGCGGGAGCCGGGCCGCGACCCGCGAGACGAAGTCGCCCGGCCCCCCGGCGACCAGGTCGTCGACGATCGCGCGGGCGATCGCCGCGATGTCCTGCTCGGTCTGGGCGATGATGCGCGGCGTGAACGCCCGGGAGACGCTGCGCCGCAGCCGGTGGTGCCGCGGCGCGTCGAGGTTGATCATCCCGCCGAAGAACTCGAGGAACTCGGGCGGCAGGTCCTGGATCGAGGTCGCCCTGCGGGCCGAGGAGAAGGTGCCCGGCTCCGAGCTGATCCGGACGATGTCCGCGTGCCGGGTGACCGCGAAGTACCCCGCCCCGGACGGGATCAGGTCGTTGGCGAACGGCGGTTCCGAGTAGAACGGCAGGCCGGGCCGCGCGCGCAGCACGGCGAACGCGGCGGCGATCTCGGCACGCGGCCGGACCCAGAAGGCGAGGTCGGAAAGGTCGACGTCGTCGACCGCCCCGATCGGACCGGCACCGATGGCGGCTGACATGACTCTGCGTCCCTCCTGTCGTTCGGCTGGCCCGCCCTCTCCCGCTGCCGCGTGTCACGCGTACCCGCCACGAGCGACTGTTCCAGCCAGCCGTCCGCGCGCGGTGGACACGGCCGGCGGACACGGCCGGCGGACACGGCCGTCCGTGCTCGTGCCGGCGAGGCAGCACCAGCGTCGCGGTAAGTGTGACCCGGATCGCATCGCACGGTGATCCGAAACGCCATACCGGTCCCGCGGGAGCATCACCGATCAGGTGGTCGAGGGCGCGGAACCGCTCGCGCCGTCACGTCGGCGCGGGGCCGTCCAGGTGAACGAGCAGGACGGCGATGTCGTCCTGCTGGGATTCGGCGGCCGGCACCTGGCTGGTGAGCGCGTCGGCCAGTCGGTCCAGGTCGGGGCGGGCGGCACCGGCATCGGCGCCGGCGGCCGCGGCGTGGGCGACGCCGGCGCGGCGGGAGACGAGCCCCGGGAGGTGACCCGCGAGGAGGGCGGCGGCCTGGTCGATGCCCTCCTCGATGTCTCGCCCGCGCTGCTCGACGAGTCCGTCGGTGTACAGGAGAAGGGTCGAGCCCAGGGGCAGCGGGACACTCGCCTCGTCGCGCCCACCGGCGTCGCCGACGCCGAGCGGGAGCGAGCTCGCGTCGGCGAGAGGCCGGACGGTGCGCTGCCCGGCACCACCGCCGGTACACACCAGCGGCGGAAGATGACCGGCGTTGGCATAGCTGAGCCGCGCCCCGCCGCCGGCGGGATCCTGTTCCAGGACGGCGTAGAAGACGGTCGCGAAGCTGTCCGTGTCGAATCCCTGGGCCAGCCGGTCGAGGCGGTCGAGCACCTCCCCCGGGCCAACCAGCTCCCAGGCATAGGCCCGCAGCATGCTGCGCAGCTGCGCCATCGTCGCGGCCGCGGGCAGGTCGTGGCCCATGACGTCACCGATGACGAGTCCGACCCTGCCGTCCGGCAGCAGCAGGACGTCGTACCAGTCGCCTCCGACGCGGGCCGTGTCGCTCGCCGGGAGGTACCGGGCGGCGAGCGACATGCCGGGCACGGTCGGCATGTCGGGAAGCAGGCTGCGCTGCAGGGTCTCGGCGACCGTGTGCGCCCGCCTGTAAAGGCGGGCGTTGTCCAGCAGCATGCCGGCGCGTCGGCCGAGATCGACGGCCAGGTCCTGGTCGTCCTGGTCGTAGTGGCGGCCGGACGCCGCCGTGGTGATCAGGCGTAGCACGCCCACCGCCCGGCCGCGGGCCGGCAGCGGGACCGCGAGGAAGGAACACGGCCGCATCCGGCGGTAGGCGTCGAGCTGGGCGGTGCTGGTGGCGGCTAGCACCAGGTCGTCGTCGCGGACCTCGGACACCAGGACCGGCCGACCGGTGGACAGGACGTGGTCGATCAGTCCCCAGGCGGTGTCGGGCAGGCCGCGGGCGGCCTCGCCCGCGATGAAGTCGGCCTCGAGCCCGGAGTCGAGACCGACGAGCGCGATCCGGTACGACTCGTCGTCGACCACGGCCAGGTCGACCACGGCCAGGTCGGCCAGGCGCGGCACCAGCACGTCGGCCAGCGCGCGCGGGGCGGCCGGCATCTGCCGCAACGCTCCCGACATCGCGTCGGTGACCTGTCCCAGCAGCTCAAGGCGGCCACGCGCGGCGCCCTCGACCCGCGCGGCCCACTCGGCCGTGGACCGCGCCCGCTGCTCCCTGACGAGCAGCTCCTCCCGCTGCTCCCTTGCCTCGACCTTGGCGGTCACGTCGTCCTGCACGCCGACGAAATGCGTGAGCCGGCCGGCCCGGTCGAACACCGGGGCCAGCGCGATCTCGTTCCAGAAGGTGCTGCCGTCCTTGCGGTAGTTCAGGATCTCGACCCGGGTCGGGCGGCGCTCCCGCTGGGCGTCCCGCAGCCTGGCGGCGGCCGCCGGGTCGCTGCGTGGTCCCTGCAGGAAGCGGCAGTTGCGCCCCACGGCCTCGGCGAAGGGGTAGCCGGTCACTCGGGTGAAAGCATCGTTGACCCAGGTCAGCGGGGTGTCGGGCTGGTACGGATCGGCGATCGTGAAGCTCACGTCCGTGCTCTGCACGGCACGTTGGTAGAGGTCGTCAACAGACGCCATGCCCACGGACCCACCCGCCGGGTCGGCGGATACCGTCCGACAGCGCCCGGCGCGCCCCGAGCGGGCGGGCACGTCGTGGCTTGGCCACGCACGATCGCCCCACCCTTGCTCACCGTATGTGTCATCGCGATTTCGTCGCGCATCCACCCCTCCAGCTTAGGTCCGACTCCTCACGACGGCCGATCGGCGACCGACGCCCCCGATCGGCGAGAACACGATCGGCGGCGTGCTGACGGTCGGCGGGCGCGGAACCGGCCCGTGGACCGATCCGGCGGTGCTCGCCGCGGCGATCCCGGCGAGCTGCTCCGCCGGCGCTTCGGCCGGGGCAGAGTGGAACGCGGCCCGGACGGTCCTCTCCGCCCTGGACCCGCATCGCGTGTTCAGCGACGCCTTCCTGGACACCCTTCCTGCCCTGACCCTCCAGCCGCCTGGCCCTCGGGGCGCCAGACCGGTGCCTCCATCGCGGGCTTCGACGCGGGTTTCGGGTCGACGACCGGAGGGGCAGGGCGAGGTCAACCCGTCGAGGTTCGCGGCGTTTCCTCGGCGTGGAGCGTGCAGTAGAAGATCCCGGCCACCAGGAGCGGACCGGTGACGAGCAGGCCGGCGGCCGGTGAGACGAACGTCCACAGCGCCCCCGCGGTGACGGTCGCCGCGATGCGTCCGAGGCTCTGGATCGCCGCCAGGACTCCGAAGGCGGTCCAGCGGGCGTCGCGTGACGCCAGGCGGCCCACCCCGGCCTACTCGGCCGCGTCGACGGCTCCGGCCGCGGCGCCGGCCAGGACGAAGAAGAGCGCCATCAGCTTAACTTTTGACAGGCCGGCCCAGGGCTTGGCAGCACCCTTGTCGAACCAGCGCCGACGTGGTGGGAGCGGGACGCGCTGGCCACGACGGCCGGAGGCCGCCGCGCTACGGGCGGGGCCAGCGGTCATCAATGGCCAGAACGGGCCAGTCAACGCCGCGGCGGGCGCCGTCCGTTCCGGTGACGAGAGGCCGGTCGCACAGGCTGGCCGTCACGCAACGTGCATCCTCGCTCTCGGCTCTCCAAGTGTGACCGCGTCGCCACCCCGCGCACGAACTATCTATATCAATGAGGCATCGACCTGTAAGCATGGCCGCGCGGCCGCCGGGATAACCCGCGCCAGAAGACTGTCTGGCAAGCCGCAAGTGCGCCGGATCGGCCCGCCCGCTTATCGGATTTATCTATACGAGCCGGTTCTTAACGGTCGGCACGTCCTCGCCTCGAAACGGGACGGCGCCGCGGTTGGGGCCCCGCCGCCGCGCCCTACCGGCTGCATCCACGCCACCGCCCAGGGCACCGCTCGCGGTGGGCCGCCCCCTGGATCGATGTCCGGATGCGTGACGGCGCTCGTCACGGTACGTGCGGAGCGCGGCGAAGGTGCTGGACCAGGGCAGGCGGTCAGTTCGAATCAGCCGCCGACTGGTCAGGCAAAGTGCTTGCCGTTCCCTGCCGGGATGCGGGAAGCTCACACCGCGCCGCTGGCGAGGGAATTCCGCACGGCCAAGCCCAAGTTCCGACACCGCCACCCGGCATGCCCGAGAAGCCTCCCGGAAACCGAGCAATGAACCATCGGTCGAAGAACCGCCACCATTGGGCGGTCGCCGACCGGGCCGGCTTTATCACGGGCCGCCAGGAAGTCCATCGGCGTTGGAAAGACCGAATCAAAAAATGTCCACGGATGGGTGATGCATGCCATGACCGAGCCTGTCAACGTCACCGACGGCCCAGAGGTGCCTGACAACCAGCTGAGCCTCAGCACCGCGGCCGCGCGGAATCTCGCGACGACCACCAAGTCCGTCCCGCAGATGCAGGAGATCTCCTCCCGCTGGCTGCTGCGCGTCCTGCCCTGGGTACAGACCGCTGGCGGCGTCTACCGCGTCAACCGGCGGCTCACCTACGTCGCGGGCGACCGCCTCGTCACCTTCATCAGCACCGGGTCGGACGTCCGGGTCGTGCCGGCCGAGCTCACCGAGCTGCCGCCGCTGCGCGGGTTCGACGGCCCGGAGCTCACCGCCCTCGCGGACGGCTTCGTCCAGCGCGAGTACTCGGCCGGCGACGTCCTCGTGTCGGCCGGCGACGCCGCCGACGAGGTCTTCCTCATCGCCCACGGGAAGGCCGAGAGACACGCCCCGGGCACCTACGACGACGAGCGGTCGCTGGGCATCCTCAGCGACGGCGAGTTCTTCGGCGACGAGGTGCTCGTCGAGGCGGCCACCACCTGGGACTACACCGTGCGCGCGGTCACCGGCACGACCGTGCTCGCCCTGACCCGCCAGCGGTTCCAGGAGATCGTGGACTCCTCCGACGAGCTGCGGGCGTGGATCGGCGACTACCGCACCCGCCCGGCGCCGGCGCAGAACAGGCTGGGCGAGRCGGAGATCACGATCGCGGCCGGCCACGCCGGCGAGGCGGCTCTGCCAGGYACGTTCGTGGACTACGAGCTGGCACCGCGAGAGTACGAGCTGAGCGTGGCGCAGACCGTGCTGCGCGTCCACAGCCGGGTCGCCGACCTCTACAACGAGCCGATGAACCAGCTCGAGCATCAGCTCCGGCTCACCGTCGAGGCGCTGCGCGAACGCCAGGAGCACGAGCTGGTGAACAATCCCGACTTCGGTCTCCTGCACAACGCCGACCTGCGCCAGCGGATTCACACCCGCAGCGGGCCGCCGACGCCGGATGATCTGGACGAGCTGCTGAGCCGCCGGCGTAGCACTCATTTCCTGCTCGCGCACCCCCGAGCCATCGCCGCGTTTGGCCGGGAGTGCACCGCGCGCGGCATCTATCCGGCCACCGTGCTGTTCCACGACCAGCACGTCCCGGCGTGGCGCGGTGTTCCGATGCTGCCGGTGAACAAGATCCCGGTGAGCCCGACCGGTGCCACATCCATTCTCGCGATGCGTACGGGCGAGGAGAACCAGGGCGTCATAGGCCTGCATCACGTCGGCCTTTCCGACGAGCTGGAGCCGGGTCTTTCGGTCCGTTTCATGGGCATCAGCGAAAAGGCGATCCTCTCCTACCTGGTGACGACCTACTACTCCGCGGCCGTCCTGGTCCCCGACGCGCTCGGCATCCTCGAGAACGTGGAGATCGGGCGCTAGCACCGGACAGTTCCGTGGCCGCGGTGGCGGAGACCCTCCGCCACCGCGGCCACCGCCCAGCGAGAGGAAGGCGGATCGGCCCATGCAGCCGTTCGTGTTGCCGCGTTTCTACGTGCCCTATCCGGCGCGGCTCAGCGCCCACCTGGAATCGGCCCGGTCGCACAGCCGGGCCTGGGCCGCCGCGATGGGAATGATCGACGCGCCGGACGCCGGCGTGACGGTCTGGAGCGAGCGCGACTTCGACGCGCACGACTACGCCTTGCTGTGCGCCTACACCCACCCGGACACCTTCGCCGACCGGCTCGGCCTGATCACCGACTGGTACGTCTGGGTGTTCTACTTCGACGACCACTTCCTCGAGCTGTTCAAGCGCACCGGTGACATGGCCGGCGCCCGCGAGTACCTCGACCGGCTGCGCGCCTTCATGCCCCTCGACGGCGGCGGGGGCGCGGCCGGTGAGGGAACCGCCGACGCGGCGCCGGCGAACGCGGTCGAGCGGGGTCTCGCCGACCTGTGGGCACGGACCATCCCGGACCGGTCCGCGGACTGGCGGCGACGGTTCGTGACCAGCACCCGCAATCTTCTGGACGAGTCCCTGTGGGAACTGGCCAACATCAACGAGAACCGGGTGTCGAACCCCATCGAGTACATCGAGATGCGACGAAAGGTCGGGGGCGCGCCCTGGTCGGCGAACCTCGTCGAGCACGCCGCCGACGCCGAGGTACCCGCCGCGATCGCCGCCCGCCGTCCGATGCGGGTGCTGCGCGACACCTTCGCCGACGCCATCCACCTGCGCAACGACCTGTTCTCCTACCAGCGCGAGGTCGAGGAGGAGGGCGAGCTGAGCAACGGCGTGCTGGTGGTGGAACGGTTCCTCGGCTGCGCCACCCAGACCGCCGCCGACCTCGTGAACGACCTGCTCACGTCCCGGCTGCACCAGTTCGAGCACACCGCGCTCACCGAGGTCCCCCCGCTGCTCGACGAGCACGGGATCGACCCGCTGGCGCGCCTCGCCGTGCTCGGGTACGTCAAGGGCCTGCAGGACTGGCAGTCGGGGGGTCACGAGTGGCACCTGCGCTCCAGCCGCTACATGAACGACGGCCCGGCCCCGGCCGATCTCCTCCCAGCCGGCGACGGGACCGCCGCCGGGCCCACAGCCGGGTCCTCGGCCGCGGGCGACCTATCGCCCGCCGCGGGGCCGCGCTCCGCCGGCGCCGGCGCGCTGCTGGCCGGTCCGACGGGATTCGGCACGTCAGCCGCCCGCGCCGTCGAATCGATCCTGGTCACGACGCCGCGGCGCCTGCGCGCGTTCRGCCATGTCCGGTTTCAGGCCGTCCGGCCGCCGCGGGCACCGGAGCCGTACATGCCCTTCCCGGTGGGCGACAACCCGCACCTGGCGGGCACCCGCGGGGAGACGGTGCGGTGGGCCCGGGTGATGGGCCTGCTGGACCCGGTGCCGGGGATCTGGGACGAGCACAAACTCGTCTCCTACGACTTCCCGCTCTGCTCCGCGGGTCTCGACCCGGATGCCACCCGGGCCGAGCTGGACCGGTCGGCACAGTGGCTGACCTGGGGAACCTACGCCGACGACTACTACCCGGTCGTCTTCGGCCGGACCCGCGACCTCGCCGGCGCCCGCGCGTGCAACGAGCGGCTGCGCCAGTTCCTCCCGGTGGAACTCGAGGAGGGACGGGTGGCCGAGGCCATGCCGGCGCCGGCCATCCCGCTGGAACGGGCGCTCGCCGATCTGTGGGCACGCACCGCGCCGCCGCTCGACCTCACCGGCCGCCGCGCCTTCCGCCGGGCGGTCGACATGATGCTCGACAGCTGGCTGTGGGAACTGGYGAACCACGCGGCGAACCGGATTCCCGACCCGATCGACTACCTGGAGATGCGCCGCTCGACCTTCGGCTCGGAGCTGACGATGGCGCTGGCCCGGCCAAGGGGCGAGCACGGCATCCCGCCCGAGATCTACGGGACGCGGCCGATCCAGGCACTGGAGAACTCGGCGATGGACTACGCCGGCCTGCTCAACGACATCTTCTCCTACCAGAAGGAGATCCAGTTCGAGGGCGAGCTCAGCAACGGCGTCCTGGTGGTGGAGAACTTCCTCGACTGCCCGCGTGAGCGCGCCGTCGGCGTCGTCAACGACCTGATGACGGCCCGGATGTGCCAGTTCGAGCACATCGTCGAGCGGGAGCTGCCCGCGCTGTTCGACACCTACGACCTCACCGACGAGGCCCGGGGCGCGTTGCGGGCCTACGTCGACGACCTGAAGAACTGGTTGGCCGGCATTCTGCGCTGGCACCGAGGTACCCGCCGCTACGACGAGGCCGAGCTACGCCAGCATCCGGCGGCCGGCGTCCCGCCGTTCGGTTCCCCGATCGGGCTGGGCACCTCCGCCGCCCGGCTCGCCGCCGTCAGCCGAGGGCGCGGTCGAGGTTGAACGCGGCGCTGATCAGCGACAGGTGGGTGAAGGCCTGCGGGAAGTTGCCCTGCTGCTCCCCGGCACGGCTGATCTGCTCGGCGTAGAGGCCCACGTGGTTGGCGTAGGTGAGCATCTTCTCGAAGGCGAGCCGCGCCTCGTCGAGCCGCCCGGCCCGGGTCAGCGCCTCGACGTACCAGAACGAGCAGATCGAGAAGGTGCCCTCCTCGCCGCGAAGGCCGTCCGGGCTCGCCTCCGGGTCGTAGCGGTAGACCAGCGAGTCGGAGACCAGATCCTCGCCGAGCGCGTCCAGCGTGGACAGCCACTTCGGGTCGGTGGGCGAGACGAACTTGGCCAGCGGCATCATCAGGAGGGAGGCGTCCAGGACGTCGTCGTCGAGGTGCTGGACGAACGCCCGCCGGTTCGCGGACCAGCCACGGCTCATGATCTGCCGGTAGATCGCGTCGCGGCATCCCCGCCAGCGCGCGAGGTCGGCTGGCAGCCCGCGACGGTTCGCCATCCGGATCGCCCGCTCGACCGCCACCCAGCACATCAGCCGCGAGTACAGGAAGTTCTTACGACCGCCGCGGGTCTCCCAGATGCCCTCGTCGGGCTGGTTCCAGTGCTCRCAGACCCAGTCGACCAGGACGCAGACCTCGTCCCACAGGCCGCTGGAGATGGGCTGCCCCCATTTGTCATAGAGGTAGACGGAGTCGATTAACGCTCCGTGGATGTCCAGCTGGAGCTGGTCGGCGGCGGCGTTGCCGACCCGTACCGGGGCGGAGTCCTGGTATCCGCTGAGATGGCCCATCTCCTCCTCTGGAAGCTCGCCTCGGCCGTCGATGCCATACATGATCTGGAGCGGGCCGCGGGGGCAGTTGTGGCGCAGCGCGACGCGCTCGGAGAGAAAGTCCATGAATGCTCGCGCCTCGTCGGTGAACCCCAACCGAAGTAGCGCGTAAACGCAGAACCCGGCGTCCCTGATCCATACGTACCGGTAGTCCCAGTTGCGCTCGCCGCCGATCTGCTCGGGCAGGCTGGTCGTCGGGGCCGCCACGATCGCCCCGGTAGGGGCGTAGGTGAGCAGCTTGAGGGTCAGCGCGGAACGGTGCACCATCTCCCGCCACCGGCCTCGGTAGCGGGACGCGGCCAGCCACCGGCGCCAGAACGCCACCGTCGCGGTGAACTCCCGCTCCGCCTCGGCATGGGGACACCCGCGCGGCACGATGTCACCGCCCACCCGGTCAAGGGCGAAGACCGCTGACTCCCCCTCCAGCAGCTTGAAGATCGTCCACACGTCCTGGCCGTCCCCGTCGAGCGGCACCGTGGCGGTCAGCGCGAGGGAGAGCGACGCCGACTCGAACAGCGTCGCCCCGTCCTCGGTCCGGACCGTGTGCGGCAGCCTGGCGTAGTCGAACCGCGGGGCCACCCGCGCACGCATCGGGATGGACCCGCGCACGCACACCACCCGACGGATCAGCCGATGCCGGCCGACCGCGCTCGCGTCGCCGATGATCGGCATGAAGTCCTGGACCTCGCCCACGCCATCCCCGGTGAAGAACCGGGTGATCAGGACGTTGGTGTCCGGAAAGTAGAACTGTCTCGACCTCGCCGGCGCGTCGGCCGTCAGCTCGAAGCGCCCTCCCCGGTCCGCGTCGAGGATCGAGCCGAAGACGCTCGGAGCGTCGAAGGACGGGCAGCAGTACCAGTCGATGGTCCCGTCGGTGCCCACGAGGGCGACGGTGCGCAGGTCGCCGATCAGCCCGTGGTCGGCGATCGGCAGGTAGCGCGGGCTCCCGGCCCACCGGTCCTGCCCGGTCATGGAACTGTCGTTCCCTGCGGGAGCGGACCGGTAACGAGCACGGGTGGCGGGCGTGACCTCGGCTACCGGGATCTACCCGGGCCCGAACCGTGCGTGGGTCACGCCGTCATCGAGGTGAAGGCGTTCGGCTGACCACGCCGCCGAGACAATCACTGACGTGTGCCCTGAGGTGCGAACGTGACGGCCATGGCGGGTCCGGTGGTGGTCGCCGGGGTTGCCAACGTGCAGCAGACGGTGCCGGTGGACGACTTCCCGCTTCACTACGCGCCGGTGCGCTATCTGCCCCACCGGCTGCGGCTGGAGGCGGGGGGCGTCGGGCTCAACGTCGCCCGCGTGCTGCGCGCGCTGGGATCCCCGGTAGTGCTGGCGGCGCTGGTCGGCGCCGATCCGGCCGGTGTTCTCGTCCGTGCCGAGCTGGAACGCGCCGGCCTGGGCGGCGCCGGGGTCGTGGCGGCGGCGAGTACCCCGACCTCCGTGGTGCTGGTCGATCCGCGCGGCGCCCGGCAGGTCCACACCGACCTCAAGGACCTTTCCGACGCCGGCTACCCGCGGGCGTTGTTCGCCGAGCTCGTGGCCGGCGCCCAGCTCGCCGTCGTCTCCACCGTTGGTTTCGCCCGGCCGCTCCTGAACGTCGCCAAGGCCGCGGGTGTGCCGATCGCTGTCGATGTCCAGACCGTCACCGGGGTCGACGATTCCTACTGCGGGCCGTGGCTACGGGCCGCCGACGTCCTGTTCTGCTCCGCTGAGCGGCTCGACACGGATCCGGCCGTCTTCGCCCGGACGGCGCTGGAACGCTTTCGCGCGCGGATCGTCGTCGTTGGGCTGGGGGCCGACGGCGCTCTGCTTGCCGTCCGAGGGCGTCCCGCCCGCTTTGTTCGCGCCGTCGCCCCGCACGGGGTGGTCGACACCACCGGCGCCGGTGACGCCCTGTTCGCCGGCTTCCTGCACTACTGGCTCGGCGGCGGCGACCCGGACGACGCGATGGAACACGCCGTCCTCGTCGCGGGCTGCGCCGTCGGCACCGCTGGTACCAGTCCTCATATCGACGAGGCGCACATCGCGGACCTGCTCGCGCGCCCCCGCTGAGCCAACCGACTGGATCATGGCATCGCGGGCAACCCGCCGAAGTCGCGAAGACGCGTCGACAGCCTGAGTGGGAGGACGCGGCTGGTGGCCACGGCCAGCTCCGCCTGGGCGAACACTGCCCGCCGCCCGCGCCTGGAAGGTCAAAGACAAGTCAGACGCCACGCGTCACCTGTGGCGCGCTGCGTCTGACAGATCTCCAGAACTCGCGACGTGGTGGGTCGACGTTGCCTGTCGCACTAGTATTTCGCCATGTTTGGTGCTGGAATCAGCGGGTTGTCGCGGTCGCTCGGCGGGATACTCGTCGCCGGAGCCRTCGTCGCCGGCTGCTCCAGCGAGACGAACGAGTCCAGCCCGCCGTCTCCGTCCTCGTCGCCGTCGCCCGCGCCACCTCGGTCGGTGTCGTTGGCCCCGGTATCTGTGCCCCCCTCGCCCTTGTCACAGGACGCGCACCCACCGCTCGCCGGCTTCGGCGAGGTCCATGACCTCGGCACGGTGGTGAGCATTGACGGCACCACGCTCCGACTCGACCCGAAGGCCTACGTCCACTGCACCCCCGTGTTCGGCGACAGCACGGGGCCCTGCCTGGACGGTTATCGGATCGATGACCTCGGGGCGGAGATCCGTGAGTACCAGCTGACGCCGACGGTCAGGTTCACGTTCTCGGTGGCACCTGAGAAGTACGAGACCGGCGACCTCACGGACTTGCGGAACTTCGCCGCGTCGACTCCCGGAAAACTGGTCATGCTTCAGTCCGACGCGTCGGCGCGGGTGATCGCCGTCGGCCAGCCCTGGCTTCCCTAGCCCGGACCTCTCGCGCACCGGTCAGATGTGATCGCGGCCGCGGTACGGTGAGCGCGGAGATCACTGGGTGGTGGTTGGCGTGAGGAGCCAGCGCGCGAAGCGGTCGTCGCCCAGTTCGGTGTACCAGCGGACCTTCAGCGTGTAGCAGGTATGGCCTGTCCGGAGTAGCAGGCCCGGGTCGGGGGCGAGAGACGACGGTGGTCCGTGCTCGACCGGGACTGGTCCGGGCCGTGGGTCCGCCAGCGGGGTGGAATGAGGGCCGAGGCCATCGACGGCGGAGCTGAACAGGGCGATGTCGCCGCTGGGCACAGAGAGCGGGTCGCCGTCGTCATCGTCGCGCGAGGGGAAGGACAACGCGGCGGAAAGCGCCTCGCCGTAGTCGGGACCCGACGCCTGGACGAGAGCGACTGTGCCCATGTCGGACGTGAGGACCTCGATCCAGCTGTYGTCGCGGACCACTCCATCTCCGCCGACGAGGACCGCCCGGCCCGTGCCGACGGGCAGGCTCGTGACCTCGATCCCCGCCTCGACGACCTGGTCGAAGTGGCTCTCGTCGCTGTGGCCCCGCCAGTCCGCCCGAAGCCCGACGTCCATCGCCAGGAACGGCTCGCCGTTGGTCCACAGACGCCCCAGGTGCACCCAGCCATTCACTGATCCACTATCGCGCAGGCACCCTGCTTATACGCGGCGGGGCCTCGCGGCAGGGACATAGTGTGACCAAGGTGAACGTGTACGAGGTCGCCGCCCGTCTGCCCGATATCTCGGTGCTCCGTGATCGATGCCGCGCGTTGGCGATGCTTGAGGCGATCGTTTGCCCGGAGTGGGAGTTCCGCTACTACTCGTTCGACGCCTCGTGGGCGCCGGCCAAGGAGATGGCGTCGATGCGTGATGGCAGCGGGGACGCGTACTCGATCGTCTTCGGCCCGGCCGGGGCTTTCATCCGCGGCTTCGACCACGAGTCACCGATGAGTCCCGTCGTCGTGGGAGGTCTGTGGCCCGGGCTCGTCGACACCGTTCCGGAGGTCTTCCAGGCCCACGTTGACGAGCCCGCTTTCAGCTTCGACGGCCGTCTGGAGGCCACCTTCGTTCTCTGGCGCCAACACCACGACGACCACTGGCGGACCGGCACCATGGAGCTCCCGCCCCATGCGGGACACCGCGAGAGCCCCGACGGCGCTGAACTGCTGACCATCCTCTGTGACCCCGGCCCGAACATCTATCTGGCCTTCGCCGCCGACTACTACGAGGTCGCGCTCGACACTGTCGCCGTCAGCCGCCTCTGGACGCTTCACCCGCTCGACGGCACGACCGTGACGGCGCTGAACCCGGATCTCACACTCGCCGACGTCCGGCAAGACGCCGAGCAGACCGGATACCCGGTCACACATCCGCGGACTATCGGGCAGAGCGACCCACTCGCCGGGGCCACGTGACCACGCCTCATTCTGCGGATAGCGATCTCACCTGTGCGGTCCATGGACGGGCGGTGCTACGCATTTCCCGACGGCCGAGGCTCGGAGAACGGCGCATAACCTGTGTCGTCCCTCTCGAACTCGTCGCATCCGTCATGCTCGAACACCAGGCGCCCGTCGTATGAGGAAGCGGCGTTCACACAAGCACCCCAGTCGCCACCGAGCGGGCCTTCCAGCGGAACGTAGTGGAGACATCCCCCGCACTACTCGTTGTACCACTCCTCCAGGTACGAGGGGGCGCCTGTATCCCGGTTGCGTGGGGCGGCATTCATCCAGCGCCAATGGATCCGTCCATAATCTTTAGCCATTACCGGCTCCTCGGAGTTCGGCGGACCGGGTTCAGCGAAGTCACGCGCCTCACGTGATCCTCCGGCGGCTTGTGCAGCGGGGATGTCAGCCGAAGAGACGTCATGCGTCGGCGGGATCGCGCAGCGCGAGGGCGTCGGCCTCGCACAACCCGGCACGGACGGCCACACGGCGCCGGGATCGCACATCCGAGCTACGTCGAGGCCGGTATTCCGATTCCCGGCCGCAGCCGCACACCTGGAACCCCTCATAGCGCAGGCCCGCGTCGAGGACCGCGGTGACCGCGCCCCAGCCGCTGTCGTCGGCTCTACGTGGGGCCGCGAAGTCGTGGCCGGCGTATCGCATCGGTACGCGGCACCGGGTACACAGGTGCTCGGCGCCGTCCCAGGGATGCTTGTGGGACTGTCGGCAGGCGACGCACACGTAGTGGACCTTATAGGTCACGAACGCGTACCTGCACATTTTCCAAGTATAAGTCGACCCAGCCCTTTCCGCGGTACGCACAGGTCTCCACGAAGTCGTCGGGGCGGGCTGTCCCTGAATGAGCCGGTCCTGCGGCCAAACGTTGTGGATCACACGCCGGGTGGCCTAGCGAATCAGGCGGTCGTCGCCCTGGGGTCGTCGAGAAGCAGGGACATCAGGCTGACGAACTCACGCCGCTGTGCCGCCGTCAGAGGGGCGAGGAGCCTGTCCTGGATTCCGTCGATCACCGCGTCGAGGTCGAGGAGCTGCTCGGCGCCCTTCTGGGTGATGGTGACGATGTTGCGGCGCCTGTGTTCGGGGTCGACGGTGCGTTCGACGAGGCCGCGCGACTCGAGCTCCGACAGTGCGGCGGTGACGTCACTTCGGTCGATCCCCGTGTTGCGGCCCAGCTCGGCCTGGCTGGCGGGTCCCCACTCCTCGAGCGCGGCCAGCAGTCGGTAGTGGTAGCCGCGAAGGCCGCTGCCGTGAGCCTCGAAGCCCGCGTTGAGCAGCTCCGACGAGCGTGCGTACGTGCGGCTGATGAGCCAGGTCGGGCGGTCCTGGAGCCGGGCCAGGGCGCGGCCGGGCTGATGGCGAGGCATGGGCACACCCGCACGGTAGCACTTGTTGGCCGAGCCAACACTGGCTATGTTGGTGTAGCCAATATTGTTCGCGCCAACACTTATCCGCACCCGCCGCCAAGGAGATCTGGCACATGAACGCCTCACCCATGAACCAGCCCAAGCGAATCCTCATCGTCGGGAGGAGCCCCAGCGTGCTCGTCGAGACCGTCGGGATCCTGCGCGGCAAGGGCTACGCCACGGACGCGACCAACCAGTTCGACCGTGTCCTGGACGACTACGACGTCACGGGCGTCGACATCCTCGTCTTCGGCGGCATGGTTCCGCTGGACACAAAGCAGTACCTCCGCGAGGAGATCTCCAGGCGCAACCCGCATGCCATCGTCGTCCAGGGCCTCGCCGGAATCGCCGGGCTCATCGTGGCCCAGGTGGAGGGTGTCACATCRGTCGATCGGAAGAATGACAGTGAGGTCAGCTACGACGCGGCTCGGCGCTCGATACACCTGACGCTGAACGAGCCCGCGCAGGTCGCCGTCCAGGCCTGGTGGGCCACTTCGCTCACGCCTCCGGAACCGAGGAGCACCTCGATGCGGGTGCTCGATTCCGGGTTCGCCGAGGGCTCCCATACGATCCCGCTGCCGTCGCGAATCCCGATGCGGGCCTCCTACGTGACCGTCGCCGTCGACGCCACCGTCCACGCCTTCACCGTGGGTGCCATGCCGACCTCGGTCACCCGCATGGTCCCTACCAGCGGCAGGTCCGCCGATGGCTTGTCCGGCGGCGGCGGGCTCCCGCCCGTCGCCGAGGTGAACACGGGCGTTCATGGCCGATAGAACCCCGTCCGTCGGAAGCCGATACCGGGGCCTACCGCGCGCCTCGGGCCGGGCTTGGCTCGGCGGGTGTTTCGGCTGCCGGTGACGGTGACGGCGGCGGCGGCGGCGAATCCGGAGTGTCGACGAACTGGCGGGCCTGGAGGGTGAACAGGTCGCGGTAGATGCCGGGGCGGCTCATCAGCTCGGCGTGGTCGCCCTCGTCGACGACGAGGCCCTCGTCGAGCACGTAGATGCGGTCGGCTGTCCGGACGCTGGCGAGCCGGTGTGTGATCAGCAGGACGATCCGGTCCCGGCCGAGCCGCCGGATGAGGCTGAAGAGGGTCTGCTCGGCGCGGGCGTCGAGGGCCGCGGAGGGCTCGTCGGCGATCAGGAACGGCGCGTCCCGGTAGACGGCGCGCGCACAGGCGATCCGCTGCCACTGGCCGCCGGACAAATCGTGGCCGGAGGTGTACTGGCGGGCCAGCGAGGTGTCATAGCCGTGCGGCAGCCCGTCGATGACCTCGTCGGCGCCGGTGGCCCGGGCGGCGGGGATGACGCTGTCGGGGCCGTCGGTCGCCAGCCGGCCGACGCGGCCGACAGCGATGTTCAGCCGGGCCGACATGGGCCAGCGGGTGTAGGACTGCGGGATCAGCCCGACCCGTTCCCGGACGCTGTCCGGGTCGACGCCGGCGAGGTCGACGTCGTCCCAGCGCACGGCGCCGGAGTCCGGCAGGTACAGGCCGGCGAGGACCTTCGCCAGCGTGGACTTGCCGCTGCCGTTCGCGCCGACGAACGCGACCACCTGCCCCCTGCGCAGTTCGACGGACACACCGCGCAGCGCCGCGGTGCCCGTGTGCGGATAGCTGTAGGTGGCGTCGTCGACGCGGATGACCTCCGGGCTTGTCGGTGCCGCCGCCGCCCGCCGGGTGGGGATCCGGCGGGCCGCCTCCTCGATCCAGGCCCGGTACTCGCCGAAGTAGAGGAAGTTCTCGTAGGCCTCGGTGAGGCTGGTCAGCGCGGTCCCCAGCGCGCCGCGCCCGTTGCGGATCGCGAGGACGGCGGTACCCGCCGCGGCGAGCGGCATGATGCCGGCGTCGAGGAGCAGAACGAGCGTGAGGTAGACGGCGCCGAGGGCGAGCCCGGCCACGGACTCGCCGATCAGCCGGTACCGGACCTGGCCGCGGCCGACCCGCAGCTGCTCGGCCTCGTACCCGCGGGCGAGCAGCGTGTACTCGTCCAGCAGGAAGCCCCCAAGCCCGAACGAGCGGATCTCGGCGGCGCAGTCCCGGTCGATCATGCGGTACCGCAGCATGTACTGCCGCCGGACCTGGCGGATGGTGCCTAGCCAGGAGGCGTACGCCAGCCGGGCCGAGCGCGCCGTCGCCCAGCCGTCCGGCAGGATCGACAGGACCAGCAGCGGCAGCAGCAGCGGGTGCAGCACGGTCAGGACGCCGCCCGCGGCCGCCATCCGCACCGCCGAGGTGAACACGTCCGCGGTGTTGTCGACGAGCTGGCGCCCGCCGGCGGCGCCACGCTCGGCGGCGTCGAGGTCGTCGACGAACCGCGGGTCGTCGTAGGCCATCACGGAGGTGCGGGTCGCGACGTCGAGCAGCCGGACCATGCAGACCCGGTCGATCCGCGGGCCGAACCGGCTGCGCAGCAGGCGTTCGACCAGCGTCAGCCCGACGCGGACGACCCCGGCCGCGGCCACCAGCGCCAGCGCCGGCAGCGCCTCGCGGATCCGGTCCGGCGTCGGGCCCTCGCGCAGCAGCTCGGTGAGCGCGCCGGCCACGGCGAGCAGGCCGGCCGCCTCCGCGAGCCCGGACACCACCCGGACGGTGACCAGGGCCAGCAGCCCGGCGCGGTCCGCCTCCCAGGCGAGCGACCACGACAGGCGGAGCAGGCCCGGCAGCCGCCTGGCCATGGTGCGCACGCCGGTGCTCTCCATCGTCTTCTTGTGCTTCGTCCACGCCCCGGTGGCGTCCTCGTCCTCTTTTCCGTACGTCAGGACGGGATCGTGCAGCGCGGCGCCGCTCGCCGGAAGGCCCGCCGGTGGAGGGCCGCTGGTCTCCTCGTCCCGCTCGGAGCTGGGAACGCCCCGCTGAGTTGGTGGCACGCTGATGACGTCAGGGTTGCCGTCCACCCGTCCAGCGTCGGCGAGAAGCCCGCGCCGGAACCCGGATTCTGAGGGTCTTTCGCTTCTCGCGCACGGCTGGGCGGCCCTGCCAGCATTTGCCCCTGTTTCAGACCCGCCTCGCCGTCAGTGGCCTTCCGAGCCGGCCAGCGCGACGTCGAGGACGGGCTGGATCCGCGCGGCGAGCCAGGCGTCGGGCTTGCCTCCGGCCGTGCTGGCCGTGCTGGCCGTACCGCCTGCCAGGCGCCGCCAGCCGAGGCCGGGCGCGAGCAGGGAGAGATCGCCGGCCGCGCGCCGGACCAGTGGGAACCGTTCCTCCCACGCACCGGCCCCCGGGTCGGGGCCAGCGGCGAAACCGACGACGAGCTCGGCGGGCGACGAGATGCCCGCGGCGATCTCGTCCGGCCCGCCGGCCGCCGCGGCGGTCAGGACGAAGGTGTGGGTGACCGCTCCGGCGCTCCCGCCCGGGGGCACCGCGGCGAGATCCAGGGAGCGGACCTCACTGCCCAGCCGGACATACATCCGCGACCCGGCCCCGGCCCCGGCGCCAGCGCCAGGGCCAGCGGCGGGCACGGAGGTGTGCCCACCCGCGGCGCCCGCGGGCGGCCGGATGGTCACCCGGATCTCGACCCGGTTTCCGGTGACCCGGCGCAGCGGGATGAACGAGCCCCGGTAGCTGCCCGGGATGTCCGCGTCGACGAGCTCGTCCGGTCGCAGCCGGTAGAGCGCGCGGCCGGGCATCCGGTCAGGCAGCGCGGCGACGGCGGGCCCGATGTCCGCCGCGTAGACGATCGGGCCGTCGAGCCCCGGGCTGTTGCGCAGCGTGTGGTACGGGACCTGGGTGTACCGGCTGGCCACCCCCGGCGTGACGACGACCAGCGCGGGGCCGGGCAGGTTGTCCGGGACAAGGGCGTCCAGGAAGTCGTTGCCGGCGTCGACGCTGTGCTGCACGTCGATCCTGGGCTGGAGGGTCGGCACCGTGAGCGCCGCGAGCCCGGCCACGGCGAGCGCCATCGCCGTGGGCCGGACGACACCGCCGAACCGGGCGGCCCGCGCGCGGCGGACCGGCCGGGCCGCGTGCGCCGCCCGCGGCGTGTGCGGTCGCGCCGGCAGCAGCGTCCACAGCCACCGGGCGCCGGCGGCAGCGAGGATGACCACCGGGGTGAACCCGGCCAGGTGGTAGTGCGGGCCGAGCCCGTTGCGCAGGCCGGGCACGGCGAACGCCGACCCCCACCAGAAGAAGTAGCCGGCCAGCACCACCCCGGTCGTCGCGAGGAGCAGCAGGCGCTCCGCGCGCCGCCGCGGCGCCAGGATGCCGACGACCGCGAGGGCGATCAGGCCCAGCCCGCCGAAGTACCAGCTCGGCGCCGCGCTCAGGGTGTCCCGGAGCGCGTCCTCGGCCAGGTGACGGGTGAACGGGAAGCTCGACTCGGTGGGCAGGATGCGCCGCGAGCCGAAGCCGAACGTGTCCAGCGGGTCCGAGGCCGACAGCGGCAGGCGCAGCGGCGAGCCCGTCACGTACCAGCAGTAGGCCAGCAGGACGGCGACCAGCGGTGCCGCGCCGAGGGCGGCCCAGGCCGAGCGGGTGGCCAGGGTCCGGGGCGCCCGCCGCTGCCGCACCGCGACGAAGAGCAGGAGGGGCAGCGCGACCAGGACCACGTCGTACGGCCGGTTTAGCAGGGCGAACCCGACGAGCGCGCCGCCACCGATCAGCGCGGGACGCGATCCGGTACGGGCCCCGCGCAGCAGCAGGGCGCTGGCCAGCGTGAGCACGGCCGCGGCGCAGGCGTAGGCGAGCGGAAGGGCGGTGTGCAGCAGGACGAGCGGGGACAGGGCCAGCAGCACGGCGGTCGCCAGGGCCGTCCAGACGTCGTCGAACAGCTCGCGCGCGAGCAGGTAGGCGCCGACGACCCAGCAGGCGGCGACCGCCGCGGGGGCGACGGTCATCGTGCCGAACAGCGCCTGGGAGACGGCGAGCAGCGCGGGCCAGCCCGGCAGGTACTTGGTGAAGACGTGGTTGCCATGGATGCCGGTCAGCCATGGCTGGAAGAACGGCTCCACCACCCGCGCGTCCAGGGTGAGCCGCCCGTGCAGCAGCATCCGCGCCTGCATGACGTATGCGGCCTCGTCGGCGTCCCCGGATCCACGCGGGTAGAGGAATGCCTGCAGGAGGAGGCTGCCGACGAAGGAGCAGAGCGCCAGCAGCAGGACCGCTGCGGCCGGTGCGCTGACCCGGACCCGCCGGAGCCGGTGGAGCGGCCGGAGCCCACGGGGGCGCGCCGGGACCCTCGGGGCCGGTTCGGTGCGCGGCTCCGGGGCGGCGACCGGTGCGGGCTGAGCCGGGATGTCCGGCTTGCGGGTGGCCGTCTCGGGCGCGGAGGAGTCGATGGTCATCGCGGCAGGCCGCGTCCTGACCCGGCCGTCATGGCCGCCTCACGGGCCGGCCCCGTCGTCCCCGATCACGTGTCCGACCCATCTGATGCCCGCCCGCCCTGCCTGTCTCGCGGCCACTAATCCGACATGCACCACCACCAGCACATTCGCGCCAACTGGGATGATAGGTAGTGCGCCAGTCAAGTCGGGCAGGGGTGTCGCCGGCCCACACGCGGGCTTACGTCCAGGTACGAACCCGGGCGGACCCGTCAGCGTGCGGGGTTGCGGGCGGCGATCGCGGCGTTGAGCGCGGTGGCGAAACCGGTCCAGGCCAGGTACGGCAGCAGCGCCGCCCCGGCCAGCCGGTCGGCTCGCCAGGCGCGTGCCAGGAGCGCGGCGTTGGCCGCGTCCAGCGCCGCGATCTCGGCCAGCGCCCAGCGCGGGCGCCTGGCCCGGAAGAACAGCGGCGTCCAGCCGGCGTTCAGGGCGAGGTCAACCGCGAACACGCGCAGCAGCCGCCGCCTGCGCCGCTGGTCGCCGGAGCTGGCGTCGAGCGCGCGGGCGGCCGCGAACGCGATCGAGGCGTACAGCGGCGTCCAGACGGCGGGGAACGCCGCCGGTGGCGGCTGCCACGCGGGCTTGTCCAGCGCCCGGTACCAGGCGGAATCGGGGCTCGTGGCAGCCGCGCCGAGGGCGGCGGCGCCGGCCGTGGCCAGGCTGGTCCTCGCGAAGGTCAGACCGTTCATCCCAGTCTGGTACCCGGCGGGCGCCGAGCATCCCCCGGGGCGCCGGGGCCGCCGCCGAGGCGGGGCCCAGGCCGGGGCTGGGCTGGGCTGGGCTGGGCTGGGTCAGATCATCGCCTGGAACATCCAGTGCTGCATCTCCAGCTCCTTGAGCGCGTCGATGATCAGGTCCTGGGTGACCGGGTCCGGTTCCGCCGTCGCGTCCATCCGGCCGCGCGTCCGGGTGATGACGTCGGCCAGGACGTCGGTCATCAGCCGGACGACCTTCTCGTCCTGGACATAGCCGGACTCGACCCCGTGGATCTGGCCGCGGTGGGCGACGGTGCCCACCTGGCCGTCCGGGTTCACCCCGATGGCCACGGCGCGCTCGGCCGCCAGGTCGGTGTGGCGGCGGGCGACGTCGACGGCCTGGTCGAGCTGGCGGTGGATCGAACGGAACGTCCGGCCGGTCACGTTCCAGTGCAGCTGCTTCGCGAACAGCGAGAGGTCGATCAGGTCGACGACCATGCCCTGGAGGGCCTCGCCGGTCACCGTGCGCGCGTCGTCGGCTAGCGGGCTGCGAATCGCGGTCATGGTGCTCCTCTCCTCGCGACGCCGGTTGCGTCCCTGTCTGGATGCCCATCGAGCAGATCGTTACGGCCCCCTGGCGCCCCGGCGGCTGATCCCGGCACCCGGCCGCGGGGGTGGATCCGGCGGTTTGGGCCTGTGCTGATAGAAGTGGGGAACGGCGATCGGGTCGTGGCGCGGCGCGACGGCGCCAGTGCCGAGGTCACCGCTGGACGAGAGGACGAGGCCGTCCCGTGGCACAGGCAGACGCGCAGGGCGAGGCGAGCGAGACCTCGCTTGAGGCATGGCGGACGGACCCCGTCCCGCCGGAGGCGCGGCGCGCCCAGCCGGTCGAGCTGGACATCGAGATCCCGCATTCCGCGCGGATGTACGACTACTACCTGGACGGCAAGACGAACTATCCGGCGGACCGCGAGGCGGCCGAGCAGGCGCTGTCCGTCTTCCCGCACCTGCGGGTCTACGCCCAGCAGAACCGGGCCTTCCTCCATCGGTCCGTCCGCTTCCTGGCCGAGCACGCCGGCATCGACCAGTTCCTCGACGTCGGAACCGGGATCCCGACGTCGCCGAACCTGCACGAGGTCGTCCARGCGGTCCTGCCGGCGGCCCGCGTGGTCTACGCCGACAACGACCCGATCGTGCTGGCGCACGCCCGCGCGCTGCTGACCAGCTCGGCGGAGGGTCGCAGCGCCTACCTAGAGGCGGACCTGCACCGACCTGACGACATCCTCGCCAGCCCCGTCCTGTCCGGGACGCTCGACCTGACCAGGCCGGTGGCACTCTCCCTGATCGCGATCCTGCACTTCTTCCCGGGCAGCACCGACCCTGGCGCCCTCGTGCGCCGGCTGGTGGYGGCCCTGCCCGCCGGCAGCTACCTGGTGCTCAGTCACGGGACCAGCGACATCGCGCCGGCGGAGACCCAGCGCGTCGTCGACGTCTACAACCAGCGCGGCATCCCCTTCCAGACCCGCGGCCGCGACGAGCTGGCCGCGCTGGTGCCCGCGGGCCTGGAGATCGTCGAGCCCGGGATCACGCTGCTGCACCGCTGGCGCCCGGACGCGGATCCCGACCTCTACTCCGACGCCGACGTCAGCGCGTACGGCCTGATCGCCCGCAAGGGCTGACCGTCAGCCCATGCTCCGGCCGGCGAGCTGACGTGAGCCACCGCCGCGATCAGGCCTGGTCGGGCGGGTCGCGGTCGGGGGCCGCGGGCAGAGTCACGGTCACGACCAGGCCGCCGCCGTCGCGAGCCCGGGCCCTGGCCTCACCGCCATGGGCCTCGGCCACGGACCGGACGATCGACAGTCCGAGCCCGGCTCCTCTGGCGGTGATCAGTCGTTCGGTCACCATCCGGTGGAACGGCTCGAACAGCGACGGGACGTCGTAGGGCGGCACGGTCGGCCCGGTGTTGGACACCTCGATCTCCACCAGGCTGTCGTCCCGGGCACGGCTGGCCACCCACACCTCGCCGCCGCGGCCGATGTTGTGCCTTATGCCGTTCTCGACCAGGTTGTGTACCAGTCGCTCCAGGAGCAGCGCGTCGCCACGGGTCGATGCCTCGGCCGCCGACTCGTGCACGACGACCCCGGCGCGCCTCGCCTCCGTCGCGGTCTGCCCCACGACGTGGGTCACCACGTCCGCGAGGTCGACGGGACGACGTCCGGTGATCTCCTTTTCCGAGCCGGCCAGCAGGAGCAGGCCGCTGATCAGCCGCTCGTGCCGGAGATTGATCGTCAGCAGGTCCTCCCCCAACTGCTTCACGTCCGCGGAGACGGACCGGCGGTGCATCGCCACCTCGACGACGGCGCGGCTCACCGTGAGCGGTGTGCGCAGTTCGTGCGAGGCGTTCGCGATGAACCGGCGCTGCCCGTCGAACGACCGGTCGAGCCGTTCCACCATCGTGTCGAACGCGTCGGCCAGCTCCTTCACCTCGTCGTTCGGCCCGCGCAGGGCGATCCGCTCGTGCAGCCCTCGGTCGGCCGCCGGCGCGCCAGCGATCCGGCGGGCGGTGTCGGTGACCCGGTGCAGCGGCGCGAGGACCCGACCGGCGACCAGCCAGCCGAAGCCGGCCGCCGCGCCACCGACCACGCCCAGCGCGATCCCGCCCTGGACGAGCAGTGACCTGATCGCCGCGTGGCGCAGCTGGTCCTGCTGCTCCCGCCACCACCGCTCGGCGTCCGCACCGGTGATCAGCGGGTCGTCGCCCGAGGGCGCGGCCGTCCGGTCGCCGAGGGTCGCGGAGGTCGTCACCTTCCCGCCGACGTCGATTCGCTGGGCGAGCACCTTCATCCCGGAGGCGCGCAGCTGCTGCTGGAACAACGCGTATGTGGCGCCGAGTAGCACCACCCCGGCGATGAGAAACAGACCGGCGTAGATCAGCGTCAGCCGCGTCCGCAGCGTGCGGCGACGTGGCGCCGCCCCAGGCCGGCGCGGCCGGCGCGGCCGGAGTGCCGGCCCCCGCCGCGGCCGCGACGACCGCGACGGCGCGGGGCGTCCCGATGGGAGCCGGACGGTCGTGGCGGTCATGGGATCTGGTATCCGACGCCGGTAACGGTCTCGACGACCTGTGGGTCACCGAGCTTGCGGCGCAGTTTGAGGATGGCGAGCCGCACCGCTCCGGTCAGCGGGTCGGCATGCTCATCCCACGCCTTCTCCAGCAGGAGCTCGGCGGACACCACGGTCCGTCGGCCCGCAGCAGCTCGGCGAGGACGGCGAACTCCTTACGGGACAACGGCACATACTGGCCATCCCTGAACACCTGCTGCCGGGCCGGGTCCAGGGTGATGCCCGCCCGGCTCAGCACCGGCGGCGTCGCCGGGCGGGCCCGCCGGCCCAGCGACCGGACCCGGGCGGCGAGCTCCGCGATGGCGAACGGCTTGGTCAGGTAGTCGTCCGCGCCGAGGTTGAGCCCGTCGACCCGGTCGGTGACCTCGGCGGCGGCGGTGAGCATCAGGACCCGGGTGTTCGCGCTGGACTCCACCAGCTCCCGGCAGACGTCGTCGCCGTGCACGGCCGGCAGGTCCCGGTCGAGCACGACCACGTCGTAGCTGTGGACCATCAGCCGGTCCAGCGCTGCCTCGCCGTCGTACACGACGTCCACCGCGTGCGCCTCGCCTCGCAGCCACTCCGCGACCGCGTCGGCGAGCATCGGCTCGTCCTCTGCCACCAGTACCCGCACGACGCCACTCCGCTCATCCCGTCGACCCGCCGACACATGTTCGCCGACCACTCTGTTTCTTCACTGTTAGCGCAAGCTGATGATCTTGAGAGGTCACGGCCGGAGGGCGGACCGCCGACGGTCGCCACGGAAACGCCAGCGAAACGCTCCGATGCGTTGCATCAGCGCTCGACCGGCCGCGACCAGCGCCGGCCGAGACAGCGCGAAATCGCAAGGAGACGACGTGATACGAAGGCTTTCCCTGCGAATGCCGACGGTTCTGGCGGCGCTGCCGCTGGTCCTGGTGCTGGCCCTCACCGGCTGCGGCGCCGGCGACGGCAGCGCCACGGTCGCCTCGGCGGCCGGTGCCGGATCCGGTGGCGCGGCCGGGACGAACGGCGGCGCCACAGCCACCGGCACCCCGAGACCAGGGGACCTGGCCGTGAAGTTCGCGCAGTGCATGCGCGAGAACGGCGTCGACATGCCCGACCCGGTGGACGGCCGCATCGAGCTGCGGGTCGACCCGAGCACCCCGAAGGAGACCGTCGACGCGGCCATGGAGGCCTGCCGCGAGTACAGCCCGCAGGCGAACGGGTCCGCGGGTAGCGACCCGGAGATGGAGGCGAAGGCCAGGGAATTCGCCGCCTGCATGCGGAAGAACGGCGTCGAGGCCTTCCCCGACCCCGAGCCGGGCCAGCGCGGAATCATGATCGGCCCGGAGGTCGGGGACGACCCGGACTTCCAGACCGCCCAGCAGGCCTGCGACGGCATCCTGGCCGGGAAGGGATGACCCGGGTGACCCTCGAGGAGCAGACAGACCACCGCGAGCGGGTCCGGACCGCCGAGAGCCGTCGGCGCGGCGGCCGCGGACGGCGACGTGGCCGACGGATCGCGACTGTCCTCACCGTCATGGCCGCGGGCGGGGCGGCGGCCACCTCGGCGGTGCTCGGTCTCGCCGACGACGGCGAGGCGGCAGGGTCGAACGCCACCGCGCCGCCACCGAACACCGCCGAGGTGACCCGGCAGACGCTCACCGACTCCCGGACCGTCGACGGTGACCTCGGCTACGGCCCCTCGACCACCTTGGTCAGCCGCCTGCCGGGCACCGCCACCGCGCTGCCGGACACCGGCGCCCGGATCACCCGCGGCCAGCAGTTGTTCCGGGCCGACGACCAGCCGGTGACGCTCCTGTACGGGACGATGCCGGCCTACCGGTCGCTGCGCGCGGGCACCGAGGGCCAGGACGTCCTGCAACTCGAGGAGAACCTGGCCGCGCTCGGCTATTCCGGCTTCACGGTCGACGACTCCTACACCGACGAGACCGCGCGCGCGGTCACCCGGTGGCAGGAGGACCTGGGACTACCCGGGACGGGCCGGGTCGAGCTCGGCCGGGTGGTGTTCGYGCCGGACGCCGTCCGGGTGGACGCGGTCACCGCCGAGCTCGGCGGTCCGGTGGGCCCCGGCAGCCCAGTACTGAGCTACACCGGGACCGCCAAGGCCGTGACCGTCGAGCTGGAGACGTCCGAACAGCGGTTGGCCGCCGACGGCGCCGAGGTGACCGTCGCCCTCCCGGGCGGGGCGAGGACCCCCGGCCGGATCGACGAGGTGTCGACCCGGATCGTCCCGGGCGACGGCCCCGACGCGGATCCCGCCACCACGGTCGAGGTAGTGGTCGGGCTGCCGGAGCAGCGGGCCGCTGACGCCTACACGCTGGCCTCGGTCGACGTCACGTTCACCGCGGGCCGGCGGGCCGACGTGCTCACCGTCCCGGTCGCCGCGTTGGTGGCGCTGAACGAGGGCGGGTTCGGAGTGGAGGTCGTCGACAGGGCGGCCGGGACCTCGCGGTATGTCGCGGTGACCATCGGCCTGTTCGCCGACGGCCGGGTGGAGATCTCCGGTCCCGGCATCGCCGAGGGCGTCACGGTGGGGATGCCGGCATGATCGAACTACTCGAGGCCGCCAGGGTCTACCCGGGCGGGGTCGCCGCGCTCGCCGGCGTCACCCTGCGGATCGGTCGTGGCGAGCTGGTCGCGATCGTCGGGCCGTCCGGGTCCGGGAAGTCGACGATGCTCAACATCCTCGGCGCGCTGGACCGGCCGACGTCCGGGACGGTGCGCATCGACGGACATGACGTGGCCCGGCTGGCGGACGCCGAGCTCTCCGCGCTGCGCGCCGGCCGGATCGGCTTCGTCTTCCAGCAGTTCCACCTGGCTGCCGGCGTCAGCGCCCTGGACAACGTGGCCGACGGGCTGCTCTACCGCGGCCCGCGGGCGGCGGCGCGGCGCCGCCGGGCCGCCGAGGCACTCGAGCGGGTCGGCCTCGCCCACCGGATGGATCACCGGCCGCACGAGTTGTCCGGTGGCGAACGACAGCGGGTCGCCGTCGCCCGAGCCATCGTCGGCGACCCGCCGCTGCTGCTCGCGGACGAGCCGACCGGGGCTCTCGACTCTGTGTCCGGCGCCGGCGTGATGACACTGCTGCGCGAGCTGCACGACCACGGGACCACGGTGATCGTCATCACCCACGACCGGGAGATCGCCGCGTCGCTGCCTCGGCAGGTCCGGATGCGCGACGGCCGGATCGTGGCCGACTCCTTCGCCGGCCAGGTCCGGACGCCGGTCAGCGAGGTGGCGTGATGACGGCGCCGCCGGCCCCGGCGCCCCCCGAGCCGGCGGCCCGACCGGCGCGGGCGAGGCCGGCTGGCGACGGCGCGCTCGCGCCGGCCCGGATGCGGCCAGGGGACGTGGTGAAGGTCGGAGCCGTGGGGCTGCGTACCCGCCCGCTGCGGGCGTTCCTGTCCGCGCTCGGCATCGCGATCGGGATCGCCGCGATGGTCGCGGTGGTCGGGATATCGTCGTCGTCCCGCGCCGATCTGGACCGCGCGCTCGACGCGCTCGGCACCAACCTGCTGACCGTCTCGCCGGGCACCACCCTGGCCGGGAGACAGGCGTCGCTGCCAGCGGAGGCCGGGGCGATGGTCGGCCGGATCGGCCCAGTCGAGTCGCTGTCGGCGGTCGGGCGGCTCAGGGACGCGAAGGTCTACCGCACCGGCCGGATCCCCGCGGCGGAGACGAACGGGATCGCCGCCTACGCCGCCCGCGCCGATCTGCTGGCCACCGTGGGCGGCGAGCTGGCCAGCGGCACGTGGCTGAACGAGGCGACCAGCGGCTACCCGGCGACGGTGCTCGGCGCCGTCGCCGCGCGGCGGCTCGGGATCGGCCACGCCTCGCCGGACATCCGGATCCTGCTCGGCGGGAGCTGGTTCACGGTCGTCGGCGTCCTCGAACCGGCGCCGCTCGCCCCTGAGCTGGACACCGCGGCGCTGGTCGGATGGTCGGTGGCCGCGTCCAGGGCGGGATTCGACGGGCATCCGACGACCATCTACGTCCGGCCGCGGGGAGATCAGGTGGAGGCGGTCCGCGACGTGCTCGGCGCCACCGCCAACCCGGAGGCGCCGAACGAGGTCGAGGTATCCCGCCCGTCTGACGCGCTCGCCGCCCAGCGGGCGGCCGGGGACGCCTTCACCGGCCTGCTGCTCGGCCTCGGCGGGGTCGCGCTGCTCGTCGGCGGGGTCGGCGTCGCGAACACGATGGTCATCTCGGTACTGGAGCGGCGCTCCGAGATCGGGCTGCGCCGCTCGCTGGGGGCGACCAGAGGCCAGGTCCGCGCACAGTTCCTCACCGAGTCGCTGCTGCTGTCCGCCCTCGGCGGCGCCGGCGGGGCACTGCTGGGAGCCGCGGCCACCGTCGGGTACGCCGCGGCGCGGGGCTGGCCGCCGACGCTCCCGGCCTGGGCGGTGCTCGGTGGTCTCGGCGCGACCGTCGTCATCGGCGGGCTGGCCGGTCTCTACCCAGCGGTCCGCGCCGCCCGGCTCTCCCCCACCGAGGCGCTGGCGGCTCCGTAGGCGAACGGCGCCCCTGCCCCGGTCGCCGTCGGCCGCGTCCCTTCGCGTGACCGGGGCGGGCGGCTCCCAGGCCTGTCGCCGTTCGGCCCGGGAACCGGGCTGTCCTCAGGGGCACCCGGCGTCGCGCGCATCAGCCCTGGGACGTCGCCGCCGGCGCGAGACGGGCCCGGGCGGCGCCCAGGGCCTCGCCCGCCTGTGCGTGCCAGGCGGCGACGAGGTCCCCGGCGGGCACGGCGCGGCTCAGGGACGCCGTCTCCCCCGCCCACAGGTTGACGAGTTCCGGGTCGCCGCGACGACGTCCCTCGGCCCGCAGCGGCGCGGTGATCCGATGGACACGCGGGTAGGCCGCCGGGGCGTCGGCGCCGTGCTCACGGGTGAAAACGTTGTCGAACCCGCGGGCGAGCCGCCCGGTGAACGCCCGGCTGACGACGGTGCGCCGCCCGCCGGCGAGCGCCGCCCGGTGCACGTCCGACGTGCCCGCCTCCGGGGTGAGCAGGAACGCGCTCCCGAGGACGGCGGCGTGGGCGCCGGCGGCCAGCACCGCCGCGATCCCGGCCCCGTCCGCGATGCCGCCCGCCGCCAGCACCGGCAGGCCGACCGCGGCGCGCACCCGGGCCAGCAGCGGCATGAGCGCCAGTCGCACATCGGCGCCCTCCGCGTCGTCCGGGTCGATGCCACCGCGGTGGCCGCCGGCCTCCCAGCCCTGCGCGATCAGCGCGTCCGCGCCGAGAGCGGCGGCGGCGATCGCCTGCCGCTCGTCGGTGACCGTGACCGCGACCGGTATCCCGGCCCCGTGGCAGCGGGCGACGTCCTCGCTGGTCGGCAGGCCGAACGCGACGCTGAGCAGGGCGGGGCGCGCCGCGACCACGATGTCGAGCTTCGCCGCGAAGTCGTCGTCGTCCGCCGCCCCGGGCGGTCCGGCTGGTCCGCCGGCCCCACCGGGACGGGGGTCGCCGGGTGCCACGCCCAGCCGGGCGGCGAGCGGCCCGAGGCGCTCGACGTAGGCCGCGACGGCCGCGTCGAGCGCCTGGGCCGCCGCGCCCCGGGGCCTCCCGCCGCCCAGGAACAGGTTCACGGCGAACGGGCGGCGGGTGAGCTCACGGGTCCGTTCGACGTCCGCGGCGAACCGGTCGGCGGTCAGGTAGCCGGCGGCGAGCGTCCCGAGCCCGCCGGCCTCGCCGACCGCCGCGGTGAGCTCGGGCGTCGACGGCCCACCGGCCATCGGCGCACAGACGATCCTGGTCGGCACGTGTGGCAGCTCCATGCCCGTGACCTTCCCATGGCCAGCCGGCCCGATCCCGAGCGCACGGCGGGAGGCCTCGGCCCGAGGCCCCTGGTGGGCGGCGTCGAACGCGCCGTGCCGGCGAGGCGCCGCGGGCGGCCCGACGGTGATTCCGCCGCATGCCACGCCCGGGAAACAAGAATCAGGTTCTTGTACTGAGAGGAAGACCCGTCTCGTCAGTTTTCCCCAGGGACAGCCAAAAGAAGGCCGGAATTCTGGTTCATCTGGATGAGGCTATGCTCACGTTCCAGAGTGGAATCGGTGGCCGACCATGGTGGGCGGACCAGAGGACCGGCGGCCCGGCGACGTTCGAGGCGGTCGCGAACAGGCGACGAGTCGCGACCGACGTCACGGCACGGGCGCGGGCCGCACGGGCCGTCGCGGCTCGCCGGGAGAGGTCCGCCAGCCCGCCGCGGTCCGGCGCGACATCATCTGGGAGTTGTGCATGCACGCGACGGGTGACGGGCATGGCGGGCCTCGGCTGCCGAGAGCGAGCAGCCGATTATCGGCGCCCGGCCGCGCGCCGGTAGGCCACCAGCTGCCGCGCCGGGCGGTGCGTGGACGGACGCGCGCGGGAACGCTGTCTCTCGCGCTGGCGCTCGTGGCGACGGCCGGCTGTGCCGCCAAGGCCGGCGAGACCGCCGCGGCGAGCTGTGACGCGCCGGGCGTGACCCCCGACGCCGTCAAGGTCGGGCTGCTCTATCCGGACAGTGGGGTCCTGTCCGAGGCCTTCAAGGCGGCGCGCGGCGGGGTCGAGGGCCGGATCGGCCTGGCCAACCAGTCCGGCGGCGTCAACGGCCGCGGGATCGACCTGGTCTGGCGCGACGACGCCGCCACGGCGAGCACCAACGGCACGGCGGCCAGGGAACTCGTCGAGAACGTCCCGGTGCTGGGGCTCATCGAGCTGAGCACGGCCGTCTCCGGGTCCGCCGACTATCTGGACAGGACGGGCGTGCCGGTGACCGGCCTTACCGCCGAGTCACTGTGGAACGACCACGCCAACATGTTCTCGTTCTCCTATCTTTTCGCCAAGGGCACGGCGGTCACCACCTTCGGCCAGTACGCCAGGGCACAGGGCGGCACGCGGGCGGTCGTGCTCGAGGACGCCGCCGACGGCCCCTCCGTGGAGATCGCCAACCAGCTGATCGCCAGCCTCAGGAGCCAGGGCATCGACACCGTGGATCGGGTCGGCTACACGACCGGGTCGAGCAGCGCCGCGCGGACCGCGCAGGACGTCATCGACAGCGGGGCGGACGTCATCGTCGGCACCGTGGCGATGAGCAGCATCGCCGAGGTGCTGGCGGCGGTGCGCACCGCCGGCGGCGATCCCAAGGTCGTGCTGAGCCCGAGCGGCTACAGCCAGGCGCTGGTGCGCGAGCAGGGGCCCGCCATCGCGGGCCTGACCATCTGGGTCAACTACACCCCGTTCGAGGCGGCGTCGCCCGCGATCCGCAGGTACCAGAAGGCGATGGCCGACTTCGCCCCCGAGCTGGACGACCCCGATCAGGAGGTCGCCGTCGCCTCCTACATCAGCGCGGACCTCTTCCTGCGCGGCCTGGAAGCCGCCGGCTCCTGCCCCACCCGGCAGGCATTCATCACCGACCTGCGCAAGGTCACCGACTACGACGCCGGCGGCCTGGTTCCCGGCACCGTCGACCTCTCCCAGAACCGCGGCAAGCCCAACACCTGCTACGCGTTCGTACGCGTCAACGCCACCGCCACCGGCTTCGACCTCGCCGACAACAACGGGTCCGGGCAGTGGTGCGGCCAGCTCCTGACGGGGGCGGCCGCGGGCACCGGGTGACCGGCCACGTCTGACCGGTCCGCGCCCGACCGGTCAGACGCGGTCGATCCGGGCACCCTTCCGGGCCCGGGCGGCCACGGCCTTCCGGCGGCCACGGCCCCCGGCGTGCCGTTGGTTGTATAAAATATTCATTGACGGACTGAAGCCCAGCCCTCCCCCGCGGGGCCGCCAGAACCCGCGCGAACCACCGGCCGGGCCGGCATCCGTCTCGGCCACCCCATCTCCGCCACCGTCGGCGGCGCCGACCGAGGGCAACCGCCCGCGTTCCGCCCCCGCCCGACCCCGCGCGAGACACCAGCACGTCCTGGCGCTTCCTCATCTCGTACACGAACGCTGATCGCGGGTGAGCCGAGTGGATCGGCTGGCAGCTGAAGGAGTCCGGCCGCCTGGTCCCGCTCCAAGCCTGCGACTTCGTACCGGACTCACCCCGGGCCGGCCACTACCGACGCCGCGACGTCCACCAACAATGATCACGGATGCGACCTTGCCGTACTAGACTCCTGAAAGGATCAGGTGGCATAAACGGTTCGGGAGCGGAATGACAAAGGATAGCGACGATCTTGTCGTCAAGGCGGCCGACGAGGATCAGACCGCGGCTACTCTGCATCGCATCGAGCAGATGCTCGAAAGGCTCCTGAACCCGCACGGTCTCAACAGCGGTGGTGGCACCGGCACCAACGGAGGCACAAGCGCCGCCGCCATTCCGGACGGCACACCGGTGGTGATCGTCGATAGTTCGGGGATGCCGATCGGCACCGGGACGTATGACGCCAGTACCGGGACCATCCGCCAGAACGGTTCGGAGACGACTGTCATCGTGCGCACGAGCGCCGGGTCCCGGGCCACGATCGGGGGCCCCGGCGGTGCGCCTGTCGATATCGGCAGCACGAGCCCAGACCGGGAACCTATCCCGACCTCGGGAACGGTTTACCAGCCCGTCGACCCCAGCTTGTTCGAGTTTCGCAGCACGGGCCCGAACTGGCAGGAGTCGAAGTGCGTGAGGTTCGGCCTCGCCTTCCGTGTCAGCGGGTACGTGCTCCAGACCGTCGACCTCTTCGTCCGGGTGGGCGCGCCGAAGCGCCTCAACAGTGGGGTGGCCATCTCACCGGCTCGCGCGGCGGAACTTGCCGCGCTCGCCGTCGCGGAGGCGGCGCCGCCACTCGTCGAAAGCCTCGAGCTGGCCGTCCTGGACCCGTCCGGGGCGCAGCCCAGGTTCCTGGCACTCATGAGCGACATGCTCAGGCTGGCGGGATTCGGCTTCCGTGCCAATCAGTGTTTCACTCAATAGCATCCGCGCGGGAGCCGCACCGAACGCGGGCATCGCCACCGCGGAAGACGACAGAATTCCGTCGTCGCTGCTCCCCGTAGGTCGGCTGTCAAACCTGGTCTCGCTCGGCGGCGGTCCTTCTCGTCAGGCGGGTGAGTCGGTCAGGTACTCCTCGCGGAGCCTCCCCTTCGCGAGCTTGCCGGTGGGCATCCTTGGCAGCTCGTCGCGGAACGCGACGACACGCGGCACCTTGTAGCCGGCGATGCTGTCGCGCAGGTAGGCGCGAAGCTCATCGAGCACCCGGTAGCTGACCCGCTCCCCCGAGGTGCCCATGACGACGGCGGCCTTCTCCGGGTCGGTGGCCGCGTGCGAACCCGGGTACATCAGCGGACCTCCAGGCGGTGGGAGTCGGGCACCGGCGACGGCCGGAGATTCGTGGACCGCGGCGCCATGTCGGTCGTCATGTCTCCGCCTCGATGAGCTCCAGCGACTCCAGGTCACGGATGGCGGCACAGGCGCGCTCGGCCATCGACAGGAACATCCGGTCGGAGCCCGCGGTGCGGACCCCGGCGGCGTAGACGCAGCCAAGCACCGTGATCAGCGGGCCGTGCGGCAGGCCGCGCCGGTAGTCGGTGAAGCAGTCCGCGGCCGAGTAGCCGGTGACCCCGAGCTCGACGAGCCGCTGGTGGTAGGCGAGCACCAGGCCGGCCTGGTGCTCGCGGCGCACGTCCGGGGGCAGCGCCGTGGCGAGGAAGTAGGCGAGGTCCCGGCCCGGCAGCCCGATCGAGATCGTCTGCCAGTCGACGGCGCATACCCCCGGGCCGTCCGCCGGGAACAGCAGGTTGTCGAGCCGGTAGTCGCCGTGCAGTACCGAGAAGGGCGCTTCGTAGCCGCTCTGCCAGCGGTAGGTCAGCGCGGCCGCGCGCCGCAGCGTCTCGGCGTCGAGCGGGTCGAGCTCAGCCTGGTAGCGCGCGACGAACTCGGCGGTGGCGGCGGCGTGCAGCTCGCCCATGAACGCCCTGGCGGCGTCGTCGGAGCGCTCCAGCCAGGACGACTCGGCGCCGAGCAGCGCGCCGTTCCAGAACGGGGCGTGCAGCCCGGCCAGGTTGCGGACCGCGTCGGCGGCCTGGTCGACGTCGCAGCCGGTCTCCTGGCTGCCCGCCCTGGCGGGGTGCGCGTCGGCGAGCACCAGCGTGAACAGGCGGGAGTCCGGGCTGATGGCGGCCTGCCAGCAGTGCGGTGTCCGGATCCGCACGCGGCCCGCGAGGCGGGCGTAGAAGCCGACCTCCTTGCGGTAGCCCTGCCGGACGACGCCGCGGTCGGCCGGGTCGCCCGCGCCCATCTTGACCACGACGGTGCGCGGGGCGGTGGTCACGCCGCCGTCGGACCCGCCGGCGCCGGTCGGGCCGCCGGCGGCGTACTCCAGGTGGAAGCGGTAGCTGGAGCCCATCTGGCCGGTACCGACCGGCTCGTGGCGCAGCCCGGTCACGGTGACGTCACCGGCGCCGCCGCGCAGCGCGGCGGTCATCCAGGCCGGGGTGATCTCGGTCGGGTCGTCGACGACCTGCGCGGCCGTGCCGATCCCGGCGGCGTCGTCGCCCTCGCCGGGCGCGCGGCGCGTGGCCGGTGCGTCCACGTCCGCCGTGCCGTCCGTGGTGGTCATGCCGCCCGCCCCGGGTTGGCCGGCAGGCCGGACAGCCCCGCCGGGCGGATGTCGCGGTAGGCGCGGACGACGGGCGTGAGCTCCGCCGGCGTCGCGCCGTGCATGATCACCCCGGTCACGCCGAGGTCGAACTGGCGGGCCACAGCCTGGGCGCACTGCTCGGGGCCGCCAGTCGCGGCCGTCGCGAGCCACTCCGGTGGGATCAGCGTCGCGATGTGCTCCAGCTGCGCCGTCGTCGCCTTGGCGTCGATCCCGCCCTTGATCGAGGTGACCACCTCGTCGGCGCGGAAGCGGGCCAGCACCGCCGGGTCCCAGTCGTTGACCCGGACCATCAGGTCGCCGTAGCCCTGCAGGTAGGAGCCGAGCCGGCCGGCGGTCTTGAGCAGCCGGCGGTCATCGGGGACCTCGTCGGAGACGGTGGCCAGCACCGACCAGACCCGTACGCTCGCCGGGTCGCGGTCCGCGGCCTTGGCTCCGCGCGCGACGGCGGCGAGCGCCTCGCGCACCGCGGCGTCGGAGTAGAAGGTGTGCAGGATGACGCCGTCCAGGCAGCGGCCGGCGAGTTCCAGCGAGCGCGGGCCGAGCGCGGCGAGCATCACCGGGATGTCCTCGTCGAAGTCGGCGTCCTGGTGCAGGTAGGGCCAGGCGCCGGCCGGGCCGTCGTGGCCGAGCACCATCTCGCCGTGCCACAGCCGGCGCAGCACGCCGACGAAGTCCTCGATCTGCGCCCCGGTGATCGGCTTCAGTCCGAGCGCCTGGAACAGCCGGTCGAAGCCCCGCCCCAAGCCGAGCGCGAACCGGCCTCCGGTCAGCCGGTGCATCGTGGCCGCCATCGTCGCGGTCACGATCGGATGGCGGGTGTTGTGGTTCGTCGCGCCGGTGGCGATGCCGATCGACGTGCTGACCGCACCGGCGGCCCCGGACAGGATCGCCGCGTCCTTGGTGCTGAACCGTTCGGAGATGAAGGCGGCGCCGATGCCCAGATCCTCGGCGGCGCGCACCTCGTCGACCAGGTCACGTGGCGCCGAGCTGTGCCCGGCCAGCGTGTAGAAACCCAGCTCGGTGAGCTGAGGAGGGCCCGCCGGCTGGTTCGGCGGCTGGTTCGGCGTCACGTCATGCTCCGTCCGGGTCGGTCCGGCCGGCCTCATGGCGGCCGACTGGCACTCCAGGTATCCCTGGAAGCCTCCGGGCCGTGGGCGGGCGGTTCCGCTCGGCTCACCGCGCCGGCTCTCGAACGCCTCGGCGTGGCCCGGAGTAGGCGACCGCCGCGAGCGGCGGGTCGTACGACCAGATGTTGCATAAAGTATCCTCTCCCCGGACGGCGCACAACGATCGCCGACCGATCCGCCCACCATCGCCATCGCGCCGGCCCTACACCTTCGACATCGGCCGCAGCCCCAACCCCCAGCTCGGTTTCGGCGGCGGCGGGCCGCACTTCTGCCTCGGCCGGCACCTCGCCATGCTCGAGATCGAGCTGATGTACCGGACGCTCGCCGCCCGGGTGCGCCGCGTCGAGCCCCTCGGACCGCCCAGCCGGCTGCGCTCCAACCTCGTCAACGGCGTCACCGCGATGCCGGTCCGACTCCTTCCGACCTGACGGCCGCCACTGTCAGATACAGGACATTCCCAACCGATATGGGCGGCCCGAGGCCAGTCGGCCGAGCACCTGCTCGCGACTGCCGCGGGGGCATCGCCGCCCGCCTCCACACCGACGGGCCAGGCGGCAGTGGCATGCCACGGTCCGTCAGGAGCGGCCGAGGCCGGCCATGGGCACCGTTCGACCACGTTCATCACTTGTGGGAGACTCCCTCCCATATCCGCTGAAGGTGAGGGGAGTCATACCGCGCGGCGACGTCACGCGCGGAGCTCGCCGGGGACCGGCCTGGCGGTCCGGCCGGCGGTAGCCGTCGTCGGCCCATCTCCCGGCGGGCGATGACACGGATCCTCCTCAGATCGGGAGCCAGGATGGCACGCGACTCTCGGCCACAACCCCGTTCCATCGTGTTATAAAATATACATTATCTAAACCGTCCAGTGGGGACGGCCGACCCGGCGCCCCGCAGGAGGAGGTCATCGATGCGAGGTACCCGATTAGTCGCCGTCCTGGCCGCGACCGCCGCGCTCAGCGCCGGCCTGGCCGCATGTTCGGGCGGCGGTGACGACGGCTCCACCCAGGCGCAGGTCATCGCCGCCGACGACGTGAAGGTCGGCCCGCCGTCCGGCTGGAGTGCCGGCGGCTTCACCCCGGACGCGGCCAGCCTCAGGTGCGGCCAGACCGCGTCCGACCCGACCCGCGGTATCACCGACACCGAGATCACGGTCGGCGGCCTGGCCTACCTGACCAGCCCGAACGGCAGCTCGATGGCCGGCACCGAGCTCGGCGCCAAGGCGCGGTTCGACCGGGCCAACGCCGAGGGCGGCATCAACGGCCGTAAGATCAACTACGTCGGCACGCTGGACGACGGCAACGACCCGGCCCGCAACGGCTCCCAGGCCAAGTCCCTCGTCGACCAGAAGAAGGTCTTCGCGGCCGTCCCGGTCATGACCAGCAGCGCCAACTACCTCGACACCTTCTGCTCGGAGACGGTCCCGTTCTTCGGCTGGGGCTTCAACCTGGGCTTCTGCCAGACCTCGATCGGGTTCGGCATCACCGGCTGCCAGTTCCCCGACAGCAAGCTCGGCGTCAGCTCGACCACCTACGGCCTGATGATCCAGGCCATGTTCGGCGGTGCCGCCAAGGGGAAGACGACCGCGCTCGTCGGCGTCGACAACGACTCCGCCAGCGCCGGCCTGCACGAGCTGGCCGCGCAGATCCGCGCCGTCGGCATCGACGTCGTCTACGAGAAGAACCCGATCCCGGTCGCCGGGATCACCGACACCGMCCCCGTCGTGAGCGCCATCATGACCTCGGACAAGGGCGCGCCGCCGGACGTCGTCCTGTACGTCGCGGACTTCAACTCGGTCATCAAGCTCACCGGCGCGCTGGCCGCGGCCGGGTACCAGGGCAAGAACCTCAACCCGGTCGGGTACGACCCCCGGCTGGCCGGGTTCAAGGACCTGCAGAAGTCCTACACGATCGTCCAGTGGGAGCCGGGCGTCGACACCGCCGTCCCGGCCATCAGGCAGCTGGCCGACGACTTCGCCAAGTACGCCCCCGACGCCGCCATCAGCCTGCCGGCCATGGCCGGCTACTGGGCCGCGGACATGTTCGTCACCGCCGCGACCAAGGCCGGCCGCGACCTGACCGTGGACAGCTTCCTCAAGCTGCTCAACAACAACTACTCCAACTACGTGGAGGACGCGGTGCCCGAGACGCGGTGGCCGGTCAACCACTACGTCAGCGCGCCCTGCGCCTCCATCACGCAGCTGAACGGCGACAAGTTCGACATCACCAGCAAGCTCGCCTGCGGCGCGCTCGTCAAGAAGTAGACCGGGGCCGCCACCGGTCCTGAGAGCTGGCGGCACCACGTGGAAGGACCCGCCCGGACGGACGCGTTCCGGGCGGGTCCTTCTGACCTGGGCGCGCCCGAGGAATCCCGCGGCACAGATTCCGGCCGGCCCCGGGGCGGATCTCCCGCGCGGTCAGGGGCGGGCGACCACCGTCTCCGGTCGCGCCGGCGCCGGCGCCGGTTGTGCGGTGACCGGCTGCAGGAGGCGCAGGCAGATGTCGACGAGGCGTTCCAGGGGGCGGTCTCGCTGGGCGACGGTGGGGATGAGGACCCTCGCCAGGACGCAGCCGAGCAGCGTGTCGAAGACGTCGTCGGGGTCAGCCGCCGGGTCCACGGTGCCGGGCGGCGCGGCCCGCAGGATGTCGAGAAAATGGGGCCGGGCCGAGACGGCGAACCACGTCTCGGCGGCGTTCGCGCGCCCGGCCACCTGGTAGACGGCCAGCAGCCCCGGCACCGCGGCCCGCGCGGCCGGGCCCGCCATCGTCGACGCGTAGGCGCGGACGAAACGGCGCAGGTCGCGGCGCAGGTCGCCCGTCGGGCGCACGGTGACCGGTGCCAGCCCCGGGAAGACGGCCTGCTCGATGATCTCGACACGTGACGGCCACCGGCGGTAGATCGCCGACGCGTGGACCGCGGACCGCTCCGCGATCGCCTGCAGCGTGGTCGCCTCGAACCCCTGCTCCACGAGCAGCTGCCGGGCGGCGTCGAGGACCCGGAGGTCGATGCTCACGTCACGGGGACGGCCCCGGCGTCCGTGCGGCTGGTCCGAGGTCATGGGCCGATCGTACGGCGACCAGCTATTACGGGAGCCTCGATCCTGTTTCCGCCCTCCCGCCCGCCGGCGGGGCCGACGACGGCGCCCTCGCGCCGCCGTGCCCGGACGCCCGCGGGCCGGCCGCTATGCGGGCCTCTGGGCCGCGGGGAGCACCTTCTCGACCACCGTCGTGAGGTAGCGCCAGCCGATCTCGGGCGGCAGGCCGCCGACCAGGGGGTGCAGCTGCAGCACCTCACCCGCCCGCACGAGCTCCACCGCCTCGTCGACCGCGAGGATCTGATGGCTGCGTCGCTCCGCGCGCAGCTGTTCGGCGGTCCGCGCGAACGACAGGCTCGCGGTGTCGGTGTTGCCCTCGTTCCAGGCGGCGTAGCTGCGCACGTCGTGCATCAGGTAGGGCCCGACCTCGTCCCACGCCCGGTCGACGTCGTCGGCGACGAACACGGTGGTGGGCTTGTCCGGCGAGTTCAGCATGCACATCCCGGGCTCGTGGCCCGCGGCGCGGGCCGCTTCCTCGTAGGCGACCTGTAGCTCCTTGCTGTCGCTCTGGGCCAGGAAGCCGATGCCGTGGCGGCCGGCGCGCCGGGCGGCCGCCGGGCTGCCGCCGCCCCAGAAGACCGTCGGCCCGCCCGGCGTCAGCGGCGTCGGGGTGACCTGGACGCGGCGGCCCTCGTGCTCGAACGCCTCGCCGGTCTTGGCTCGCAGCAGCAGCGGCAGCAGCTCGTCGGCGAGCCGGCCGCGGCGGCGGAAGTCCACGCCGTACATCTCGTACTCGGCGGGCAGGTAGCCGATGGCGGCGACGTAGAAGAGCCGCCCGCCGCTGAGGATGTCGAGCACCGCCATCTCCTCGGCGAGGCGGATCGGGTCGTACAGCGGTAACGGCAGGGCGGCGACGGAGAGCGGGAGGGTGGCGGTCCTGGCGGCCATCGCGGCGGCGAGGACCAGCGGCGCGGGCAGGTAGCCGTCCGCCGACATGTGGTGCTCGCAGAGCACCGCCGTCACGCAGCCGCGCGTCTCGGCCCACGCGGCCATCTCCGTCGCGGCGGCGTACAGCTCCCGCGCGGGCGCCCCTGTCGCGGGCGCTCGCATGTCGAACCGCATCATGAACATGCCGAACCTCCTGTGCCGGGCAAGACGGTGCCGAGGGCTCGGGCCAGCGGTCATGCGTCCTGGGCCTGGGCCGTCCGGGCCGCCGCGCGACCGGGTACGGCATGATTTCGGGATGGACCATCCCGAAATAGGGTGGGTATGTCAACCGGTCGGGGCGGGGAGAAGCAGATGACGGACGACCTCGACGGGTCGGTAGAGCACAGATATGCCACGGTCAACGGCGTCACGCTGCACTACGTCATCGGCGGCGAAGGCCCGACGGTGATCCTGCTGCATGGCTTTCCGGACTTCTGGTACACGTGGAGGGCGCAGATCCCCGCGCTGATCGCCGCCGGTTTCCGGGTCGTCGCGCCGGACATGCGCGGGTACAACCTGTCGACCAGGCCGGCCGGCGTCTGGAACTACCAGGCCAGGGTGCTCTGCGACGACGTCGACGGGCTGATCGAGCATCTCGGCGAGGACCGTGTCCATCTGGTCGGGCACGACTGGGGCGGATTCGTCGCCTGGTTCTTCGCCATGCGCCATCCGGAACGGCTCCACCGGCTCGCCGTGCTGAACATCCTGCACCCGGAGAGCTTCTTCGCCGGGCTCCGTAGCTGGAGCCAGCTCAGGAAGAGCTGGTACATGTTCTTCTTCTGCCTGCCGGTCCTGCCGGAGAAGCTGCTCGGAGCCCGCGGCCGCCGCGGCCTGCTCCGCGTCTACGAGACCGAGCCCAACACGCCCTTCCCGCCCGAGGAGATCGACCGGTACCGGATCGCCTACCAGGACGACAGCGCCCTGACCGCGACGATCAACTACTACCGCGCCTTCATCCGTGACCGGAAGGACCTGCGGCGCAACCACATCCGCCGGACGGACACGCCGACGCTGGTGCTCTTCGGCGACCGGGACCCCCACCTGCGCGCCGACCTCGCCGAGCCGCCGCCCCACCTCGTCCCCGACGCAAGGACGATCCACTACTCCGACGCGGGCCACTGGATCCAGCACGACCTGCCCAATGAGGTCACCAAACAACTCACCGCCTTCTTTCGCGGGTAGATCGGGCTCGTCCCGTCCGCCCACGCCGCATCCCGGCGTGTTGGCGGTCATGACCCACGGCGTCGCGGATCGGGTCACCCGGGCGGCCGGGTGACCCGCCAGGACCGCCGGTCCCCAGGCGGCTGGCGGCTGGCGGCTGTACGCGATCGGCGGGTAGCGACGCCGTGATCGCCTCGCGCCGAGGCTGGAAAGCCGCTCCGCGCTATTTCACGTGAGCTTCACATCAGCGCGGCGAAGGCCCCGATCAACGCTTGGCGACGAAGGGGACGTTCTCGGGGGCCGCCTTGCGCGCCGCGAGGAGCGCGGTGGACTGCTCGCCGATCGGCAGGCGCAGCGGAGGGGTGTCGAGTTCCGCGGTGTCGGCGATCGCGCGGGCGACCTGTTCTGGCGTGATGAAGGCACTGGGGTTGTAGCGGCCGACGAGCAGGTCAGGGTAGGGGTCGTCGGGCAACTGGTAGGTCAGAGGTTCATCGAGCGCGCCCGAGCTCACCGTGCCGGGTTCGAGCAGGGTGGTCCGGATCCCGAACCCGGCGGTCTCGACGGCCAGTGACTCGACCAGGGCCTCGAGTGCCCACTTCGTGGCGGCGTAGGCCGCGCTGCCCGCCATCACGAGGCGGCCCACCATGCTGGAGACGAACAGCAACCGTCCATCCCGGCGCTCGCGCATCTGCGGCAGCAGCGCCTGGGCGACTCGGATCGCGCCAGCGGTGTTCTGCGTGAACAGCCGCTCGATCTCGGCCACCGGGCTCGCCTCGACCGAGGCCAGGAAGATCACACCCGCGTTGGACACCAGGACGTCGACCTGGCCGGCGGCGGCGACGGCCTCGTCGACGGTGGCCTGGTCGGTGACGTCGAGGCGGAGCCGCTGCGCCACATCGAGATCGTCAAGCGTTCGGGGATCGCGCGCGGTGGCGATGACGCGGTAGCCGCGGGCGGCGAACTCGGCCGCGGTTGCCCGGCCGATGCCCTTCGAGGCCCCAGTGATCAAGACAGACGTCACGAGCTCTCCCATAGATAGGAAAATCCAACTCACTCGTCCGCCGCCGGCCGGCGGTGGGCCCGGTCATCGGGCGGGCGGTTCCAGGACGAGGACGGGGATCTGCCGGTCGGTCTTCTTCTGGTACTCGGCGTAGTCGGGGTACGCCGCGACAGCGTGGTTCCACCAGGCGGCCTTCTCGTCGCCGGTCACCTCACGGGCCACCAGCCGCTGCCGGACGGGACCGTCCTGGAGCTCCACCTCCGGGTGGGCTCGCACGTTGTAGTACCAGACGGGATGGTTGGGTGCGCCGCCGAGCGAGGCCACGACCGCATAGAGCCCGTCGCGCTCGACCCGCATCAGCGGGCTCTTGCGTATCTTGCCCGTCTTCGCGCCGACCGTGGTGAGGATGACCACCGGCCGGCCGTTCAGCATCGTGCCACGGGTGCCGCCGGAGTTCTCGTACTCCTCGACCTGCTCACGGACCCAGTCCGCCGGGCTCGGCTCGTAGTCACCGGTGAGAGGCATGAGCCGATTCAACGCCGCGCCGCGCCATCCCGCCCGTCGACCTCGACCTCGACCTCGACCCCGGCGGCCGGCGGGCGGCGGCCTCCTGCGCCGCCGGCCGGCGGGCGGCCGGATGTCGCGTCCGGCCGCCCGCCAGTCCCGGGCTGGTCAGACCGGCAGGAGGTTGTGCCCGGTCGCGGTCGGGTTCTGGCCGGCTCCGAACCGTTCGGCCCGTTCCCGCAGGGTCGCGGTCGCGCCGTCCCGGCCGAGCATGATGCAGTACTCCCCCGCCCGGATGCCGCGCAGGACGTCGTCGGCGAGCTCCTCGAGCGGCTGGATCGGGATCTCCGTGCCGGCCTTCGCCGCCGATTCGACGAGCGTCGCGACCGTCATCGCCGGGGTCGTCCGCGGCTTCTCGCGGGCGAGCTCGGCGGGCCGGTTGCGATCCGACGTCCACAGGCCGGTGTCGAGCAGACCCTTGCCGGACGGGAGGAACAGCGACACCGCGATCGGGTGCCCCTCCTGCGCGAGCTGGGCGCCGAGGCACTCGGTGAGGATCGACACGGCCGCCTTGCTCGCCGCGTACACCGACGCGCTCGGCATCGGCGCGACCGCGCCGTCACCGGACGACGTGTTGACGACGTGGCCCGGCTCACCGGAGGCGATCATGCGCGGGACGAACGAGCGGACGCCGTTGGCGACGCCGTGGACGTTGACGCCGAAGGTCCAGCGCCAGTCGTTGGGCGTCGTCTCCCAGACCTTCGCCGACGGCGGCCCGACGCCGGCGTTGTTCACCAGTACGTGGGTGCGCCCGTGAAGGCGGAACACCTCCTCGGTCAGCGCCTCGACCGAGTCCGCGTCGGAAACGTCGGCGACGACGCCGCCGATCTCGGCGCCGGTCGCCTCGCGAAGCGCCGCGACGGTGGCGTCGAGGGCGTTCTTCTCGATGTCGGAGAGCACCAGGACGGCGCCGGCGCGGGCGAAGGCCTCGCCGAGCGCCCGGCCGATGCCCGCCGCCCCGCCGGTGATGACGACGACCTTCCCGGCGAAGTCGGTGATCCTCGGAGCCAGGCTCGGGGCCGGGATCGGGGTGGCGGTCATGCGGCGGCTCCGGCTGGTCCGTGGACGTCCTCGACCGTCAGGCCGATCCGGTCGACGACCGGCGCGAGCCGCGCCAGGTCGAAGCGGTACAGCTCGGCGGCGTTCAGGCCGAGGATGCGGCGGGTGTCGGCCTCCGGCACGTCGGCGAACCGGTCGCGCAGCCACTCCCTGGTGTGCGGCCAGGTGCCCTCCGGATGCGGGTAGTCGTGCCCCCACATCAGCCGCTCGACGCCGATCTCGTGGCGACGTTCCACCTCGACGCGGCCCATGACCGACGACGCCATCCACACGTTGCGGTGGTAGTACTCCGAGGGCTTCATCGTCATCCCGTCGCGGAACGTCTTCGGCCCGAACTTGCGAGTGGAATGGTCGCCCTCCCATTTGGCGTCCATCCGGGTCAGGATGTCCGGCACCCACCAGGCGCCGTTCTCCGCCAGGGCGTACCTCAGCTTCGGGTGGCGCTCGAAGACGCCGCCGAGCAGCAGCGCCCAGAGCGGACGGGCGGCCCACCAGTACGCCTCAGTGGCATAGATCGCCAGGAAGCCCGGCGCCCAGGTGTAGTCGGTCGGCCCGACACCCGAATGGGTGTGCACGACGAGACCCGCCTCGGCGCACACCGACCACAGCGGGTCGTACACCGGGTCGTTGTACGCCGGGTAGCTCCCCCACTTCGTCGGGATCATGATCCCGCCGCGCAGGCCGTTCTCGGCCGCCCACTCGGCCTCGGCCACCGCCGCCGCGACGTCGTGCAGCGCCGGGACGATCGCGATGCCGTAGCGCCGCTCCGGGTCGTTCTGGCAGAACTCCGCCGCCCACCGGTTGTGCGCCTGGGCGCCGGCCATCACCAGCACCGGATCGCTGTCGCCGGAGGAGTTGAGTCCTGAGCCGAACGGCGACCCCGAGACGCCGCCGACGCCGGCGGCGTCCGCGTCCGGGAACACGACCTCGGCCGCGACACCCTCGGCGTCCATCTCCTTGGTGCGCACGGCCGGGTCCCAGGCGCCCTCCATGCCGCCGTGGTCACCGATCTCGGAGTTCCACTCGGCCAGGAACCTCTGATGGTCGTCCTCGGCCACCAGCGCGGCGGCCGTCACGTCCGCGGCCTGCGCTTCGTCGAAGGCCTCGCGGTACTTCGGGTCGATGTACTCGCGGTACTGCTCGGGAGGCAGCCCGGCATGGGTGTCCGTCGAGATGAGCAGGTATTTGTCGCTCATGACCCTTCTCCTGGTATCGGGTCGTAGGTACTTCGGATGCCTGGGGCGCCGCCGCGCGGGTCAGTGGTCGTAGCGGGTGTGCGCGAACGGCTCGAACGCGACCGGGTCGACCGGGCCGACGACGCTGGCGCGGTTCACCGAGGACCGGGTGGTGTAGAGGATCGAGACGGTCTCGAGCACCGGCAGGTCGACGACGGGAGCGGTGGGCTCGTCGCGCAGCACGAGCTTGCCCTCGACCTTCTCGACGCTCGCCGGCGTGCGGGTCTGGTCGAGGCGGACCAGCAGCGGGTCGCCGTCGAAGCCGGAGCCGGAGACGGCGGGCATGAACTTGTACCACCACTGCGTGGCCGGGTAGGGCTCCGGCACCGGCAGGCTCTCGGTGACGTCGCCGACGATCTCGACGAAGGTCACGCCGTTGCGGGTGATCCGCCCCTCGACGTGGTCGCCGTCCCGGGTGAGCTCCAGATCGGCGAGCTTCTTCGGCTCGCCGTGCTTCTCCCGGCTGATCGAGATCGCCGACTCCAGGTCGATCGGGATCAGCAGCGGGTACTCGCCGGTCACCCCGTCGTAGACGGCGTCGACGGCGATGTAGCCGACCAGCTCCTTGTAGTGGTAGGCGCCGAAGTGCAGGTCGATGTCGGTGACCCGGACATGCACCCGCGGCTCGGCCGGCGGGGTCAGCGGTGGCGGAAGCAGCTCCGCGAGCACCGCCGGATCGGTCAGGTAGACGACCTCGAGCGACGGGATCGGCGGCAGGCCGGCCCCGATGCTCGCCTCGGCGTCGGACTTCCTCTCGACGGTGCGTACCCAGCGGTTCCCCATCGGGACCCTCCTCGTCAGTCAGGCGTTGTCAGCGGCGGCGGGGGTCGCCCTCGGGCCAGGAGTAGAACTGCTGGCACCAGCGGCGCTGCTCGGTCACGGCCTTCTCCGAGGGCCGCAGCACCGGCGGATCCTTGAAGATCTTGTTCTCCCAGATGGGGAGGTCCTGGCTCACGCCGGCGGTGAAACTGATCGACGCCTTCTCGGCCGCGCCCTCGCCGAGCGACCGCGGCGCGGTGAAGATCCACCGGACGTGCACGTTCTCCTCGTCGATCGGGGTCGTCGAGGAGACGAACGTGGTGTAGCCCTTCACCCGCAGCACGCCCAGGCCCAGGCCGAAGCCCTCGCGCACGAAGTTCCCGTCCATCCCGACCGTGCGCTTGTAGGGGCCGTCGGTGTGGAACTCCTCCTCCGGGATCGCCGGCGTGCCGTGCACGTACTTGAAGTGCGGGGTGTCGACGTTGTTCTCGGCCATCTCCTGGCAGCAGGTCGCGACCTCGAAGTCCTTGACCACGATCGGAAGCCACTCGGCGTCGTGGAACTCGGCGACCTCGGGCACCTCATAKGTCGGCTCCGCCCGCTCGAGGTGGTGCCAGGCCCAGATCATGTGGTTGCGCTCGACCACCGGGTAGGAGCGCGCGGTGGCCGTCTTCGGGATGAAGGGGTTGTCGTCGTAGGGCACCTCGACGCAGGCACCGCTCGCGCCGTCGAACCGCCAGCCGTGGAACGGGCACCGCAGCGAGCCGTCGACGACCCTGCCGCCGACGCCGAGGTTCGCGCCCAGGTGCGGGCAGTAGGCGTCGAACAGGTACGGGGTCCCGTCGTCGCCGCGGAAGAGCACCAGGTCCTTGCCGAAGTAGAACAGCGTCCTCGTCCGGCCGGGCTCTATCTCGTCGGCCCGGGCGACGATGAACCAGCCGTTGGGGATCGGGAACGGGAAGCGAGGCGCGCGCTCCCGGCGGACCCGGGTACGCAGGGACAGGTCGTAGAGGGTGTCCGGCCGCTGCGGCATCGGCAGGCCGACCAGGTCCTGCGCGGCCGTCGCGGCGACGRCCGACGTCCCGTAGACACCGGTCAGGCCGGGCCGGCCGGCCCTGGTCTCGCCGGAGATCGTCATGTGCTGCCTCCCAGAGAGGTGCGCGCGGGGAGAGACGGAGCAAGATCGGATAAGATATCCGATCTTGCGAGACGGCGAATCAGGGGCGCGCCGTCTACTGAACCATCATTCAACATGATGAACGAGTGGTCTACAACACTGTTTTTCGGGACGGCCGACCGACCGTGAGGTGCCGGAAGACGCGGCACGGGCGCGCACGGGCGGGCACACAACCGCCCACGTCGCCGAGTTCGTCGGCGACGTGGGCGGTAGCGGCCGTGCGGCAGCCGCGGTGGCGGCCAGTAGCAGCCAAGGCGATGTCAGGGCCGGATGAGGATCTTCCCGTCGGCGACGACCTGGGCCAGGTCGTCGAACGCCTCGTTGACCTGGGYGAGCTCGACCTGCCTGGCCAGCAGCGGCGCCGGGGCGATCAGGCCGCTGGTGAACGCGGCGATGACGGTGCGGAACTCCTCCGGCGTGTAGTACACGGCGAAGCCGAGGGAGACCTCCTTCATCACCGCCGCCCACGACTGGAACGGAGTCGGCTCGATCGTCACCCCGGCCATCACGATCCGGCCGCGCGGCCGGGCGGCGGTGACGCAGGCGTCGAGCAGCGCGGCCTTCCCCGCGCACTCGGCGACCACGTCGTACGAGCTGGCCTGCGCCTCCTCGACGGCGGCGAGGACGTCGGTGGCCCCGAACGACCCGGCGGCCGCCCGGCGCTGCGCGGCCGGGTCGACGGCGGTGATCCGGCGGGCGCCGCGCGCCCGCGCCCAGGCGACGGTGGTCAGGCCGACCGTCCCGGCGCCGACCACGAGCACGTCGTCACCGTCGCCGAACCGCCCGGCGCGGGCCGTGTGCAGGCCCACCGCGAACGGCTCCACCAGCGCGCCGTGCAGCGGGTCGATCTCCGGGGTCAGCGGGAACGCGGCCGCCGCCGTCACCACGGCCAGCTCGGCGAAGCCGCCACCGACACCGCCGAGCCCGACGAGCCGCACCTTCGGGCAGTGGATCACGTAGCCGGCGGCGCACCACTCGCACCGCCCGCACGACAGCGCCGGCAGTACCGCCGCGTGCGCGCCCTCCCGCCAGTCCGCCACACCGGGCCCGACCCCGACGACCTCGCCGCCGAACTCGTGCCCCATCACCGTCCCCTCGGGCATGGCCGCCCGCGCCTTCACGTCCGAGCCACAGAACCCGCAGGCCGTGACCCGCAGGAGTAACTCGCCGGGACCGGGCGACGGGTCCGCCACCTCGGTGATCTCGTACCGTCCGCCCGTGGCGACTACAGCCGCACGCATGGCACCTCCACTGACCGGCGGCCGTCCCGCGGCCGCGCTACCTCGTCCGTCCCCTAATCCATATACATGTTTCGGGACGAGGCGGCCGGCAGCGGGGCGGCTCCGCGACGACCTCGACCCCGCAGACGTCCTCCTCGCGCTCGGCGGGTTCGCGCTGATCCTCGGCGGCCAGCCCCAGGCTCCGGATCTGGGCCGGCGCCTCTTCGACCTTCTCCTCGGCGGCCTGTCCCGGCCCTGATCGGCCGGAGCCCCGGTCACGGTGCGAAAGGTTCGGACGTGTGCGGACCTGCCCGGGCGGCGACCCTGGAACGGAAGGGGGATGAGGTGTCGCTTGACGGTGATCGCGCGGATGGCCGCCGCTCGCCCGCCGCGTCCGCCGACCGCGGCCCCGCCGGCCTGACCCGGAACGCCGACCTGGCCCAGGGGGACCACCTGGAGCAGGGTGCACACCTGGCTCAGGATCCGGCGGAGGCCGCGGCGGCGAGCGCGGCGGTGGCGCGGGTGGACGGGCCGGTCAGCGAGCGGACGTACCGGCGGATGGTCGGCGGTACCGCGCTGCTGATCGTGGCGGCGCTCCTGCCGCTGGACTTCCTGACTGGCCGGCGGCTGGTGGTCTTCCAGGGCGTGGCCCTGGTCGCCTGCAGCGTGTTCGCCGTCACCCTGGCCGCCGTCGCCATCGTGCGCAGCCGCGGCGTCGAGCGACGCTGGCGGCTGCTCGTGAGCAGCGGCCTGCTCTCCACCCTGGTCGGCGCGGTCTACTGGAGCATCGTCTGGGCGGACCCCGGCCGTTCCTTACTCAGGCTGCGCGCCGAGGACGGGATCTACCTCCTGGCCCCCCTGCTGGCCCTGATCGGACTGCTGACCATTCCGACCACCCCGGCGGACAGGTCCGGCGCGCAGCGCGCACCTCCGCTCGCCGCCGACGACGACGGCGCCGGACGCCTGGTCGCCGCCGTGGTGGTCGCGCTCGATGGCCTGGTGATCGTGGTGTCGATGTTCCTGATCGCCTGGGTGGCGGTGCTGAGACACGTCGCCGAGAGCGGTGTCAGCGGGTGGCCGTTCGTGGTGGCGCTCGCGTACCCGCTCAGCGAGGTGGTGCTGGTCGTGGTCGCCCTGCTGCTGCTGACGTTCCGAAGGCCCCACAATGGCAGGGCGATGTGGCTGCTCACCGTCGGGCTGCTGTTCTTCTCCATCTCCGAGACGACGCTGGTGTACCTGACGGTGCGGGGGCCGTTCCAGGTCCAGGACACGGCGCTGTACTGGATCGGCCTGGTTTTCGGCCCGCCGGTCCTCGCGCTGGGAATGGTGATCCCGATGGCACCGGCGAGGAGCCCGCGGGTATGGCTCGGCCGGATCGGCGGCGAGGACCTGTACCTGTGGGTCCATGCCTACCTGCCGTATCTGCCGGTGGGCGTCGCCTCCCTGCTCGTCGTCGTGCCCGCCGTCCGGGGCGAGGCGTTGCAGGGCCTGACCCTGCAGCTCTCGATCGTGCTCGCCACGCTGGTCGCGGTCCGCCAGATGGTCACGGTCGCGCAGAACACCCGGCTGCTGGCGAGCCTGCGCGCGACACAGCGCGGGCTGCGCCACCAGGCGCAGCACGACCCGCTGACCGGCCTGGCCAACCGTTCCCTGTTCACCGCCGAGGTCGACCGCGCCGTCGACGCCCACCGGACCGCCGGCCGGCCGCTGGTCGTGCTGTTCTGCGACCTCGACGACTTCAAGATGGTCAACGACACCCTCGGCCACCACGCCGGCGACGAGCTGCTGCGCGCGGTGGCCGGGCGGCTGCGCGGTGCCGTCCGCCAGGAGGACCTCACCGCCCGCCTCGGCGGCGACGAGTTCGCCGTCCTGATGCGCGGCCTGCCCGACGGCCCACGGGCGATGGGTGAAAACACCGCCGCGCGCATCCAGGAGGCGCTGCGCCCGGCGTTCCAGGTCCACGGCCGGCGGCGCGACGTCCAGGCCAGCGTCGGTGTCGCCGTGGCCGACACCAGCTCCCCGGTCGCCAGCACCGAGGAGCTGCTCCACCGTGCCGACCAGGCGATGTACGCCGCCAAGAACCGCCGCCGCCGCGCTCGCCGGACCACCCGCGGCCCGCGGCGGACCGCCCGCCGCTGAGGCCCTGGAACTCACTGCCGGCCGCATTCGTCGCGCGCTTCCGCAATTGTTTCCTAAGTGGCGCGGTGTAGGCGAGGATCAGCGTGTCGTAGTCGCGGACCGGCGGCGACGATCGGCGGTCCGTCGCCGACTTGACGATGGGTGGCGACCGGGTGAGCCTGCGCCGGCGGGTGGACGCGGCCTGGCCGCGCGTTGCCGGCGCGGACCCGCCCAGCGGTGCCGGCCAGCCCGGATGCCACGCTCCGCGTCGGCGGCCGTGGACACCGAGCCGGCCTGAGCCGGCGGTGTCCTCACAGCCGGGCCGCCTCCGGATCGTTGGCGTCGGCGGCACTCGCTCGGGCCGGTGGGAGGTCGGGTCGGGACGGTGCTGTGGCTGGCGAGTCCAGGCCGAACGAGGCGAGGGCCGCCGCCACGAGTGCTCCGGCCGACACGTACCAGGCGTGCTGGAAGACCGCGTGGCTCGCCGCGCCGGAGGCGCGGCCCAGGATCGCGACCAGGACGCTGATCCCGATGACCGAGCCGAGCTGGGTGGCCATCGTCACGATCGCGCTGCCGGTCGCGGAGTCCTTCGGTGGCAGGCCGACTGTGGCCCGGGTGATCGCGGTCGGCACCGCCAGGCCGTAACCCAGGCCGAGGACCACCCAGGTCGGCAGGAACGCGGCCACGAACCGCGGCTCGTCGGTGACCAGGTGGATCAGCATGATCGTGCCGATGGCGGCGAGCAGCGCGCCCGCGACCGCGATCCGTCCGGCCCGCAGCCGGGTACGCGCCTGGAGGGTCTCCGCGACCGCCGAGCCGACCGCGAACATCACCGGGCCAGGCGTGGAGGCCAGCCCGGTGCGGATCACCGAGTAGTGCCAGTGACCCTGGAGCCACAGGATCGTCGAGAGCAGCTCGATCCCGAAGGCGATGAAGGCTACGGTGGCCACCAGGTTGGCGGTGGTGAACACCCGGTTCCGGAACAGGGAGAGGGTGATGACCGGCGCCGGGTGGCGGGCGGAGCTGGCCAGGAACAACGCCAGCGCGACCGCCGCGAGGACGAACGCGACGACCACCCGGACGCTCGACCAGCCCCAGTCCGGCGCCTTGACCAGCCCCAGGGCCAGCGCGCCGATCGCGACGATGAGCAGCCCGCCGCCGCGCAGGTCGGGCAGATGGTCGCCGGCGTCCCGGCTGCTGGGCAGGTAGCGGGCGCCCATCGCGATCGCGGCCACCGCGACCGGGATGTTCACCAGGAACAGCCACCGCCAGGACGCCTCCACGAGCAGGCCGCCCAGCACCGGGCCGGAGGCGGCCGACAGCGCGCCGGTGGTGAACCAGATCTTCACGTAGGTGCCGACCTTCGCCGCGGGCGCGGTCAGCAGCACCAGGCCGAGGCTGGCCGGGGTGAGCAGGGCCGCGCCGACGGCCTGCAGGACCCGGAACCCGACCAGCACCCAGATGTCGCCGGACAGGCCGGCGCCGATGCTGGYGACGGCGAACACGGTCAGGCCGAGCAGGAAGCCGCCCTTGCGGCCGAACCGGTCCACGAGGCGGCCGGCCGGCACCAGCAGCGCGGCGTAGACGATCGCGTAGCCGTTGAGCACCCAGCTCAGGTCGCCCAGGGAACCGGCGTGGGTGCCGCGCCCGATGGCGGGCAGGCCGACGTTGGTGACCCACACGTCGAGCTGGGCCAGGAAGCTCGCGATCGACAGGATCGCCAGCAGCAGGGCCGGGGAGACGGGTCGGGCGACGGCGCCCGCACGGCGCTGGCTCGGGATGGGCGGGACGGCGCCGAGGGTGGGACCGGCCCGGTCGGGCTGGGCGTCCTGCTGAGTCATGAGGTGGCTCGCATCTCGCGGTCGGGGGCCCGGCGTGTGCGRCACGGGACCCGGTCGGCATGGAGGCCCAACGATCTGGACTGCTCAGTAAAGAACCCCGAGGGTTCTGGACTATTCCGCCAACAACCAGATCCGTGGATACGATCGCCCGATGGGGCGCCCACCTGGCTTTGACCGGCGGGAGGTGCTGGCGGCCGTCGAGCGCGAGTTCCGCAAGAACGGCTACGACGGGACGAGCCTCGATGACATCTCGGCCGCGACGGGGCTCGGCCGCGGCAGCCTCTACGCCGCCTTCGGCGACAAGCGCACGCTGTTCCTGACCGCCCTGGGGGACTACTGCGACCAGGACGAGGCGTCTGGCGCCGCCGCGTTGGCCGGCCCGGACGAGACCGCGATGGAGCGCCTGCGGGCCTACTTCATCGACGCGGTCGACCGGCAGCTGAACGACCCCGAGCAGCTGGCCTGCATGACCAGCCGCTTCACCGTCGAGCTGGCCGGACGCGACCGGGACGCCACGGCACGGCTACGCCAGGGCTTCGAAGCGCAGCGGGCGGCCCTGGCCGGCTGCCTGCGGGCGGCGCAGCGCAACGGCGACCTCGATCCGGCGGCCGATCCGGTCACGCTGGCGACGTTGCTGGTCGTCGACTTCCGGGGCATCGGCTCCCTGATCGGGATTGGGCTGGACCGGGCTGAACTCGTCGCCGTCGTCGACGCGACCCTGGCCGGCCTGCCCGCGCCGCCCCCGTCGGCCGCCGCGTCCTGACCGGCGCCGGCGCGTCCTCACCGGCGCCGGCGCGTCCGCCAGGCCACACCCTGGACCAACCTTCGGAACCTAAAGCTGATCTTGTTTCACTGGCATTCCGCGCCGGCGTGCGGTCCGCCGTCTCGATGGCCGCCCCTGATCAGGGGTGCACCACGGCCCCATCCGTTGCGACACCAGTGCCGCCACCGAGCAGCAGCCACGTGAACAACCGATGTGGGCGAGACCTCCCAAGATCACAATTGCCTCGACAGGCGAAGGCTAGAGGTCGATGACGACCTTGCCGTGCACGTGCCGGCTGGCCTGAAGCTCGACTGCCGCGCGGATCTGCTCCACCGGGAAAGTCGCCGCGATGGGCACACGAAGCTGACCCGCCGCGACCAGGCGAGCGATCTGTTCGATGGCGCCGGGGGCGGCGTTGGCGCCGTTCGCCGGTGTGATCCCGTCGACCTGTGCGGCGATGGTGGTGATGCGCTCGTCAGGCACGCCAAGTTCTCGTGCCACGTGCATTGTCTCTGTCCCGAACAGGTCGATCGCCGCGGTGACCCCGGCGGGAGCCATGGCGCGGACCCGGTCGAGCAGGCCGTCGCCGTAGGCGACCGGCTCAGCCGCGAGGGCGCGCAGGGCGTCGGCTGATGTCGCCGATCCCGTCCCGATCACTCGTGCGCCCGCGAGGCGGGCGAGCTGGACAGCGAACACGCCGACCCCGCCTCCGGCGCCGCCGATGAGCAGCGTGTCGCCCGGTCCCGGGTTGACGACGGCGAGGGCGGCCGCGGCCGTGCACCCCGCGATGGCGAGGGTGGCGGCGGTGCGGTCGTCGACTCCGTCGGGGGTCCTGTGCGCGTCGCCGCCCACCGCGATGGCCCCTGCCACGTCGATGACGACATGGTCGGCGACCGCGCGGGAAAGTGCGCCACCGAACACCCGGTCGCCGACCGCGAACGCGGTCACGCCGTCACCGGCCTGGTCCACGACCCCGGCGTAGTCGGTTCCGAACCCGAACGGCGGGGTCAGGCCGAACCGTGTGGCGGTGTCCGCGTCGGAGGTGATGATCCAGTCCATCGGGTTGAGTCCAGCCGCGGTGACCCGCACGCGGATCTGCCCGGAGGCGGCCCGCGGCGCGGGTACCTCGCGGAGGCTCAGGACCTCGGGTCCGCCGAAGGACTCGAGCCGGATCGCTCGGCTGGTGGTCGCCGACGTGTGGACGCCCGGTTTCTGCATGCTCACGTGTCTCCCTTGGCCGCGACAGACGGCGACGAAAACGGACTATGCTCCGTTTGCAGTAGGCACCCTACCGCAATCGGAGCGTGTTCCGTTTTGGCAGAGTCAGACACTCGCGCGCTGCGTGCGGACGCGACCCGCAACCGCAACCAGCTCCTCGACGTGGCGACCCGCGTGTTCCTCTCTGCCGACGGCACCGAGCCGTCCATGCGCGCGATCGCACGCGAAGCTGGGGTCGGCATCGCCACGCTCTACCGACACTTCCCCACCCGCGAGTCTCTCGTCGACGCGATCTACCGCGATCAGGTCGCGCGGCTCACCGCCGGCGCCCGCGAGCTACTCGCCCAGCTTCCCCCGCCCGCGGCGCTGCGACGCTGGATGGACCTGTTCGGGGAGTGGATCGCTACCAAGAACGGCATGCTCGACACGCTGCACGCGATGATCGACTCGGGCGAGATCGCCCACGCCCGGACCCAGACCGAGCTGCTCGCGGCCATCGACGCCCTCCTCGACGCCGGCCGCTCGACGGGCGAGCTTCGCTCCGATGTCACCGCCGAAGACATCGCCGCCAGCCTGATCGGCATCTTCACCGTGGCCCACCCACCCGACGCCAGGGCAGGTCGGCTGCTGAACATTCTGATGGACGGCCTACGGCCTACACCCTGAGCCGCTCCTCCAGCCGCGAACAGCGCGGCGATCGAGGTGAGGCGATGGCAACAACCTCGCGAGATAGACCACCTGGCCGAGCCCGCGCCCGCGAGCCGAAGCGCACCGAAGATCGCCTACCTGGATCTTGTCATTTTCGCCAGGGAGACGACATCCGGCTTGGGAAAACGACACGCGGCGCGAGAACCTACCTGTGGGTTCCGCCGTCGATCTTCCAACCGGTGACGTGCTGCCAGGGGTTTCCCAGCCCGGATGTCAGTAGGCGAAATGCTGACCTGCCAGGTTCTGGTGGCAGTTCCGCGGCGAGATCGACAGGCCTGGTTATGGCGACCTCGCTGCGGCGCTCGCCGCGCAGCGGGCTTTGGTACTCGGCGAGCAGGTCCGCGGGAGCTCGCCCCGCCTACGGGTGTCCTCGGCGTCGAAGGCTGAGCCATCCAGCGGCAGCGGGCCGCCGGCCATCGATGCTGGCAGTGGCGTGTGAAGCGGGTCGGTCAGTGTCACCATGACCGGCATGATGCCCTCGTCGAGCGGGCGAGCGGCGGCGCACATCGCCTCGATGGCGGCCGCGGTCTCGTCTTCGTACTCGCCGGAGAAGCTGGTCCGTACGCCGCTCGGGTCGAGCAGGGTGTAGCGGATCTTACTGTCTGGGTGCTGCTGCACGTAGCCGACGCCGATCAGGTTGTTGAGTCGGCGCCCTGCATGAGCGCGTCAAGGCCCGTGTAGCCGTGGGCACGGTTCAGGTCCTCCCAGCGCACCTCGCTCCTCACAAGATCAGTCTCCTGGTGCGTTGAGGTGATTCAGGCCGATCGTGAGCGTCAATTTGTAGGTGACCTACAAGTCGATGTTGGTGACCCGAGAGGTTAGCCTGCTGGACCGTCCGGGGATGGCCTGGCAGCGTTGCACGAGGTTCTCGTGGCGAGTCTTGGCGATCTGAGTGTGAAGGGGACAACGTGGCGGGCGGCGAGGTCGTGGTTACGGGCATGGGCGCAATGACTCCAGTTGGAGCCGATCTACATGCCTCGTGGAATGCTCTGACGGCGGGAACGTCTGGTATTCCAACATTGGAGGAGCCGTGGGCCGCTGACCTGCCGGTGCGTCTCGTGGGTCAGCTGCCGGCCGATCCGGCCGCGTCGCTGTCCTACCGGGAGGGGCGCCGGTTGGATCGGTGTGAGCAGATGGCGGTGGTGACCGCCAGGGAGGCCTGGGGTGACGCGGGGACGCCGGCAGTGGAGCCGGAGCGGCTTTCCGTGGTGATCGGGACGGGCATCGGTGGAGTACGCACGACCTTGTCCCAGCAGCAGGTTCTGATGGAGGCCGGGCCTCGCAAGCTTTCGCCGCATGCCATCACGATGTTGATGGCCAACGGGCCGGCTGCCTGGGTCAGCATCGACCTGGGAGCGCGGGGCGGCGCCCGTACCCCGGTGAGCGCGTGCGCGTCCGGAGCGGAGGCGATCGCGGACGGCATGGAGATGATCCGCCGGGGCAGCGCCGACGTCGTCGTCGCCGGCGGTGTGGAGGCCCCGATCGCCGGCCTGACGCTGGGTGCGTTCGCTCAGATGAAGGCGCTCTCAACCCGGCACGATGACCCCGAGGGCGCCTCCCGGCCGTTCGACGCGGATCGGGATGGCTTCGTCCTCGGGGAAGGAGCGGGCCTTGTCGTTCTGGAGCGCGCCGAGTTCGCCCGTGCTCGCGGTGCCCGTGTGTACGCGACGGTGGCTGGCGCCGGGATGACGTCCGACGCCCACGACATCGTCGCCGCCGACCCCGGTGGGCAGGCCCGGGCCATCAGGATCGCTCTGCGCACGGCCGGGCTGGCCCCGACAGACATCGGTCTGGTCCACGCCCACGCAACCTCGACTCCGGTCGGTGACCCGCTGGAAGCCGAGGCACTCACCCAGGCCATCGGCAACCACGCCGCGGTGACCGCGTCAAAGTCGATGACCGGGCACCTTCTCGGTGCCTCCGGGGCCATCGGCGCGATCGTCGCGATCCTCAGCCTCCACCACAAGCTGATACCACCGACCCGCAATCTCGAGCACCTCGACCCGGCCATCAAACTCGACATCGTCGCGGACAAAGCACGGCGAGAAAACGTTCACGCCGCCATCGGGAACTCGTTCGGATTCGGCGGGCACAACGTCACCCTGGCCTTCAAACCTGCATAGAACAAATGGCGCTCGTCGGCGGCCTCGCGGAGCTGGCCGCAAGATCCCATCCCCATTGCCTGCGGAGTGGCGGCGCAAGCTGGGAAGTGGCGGTGAGGGCTGGGAACGCGACGGCTCGGGGAGCCTCTCAAGATCTATTCCACCCATTGCCGGTTGAGTGGCGGAGCAAGCTGGGAAATGGCGGAGGGAGCTGGGAACCCGCGACGGGGGAATCTAACGGCGCACCAGCTGAATGGCGAGGCTCCGCGGTCTAGTGTTCGAAGGCGGCTGACCGGCGGGGCCCCGCTGACCTTCGCTTGTCGGTGAGGCGTCGGATCTGCCGGCCACGCCGGCCACGCCGGCCACGCCGGCCACGCCGGCCACGCCGGCCACGCCGGCCACGCCGGCCACGCCGGCCACGCCGGCCACGCCGGCCACCGCATGCTCACCCGTCATCCTGTGCTGTCGAAGGTGCCGCGTCCCACCCGACCAGTGATCCGGGAGCGCGGTCGAGCCGCCTCGGAGGCGCCCGTGTCCACAGATGCTCTCTCGCCCGCGGCCGCTCAAGTGCCCGCTGACGCCTCCGCCACGGCTCGGGCCGAGCCTCCCGCTCCCTTACCCAACCGGGTCGCCCGCCTGCTCGGCGTGCGGATCCCGATCGTCCAGGCACCGATGACCTTCATAGCCGGGGCGACGCTCGCCGCCGCCGTGTCGAACGCCGGCGCGCTGGGCATCATCGAGACCACCTCGCCGCAGGGTCGCGCGGACCTGAAACGGGTCCGTGACCTCACCGACCGGCCGGTCGGCGCCAACGTCGCGCTCGCGATGCGCAAGGATCCCAGCGTCATCGACCTTCTGGTGGAGGCCGGCGTCAGCACGGTCCTCACCTCGGCCGGCGACCCGACGGTGCTGACCGGACGGCTGCACGACGCGGGCCTGACCGTGTTCCATGTGGTCGGCAGCCTGCGCAACGCGCTCAAGGCGGCCGATGCCGGGGTGGACGGCCTCGTCGTCGAGGGCGTCGAGGGCGGCGGGTTCAAGAGCGCCAGGGCGGCGTCGACGCTCGTGCTGCTTCCGCTGGTGGCGTCCCGGGTGTCTCTCCCGATCATCTCGGCTGGCGGGATCTGCGACGGGCCGTCGATGGCGGCGGCGATCGTGCTCGGAGCCGAGGGGGTGCAGATGGGCACCCGGATGCTGGCGTCGCGGGAGTCGCCACTGCACGACAACGTCAAGAACGCCGTGGTGGGGGCGGACGAGACGGGCACCGTCATGATCTCGGTTCCCGGCCTGCCGACCATGCGGGTGCTACGGACCCCGGCGGCGGAGAGGGTGCTGGCCACCGGCCGGCCGGAGGTGGGCCTGGACGGCATTCCGGCGCTCTACTTCGACGGTGACCTGACGGCCAGCCTCGCGAACACCGGCCAGGTCGCCGGCCGCATCGAGCGCGTCGAACCGGTGGCGGACATCGTCCACGAGACATGGACCGGCTGCCGCCAGATCCTGGCGGCAGCCGGCGCGCGCGCGAACGGCTGGTAACGGCCGGAACGGTCGGAACGGCCGGGAGGCCGCCGCCCGGCCCTCCCGGCCACGGCGGCTCAGACCCGGTACAGCTTGGCGGCGTTCCCGCCCATGACCTTCTGCTGGGTCTCCGGGCGCAGGGTGGAGATCTTCTCGGCCACCATGCTGAGCGGGTCCGGGTGCAGGGACGTCGGGTGCGGGAAGTCGGTCTCGAACATGATGTTGTTCTCGCCGACCTGGTCGATGAGGTGCTGCAGGTCCCCGCGGCCGTTCTCGAACCAGAACGTGGCGTACCAGTTGCTCTCGAAGTACTCCGACGGGCGCTTCTGGAGCTTCTTCGCCCACATGGGCGCGTTCTCCTCCAGCTCGTAGTCCATCGCCTCGAGCATGAACGGCACCCACCCGATGCCGCTCTCGACGGAGACCAGCTTCAGGTTGGGGTTACGGTCGAACATCCCCGAGTAGCAGCTGTTGAGCAGGAGCTGCGAGTTGTTCTGGAACAGGGAGGCGCCGCCGATCGCCGGCTTGACGTAGTCGTCCTGGCTGGGCCAGTACGTCGTGCCGAAGTAGGACAGCGACGTCTGGCTCGCGCCGATGTGGAAGTGCACCGGCAGGTTCAGGCCCGCGCAGAGGTCCCAGAGCGCGTCCCAGGCCGGGTCGCCGAGGTCGGGCGAGCCCGAGTCCTGCGGGTGGGCGGTCATGTTGATGCCGCGGGCGCCCAGCGCGGCGCAGCGCTCCGCCTCGCGGACGCAGCCCTGCAGGTCCCAGGCGGGCATGATCGGCATCGGCAGCAGCCGGTTGCCGGACTCCGCCTGGATCTCCTGCATCGCGTCGTTGTACATCTCGACGCAGAGCCGCAGCAGGGACGTGTCCTGGACCGAGTTCCGCAGGTTCTGACCGCCGAGGCCGATGGCGTTCGGGTACAGGATCTGCGTGTCGATGCCCAGCTCGTCCATCAGGCGCAGGCGCGCGGCCGGATCCCACGCCGCCGGGTGCACGTCGCCGATGCCCCACGCGCCGCCCTGGGAGTCGCGGAACGGGTGCTTCTTCCCGTCATGGTCGATGGTGCCGCCCGACCCGGCCTTGCCGAAGGTCTTCCCCTCGATGACCCACATGTCGACGCCGTCGATCCGCTCGACGTGCGGCACCCGGTCCTCGTACCCCTTCGGCGCCCGCTCGGTAAAAAGATCATGCCGCTCGGTCATGTGAGCGTCCGCGTCGATCACCCGCAGACTTTCAGCCAGCTTGACCACTCAGGCCTCCTTGCGCCGTTCGACCACACCGTCCCGATGCCGAGCTGAGCGTACGCTCACTTCCCAGCACCGGCAATCTCCAATTTTTTGTTTTTTATTGACGCGTGCCGACCGGCGCGGCCACGATGGCGACGTGGCGGCCCAACCCCTGTTGCGACGGGCGAAGACGAGCGCGGCGGTCGTCGAGTACGTCCAGCGCGAGATCTTCGACGGCCGCCTGCGGTGCGGCGACCGCATCGACGTCGAGCGCATCAGCTCGGCACTCGACGTGAGCCCCACTCCGGTCCGCGAGGCGCTCGTGCTGCTCGAGCGGGATGGCCTGGTCTCCACCAGGGTGCACCGCGCGACCCTCGTGCAGCACTTCGACGCCCGCACGCTGCGGGCGGACTTCCACGTCCTCGGCCTGCTGGGCGGCGTCGCGGCCGCCCGCGCCGCGACGGACCGCGACCCGGAGGTCATCGCCCAGCTCCAGGACCTCCTGCGGGAGCTCGGGAGAAGCGGCGCGGCCGGCCCCCGGCGCGACGACCTCGCCAACGAGATCGTCCGCGTCCAGCACCGGGCCGGCGCCACGCCGCGCCTGCTCGCCGAGCTGAGAGGGCTGGGGGGCTTCCTGGAGTGGGCGGCCCGCCAGAGCGACGGGCGAAGCCACGACGAGATCGTCGAGGCCCACGCGCGCGTCGTCGACGCGATCGCGGCGGGGGATCCGCGCCGGGCGTCGCGGGCCAGGGTGGCGGACGCCAGGGCCGTCGCCGAAGAGGTCATCAGCGAGCTGATCCGGCGCGGCGTGCTGCGCGACGACGGCAGCAACGCCGCCGCGGGCCGCGTGGACGGCCCGGGCCCGGAGTCGGCGCGCCGAGAGGTCAGCAGCGTCGCGGGCGCCTAGCCCGCCGCTACCGCGGGCGGTCTATTCGAGGTAGTCGCGCAGCGCTTCGGAGCGGGCGGGATGGCGCAGCTTCGCCAGCGTCCGCTGCTCGATCTGGCGGATGCGTTCGCGGGTCAGCCCGAACTCGCGGCCGATCTCGTCCAGCGTGCGGCTGCGGCCGTCCGCCAGGCCGAACCGCAGCTGGATGACCCGTCGTTCCCTGTCCGGCAGCGCGCGCAGGACGGCCCCCAGATGGTCCGCGCGGCCCGAGATCATGGCCGCCTCCATCGGTTCGACCGCCGCGGTGTCCTCGATCAGGTCACCGAGGTGGGTGTCGGCGTCCTCGCCGACCGGGCTGTCCAGGGACACCGGCTCCCTGGAGATCCGGTGCAGCTCGTCGACCCTGGCGGCGGTGACGCCGAGGGCGACGGCGATCTCCTCCCGGGTCGGCTCGCGGCCGAACTCCACCAGCAGCTCCCGGCGCAGGCGCGCCACCTGGTTGAGCAGTTCGACGAGGTGCACGGGCAGGCGGATGGTCCGGGACTGGTCGGCGAGCGCGCGGGTGATCGCCTGCCGGATCCACCAGGTCGCGTACGTGGAGAACTTGTAGCCCTTGGTGTAGTCGAACTTCTCCACTGCCCTGATGAGGCCGAGGTTGCCCTCCTGCACGACGTCGAGGAAGAGCATCCCCCGCCCGGCGTAGCGCCGCGCGATCGAGACGACCAGCCGCAGGTTGGCCTCGACGAGCTGCCGGCTGGCCTTCTGCCCGTCCCACTCGACGGCCTCGAGGTCCTGGCGCTGGCGCGCGGACATCTCGTCGCCGCAGGTCGTGAGCTTGTGGCCCGCGAACACCCCGGCCTCGATCCGCTTCGCGAGGTCGACCTCTCCCTCCGCGGTCAGCAGCGGGGTCTTGCCGATGCTCGACAGATACATCCGCACCGGATCGTGCGCGGCCGACGGTGAGACCCGCGAGTCCGCCGCCCGGCGCCGGGCGGCGGGCGACGCCGGCGCCTCGGCCGGCTCACCGTCGCCGGGCCGGCTGTCCTCCCGCTCGTCGTCATCCCCGCCGTCGACATCCAGGCGGTCCCCGGCGGCGGCGTCCGCGCCGAGGCCGTTCTCGCCCGGGTCTCCCGGCTCGTCGGCGACCAGGACGTCGCCCGGCTCCTGGGCGATACGAACGTCGCCCGGCTCGCCGACGACGCGGACAGGGATCGTGGCTGTCCGCGAACCCGTCGCGCTACCGGGCCGGGTCTTGCTGCCCATGACTAAGCTCCAGCCTGTCGAAGTTCTGAGCGGTTGGAGTCACCAAAGTCATGGGTCATGACCCTGGGGGCGCCTCATGCCCGTCAGCGCATCCRCCGCGGCGGCTCGCGACTGGCGCCGACCAGAGGGTGTAGTTGGGTGCGCCGCCGCCCGACAACGGTCGTGTCGGGCGATGGAACGTGTCGGGCGACTTGGGTCAGGCTACGCCATCATGCGGCGGCGGCCGGGAGCCGCGACCAACCGCCCCATGGTTCTCGCCGGCAGGCGAACCACTCTGGCCGCCCCGGTGACGCCCAATCGGCCCCGGGCACGCTCATCGGCCTCACACCAGCAGCGCGACCCGCGCGACCGGCGTGAACTCGCGGTACGGGCACCGGGACGCGGTGGGTTCGTCGGGGCCAGCAACGAGTAGGGTGGTGCCGTTGCCTGTTCTCCGCTGTGTGAGCGTCATGCATCGTCGAACGGAACGGCCGGATGCGGAGTGATCCGTGGCCGGCGCGACACCGGGAGACGAGAGACGTCTACCGGGAAAGTAGCAAGGAGAACGCTCGTGGCTCAGGGCACCGTCAAGTGGTTCAACGCGGAGAAGGGCTTCGGATTCATCTCCGTGGACGGTGGCGGTCCGGACGTGTTCGTCCACTTCTCGGCGATTGTGGCGGATGGCTACAAGTCGCTCGATGAGGGGCAGAACGTGCAGTTCGAGATCGTGCAGGGCCAGAAGGGCCCACAGGCCGAAAACGTCCAGCCCGTCTGACGACGCTTCGACCTCACACTGAACAGCGCGCGGCCATTTTGGCCGCGCGCTGTTCTGTTTCCGCTGTAGGGCGTCGCCGGCCCCGGGAGGCACGGCAACCGTCACGCGACGTGATCGCGGCGACCCGCGGCCAGCTACCTCCTACTACCGCCTACCGCCGCGAGATATCACCGCCGCCCGCCCCCCGCGCAGACCCAGACGGAGCGAGCGGGGATCCAGGCCCTGTGCCCGTTCTCCCAGCCCCAGTGGCCAGGGTCATGACGCCAGAAACAGCCGGCCGCCGCCTTGCCGACATGGCTCGGCGCCTCCGCGGCCACGGCGGCCGGAGCCACGGACAGGACCGAGCCCAACACAGCGGCGGCGACCACCAGGGAATATCTGCGACCTTTTCGGTACTCCATGCCCGCTCCCCCCGGCGCGTCGCGCCGTCTCATTGAGGAAGTTCCGGATGGGATATGGGCGAAAGATACCCGTGATTACCGAGAGTCAACCAGATCGGTGACGTTCGGTAGTACCAGTCAGAACCATCGAGCACGTTTTCCACCGGCTCGCCGCGCCTGGACGGGGGGCCCGGGCGACACCACCCGCCGGTCACGGTGCTCCGGCGTCATGGTGGCGAGCACCGGGCATGGGGAAGAGACTGCGGACATGGGCGGGGGGTCGGGGTCGAGCCCCGCTGGACCACCCGCCGGCCCTGGCGGCCCTGGCGGCCCTGGCGGCCAGGCGGTCGCCGCGGGTGGGGCCCCGGGCCGCGAGGCTGGCTCCGCGGCCGGCGCTCTGGACGGCCGGACGGTCGTGGTCACGGGCGCGAGCGCGGGCATCGGCGCGGCGGCCGCGCGGCGTTTCGCCACCCTGGGTGCCCGCGTCGTCGTGGTGGGGCGATCCCCGGAGCGGACCCCGGCGGTCGCGGCGAGCATCGGCGCGGTCCCCCTGCTCGCGGACTTCGCCCGGTTGGACGACGTTCGGCGAGTGGCTGCCGAGATCCTGGGGCTGTGCCCGCGTATCGACGTGCTGGCGAACAACGCCGGGGCGATGTTCCCGGAACGGCGAGTCACCGCGGACGGCCACGAGATGACCTTCCAGGTCAACCATCTCGCCGGGTTCCTGCTCACCGGCCTGCTGATGCCACGGCTGGCCTCGACGCCGGGCTCCCGAGTGGTCATGACCAGCAGCGTCATCAACCGGCTCGGGCATATCGACCTCGACGATCTCGACCGGACCCGCCGTCCCTACCGGCAGTTCCCGGCCTATGCCGACAGCAAGCTCGCGAACGTCCTGTTCGTCCGAGAGCTCACCCGCCGGGTCGCGGCCCGGGCCATCGCGGGCCCGGGGGCCTACTGGCCGACCGCGACCGCCTTCCATCCCGGCTTCGTCGCCAGCAGCTTCGGCCGCGACACCCGGTCCGTGATCCGGCTGCGCGGCCGGTGGTGGGCCCGGTTCGTCACGCGCACTCCCGACCAGGGCGCGCGGCCACTGGTCGCGCTCGCCGTGCGCGCCGACCCGCGCACCGTCGACGGCGCCTACCTGCACCGTTTCCAGCACCACGAGCGCCTGCTGACATCCCGCGAGTCACGCGACCCGGATCTCGCCCGCGGCCTCTGGGACCGCAGCGTCGCCCTCGTCGGCCTGCCCGGCTGACGGCCGGGCAGGCCGACGAGCGGTCGCGCCAGCGACCTTCGAGCCGATCCGGCCTAGCGCTTGTTGAGCAGGCCGGCGTCGACGGGGACGACCGTGCCGGTCACGTAGCGGGCGTCATCGGACACCAGCCACGCGATGGCGTTGGAGATGTCGACCGGCTCCACCAGGTCGACGGGCATCGCGTTGGTCAGCGCGCCCGCGAGCGCCGGCGACCTCTCCAGGATCGCGGCCAGGTTCCCGTCGCCGGCCATGGGCGTGCGCACCGCCGTCGGCGCGACGCTGTTCACCCGGATGCTGTACTGCGCCAGGTAGTTGGCCCACGACCGCATCAGCCCGATGACGCCGTGCTTGGCGGCGGTGTAGCCCAGGAAACCCGCCACGGGGATACCCACGCCGATCAGGCCGCCCGTGGAGCTGGTCAGCACGATCGACCCGCCCTGGTTCCGCTTGACCATCGGCGGGATCGCGACACGGCCGGTGTTCCAGACGCCCGTGAGGTTGACGGCGACGACGTCATCCCACTCGGCCTCCTCCGAGGCGCTTCCGCCACCCGCGCCGATGCCGGCGTTCGCCACCACGATGTCGACCGATCCCAGCTCGGCCACGCCCTCGTCATAGGCCTTCCGCAGCGAGGCCACATCGCGCACGTCGGCCTGCCGGGCGACGATGCGCCGGCCGGTCGCCTCGACCTCCTTCRCCGTCTGGGCGAGCTCCTCCGCCGTGCCCATCGGGTACGTCACCGTGGCGATCTGGGCGCAGATGTCCACCGCGATGATGTCGGCGCCCTCCTGCGCCAGCCGGATCGCGTGGCTGCGGCCCTGGCYGCGCGCGGCACCGGTGATGAACGCGACCTTGCCGTCCAGTTTTCCCATTACCCATCCTTAGCTCATGGTGCGGAGGTCAGGGCCGGGCATTCCGCGATGACAAGCGGGCGCCCACGCTAGCCGACGGTGATCGGCAACGTTTCCCAACCGCGCATCGTCGACGTCGACGACAGCGCGACGTTTTCCCAGTCGACATCCCACGTCGGGAAGCGCTTCACGAACTCCTCGAGCGCGATCCTGGCCTCGAGCCGGGCGAGTGAGGCTCCGAGGCAGTAGTGGGTGCCGAACCGAAGGTGCGCAGGTTGCTGACCTTGCGGTGGATGTCGAACCGGGCGGGCTCCGGCCAGCAGTCCTCGTCCCGGTTCGCCGAGGCGAGCAGCAGCATCATCGCGCTGCCGGCGGGCACGGTCCGGTCGTGCAGCTCGACGTCGGCCGTGACGTACCGGGCGACGGCGTGGCCGGTCGGCTCGAACCGCAGGGTCTCCTCGACCGCGTTCGGGACCAGTCCCGGATCGGCCACCAGCTCGGCGCGCTGGTCGGGGTGCCGGTCGAGCAGCGCGGCCAGCCAGCCGATCAGCCGGGCCGTGGTCTCGTTGCCGGCGCCGGCCAGGACGGTGACGTAGGTCAGGATCTCCGCGCGGGTGAGCGTGCGGGTCGTGCCGGCCGTGTCCACGAACTCGGCGCGCAGCAGCTCGGTCATCAGGTCGTCCGACGGGTGCCCGGCGCGCCAGTCGATGTAGTCGGCGAACAGGTCAGTGTCCATCAGCGCCTTCTCGGACACCTTCATCTGCTGCCCGGGCTCGGTGCGCAGCTTCGCGTCCGCGCGCTCGCGGACCGCCGCCTGGTCCGATTCCGGGATGCCGAGCAGCATCCCGATCACGCGCATCGGCACCTCGTTCGCGAACTCCGTCATGACGTCGAAGCGGCCGGCGCCGCCGAGCCGGTCAAGACAGCGGGTGCAGAAGTCCCGGATCTCCGTCTCGAGCGAGGCGACCCGCCGCGGCGTGAACACCCGCGCGAGAAGACCTCGATGGATGTCGTGGGCCGGCGGGTCCTCCATCAGCAATGTGCCCGGTGGAATCCGGATGTTCGCCTTGATGACTTCCAGGATCGGCCCCCGGGCGGAGGAGAACGTCTTCCAGTCGATGAGGCCACGATTGATGTCCTCATAGCGGCTGAGCACGTAGAAGTCGTGCTTGTCGTTGTGGTAAAGGGGCGCCTCGGCGCGCAGCCGTTGGTAGACGGGATAGGGGTCCGTGGCGATATCACGATCGAAGGGATCCCAGTAGACCGCGCCGTCACGACTCACCTGGCGAGCCCCTTTCGATGACCGCGGCACCGCGGCTGGCAACGCCCGGTCGGACGCACGGAAGTATTAACAGCCGTTCTAGCTGGGCGATCGCCCAATGTCAACAGATGTCGCTCGCCGGGCCGCCCGCCCGCCGATCGCGGGATCGGCGGACGGGCGGCCCGGCTGCCCCGGCTACCGGGAGGCCGGGTCCAGATCGCCCGCCACCAGGGGCGGCGTCACGGTCGCCGCGCCGGGGACCGCCGCGGCCGCCTGGGCCTTGTTCGGCGCGAGCGCCGCGACCAGCGCGCCCGCGGCGGCGACCACCGCGGCGACGATCTCGGCGTGCCGGAAGCCGTGCATGAACGCGGCCGCCGACTCATAGCCGCCGTTCGCCGCGAACACGGCGGCGAGCACCGCCACCCCGAAGACGCCGCCCGTCTCGCGCACGGTGTTGTTCGTGCCGGCGGCCAGGCCCGACTCGGTGATCGCGACCGAGCCGACGACCGCGTTCGCGACCGTCGGGAAGACCATCGAGATCCYGATTCCGGAGACGACGAGCGGCAGTATCAGCGAGCCGTAGCCGACGCCGGGCTTCGCCTCCAGCCCCAGCCACAGCAGGCCACCGGCCTGCAGGAACATCCCGCCGAGCAGGAACGGCTTGTTGCCCAGCCTGTCGGAGAGCACGCCGGCGACCGGGGCGACCAGCATCGGCATCGCGTTCCAGACCAGCATGCGCAGCCCGGCACCCAGCGGATCATGCCCCAGCCCCGTCTGGAACATCTGGGCGACCATGAACAGCGAGCCGATCAGGGAGAAGGAGAGCAGGAACGCGACGCCGTTGGCGGTGGAGAACCCGCGGCGGCGGAAGTACTCCAGGGGAATCATCGGCGCGGGGGTGCGGCGCTCCCAGTACAGGAATGCCGCCAACAGGACGACGCCGGCGGTGAGGGCGCCGATCGTCTCGCCGCTGGCCCAGCCGACGGACGGCGCGCGCACGGGCGCCCAGGTGAGGGCGAGGAGCCCGGCCGCGGCCAGGACGAGGCCGGGCAGGTCAAGCTGGGTGCGGCCGCCGTGGCTCTCGGGGACCTTCAGCAGGCAGAGCACCATCGTGACCAGGCCGACCGGCACGTTGATCCAGAAGATCCACTGCCAGTCGAGCCCCTGAATGATCACGCCGCCCAGCACCGGGCCCGCGGCGACACCGAGGCCGGTGATGGCGCCCCAGATCCCAATGGCCGCACCGCGCTTCTCCACGGGGAAGGCGTCGCTGACCAGGCTCAGCGAGAGCGGGAGAACGGCGGCGGCGCCCAGTCCCTGGACCACCCGCGCGGCGATCAGCGCGTCGGTGCCGCCGGCCAGCGCGCAGGCGATGGAGGAGGCGACGAAGACCCCGAGGCCCAGGACGTAGACCGTTCGCTTGCCGAACCGGTCGCCGAGAGCGGACGCGGTGAGCATCCCGCACGCGAACGCCAGGTTGTACCCGTTGATCGTCCACTCGAGATCGGACAGGCTCGCGTGCAGATGTTGCCGCAACGACGGCAACGCGGTCGACACGACGACGACGTCGAGCGACGTGACAAATGCGCCGATCGACGCGAGGACCACTATCCAGCCGGCGGACGGTGCGGCCGCCGTTTTGGTGCGCGATGGCATCTGGAACCCTTTCCGGTGGCCGCCGGTCGAATGCGGCCTCACACAATGGAGACCAGCCCCGCGGCACAGAGGAATCGGTCTCCAGGCGGCGGCGGGTCACACCTCCGGCGGCGTGTCGGGGAAGCCGAAAAGCCGGACCAGCGCCGGGTCGACGAAGGTCGTGATGCGGGTGACCTGGTGACCGTCCGTGCGCAGGACCGTGACCCCGAAGGGCAGGTGCGGCTCCTGCGCCTGGCGGCGGCGGTACGCGACGGCCGCGGGCTGGCCGTTGGCCACGACGGGGTACAGCAGATACCGCCCCGGGGTGGTCAGCACATGACCCGCCAGATGGGCCAGGCAGGCCCGCTTGCCGGGAAGCCAGCGACCGAGGGGCACGACCTCCAGCGAGGCGTCGGCGCGGAGCAGGTCGGTCATCGCACCGACGTCGGCGCGCTCGAACGCCGTCATGAACCGGTCCAGGACCGCCCGGGCCGCGGGTGAGTCGGGTTCGACGAGCGTCTCGGGGCTCGCGGCCACCTCGTCGAGCCTCGCGCGGGCGCGCTGCAGGGCGCTCTTGACCGCGGCCACGCTCATGTTCAGCATGTCCGCGACCTCGGTCGCGGGAAACGCCAGCGCCTCGCGCAGGATGAACACCGCGCGCTGGCGGGCCGGCAGGTGCTGCAGGCTCGCGACCAGCGCCAGCCGCAGGCTGGAGCGGGCCGCCACCACCTCGGCCGGGTCTCCCCCGCCGCCGAGGAGGTCCGGGAACGGCTCGAGCCACAGCACCTCCCCCGCGGGCGCCGGCATCGGCACGTCGGGGTCCTGACCCGGGACGCCCAGCCCGGACGGCAGCACCCGGCGAGGGCTCTGCCGCAGGGCGGTCAGGCACACGTTGGTCGCGATCCGGTAGAGCCACGCCCGCACCGAGGAACGTCCCTCGAACGACCCCCATGCCCGCCACGCCCGCAGATAGGTCTCCTGGACGAGGTCCTCGGCCTCGTGCAGCGAGCCGACCATCTTGTAGCAGTGGGCCAGAAGCTCGGCCCGGTACGCCTCGGCGTCCCGGAGGAAGTCATCCCGGTCGACGGCGGGCAGGACTGTCGCGGTCATACGGGCTATGACCTCCGCCGCCGGCAAAAGGAATCGGTCGAGGCGCGATTGGTCAGACGCGGACCGCTTTCCACCCATGCTTGATGCATGTCTCATGCATCATGCATGATGACTGCCCAGCGCACATGATGTGCGCTATGCATTCATCCAGGCCCAGCGGGTGGAGCCCCTGCCGGTGAGCGCCGCCGTGTCCCCAGCCGCCCCCGTCTCCCCCGTGTCCACCCGGCGGGTCGTGGTCGTGCTGGCCGGCGCCGGCACCATGGTCTCCCTGATGCAGACCCTGGTCATCCCGCTGCTCCCCGAGCTGCCCAGGCTGCTGCACACCAGCACCGCCAACGCCTCCTGGGTCATCACCGCGACGCTGCTCACCTCGGCCGTCGCCACGCCGCTGCTGGGCCGGCTCGGGGACCTCTACGGCAGGCGCCGGCTGATGCTGACAGCCGTGCTCTCCCTGACGGCGGGCTCGCTGGTCTGCGCGCTGGGCTCGACCCTGCTCACCATGGTCATGGGGCGCACGCTGCAGGGCCTGGGCATCTCCGTCATCCCGCTCGGCATCAGCATCATGCGCGACGTGCTGCCGTCGGAGAGGCTCGGCCCGGCGGTCGCGCTGATGAGCTCCTCGCTCGGCGTGGGCGGGGCGCTCGGCCTGCCGCTGTCCGCCACCGTCGCCCAGCATCTCGGCTGGCACGCGCCGTTCTGGTTCGCCGTCGGCCTGGGGTGTGTCTTCGCCGTACTGATCATCGCCGTGGTGCCCGAGTCGCCGGTCCGGGTGAGGCAGCGGTTCGACGCCCCGGGAGCGGTCGGGCTGTCGGTGGGCCTGGTGGCGCTGCTGCTGCCGATCTCCAAGGGCGGCGACTGGGGCTGGACCAGCATGCCCGTGCTCGGGCTTCTCACGGTCTCCGCGGTCGTCCTCGGGTCCTGGGCGATGTGGGAGCTGCGTGCCGCGGCGCCGATCGTCGACCTGCGCAGCAGCGCCCGCCGGCCCGTGCTGATGACCAACCTCGCCACCGTCGCCGTCGGGTTCGCCATGTACTCCGCGAACCTGCTCGGGCCGCAGATGCTGCAGCTGCCCACCGCGACCGGCTACGGCCAGGGCCTGTCCATGCTCCAGGCCGGGCTGCTGATGGCACCCGGAGGCCTGGCCATGATGGCGTTCTCGCCGGTGGCCGCGCGCATGAGCCAGGCTTTCGGCCCACGGTCCTGCCTGCTGCTCGGCACCATGGTCATCTGTTGTGGCAACGTCCTGGCCCAGCTGCTCATCGGCACCGCGTGGGGCGTCCTGGTGTTCACCATCGTGAACAGCGCCGGGGTCGGCTTCGCCTACGCCGCCATGCCGAACCTGATCATGAGGTCGGTTCCGGTGTCGGAGACGGCCGCGGCCAACGGCCTCAACTCGCTGGCCCGGTCGCTGGGCACGTCCACCGCCAGCACGGTTATCGGTCTCGTCCTGGGCCAGTTGACGATCCAGCTCGGATCGGTCGCCGTACCCTCCGAGACCGGCATCCGGGTATGCCTGGCGATCGGCGCCGCCGGCGCGCTCCTCGCCACCCTCGTGGAGCTGGCCATCCCCGTACGCCCCGCGCCCCAGCCGCCGAGGGCCCCGGTCGGCAGCCTTGAGAAGATCACGAGGCCCGCGACCGGTTGAGAGAAGGGGAGGTAACCACGCGTGGTTGCCTCTCGGTACGACGAAGTCGGAGATGGAGACGACGTGCGAGCGCAGGAGATCACCCGGCTCGAGCACGAGCTGATGCTGCTCACCCGCCACCCGTCCATCGGGCAGCTCTCCGCGGCCTTCCGCGTCAACGCCTCCACCGTGCACCGCCAGACCGCGGCCATCGTGCGCGCCGGTCTAGCCGAACGCATCCCCGACCCCGACGGCGGCATGGCCCGCAAGTTCCAGCTCACGGAGAACGGCCGCGACCGGCTGCGCCAGCACCACTCCTGGTCGGTCCAGGCCTCACCCGGGTCCTCACCGAATGGGACGGCGAGGCGATCCACGGTCTCGTCCAGGCACTGACCCGGCTCAACGCCAGCATCCAACAGCGGCTACAGACCCTGGCCCCCGAGCCCGAGGACACCGTCCCGGCCGACCGCTGACCGGGGCGACCCGCGTCCCGGGCCAGATGGTCTGCGAGGCTGGTGCTTGTGGGACGGATTGGTGCGCTGGTGCGGGCCTGTCACCCGGAGCCGACCGTGGCGGTGACGCTGTTCGCCGCCGCGCTGGCGATCGCCGTCGGACGCTCGGCGGGCGGTGTCGCCGCGGTCGCGGCGGCGGTCGTCACGGGGCAGCTGTCCGTGGGCTGGAGCAACGACGTCATCGACCGTCACCGGGACGCGATCGGCGGGCGGGCCGAGAAGCCCGTCGCCGCGGGCGGTGTCACGCCGAGAACCGTCGCGCTCGCGGCCGCGGTCGCGCTGGTCGCCTGCGTCCCGCTGTCGTTCGCCTCCGGCTGGCGGGCGGGGTGGGTTCATCTGGGCGCGGTCGCCAGCGCGTGGGCGTACAACCTCGGCCTCAAGGCGACGCCGCTGTCGGTCGTGCCCTACGCGGTGTCGTTCGGGCTGCTGCCCACGTTCGTCGTCCTCGGGCTGGAGGGGCATCCGCTGCCGCCGTGGTGGCTGCCGCTGGCGGGTGCCCTGCTCGGGTGCGGAGCACATTTCGCGAACACGCTGCCCGATCTCGCCGCGGACGCCCAGGCCGGGGTCCGGGGGCTGCCGCAGCGTCTCGGGGCCGCCGGCGCGCGCTGGTCGGCCGTGCTGCTGCTCGTCGCGGGCTCCGTCGTCGCCCTGCTCGGCCCGGGCGCCAACGCGTGGCGTCTAGCCGTCCTCGTCCTCGTGGCCGCGCTGACGGCGTTCGGTCTCCGGCTCGGCGACCGGCACGCGTTCCGCGCCGCCCTGGTGATCGCCGCGATCGACGTCGCCCTGGTCGTCGCCGGCGGCACCCAGCTGCGCTGACCCTGGCCTACTGACACTGGCCGCGCCACCAGGACTCGTCACGGCCGGCAGCCTCGAGCGCATCGATCGTCGCCCATACGTGGGCGACGAACGGCTTGGGAGGTCGAACGCCATGGTCGGTGAGATAGTGCGCCAGCCCTTCCGGCCAGACGTATGTTCCGTCGCTTAGTTCGAGGCTGCCGTTGTCACGACCGCAGATCCGACACGGCGAGACACCCATATACGCGCCGTGGACGAATCCGCGTCGCAGGTAGTCCGCGACAAGGTCGCGCTCGTCGGCATCCCAGTTCGCGTCGATGAAGTCCCCCGGCGACGGCCAGCCCTCGGCGCCCTTGCCAGCCCAGTAACCGATGAGGATCAGCCCGGATCGGGCCATCACCGCTCGCCCCCGTTCAGAAATTCGAACGCATTCCCACATTCATGGGCGTCGACGCGCGTCAGGACAGCCGCGAGTCTGCCAGACCCGCGCGCTGGCTCGGCGCGTGAGGCTGAGCAAGATCGGTCGGGCGGGGAGTGGGGTGCGGCCGACAGACTGGCCTCATGCCGCTTCCCGGACGTGACCGCCTGCGCGAGCTGCTCGACGCGGTGCTCGCCGGCGCCGACGAGGGCGTCCCGCGCTCGCTCGACGAGATGGCCGGGGAGGCGTTCTCCTCGCCGTTCCACTTCAGCCGGCTGCTGTCGCGCGGCGCGGGTGAGCCGCCGGTGGCGATGCGGCGCCGGGTGATGCTGGAGCGCGCCGCCTGGCAGCTGCGGCGCGGATCGACGGTCACGGACGCGGCCTGGGCCGCGGGCTACGACTCCGTCGACGGCTTCACCCGTGCCTTCACCAGGGCCTTCGGCCATCCGCCGAGCGTGCCCGCCGGCAGCCACTGGCTGCCGGCGCCGAACGGCATCCACTACCACCCACCGATGTCGCTGTGGGTGCACTCCACGGAGCAGACGATGAACCCCCTCACCGAACAGCTGGTCAGCCACGACCTTGACGACACCCGGGCGCTCCTGGAGATCGTCAAGGGGCTGCCCGACGCCGAGCTGCGCGCCGAGCGGCTTCCCTTCCCGACGGTGACGTCCTGGGAGGGTCCCGAGCGGTCGATCGCCGCGGTGCTGGAGCACCACATCTGGACGAAGGAGGTCTGGCTGGCGGCGATCGAGGGCCTCGACCTGCCGCCGCGGGACGAGAACGACGGCGTCGCGCGGCTGCTGGAACGCCACGACGCCACGGCCGGCCGGTGGCTGGCGGTGGTGCGCGACATCGAGGCCCGCGGCGCGTGGGACGACCGGCTCATCGACGCGCTGTGCGACCCGCCGGAGAGCTTCGTCCTGAGCGGCGTCGTCGCGCATGTCCTCACCTACGCGGCGCACCGCCGCCAGCTGACGCGCCACCTGCTGCGCGCCGCGGGACACGAGGTCGACGACGGCGACCCGATCATGTGGCTGCGCGCCGTCCGCGGCGAGGCCGACAACCACCCGGCGACCGGGACGGAAGGTAACGACCGATGAGCCGCACGACCTACTACACCGCGACCACCCTCGACGGCTTCATCGCCGACGAGCACCACTCGCTCGACTGGCTGGTCACCCAGGACATCGACCAGGCCGGCCCGATGAACCACAACGACTTCATCGCGAACGTCGGCGCGCTGGTGATGGGGTCCTCCACCTACCAGTGGCTCCTCGACAACCACATCTCCACCGGCGGCACCTGGGACTACCAGCAGCCGGCGTGGGTGCTGACCAGCCGCGACCTCAGGCCCGTCGACGGCGCCGACATCCGGTTCGCGCGCGGCGACATCCGGCCGGTGCACGCCGCGGCCGTCGAGGCCGCCGGGACGAAGGACGTCTGGGTGGTCGGCGGCGGCGACCTCGCCGGTCAGTTCGCCGACCACGGCCTCCTCGACGACCTGATCGTCTCCATCGCCCCCGTGACCCTCGGCGCCGGCAAGCCACTGCTCCCCCGCCGGCTCGACCTGCGCCTCGTCGAGGTCACCCGCAACCGGGCCTTCGCGTGCGCCCGCTACGACCTGGCCGGCCCGCGCGCCTGACCGGTCGGTAACGGACCGTCGTAACCCCGGCCGTCCAGAGGAGCGGGACGGCCGGGGTTACGACGGCTTGCACCGCGGGGCCTTCTCCGCCTTGGGCAGCACGAGGTTCGTGGCGACCGCCGACAGCGACAGGCCCGACGCGTCGGTCGACGCCTTGGTGATGTCCAGCTGGAAGGGCAGCTCGCCGACCGGGATCGGGATCGACGGGATCAGCTCGCCGAGACCGCCCAGCGGGATGTTGAGGTTGAGCAACCCGCGCAGGGTGATCTCGGTGGGAACCAGGATGAGCTTGTTGTCGCGCACCTCGAACGTCGTGACACCGCCGACCCGCTGGGATCCGAGCAGCGGGACATCCGCCGTGCCGGTGATCTCGACGCGCCGCCCGTTGTCCGTCGGGGTGATCTGGAGGTCACCCGGCTGGGTGGCGAGGAAGGTGTTGAGGTCGTCGTAGCGGACCCGGACCGTCGCCTGCGCGCTGTCGACACGCACCTCTCCGACGTCGTTCCTGACGATCTGGCTGAACGGGACGTGGATGCCCTTCAGATGCGCCTGGATCGAGGCGATCCGCAGATCCGGGGTCGAGAGGTTCTCGACGTTCACGCCGATGTTCTGGAACTTCCCGAACAGCACCTGGGTGAGGAACGGGAAGCCCCCGATGCTGACGTCCTTCACCGTCGGCGGCGGGGCGCCGCAGGCCACGTTCTCCACGACGCTCGTCCTGAGCTGCTTCGCCATCTCCCGTTCGGCGACGGAGACCGCGACCCGGTCGAACACCACGAGCAGCAGGATCAGCACCAGCGGGATCGCGGTGAGGATGATGACGCGACGCCGGGGAGGGTGCCATCGCGTCGGCGGCTCGACGCCGACCCCGCCCCCGACCCCGGGTCCCGCCCCCGACGCGTCGTCCGGTGGCCGGCCGCCGCCCGAGCCGGGCGGTGCGGCGTCGAAACCGCCGTACGCCGCGGCGGGGTACAGCACCTCGTAACCGCTGTCCTGCCCGGTTGGCCGGGCCCATCCCCGGGTCTCGTCCCAGGGCTCGGCGGCGGCCGTGGGCGCGACCCGACCCGGGCGGTAGGAGCTCGCGGGCGGCGGCGGATCGGTCGGGCCGAAGGTGCCGGGCGGCCGCGCGGGTACGGGCGTCGAGCCGGGCGGCACGGTCCGGCGAGGGATGTGCTGGGTCGCGGACCCGTCGGCGTCGGGCGCCTCCGGCCATCCTCGGGAGGCTCCGGGTCGCGGGACACGGGTGGCGTCTCCGGGCTCCCGCCCGTCCTCGCCACGTTCCTGGTTCACCGAATCTTCTCCCGCTCCCGCGCGCCAGAACCCTGACGTCGCGCCAGCCGCCTCACGGCGGGCCATCCCGTCCATCCACCTGCGTCGCTACCCGCGGCGGACGCCGTCCGCTGGCTTTCGGCTGGCTTCGCCGGCCCCAGCGACCACTCTCGCACCCGGCCGCAATGCCGGCTCCGAAGCGTCGCGCTTCGTACTGCGCCCGCGGCGGACGCACGTCCTCAGCCTTGTCCGGGACGGGCCGGTCTGGGCCCAGGCGGGGCTCCGTGTCGAGCTCGGTCCTGTCCACGGCCAGGTCCACGCCCAGGTCCAGCGGGGTCCGCGCTGGTCGGCGGATGTCCGGCCTGTGGACCTCCCGCGACGGGCTTCCGCGGTGCGCTCGGCTCCGCCGCGCTCGGCGCCACTGTGGTCGCCACCACCAAAGCGGAAGGATCTCATCCGTTTGCACTACCGTAACCGGAAGAAGTTCTTCCAGTAGAAGGATGGGCAGGCCGGCCAGGCTCCGTCCACCTCTTTGATCTTGGCCCRAAGGGTGACGCATGACCGAGCTGTCCGAAAAGGTGGTGGACCGTCCCGCGCGGGCGACGGCGCGCCCGGCGCAGGCGGCGATCCGCGCGACCACGTCCCCCGGCCRCGCGAGGCTGCAGCTCCTCGCGGTCGGCATCGCCGCGCTGATGGTGTCGATGGCGCAGGGACTACTCGTCCCGGTGCTGCCGATCCTGCCGGCCGAGCTGCACACCAGCCAGACCAACGCCGAGTGGCTGCTGACCTCGACGCTGCTCGTCGCCGCGGTCGCCGTGCCGGTGTTCGGCCGGCTGGGCGACATGTTCGGCAAGCGCCTGATGCTGCTGATCGCGGTCGCGACGCTGGCGGTCGGGTCGCTGATCTGCGCGCTGACCGACGACGTCGGCCTGATGATCGCCGGCCGCGCGCTGCAGGGGGTGTCGGGAGCGGCGGTCCCGCTCGGGATCAGCCTGCTCAGCTCGCTGCTGCCGCGGGAACGCGCCGGCTCCGCGATCGCGCTGATCAGCGCGATGCTCGGCGTCGGAACCGCGCTGAGCCTCCCGGTGGCCGGCGTGATCGGCGAGCACGCGGACTTCCACGTGCTGTTCTGGATCACCTGCGTCGGCGGCGTGATCGCGTTCGCCGGTGTGCTCGGGCTCGTGCCCGAGGCACCCAACCGCAGCGGCGGGCGGGTGGACCTGGTCGGAACCGCCCTGCTGAGCGCCGCCCTCGTCGCCCTGCTCCTGCCGCTGGCGGAGTCCGCCAGCTGGGGCTGGGGCTCCGCCCGGGTGCTCGGCCTGCTCGCGCTCGCCGTGGTCCTGCTCGTGGCGCTGGTCCTCGCCGAGCGCCGGATCCGCGGGCCTCTCGTCGACATCGCGACGCTGCGCCGCCGGCCGCTCGTCCTGACGAACCTCGCCTCGCTGCTGTTCGGGTTCGCCCTGTTCGCCTCCCTGATCGGGACGTCGTCCTACGTCCAGGCGCCCGAGGCGACCGGGTACGGCTTCGCGTCGTCGATGCTCGTCGGCGGTCTCACGCTGCTGCCCAGCGGCATCTGCATGCTCCTGCTCGCGCCGGTCTCCGCGCGGCTGGTCGCGATGCGCGGCGCCGGGCGGACCCTCGCCCTCGGCGCGATCGTCGTCGCCTTCGGCTGGGGGATGCGCATCGTCCTCACCGACTCGCTCTGGCAGATCATCCTCGGCGCCTCCATCGTCGGCATCGGCACCGGCATCGGCTACGCCGCCATGCCCTCCCTCATCAACGCCTTCACCCCACCGGCGGAGATCGCCGCGGCCAACGGGATGAACACCCTGTTCCGGGCCATCGGCAGCTCGCTCGCCAGCGCCATCGGCGGCAGCATCCTGGCGGCGCAGACGATGTCCCTCGGCTCGGCCGACCTGCCCTCGCTGACCGGCTACCGGGAGCTGTTCGCGCTCTGCGCCGCCGCCGGCGTCGCGGCCGCGATCGCCGCGCTGGCCATCTCGCCGCGCGCCTCCCGGCAGGCAGGGCAGGTCTCCTGACGGCGCAGGTCGAGATCCTTGCTGGCCCAGGCGCCCGGCCCCACATCGCGAGATGCCGGGGCCGGACGCGTCGGGTTCACCGCCGGGCGGTCCGCGCGTTCCGCGACGGCGCCGGCCCGAGGTGGGGCGGGCCGGGTGGCGGGACCGAGTGGGCGGGGCGGGCCGGGGCGGTCCCCCTCGTGGTCGCCCGGGGCCGCCGGCCGAGCGCTGACTATTCCGGCTGTCGCGACCGGGCGCGCCCTACGATCGGCCGTATGACGTCGCCGTTGGCCGTGCCCGCCGCCAGTGCCGTGCTGCTGCGTGACCGGCCGTCCGGGCCGGAGGTGCTGCTGCTGCGGCGCAGCCTCACCGCGTCGTTCGGGCCTGGCGCGTGGGTGTTCCCCGGCGGGCGGGTCGATCCCGGCGATCTGGGCGGCGAGGACACGGGTGACGCGTCCGTCGAGCTGGCGGCCGCCCGCCGGGCCGCCGTGCGGGAGACGGCGGAGGAGGCGGGCCTCACCATCGACGGCGCCGCGCTGACCCCGTTCTCGCGCTGGTGCCCGCCCGCCGCCGCGACGCGTCGTTTCCTGACCTGGATGCTGCTCGGCCAGGCGCCCGAGCAGGGCGTCACCGTGGACGGCGGCGAGATCATCGAACATCGCTGGGTGCGCCCGGCGGACGCCCTGGCCGCGCGTGACAAGGGCGAGCTCGAACTGCTGCCACCGACCTGGGTGACGCTGTGGGCGCTCGCGCCGCATCCCAGCGTCGCCGCCGCCCTGGCCGCCGCGTCGGCCGCGGCACCCGAGCTGTTCGAGACCGAGTTCACCCAGGTGCCCGGCGGGCTTCTCGCGATGTGGCACGGCGACGAGGGGTACAGCGRCACCCCGCCCGCCAGCCGGGAGGGCGCCCGCCACCGGCTGTGGATGCTCGACAACGGCTGGCGGTACGAACGCGCCTTCTGATCTCCGGATGGGATGAACGCCCGAACCCCGAACAGGAACCCAGAAAGAACGAACGCCGTAAAAGAGAAGCGCGGCCGCCCGGACGGGCGGCCGCGCTGCAGGTTTTCCTGTCACCGGGACAGATCGACCCTCGGTCAGAACGGAAACGACCGTTCATGATCTGGTGGATTTCTCGGGGCTGTGGCTCCCAGAATCGCACCAGATCATGAAACGTGGCCCCGACGGCATCATCTGGTCGAACTCCCGGCCGCTGGAGACCTGGTCAGTCCCCCGGCCACACGCCGGTCGCGCGTCGGAAACCGAGCGCGCCGAGACGGTTGACGGCCGTGCTGGTCGCGGCGAAGATCGCCCCCTGCAGGGCGGCGGCGAGGACGACCTCGGCGAAACTGTGGTCCAGCCGCAGCGCGTCCGGAGTCTCGTCCTCCCCCGCGGCCGCCGACCACACCTTCCGGACGATGGCCCCCGAGACGGCTCCCGCCAGGACGCCGCTGACCATGCCGACAGGCTTGTAGGCGAGTTTCTTTCCCGTGCTCACCTGCGCTTCCTCCTCACGGCCCAGGCCAGGACGGCCGCGGCGCCGGCGACAACCGCGCACTTCTTGGCGGCGGGTGAGGACAGCTTGCCGTCGGTGCGCTGGTCCAGCTGGGTCGTGAGCTCGGCCGTCTTCTGCCGGGCCGGAGCGGTGACCTCCGCGGCCTTCTGCACGGCCGGAGCGGTCACCTCCGCCACCTTCTGCCGAGCCGGAGCCGTGACCTCGGCCGCCTTGTGCACCGCCGGAGCGGTCACCTCCGCCACCTTCTGCACGGCCGGAGCGGTCACCTCCGCCACCTTCTGCACGGCCGGAGCGGTCACCTCCGCCACCTTCTGCCGAGCCGGAGCCGTGACCTCGGCCGCCTTGTGCACCGCCGGGGTTGTCACATCAACGGCCTTCTGCCGGGTGGCCGCGCCGATCTGGGCCGCCTTCTGCCCGACCTCGGTGGCCTTCGTCWGGGCGCGGGACTTGACGTCCAGCTTGCCGGCCAGCGCGTCGACGGTCTCGCCCAGCTCGGCGCGGGTCCGGTCCCGGTCGGCGCGCAGCACGTCGGGATCGGTCGCCGGCGCGGTCTGCTCTGTCATCGCTGTCGTGCCTCCTTGACGGTGTGAAGATCGTCCTTGACGCCCTCGATGGCGTCGACGGGCAGCGGCGGAGTGGCCTGGCTGACTTCTTTCTTGCCGGTCAGCGCCAGGACGCCGGCGATCGCCACCAGCACGGCGCCGACAATCAGCGCTGCCAGCCACGCGGAGACCGCCGTCGCCAGGCCGAGGACGGCTGCGGCGAGCAGCACACCGACGCCGAAAACAGCCGCGACGCCGGCCCCGCCCAGCATTCCGCCACCCAGAGCCGCCTTCTTTCCCTTTCGGCTCATCTCCGCCCGAGCGAGCGCGAGCTCGTCGCGCACGAGCCGGCTCACCTGCTCGGACAGCCGCGTGACCAGTTCCCCGGCGGTGGCATCGCTGCCCGGGGTCCGGACCTCGTTACCCACTGACATGACGGACCTCAATACTCCCGGCTGGTGTGAACAACGTTTCGGTGATCGGGCTTTGCCCCGGGCGGGCCGCCATACACCTGCCGCTCGGGGATTTGGTCCTACCGAGCCCGCCGGACCACCGACCGGGCCACGGCGCGACGGTCGGCCGTCGCCGTTTCGACCGGGCGAAGCGGGCTGACCAGCGTATGTTCACCCGCGCTTCATCGGTCAGTTCTACGTTTCTGGGATGACTACCGCCCATCACGAGCCCAGCTGGATCGAGCTGACCGGGGCCCACAACGTGCGGGACCTCGGCGGGCTGCCCGCCGCCGGGGGGACCGTCCGCCCTCGGGTGCTGCTCCGCGGCGACAACCTGGACAGCCTCACCACCGAGGATGTCGCCTTGCTGCGTGACGACGTCGGACTGCGCGGCGTCGTGGACCTGCGCGCGCCGTTCGAGAACCCCAGGGAGGCCGAGTGGTTCCCTCAGCTCGGCGTCACCTGGCTGCACGAGCCGCTCATGGACTTCACCGGCCTCTCGGACCAGCGGGCGCTGCGTGACCGCATCGGCAACGACTACACCTCGTTCTACGCATACATGCTCGAGTGGTCCGGTGCCGGGCTCGCCCGCATCCTGGAGTTCCTCGTGTCGGGCCCGCGCACACCCGCCCTCGTGCACTGCGCGGCCGGCAAGGACCGCACCGGCATCGTGACGTCGGTCCTGCTCGCCGTCGCCGGCGTCGATCGCGACGCGATCGTCGCGGACTACCTGGCCACGGAACAACGGATCCAGGCGGTCCGGGAGGCGCTGGCCCAGCGGGAGGAATACCGCCACCTGCGCGAACAGGCCGCCTCGAACCAGTCCACCGGGGCCACCGGGTCACTCGGGTCACTCTCGCTCGACCCGCGCGCCATCATCACCGTCCTGGACACCGTCGAGGCCGCGCCCGGTGGCCCGGCCGGCTTCCTCATCGCGAACGGCGCGACCCAGGAGCAGATCGACCGCTGGCGCGAAATGATCATCGAGCCGAGCTGACCGGAGAAGACTCGACGACGGGTTTCCGCCCGCGCCACCGCCATCCGCCCTCCCGGGCGGGTTCCTTCCCCGCCCGGCCTGGCTCCGCCCACCGTTGACCTCTACCTCACTTGAGGTTCTACGGTGGAGGCATGATCTTCAGCGACGCCGAGCAGCGGTTTCTGCTCCGCCAGCCCCGAGGGCACCTGTCGACCATCGGACCGGACGGCGTGCCGCAGGTCAAGCCGCTCGGGTTCACCTACAACCCCACCCTGGGAACGATCGACATCGCGGGCTACAGGATGGCGTCCAGCGCCAAGTACCGCAACGTCCAGGCCAATCCGCGGGTGGCGTTCGTCGTCGACGAGGTGACCGGGCAGACCATGCAGGGCGCGCACTTCCTGGAGATCCGCGGGGTCGCCGAGATCGCAACGCTCCCGCCGGCCGACCCGCATCTCGCGGCGGAGATCATCCGGATCCATCCGCGGCGCGTGGTCGCCTACAACGTCGACCCGGACAGTCCGGGCCTGCACACACGCGACGTCACGGACGACATCGCGCACGGCGTCACGCACGACAGCGACTGGCCCAGGACGGCGTGAGCGCATGCGCGCGATCGAGGTGGCCCGCTTCGGCGGCCCGGAGGTTCTCGTTCCCACCGACCTTCCCGACCCGGTTCCCGGCCCGGGCGAGGTCCTCCTCGCCGTCACCGCCAGCGACGTGATGTTCGTTGACATCATGGTCCGGTCCGGCCTGGGCAAGGATGTCTTCCCGATCCGACCCCCTTACGTGCCAGGCAACGGGGTCGGCGGGCGGGTCGTCTCGGTGGGCGACGGCGTCGAGGACGGCTGGCTGGGGCGACAGGTCATCGCCCACACGGGCGGCCCCGGCGGCTGGGGAGGCTACGCCGAGCGGGCCGTCGCCGCGGCGGACGAACTGGTGATGGTGCCCGACGGCGTCGACCCGCTCGACGCCGTCGCGGCGCTGCACGACGGGCCGACCGCCCTGCGTGTCGTCGAGCTCGCCCGCGTCAGGCCCGGTCAGTGGGTCCTGGTCCTGGGTGCCGCCGGAGCGATGGGCATCCTGCTCGTCCAGCTGCTGCGCGCCCGTGGTGCGCGGGTCGTCGGCGCGGCCCGCGGCGACGCCAAGCTCGACGCCGTCGCGGCCGTCGGCGCCGACGCCGTCGTCGACTACAGCCGGTCTCGCTGGACGAACCAGGTGCTGGAGGCGACGAGCGCCGCCCGCGTCGACGTGGTGCTCGACGGGGTGGGCGGCACCCTCGGCCGGGAGGCCTACTGGCTCGTCGCCGACGGCGGGCACTTCTCCGCCCACGGCACGCCCAGCGGCTCCTTCGCCCAGATCGACCCGGACGACGCCCGCGAGCGAGCGGTCACGGTCACCGGCATCGGCGACCTGCGGATTTCAGCCCCCGAACGGACCCGCCTTGCCCGCGGCCTCCTGGCTGGCCTGGGCCGCCAGGTACGTCCGGTCATCGGGCAGGCATTCCCGCTCGCTGAGGCAGCCAAGGCCCATGCGGCGATGGAGAACCGGGAGGCGATCGCCAAGACCGTTCTGACCGTGGGCTGACCATCAGCGGTACGCCGCGCCGGCGACGCGGAAGGACCGCATGCTCGAACGCTCGAACGCCGTCACGCTCCCGGTGGCCGCGGCCTGCTCCCGCCGAGAGGTAGGACCACGGTGACCACGGCGCCGCCGTCGGGATGGTTGGCGGCGGCCGCGTGGCCGCCGTGGGCGGCCGCGATGGCGGCCACGATGGCGAGGCCGAGACCGGCGCCGCCGTCGACGCGGCCGCGGGCGGCGTCGGCGCGCGTGAACCGTTCGAAGGCATGCGGGAGGAACGCCGGCGGGAAGCCCGGGCCACGATCGCGCACCTCGATCATCACGGCGGGTAGAGCGGCCGCGCCCTCGGCACGGATCTCGGTGGGTGTGGCGCGGACGTCGATGGATGAGCCGGCGGGTGCGTGTCTGATGGCGTTGCTGAACAGGTTGTCGACGGCCTGGCGGATCCGGTCCGGGTCCGCGTCGAGGGTGACGGGCTCGGTCCTGGCAAGCCGAAGGGTCGTCCCGGCGCTCCGGGCCGCGGGCAGGGCGGATCTGACGGCGCGTTCGAGGAGTGGCGTGAGGGGCGTCCGCTCGGGGTGGACGAACTGGCCCGGATCCGCGTCGTAGCGGGCGAGAGCGAGCAGGGTCTCGGCCAGCCGGACCAGGCGGTCGGTCTCGACCGTCGCGCTGGACAGCGCCGCGGTCAGGTCCTCGTGGGTCCGGCCCGGCCGTAGGGCCAGCTCCAGCTCGGCCTTGAGGTTGGTCAGCGGGGTGCGCAGTTCGTGGCCCGCGTCCGCGACGAAGGCCCGGTCACGGGTGCGCGCGACGTGCAGCCGGTCCAGCAGGTCGTTCAGGGTCCTGGCGAGCGCGGCGAGCTCGTCGCGCGTGGGTGGGACCTCCAGATGGCCACCGAGGTCGGCCACGCTCATCGCGGCGGCCTGCCGGCGCATGCGCTCGACGGGCCGCAGCGCCGCGCCGGAAAGCCACCACGCCGMCAGGGTGGACAGGGCGACCAGCGGGACGCAGGCAATCGCCATCACGTCACGGATGCGGTCCTCGGCGTCGTCGGTGATGTCCCGGGGCGCGGCGACGACAAGCACCACCGAACCCACGGACAGGACGTTGACGGGCTCCGCGAGAACTCTCGCTTCCTCCCCATGCGTTCGGACGGTGACCAGCGTCGTCCCGCGCTGGCCCGCCTGGAGGACGTCGGCGCCGACCAGCGGTCGGGTCTCCGTGCTGGGGGACGCCGCGAGCACCCGGCCATCGGCCGTGACCAGCTGGGTGAGCGGGCTCGCGGACGCCAACGCGCGCTCGGGTGACGTGCCGGTCACCGCGATCCGGGTGCGCAGCGCCTCGGCACGGGCCGAAAGGGTCGCGTCCAKCGAGCGCCACAGACTCGCCCGCAGCTGAACGTAGAACAGCACGCCCGCGCCAGCGAGCACGAGCGTCGTGCCCAGGCCGAACAGCGCCGCGAGCCGAATCCGAAGGGACATCGACCGGCCGTTCAGGCCGCCCGGCCACCGGGCGGTCGTTCCACGGTCCGCGTCCCGCCATCCACCAGCATGGTCGCACGATAGGACCACCGAGATGTGGATCCGATGTACGCCCGCGTCGACCCACCGTCGGCCGTTCGCTTTCCGCCTTCCACCGCCGCCTTCCACCGCCGCTCTCCGCCTTCCACCGCCGGCTTGCGGCCACGGCCGGCCCGACGTGGTCCGTCGCCGGCGCCGGTGGCGCTCACACAGTCCTCACATCGCCCGCCCGATAACGTCCACCTCGTCATGTCAAGGCCGCGCGGCCCCTGGCGTGGGCGGCTGGCGGACGGGCTTCGGATACATCTCCGTACTGTGATCGGCATCCAGGCCGTGGCCGACCCGCCTCGACGGCGTGGGYGCGGCGCGAGTGCGCCGGAACCAGCGGAGGACCCGATCACGTGAGTGCGATCAGCGCCGGCCAGGCCGTCGTCCTGGGGATTGTGGAAGGGCTGACGGAGTTCCTGCCGGTATCGTCCACCGGCCACCTGAAGATCACCGAAGGCCTCATGAACATACCGGTCGACGACAACTCGGTCGTCGGCTTCACCGCGGTGATCCAGGCGGGCGCGATCCTGGCCGTGCTCGTCTATTTCTTCAGCGACATCCGGCGCTTCGCCACCRCCTGGGGGCGCGGCCTGGCCAGCGCTCCCGCCCGCGGCAACCCCGACTACAAGTTCGCCTGGTGGGTGATCCTCGCGACCATCCCGGTCGTACTCGTCGGGCTCGCGGCCAAGTCGCTCATCGACGGCCCTCTCGGCTCGTTGTGGGTGGTGGCCGGCTCGCTCCTGGCCGGGAGCGCCTACATGTGGGCGGGTGACCGGTTCGGCCGGCACAAGCGCGGCGAGCTGGACATCCGGCTGCCCGACGCGATGATCGTCGGATCGTCGCAGATCCTCGCGCTGCTGTTCCCCGGGTTCTCCCGGTCCGGCGCCACCATCAGCACCGGCCTTTTCCGCGATCTCGACCGGGTCGCGGCCACCCGGTTGTCCTTCTTCCTCTCGATACCGGCACTGGCGGGCGCGGGGCTCTACGAACTGAAGGACGCGACCAACGGCTCCGTGTCCACCACCGCCCTCGCGATCGGCACCGTCGTGTCCTTCCTCGTCGCCTACGCGTCCATCGCCTGGCTGCTGAGGTTCGTCGCCGGCCACACCTTCCGCGCGTTCATCGCCTACCGCGTAGCCGTCGCCGTGCTCCTGATCGGACTGCTCTCGGCGGGGACCCTGAACGCCTGACAACCGCGGCGGCCGGAGTCAGCCCAGGCACGGATCCGCTCCCCGGCGGCTCGCACGCCGGGGCCGAGCCGAGCCGAGCCCGGTCCCGTGCGCCGCCGACGGCGCCCGCCCAGCCGCCCATCCGCTCAGCCGCCCGTCGGCCACCAAGTCCGCCCAGGCGTTGTTCCCAGGCCAGCCCCACAGCATTGTTCTCGAAAGGACGACCCACCATGCCAGGCCCCCTGGCCGTCAACGTTCTTGACCCGGCGTCGCTCGCCTCGGCCTTTGGCCTGACCGGACTCATTCTGATCATCTTCGCCGAGACCGGGCTGCTCATCGGGTTCTTCCTGCCCGGCGACTCGCTCCTTTTCCTCGCCGGCGCCTACAGCGCGACCGCCGCCACCGGTGACCGCCCGCATTTCAACATCGGCGCCGTGCTGGTCGGTGTCGCCGTGGCGGCGCTTCTCGGCGCGCAGACGGGCTATTTCATCGGCCGGCGAACCGGCCCCAGACTGTTCAACCGACCGGACTCACGGCTCTTCAAGCGGGAGAACGTCGCGCGGGCCCAGGACTTCCTCGAGCGATACGGCTACGGAAAGTCGATCGTCCTGGCACGGTTCGTCCCGATCGTCCGCACCTTCATGAACCCGGTCGCCGGTGTCATCGGTGTCCCGGCCCGCACCTTCCTGCTCTACAACGTCGTCGGCGGCCTGGTGTGGTCGGTGGGCGTGACGCTGCTCGGGTACGGCCTCGGCCGGTCGGTTCCGATCGACCACTACATCATCCCCATCACCCTGGTCATCGTCCTGCTCTCGGCCATCCCGGTCCTGCGCGAGCTGGCGAGCCGGCGTTCGGCCAGCGGCAGGCACCGCTCCCCCGACCGCGCCGAGGACACCGACCGCCGGCCGACCCGCTGAACGCGGGCGCGGGCACGGGGCCGCCGACACCGGGCGGACCACCGGATCCGCCGGGACCACGCACCCGGGCGTCCGTGACCTCCAGACGCCTACGCGCCGCCGCGGCGCTCGGGAGGCCGGGGGCCGAGGGGAAGCACCTGGGGCGCGCCGAGCAGATAGGCGAGCGCGACGGCGGCGACCGTCTCGGCCGTGAGCAGGCCGGTCAGGATCACGATCTGGAAGCGGGCCGCGTCCCCAGGGCTCGCCCCACCCAGCAACGCCCCGACGAACGCCCCGGGCAGCGTCACCAGTCCCGTGGTTCGGGTCTGGTCCAGCGCGGGCACCAGCGCCTCGCCGACCGCCCCGCGGGCGATCGGGGCGCAGGCCTGCCGGGGCGTGGCACCGAGCGCGAGCCAGCCCTCGACCTCGTCACGACGCCGCGCCAGCCCGTCGGAAAGCCGGCGACCGACCAGGGTGCAGGCCGTCATGGTGCCGCCGAACACGCTGCCGGACAGCGCGATCAGGTGGCGCGTCGACGGGTCGAGGACCGGAACCGCGAACACGATCCCCAGCGTGACCGCGGCGCCGGCGACGCACGAGGCGGCGACGGCCGGGAACGGCCGCCGGAAGGCCGCCAGCCTGCGCGTGGAGGTGACCACGGCGGCGCCGAGCATCACGGCCAACGCCGCCGCGGCGGCCGGCGGGGCCGAGAACACCCCGCGCAGTGCGAGGCTGACGAGCGCGAGCTGGACGACCGCGCGCACCACCGCCGTGACCGCCGCCGCGGACCCGTCGACCCGCGCCCACGACAGGCACCCGACCGCCACCGCGAGAAGGCACCCAAGCCCGACAATCATGTGTACGTCCACCGGCACCGACGAGATTCTCCTCGCACGCTGGCGGCCAGCGAACCGGCACGTCGGCGTCGGACCGGCCGGGCGCACATCGAATTCACATCCTGGCGGCCCTATCGTGCGGCCATGCGGGTGCTGGTGGTCGAGGACGAGACGCGCACCGCCGCGTTGCTGCGCCGGGGGCTGGCCGAGGAGGGGTTCGCCGTCGACATCGTCGCGGACGGCGCCGACGCGGTGTGGCAGGCCAGCGAGGTCGACTACGACGTGATCGTTCTCGACCTGATGCTGCCGGGRCTCGACGGGTTCGAGGTGTGCAAGCGCCTGCGAGCGGCCGGCCGCTGGGCCCCGGTGCTGATGCTCTCCGCCCGCGGCGACGTCACCGACCGGGTCCGTGGGCTGAACGTCGGCGCCGACGACTACCTGCCCAAGCCCTTCAGCTTCGACGAGCTGTCGGCCAGGGTGCGGGCGCTGATCCGGCGTGGGGCCCACGAACGCCCCGTCGTGCTCGACGTCGGCGGGCTACGTCTGGACCCGGCTGGCCGGGCCGCGAGCCGCGACGGCGTCAGCCTCGACCTGTCCCCGAAGGAGTTCGCGCTCCTGGAGTACCTGATGCGCCATCCCGGCGAGGTCCTCAGCCGCACGGCCATCCTCGAGCACGTCTGGGACTTCGCCTACGACGGCACCTCCAACGTGGTCGACCAGTACATCGCCTATCTCCGCCRCAAGCTCGACAAGCCTTTCGGGGTCTCCCAGCTGGAGACAGTGCGCGGGGCCGGCTATCGGCTGAGGAGGACCGCCACGAGGGACTGATTCGTCGCGTTCCGCCCTCCCCTGTCGTTCGCGGGCACCGCGGACGGTCGGCGCGGAACTGGGCGGGGCTGGGCGGGGCGGGGTTGGGGCGGGGGGCTGAGCCGGGTTGGGAGGGCACCGATCAGCCCGCCGACGGCTCCAGTCAGGTACACCGTGGCGCGGACGGCTTCAACCGCGGCCTTCCAGATCGCGGGCGCGTGGGTCGCGCAGGGCGCGCCATTCCCTGTCCAAGATCGCGAAGTCAATCTCGGTGCTCCATCGGCCCTTGAACCACTCGTTCTCCACCAGCACCGCCTCCTGCCGCATTCCGAGCTTGGTCAGCACCGCCGCCGAGGCGGGGTTCTCGGCGTCGATGCGGGCGGTGACGCGGTGCAGCCCGAACTCGTCGAAAAGCAGCGCGAGCAGCGCCCGCGCCGCCTCGGTGGCATAGCCCCTGCCGTAGTGATCCGGACTGATGACATAGCCGATCTCGCCGCTCCGGTGCTCAGTGYTGCGCCAGAAGACGACCAGATCGCCGATGAGCTCCCCCGTCTCCCGGAGCACGACGGCGAGGGCGAGCATCTGCCCCTCCCGCTCCAGCTCCGACCGGACGAGGTCCGGGTTGGCGAGTCGCTCGGCGATCTGCTCCCGGTTCATCGGCTCCGGCGGGATGTAGCGGCAGACGTCCTCACGGGAGCGGTAGGCGTGCATCGCGTTGACATCCCCGACCGGGTCGATCGGGCGCAGCAGCAGTCGCTTGGTCTCGAGGGGGTAGGTCGGCCGCAGCGGACCGAGCGCGGGGCTGGGTGACGGCATGGTGGCGACCCTAGGGAACGTCGCCGCCGCCGCCCGGGCCACCGGGCTGCCCCGCTCCCGACGGTGGCGTAGCGTCACGACCCGACGACACAACTCGCCATCACACCCGGCCGGAGGGCGCCGCGGACACCGCCGTTTGCTCGTAGGAAAAGTCCAGATTAGGACGGCCACCGGCGGGTATGGCAGGAACAGCATCATCTAGGAGGCTGTTATGGCTCTGATCGTCGCGGTCCTGATTCTCGCGCTGCTCTTCGGCGGGCTGGGATTCGCCGTACACGCCCTGTGGATCGTCGCGCTGGTGGTCTTCGCGGCCTGGGTCCTCGGTTTCTTCCTGCGTAGCGGCAGCACCAGCGGAAGTGGCCGCTGGTACCGCTGGTGAGTGTTCTCACCGCGATTCCGGCGCCGAAATGCTCATGTACTGAAAACGTGGAGCACGTAAGCGCGTTCTAAGTAGTTCGCGGACGGTCGGCCCCGGCTGGCACGCGTTCAGGTGTCGCTCGGACAGGTCTCACTCGGAATCAGCCGAACCCGCGCCGACCGTCCGCGCGTCTCCGCCCGGACTGAGCCGGGCCCAGCCCCGCTGGGCCCGGCTCAGTCCGGGCGGGTCTGCTCGACCACCGCGGCGCCGATCAGAACGGCGGTGAGGCCTCCCGCGGCCGCCAGGCTTGGGACGCCGGCGACGAGGGGCGCACAGCCGATCACGACGACCGCCACCGCGAGCGGCCACCAGGCCTGGCGGCGGCGGACCCGCGCGCAGCAGGCGGCCAGGCCGGCGAGGAACAGGGCCGGCCCGCCGCAGGTCACCAGAGCGCCCGCCAGGTGCAGCTCGTCGTGAGGGTGGGCGATCACCAGCTCGAGGCCGACGGCGGAGAGCACGATACCGGCGATGATCGGCAGGTGCAGGTAGGTGTAGACGTCCCGGCCGAGCCGGCCGGCCTCGGTCGGCGCGCACTGGGCGATCCGCCGCGCCACGGCTTCGGCGACCTGGCCGAAGTACAGCCACCACAGCGCCGTCGACAGGAGGAAGGCGACGCCGAGCGCGACGACGACCGCGGCGGTGAGATCCGACTCGGACGCGGTCACGCCGGCGAGGACGATGCTCTCCCCGAGGGCGATGATGACGAACAGCTGGAAGCGCTCGGCGAAGTGGTTGCCGTCGACCTGCCACTCGGTGGCGGGCGCCTGCCCCATCCGGGGAATCCAGTACTGGACGAGGGGCGCGACCAGGTCCACCAGGAGCGCCGCTCCCCATGGCGCCCAGCGCGCCTCGCCGTCGACCAGTCCCCCCGCGATCCAGAGCGGCGCGGACAGCACGCTCCAGGACAGGATCTGCACGAAGTTGCGGTGGAACGCACCGGCCGGGGTGACCGCGACGACGAAGGCGTTGCGCCCGATCTGCAGTGCCACGTAACTGGCCGCGAACAGGAGCCCGCGCTCGCCGAAGGCGTCCGGAACCGCGACCGCCATCAGCAGGCTCGCCAGCATGACGAACACCAGCACCAGCCGGACGGCGACCGTGTCCGGGTCGAACCAGTTCGCCATCCAGGTCGTGTAGTTCCACGCCCAGCAGACGACGACCAGCAGGAAGGCGGCCCGGCCGGCGCCCGCCCAGCTCAGGTCCGCGAGCACGTAGTGCGAGAGCTGCGTGATCGCGAAGACGTACACGAGGTCGAAGAACAGCTCGAAGAACGTCGCCCGCTGCTCCCCGCCGGTCCGCCTGCGGATCAGCCGGATGTCCGGGACGACCAGCCCGGTGGTCCCCACCGGAACCCGCGGTCTCGGGACCGCCGCGTCGCCGACGGGTTCCTCGCCGCTCCCCGGGCCAGGGGCGAGCCGCGCGTCCGGCTCGCCCGACCCGACCGGCTCCGCCCATGAGGGGGACGGTGGCCGCGAGTCCGGATCCGCCGACGACGGTGCCCCCGAAACCGGGTCATGCCCCATGCGGCCGAGCATACCCACGCAGCGATCTTCGCCGGGTCCCGCGGCCGAGAAGCCAGATTGGTCACGCGCCGGGTATGCGCGAACGCCACCAGACGGGCGACGGGACACCGGTCCGCGTACCCACATGACGATCACGAGCCGTCGACCCGGGCCCGATCCTCATCCGGTCCGGCCGGGTCTCGACCTCCGCCGGGGTGAGCGCCGGGATGGACCTGGCGCTGGCCAGGCCGCCGGCCGACCGTCCCGCCCGTGTCGTCGCGGGCGCCGAGCGACGTCGCGGGCGACCTCACCGGTCCCCGGCGGCGGCGCGGGTCGCGCGCTCGGCGACGGCGTGCCGGTCGGTGCGCGCGTCGTAGGACCAGAAGTCGCGCAGCCAGGCCGCCGTCGCGCCGACACCGACGACGCAGGCCAGGCCGCCGGAGGTGATGCTCCCGCGGACGCTCCACAGGTCGGCGGTGACGCCGGCACGCACCTGCCCGCCGAGCGGGCCGAGGGAGTAGGAGAGCAGCTCGATGCCGGCCAGCCGGCCGCGCATCGTCTCCGGGATGGTCTGGTTCCAGATGGTCGAGCGGAAGACGCCGGAGATCATGTCGGCGGCACCGGCCGCGGCCAGGGCACACGCCACCAGCCACAGTGCCGGCAGCACGCCCGCCAGCGCGACGCACAGCCCGTACACCGCCGCGGCAGCCGCGATCGCGCGGCCGTGACGGCGCACCCGGCTGGTCCAGCCGGACAGCGCCGTCGCCACCAGCGCCCCGACCGTCTCGGCGGAGTAGAGCAGGCCGAGCAGCTGCGGCTGGTGGAAGGTCCGCTCCGCCAGCGCGGGGAAGAGCACCACTGGCATCGCGAGCAGCATCGCGGCGATGTCGACCAGGTAGGTACCGACCAGGTCACGACGGGACAGGGCGTACCGCAGGCCCTCTGCGACCGCGGCCAGGCTCGGCGGTGTGGTCTCGACCCGGTGCGGGTAGCGGCGCATCACCGTGTACAGCAGGCTGGCGACGAGCAGGCCGCACACGTCGATCACGAAGCACCAGCCGACGCCCGCGTACGCCACCAGGAGGCCGCCGAGGGCCGGGCCGGCGAGCCTGCCGGCCAGCAGGCCCATGCTGTCGAGCGCGCTCGCCGCGGGCAGTTCCTCGTGGGCGACCGTGCGCGGGAACAGCGCCTCACGGGAGGGCCGCTGCAGGCTGCTCGTGCTCGCCAGCGCCGCGGCCGCCACGAAGATCACCCACGTGCTCGGCTGGTGCTGGAAGGCGTTGGCCGCGAGCACCGCCGTGACGGCCGCCTGCGCGAGCCCGGTCAGCACCAGGAGGCGGCGGCGGTCGACGTGGTCGGCCAGCGCCCCGCCGTACAGGCCGAAGACGAGCAGGGGAAGGAGCTCCGCCGCGCCGACGGCGCCGACCATGGCGTTGGAATGGGTCAGGGCGTAAAGCTGGTACGGAACGGCGACGTAGGTGACCATGCCGCCGAGGTAGAAGACGGTGCCGGCCATCAGCAGCAGGCGGAAGTCACGCGAGGTGCGCAGCGGCGTGGTGTCGACGCGCAGCGCCTCGAACCGGTCGGACCAGGACACGGAAGGACATCCTCGCAGCGTGCCGCCCGGCTGGGCTGCCCGGCTGGCCTGCCCGGCTGGGCTGCCCGGCTGAACTGCCCGGCTGAACTGCCCAGCCGGGCCGACCCGGATCCGGGCGGTCGTCGTGAGATCCCTCGCCCGGGCCGCCGGCCCGGACCGGGCTCCTCCAGAATCCAGGTGATCGGTCCGGCTGATGAGTTCCTTTCCGTCGAGGGTCTCCGGTCGGCGCCTGGCACCGGTCAACTCGCTGGTCCGGCCGGAGATCTCGGGCGAGAATGAGCGACGTGTTGGAGGTACGCCTGCTCGGCGCGTTCGAGGTCCGCTCGGGCGGGACGCCCGTCGTGATGACGTCGTCGCGGGCGCAGTCGCTGCTGGCGTACCTGGCGCTGCGGCGGGGCGCCCCGCAGCGGCGTGAGCAGGTCGCGTTCCTCCTCTGGCCCGACTCCACCGAGCAGCAGGCCCGCACGAACCTGCGGCACGTGCTGCACACGCTGCGCTCCGTGCTTCCCGCCGCGGACCACCACGTCGAGGTGACCGCGCGGACGCTGTCGCTTCGCGGGTTCTCCACCGACCTCATGGCGTTCGACGCGGCGGTCGCCCGGTCCGGCGTGAGCACCCGGCGCGGCGGGACCGCCCACTCCGGCGAGGCCCCCCAGCCCGGCGAGAACGCACGGTCCAGCGAGAACGCAAGGTCCGACGAGAACGACCCCGACGTGCTGGAAGGGCTGCGGCTGGCGGCCGACCTGTACGCGGGCGACCTGCTCGACGGCTGGTACGACGAATGGCTGATCGCCGACCGGGACGAGTACCGCCAGCGGCTCATGGCGGTCCTCGCCCGCCTGGTGCCGCTGCTGGAGGGGCGCGGCGAGATCGACGCCGCGGTCGGCCACGCGGAACGCGCCCACCGCCACGACCGCCTCGCCGAGGCGCCCTACCGGTGGCTGATGCGCCTGTACGACGCGCAGGGCGACCGGGCCAGGGCCGTGAACGCCTACCACGAGTGTGTGGCCACGCTGTCCGACGAGCTGGGCGTCGAGCCGTCCGCGCGGACCCGGGCACTGTACGAGACGCTGCTGCCCAGGGGCGACGACGCGCCGGCGGCAAGCGGAGCCGCGGCCTTCGTCGGGCGCCAGGCGCAGCGGCGGCGGCTGACCGAGCTGTGGCGCGACGCCGGTGCCGGCGTACCCCACCTGGCTGTCGTCACCGGCGAGGCCGGCGTCGGCAAGACCCGCCTGGTCGAGGAGCTCCGGCACTGGGCCGCGCGCCACGGCGCGATCACCGCGCACGCCCGGTCGTATGAGGCGGAGGGAGCGCTGGCGTACGCCCCCGTGGCGGCCTGGCTGCGCGACCTGGGCGCGGCCCGGTGGCGTGGGCGTCTCGCCCCCGCGCAGGTCGCGGCGCTGGCCCCGCTGCTGCCGGAGCTGGCGGCCCAGGCGGCCCCGGCCGAGCCGGGTTCGCGCCTGCGGCTGTTCGACGCGGCCGCGGACGCCCTGCGCGCGGCCGCCAGCGCCGGCGCCGGCCCGGTGCTGCTGGTCGCGGACGACCTGCACGCCGCCGACGCCCCGACCCTGCGGTTCCTGCACTACCTGGTGCGCGCCGACCCACCGGTGCCGCTGCTCGTGGTCGGGACGGCTCGCCTGCTCGACACGGAGGCCGGGCACCCACTGCACGGCCTGCTCGCCGGCCTGCGCGTCCTCGGCCGCTGCACAGAGCTGACGCTGGGCCGGCTGGAGCGCGCGGAGACAGCCGCGCTCGCCGGGCGGCTCGGGCACGACCTGGACCGCGCGGACGCCGACCGGCTCCACGACGAGACGCAGGGAAACCCGCTGTTCGTGGTGGAGGCGCTGGCGGCGGGCTGGCGCGGTGACGGGCCGCGGGTGCTCACACCGCGGGTGCAGGCCGTCCTGGAGGCTCGGCTGCTGCCGCTGGCCGACAGCGCCCGGGAGCTGATCAGCATGGCGGCCGCGGCGGGATCGTCGGTCTCCGTCGACCTGCTCGTCAGGATCCACGGGCGTGGCGAGCACGAGGCCGCCCGGGACCTCGACGAGCTGTGGCGGCGTCGGCTGCTGCTCACCAGCGGCGGCGACACCTACGACTTCAGCCATGGCAAGCTGCGCGAGGTCGCCTACCGGATGATGTCGCCGCCGCGGCGTCGCCACAGCCATCTCCTGCTCGCCCGGGCGCTCCAGGACATCCACGCCGGCCAGTCGGACGAGGTCGCCGGGCAGATCGCCGCCCACCTCCACCAGGCGGGCGCCCGCGACGAGGCGGTCGACTGGTACGCGCGCGCCGCCCAGGCCGCGGGGCGCCGCTACGCCGACGCGGAGGCCGCGGACCTGCTGCACCGGGCCTGGGAACTCCTGCGGTCCGCGCCGGCGTCCCCGGCCCGCGACGAGCGCGAGCTGGCGCTGCTGACCGCGCTGCCCGGCCCGCTGAGCGCGGCCGACGGGTACGCCTCCCCGCGGCTGCGGACGGCCCTGGACCGGGCGTTCGACCTCGCCGCGCGGCTCGGCGCCGAACCGGCGGCTCCCCTGCTGCGGGCGCGCGCGATGGCCGTGCTGTCGCGCGGGGAGTTCGACGCGGCCCTCGAGTACGGCGGGCAGCTGCGTGCTCTGGGCGAGAGCGACGACGTGCTCGCCGTCGAGGGTGACTTCGTCCGCGGCGTCGCGGCGGCCTGGCGCAACGAGGCCGCGGCGGCTCGCGATCATCTGCGCGCCGCCATCGCCCGCTACCGGCCGGAGAACCGGCCCGCGCATCTGCTCGCCTACGGTCAGGACCCGCAGGTGCTCTGCCTCGCCCGCCTCGCGCACGTGTGCTTCTGCCTCGGCGACGTGGCCGAGGCGCGCCAGTCCCAGTGCCGTTCACTGGAGCTGGCGCACGCGGTCAACCACCCGTTCACGCTCGCCGGGGCCCTGCTCTTCGCCGCGATACTCGACCTGGACCTGGCGGACCTGCCATCGCTGCGTCGGCGGGTCGCCGAGCTCGCGGCGGTGCGCCAGCGGGTCGAGGCGCCGCCGGTCCGCCTGATCACCGAGGCGATGACCAGCTATCTCGACCTGCTCGACGGCGCCGCCGGGCCGGGCCTGGCACGCATCGACGCCGCGCTGGCCGACCCGGCCCGCGACACCGCGCCCGGCGTGCCCGCGATGCTGCTGCGTATCCGCCTGGCCGCGGCGCGGGCCGCCGGGCTCGACGGTGAGAGCCGCGAGACCGCCCGACGGCTGCTGGCCGACGGGGTACGGGTCTGGGACGCGATGGCGCTGGCCGAGCTGGGCACCGGGCCACCCGACGCGGACGGGCCTGTCAGGCATTGACGAGCCAGCCGAACGGCGAGGCCGCCAAACGCTGAGACCGGCGTCGAGGAACGCTCGCGGAACGCCCGCCCGCGCACCCTGCCCGCATGACCACATCAACCCTGCACCGCGATCCACCGGACGCGCTGCGCCGCCACTTCCGCGGGACGGTGCTGCGACCGGGCGAAGAGGGCTACGCCGAGGCCCGCCAGGTCTGGAACGGCGCCGTCGACCGCCGGCCCGCCCTGATCGCCCGCTGCGCCGGCACCGACGACGTCCAGGCGGCGATCCGGTTCGCCCGCGAGCGTGACCTGCCGATCGCGGTCCGCGGCGGTGGCCACTCCGTGCTCGGGTACGGCGTGTGTGACGGCGGCATCGTGATCGACCTGTCGCAGCTCAAGGCCGTGTCGGTCGACCCCGCCGGCCGCGCCGTGCGTGCCGCGGGCGGCCTGACCTGGGCCGAGTTCGACCTCGCGACCCAGCGGCACGGCCTGGCCACCACCGGCGGGTCGGTCAGCTCCACCGGGATCGGTGGGGTGACGCTCGGCGGCGGGTTCGGGCACCTGATGCGCCGGCACGGGCTGACCGTCGACAACCTGCTGGCCGCCGACCTGGTCACCGCCGACGGCGACCGGCTGCGGGTCGACGCCACGACCGAACCGGAGCTGCTGTGGGGGCTGCGCGGCGGCGGCGGCAACTTCGGCGTCGTCACCGCGTTCGAGTACGGCCTGCACCCGGTCGGGCCCGTCGTCCTCGGCGGGCCGGTCTTCTGGCCGCTGGACCAGGCCCCGCGGGTGCTGCGCTTCCTGCGCGCGTTCGCGCCGACGGCACCCGACGAGCTCAGCGTCGCGATCGTCGCCATGCTGGCTCCCCCGATGCCCTTCCTGCCAGCCGAGCGGTACGGCACCCCGGTGCTCGGGCTGCTGCCCGTGTGGTGCGGCGACCTCGCCGAGGGCGCCGCGGCGCTGGCGCCCCTGCGCGCGGTGGGAACGCCGATCGGCGACCTCGTCCGGCCGGTCCCCTACCGCGCCCTGCAGTCGCTGCTCGACGTCAGCGCCTCGCCGGGGAACGGCTCGTACTGGCGTTCCCACCGGCTTCGCTACCTGTCCGACACGGCGATCGACGTCGTGGTCGACCTCGTCGCCTCGATCACGTCTCCGCTGTCGCTGCTCAACGGGTGGATGATCGGCGGCGCGGTCAGCCGGGTGGGCGCGGACGCCACGGCCGTCGGTCCCCGCGATCCCGGGTTCGAGCTGCGCATGATCGCGAACTGGCGCCCCGGCGACCCGGACCCGGAGCGGCACCTGGCCTGGGCGCGCGAGGGGTGGGCGCGGCTGCGGCCCGACAGCGCCGGCCAGTTCGCCACCTTCCTGTCCGACGAGGGCCCGGCCGGCATCGAGGCCGCCTACGGCGACCGCCTCGGCCGGCTCACCGCGCTCAAGGACCGCCTCGACCCGTCCAACGTCTTCCGGCTCAACCCGAACATCCCCACGAGCGACCCGAACACCCCCACGAGCGACCCGAACACCCCCACGAGCGAGCTGACCATCCCCACGAGCGAGGGAGTCTCCCGATGAAAATCCTGGTGACCGGCGCGACCGGTACCGTCGGCCGGCACGTCGTGCGCGGCCTCGCCGAGGCCGGCGTGGCGGTGCGGGCGTTCGTCCGCGACGCCGGCGCGGCGGCCGGCGTTCTCGGCCCTGGCGTGGAGCTCGCCGTCGGCGACTTCGCCGACGGCGACGCGCTCGCCCGCGCCCTGTCCGGCGTCGACCGGCTCTTCCTCGCCTGCGGCAACGTCCCCGGGCAGGTCGGGCACGAGCGCGCGGCCATCGACGCGGCGGTGACCGCCGGCGTCGGCCGCGTCGTCAAGCTGTCGGGCCCCGACCCGTACCCCGCCTCGCCGCTGGTCTTCGACAGCTGGCACGGCGTCATCGAGCGGCATCTCGCCGCGTCCGGTCTGCCCCTGGTGCTGCTGCGCCCGAGGACCTACCTGACCAACCTGCTGGCCTACGCCCCGGCCGTCGCGAGCATGGGCATGCTGTTCGCCCCGGCCGGCACCGCCGAGATCTCCTTCGTCGACCCGCGCGACGTCGCGGACGTGGCTGTCGAGTGCCTGGCCGGCGACGGGTACGAGGGCCGGGCCTACACCCTGACGGGACCGGAGGCGATCACCTTCGAGCGCGTCGCCCGCGAGCTGGGCACGGCCACCGGTCGCGACGTCCGCTACGTCCATGTCGGCGACGACGACGCCCGGGCGGCCATGACCGCCGACGGGCTGCCGCCGATGGTCGTCGACGCCATCGTCGCGATCTTCGCCGCGCAGCGGACGGGGTGGATGGCGACGACCACCACCGACGTGCGGGACGTCACCGGCCGGGCACCCCGGTCGATCACCGACTTCGCCCGCGACCACGCCCACCTGTTCGGACCGGCCGGCTCCGGCGACGGGCGCGGCGGCGAGGACGGCCGCGCCGATATTGCCTTGGCAGAGGCGGGCGACCTGGCGTAGAGATTCCTCGATGAGTCTCTCCAGGTACGTCCCCGCCCGAGTCTGACGGCGTAGCGACGCGGTGCCAGCCCGGCCCGGCTCGGTCATCCGAGCCCGGCCGGGCCACCGTCCCATGCCCTGACCTGGAACGACGTGGGGCGGGCGCCCGCGGCGCCCGCCCGGAGACGAGACAACCCATGGATCTTCACGAATACGCGTGTCATGACGCCGTCGGTCTGCGGACGCTGATCGCGAAGGGCGAGGTGAGCGCCGTCGAGGTCGAGGCGGCGGCGCGGGAGGCGCTGGCGTGGGCGCACGACAGGTGCAACGCCCTGGCCGCGCCCCTGTTCGGCCCGGCGCTGGACCACGACCCGCACGGACCGCTCGGCGGGGTGCCGTTCCTCATCAAGGACACGGGGCCGATGGCCGCGGGGGTGCGGTTCCGGTGCGGCAGCCGGAGCCTGGGACCCGGGGTCCCCGCCCAGGCCGACCATGAGCTGATGCGCCGCTTCCGGGCCGCCGGCCTGGCGACGCTCGGCCTGACGATCTCCCCGGAGCTCGGGCTGAGCTTCACCACCGAGCCGCTGCTGCACGGCCCGGTCCGCAATCCCTGGGACCCGTCGCGCACGGTCGGCGGCTCCAGCGGGGGCTCCGCCGCGCTGGTCGCGGCCGGCGCCGTCCCGGTCGCCCACGGCAACGACGGCGCCGGGTCGATCCGGGTCCCGGCGTCCTGCTGCGGCCTGGTCGGCCTCAAGCCGAGCCGCGGCCGGACGCCGACGGGTGCCGGGCTGGGCGGGGCGGCGTTCGGCATGCTCTCCGAGTTCGCGCTGACCCGCACGGTGCGTGACGCGGCGGCGCTGCTCGACGCGGTGCACGGGCCCGCGGCCGGCGGCGCGTTCGCCGCGCCCCCGCCCGCGCGTCCCTACGCGGACGAGGTGCTGCCCGCCGCGTGGGCCGGCCGGCCTTCGGGCGGCGGCCCGCGGGTGGCGGTCATGACCCAGGCCTGGTCCGGCGCCGCGGTCGACTCCGAGGTGGCCGCGGCGGTCGTGCGCGCCGGCGGGGCGCTGGCCGCGCTGGGGCACCACGTCGAGGAGGCGTCGCCGCCGCTGGTGTGGGACGACGTGATCCGGGCCTGCGTGACCGAGGCGATCGGCGTGGCCGCCCCCTTCCTGCTGGCCCCCCGCCAGCCTCCGGCCGACCGCCTCGAGGCCGTCTCCCGGCGGGTCCTGGCCGACGCCCGGGACGCCGGCGCCATCGACCTCGTCATGGGCCTGGACGCGGCCGGCCGGGTCGCCCGCGACCTCGACCGCTTCCTCGCCGGGTACGACCTGCTGGTGACCCCGACGCTCGCGCGCCCACCCGTGCCGCACGGCACGCTGGACTACGACGACCCGAGCCACACCGTCGAGAGCTGGCTTCGCGCGATCTTCGACTTCGGGCCGTTCACCAGCGTCGCGAACGTGACCGGCGTGCCGGCGGTGAGCCTGCCGCTCGGGCAGAGCGCCGCCGGGCTGCCGATCGGCGTCCAGATCATCGCCGCGCACGGACGGGAGGACCTGCTGCTGCGCGTCGCGGCCGCGCTGGAGGAGGCGATGCCCTGGCGGGACCGCCGGCCACCGCTCGCCGTCGACCGCGCGTGACCATCGCTGTCCGGGCTACCGGATGGCCGAGCCGCCGGGCACCCGGTAGCCGGTAGCCCTGGCCACCACGCCGTCGTCGTGCCGCCGCCCCATGTCGGGCGGCGGCACGTCAGCGGTCAGCCGGCGAGCCAGGCGCCCGGCACGGGCGGGGCCAGCACGTCCTGGACGCGGGCCAGCAGCTCGTCGACGTCGACGGGTTTGGTGACGTACTCGGTGGCGCCCGCGTCGAGGCACTTCTGCCGGTCGTCGGGCATCGCCTTCGCGGTGACCGCGATGATCGGGATGTCGGCGAACCGGGGCATGGCCCTGATCGCGGCCATCGTGGTGTACCCGTCCATCTCCGGCATCATCACGTCCATGAGGACCAGGTCGGTCGACGGGTTGACCAGCAACTTCTCGATCCCCTTCMGGCCGTCCGGGGCATGGTCGACCGTCGCGCCGTAGAACTCGAGGATGCTGGTGATCGCGAAGACGTTGCGGACGTCGTCGTCGACGACGAGAACCGACCGCCCGACCAGGATGTCCTCCTCCTCACTCGCGGCGGCGGCCTCGGCGGCGGCGCTCGCCGCGGCCGGCTGACCGTTGCGCGCCGCGGGGCGCGCGGCCGCGGCCAGGTCACCGGCGGGTGGAAGGTCCGCGCGGCCGCCCTGGTTCGGCACGTGGGCCGGCCGGTCCTCGGGAGCCGTCCGGGCACCGACGGTGCGCGGTCCCGCGGCGGGCGGCCGCGGGTCCACGGACGGCGGGCCGGCGGTCGCGTCATCCGTGGCGTCGCCGGGCGTCTGGTCCACCGGGCCGGGCAGGCCTCCGTCGGCGGCCCCGGCCATGCCGGCCTGGCCGACCGCTGCCTTGTACACGGCACCAGCCGCGAAGATCCCCAGGGCGCCCGCCGCGGTGCCCGGGGCGGTGGCCGGCACGGCGTCGCGGCCCGGCTCGGCGCCGGTGAGCTCGGCCGGCGGGGTGGTGGGCAGCCGCAGGGTGAAGGTGCTTCCGCTGCCGTAGACGCTGCGCGCGCGGATCTCCCCGCCGAGCAGGGTCGCGACCTCACGGCAGATCGACAGTCCCAGGCCGGTGCCGCCGTAGCGCCGGCTGGTGGTGCCGTCACCCTGCTGGAAGGCGCCGAAGATCCGGTCGAGGTTCTCCTCGGCGATACCGATCCCGGTGTCCGTCACGGCGAACAGGATGTGGTCGCCCGCGGTGGCACCCGGGGCCGGGGCCATCGTGATGGCCAGGTCGACGCGGCCCTGCTCGGTGAACTTCACCGCGTTCGAGAGCAGGTTGCGCAGGATCTGCGCGAGCCGGTGTTGGTCGGTGAGCAGGCGGTCGGGCACGTCCGGGGCCACGTCGACGGTGAGCCGCAGGCCCTTCTCGATGGTGACGGGCGCGAACGTGGCGCGCAGGTCGTCCACGACCGAGGCGACGGCGACCGGCTCGACGTGCAGGTCCATCTTGCCCGCCTCGACCTTGGACAGGTCGAGGATGTCGTTGATGAGCTGCAGCAGGTCCGAGCCCGCCGAGTGGATGACGTGGGCGTACTCGACCTGCTTGGCGGTGAGGTTGCCCTTCGGGTTGCGGGCGAGCAGGCCGGCCAGGATGAGCAGGCTGTTGAGCGGCGTGCGCAGCTCGTGCGACATGTTGGCGAGGAACTCGGACTTGTACTTCGAGGCGAGCGCCAGCTGGCGTGYCCGTTCCTCCAGCTCCTGGCGGGCCTGCTCGATCTCGCCGTTCTTGACCTCGATGTCGTGGTTCTGCTGGGCGAGCAGATCGGCCTTGACCTCGAGCTCGGCGTTCGAGCTCTGCAGGTCCTCCTGGCGGGACTGCAGCTCCTCCGACCGGGCCTGCAGTTCGCCGGCCAGCCGCTGGGACTCCACCAGCAGGGCGTCGGTGCGGGCGTTCGCGACGATCGTGTTGACGTTGACGCCGATCGTCTCGGTGAGCTGGTTGAGGAACGCGTGGTGGACCCCGGTGAACGGGGAGAACGACGCCAGCTCGATGACGCCCAGCGCCTGGTCCTCGAAGACGATCGGCAGCACGACGAGGGCGACGGGCGCGGCCCGGCCGACACTCGAACCGATCGTGATGTAGTCGACGGGGGTCTGGTCCACCACGATGGTGCGCCGGGTGCGGGCGGCCTGGCCGATCAGGGAGTCGCCGAGGCCGAACCGGCGAGGCGTCGCCGGCGAGGGCTGGTAGCCGTAGCTGGCGATGAGAGCGAACGCGGGTTCGTCGACCGAGTCGACCGAGTCGACCAGGAAGAACGTGCCGTGCTGCGCGCCGACGAGCGGGGTCAGCTCGTCGATGACGAGCTGCGCGACGGTCGCCAGGTCACGGTGGCCCTGCATCAGCCCGGCGATGTGCGCCAGGTTGGTCTTCAGCCAGTCCTGTTCCTCGTTCATCCGGGTCGTGTCGCGCAGCGAGCGCACCATCGCGTTGATGTTGTCCTTGAGCTCGGCCACCTCACCCTGCGCGTCGACGGTGATCGAGCGGGTGAGGTCGCCGGTGGCGACGGCGCTGGTCACCGCCGCGATGGCGCGGACCTGGCGGGTGAGGTTCCCCGCCAGCTCGTTGACGTTCTGCGTCAGGCGCTTCCAGGTGCCGGACACGCCCTCGACCGTGGCCTGGCCACCGAGGATGCCGTCGGTGCCGACCTCCCGGGCCACCCGGGTCACCTCCGCGGCGAACGAGGACAGCTGGTCGACCATCGTGTTGATGGTCTCCTTCAGCTCCAGGATCTCCCCGCGCGCGTCGACGTCGATCTTGCGGGTGAGGTCGCCCTGGGCGACCGCGGTGGTGACCTGGGCGATGTTGCGGACCTGGCTGGTCAGGTTGTTCGCCATGAAGTTGACGTTGTCGGTCAGGTCCTTCCAGGTGCCCGACACGCCCTTCACGCTCGCCTGGCCGCCGAGCCGGCCGTCGGTGCCGACCTCGCGGGCCACCCGGGTCACCTCGTCGGCGAAGGCGCCCAGCGTGTCCACCATCGTGTTGATGGCCGACGCGAGCGCCGCGACCTCACCCTTCGCCTCGACTGTGATCTTCTGGGACAGGTCGCCGCGGGCGACGCCGGTGGCGACCTGGGCGATCGAGCGCACCTGGTCCGTCAGGTTGGACGCCATCACGTTGACGTTGTCGGTCAGGTCCTTCCAGGTGCCCGACACGCCCCGCACGTTGGCCTGGCCGCCGAGGCGTCCGTCCGTGCCGACCTCACGGGCCACCCGGGTCACCTCGTCCGCGAACGAGGACAGCTGGTCGACCATCGTGTTGATGGTCTCCTTCAGCTCCAGGATCTCCCCGCGCGCGTCGACCCGGATCTTCTGCGACAGGTCACCCTTCGCCACCGCCGTCGCCACCTGGGCGATCGAGCGGACCTGGCTGGTGAGGTTGCCGGCCATCGCGTTGACGTTGTCGGTCAGGTCCCGCCACGTGCCGGACACGCCCTTCACGTCAGCCTGGCCGCCGAGCCGGCCGTCGGTGCCGACCTCACGGGCCACCCGGGTCACCTCGTCCGCGAACGAGGACAGCTGGTCGACCATCGTGTTGATGGTGTTCTTCAGCTCCAGGATCTCGCCGCGGGCCTGCACGGTGATCTTCTGGGACAGGTCTCCGCGGGCGACCGCCGTCGCGACCTGGGCGATGTCGCGGACCTGGCCGGTGAGGTTGCCGGCCATCGCGTTGACGTTGTCGGTCAGGTCCTTCCAGGACCCGGACACCCCCGGCACCTCGGCCTGGCCGCCGAGCTTGCCCTCGCTGCCCACCTCACGGGCCACCCGGGTCACCTCGGAGGTGAAGAGCGCGAGCTGGTCGTTCATGCCGTTGAAGACCACGGCGATCTCGTCCATCAGCTCGTCACCCACCTGGGGCAGGCGGGTGCCGAAGTCACCTCCGCGCACCGCGGTGAGCCCGGCGAGCAGCTGACGCAGCGCGCTGTCGTCGGGCCTGGCGGGCGAGGCCTTCGTGGGAACCAGGGTGTCGCTCACCGACGTCCTCCCTGCGAGTGTTCAGATGCCGGCACGGCACGGCGACTGCGGTAGCACATTGGCAGCCATCATGCCTTCCGACGGCCACCGAATGTGCGAGAATGATCTTTCTCGGCACACCCGACGGCCATGTCATCCGGCTATGAATGGCACCCCAGTAGGGTAAGCGGCGCCATAGCAGCCCGCAGGTGAGAAGCCTTCACGAGGGCAAGCAAGAGGAGAAGGGTGGCCCGAACGCCGCAGGAGCCCGAGCCGTCGCCAGAACGCCGCAACCGGCTCCTCGACATCGTCATCCGGCAACGGCAGCGGATCGTCGAGCTGGAAGCCCGGGCCTCCGGCGCCCACCTCGTGGACCTGGCCGTCGGCCTCCTCGTGGCGCGGCTCAACGCTTCCCCGGCCGACGCCGCCGACCAGCTCCAGCGGCTCGCGCACACCGCCGGCGTCAGCCCGGCCGAGTTCGCCGCCGAGCTGCTGGGCGAACCGCGGCCCACCATCGCCGGCGCCCCCGCGAAGGCGGGGGCCTGGCGGCGGCTCTGGCGTGCCACCACGACGGCGGACCACGCGGCGGACGGCGACGCGGTCGCCCGGGCGGTGCTGCGGGAGGGCCTGGCCGCCCACGGAGCCCGCGCCATCGCCCTCTGGATGCTGGAACCGGACGGCGCGCTCACCCTGGTGGGACAGCACGGCCTCACGGCACTCGACGCGAGCCGCTGGCGGCGGATACCCCCGCAGCTGGACTGCGCGCCCACCAGGGCGGTCGCCCAGGGGCAGCCGGTGTGGTGGCCGGCCGGAACGCCGCCGGCGGACGAGGACGGATACGCCGATCGCCCGCCGCCTCCGAGGCTGGGCTCCTGGGCCGGGGCCCGCGCCGCGCTGCCGCTGCTGAACGCCGGCACCCTGGTGGGCGCGGTCGAGATCTGCTGGACACGGCCGCTGGACGGCGACGGCACCCGCCTGCTGCGGGAGCTCGCCGCCCTCGCCGACATCTGCCAGCGCGCGCTGCGGCCGCGCGTCGAGGAGGGCGACGGCGCGGCCGGTGCTGGTGCTGGTGCCACCGTCGCTGCCGGCGGCGGCGGTGCTGGCCGGGTGCCGGAGGCCTGGCTGCCGGCCCTGCTGGACGGGCTCGCCGGCTCGGTCCTGCTCGCCCAGGCCATGCGCGACGACGCCGGCGAGGTCGTCGACTTCCGGGTCACCCATGTCAACCGCGACTTCGTCGACCCCGCCGGGCTGCCCGCGGACGAGGTGCGCGGCGCCCGGCTGCTCGACCTCTATCCCCTGATGGGCGCGGACGATGGCCTGTTCGGGCGGGCGGTCGATGTGCTGGGCACCGGCGCGCCGTACGCGGCCGACCGCACGATGCTGCTCTGCCTCGTCGGCGACGTGATCGTCAGCCGCGAGATGGACATCCGCGTGACCAGGCACGCCGACGGGGTCGCGATCAGCTGGCGGTTCACCGACGGGGCGGACGCGCCGGCGTCGCTGGGCACCCATGTCCAGCGGCTCGGCGGGTTCGGCGGCTGGCAGGAGGACGTCGGCAGCGGGGCCATCCGGTGGACGGACAACACCTACGACCTCTTCCACCTCCCGCGGTCGGCGCCGCCGATCGCGCTCGAGGACCTGCACCCGCTCGTCCACGCCGAGGACCGGGACGCGTTCGAGCACCTCCGGACGGCGCTGCTGCGGCTGGGCCGGGCGGCGAGCGCCTCCTTCCGCGTCCTGCTGCCCGACGGCGGGCTGCGGCACTGGCGCACGTTCGCCGAGCCGGTCACCGACACCGCCGGCACCCTGGTCGCCGTCCGCGGGGTCTACCAGGACCTGACCGACCAGTACCGGACCGAACTCGTCCTGCACGCCACCCAGAGCCAGCTCGCGGACTCCGAGGCGCGGGCCGCGAGCCAGCACATGCTCGCGCTCGCCCTCCAGAAGGCGATCCTCCCGGAGGCCCAGCCGCTGCTGACCACCAGCGGCCTCGCCGTGGCCGTCCGCTACCGGCCCGCCGAGCAGGAGAGCCTGGTCGGCGGTGACTGGTACGACGCCCTGGTGCTGCCCGACGGGCAGATCCTGCTGGCCGTCGGCGATGTCGCCGGCCACAGCATCCGGTCGGTCGCGGGAATGACGGCGCTGCGCAACGGCCTGCGCGGCCTCGCCGTCACCGGCGCCGGGCCCGGGCAGCTGCTGCGGTGGCTGAACAACGTCGCCTGCCACCTCACCGACGACATCACCGCCACCGTCGTCTGCGGCCTCTACCGGCCGGAGGACCGCGCCCTGCGCTGGGCGCGCGCCGGGCACCTGCCACCCGTCCTGGTCCGCGACGGCCGGGCCGAGGCGCTCCCGGTCCCCGATGGCCTGCTGCTGGGTGTCGAACCCGACGTCTCCTACGAGGAGACCGTAACGCAGCTCACACCTGGCGACGCCCTGCTGCTCTACACCGACGGACTCGTCGAGCGGCGCGGAACCGGCCTCGACGAGTCGCTGCGTGACCTGCTGCGTCTCGCCGCCGCGCCCCACCCGGACGTCGGGCGACGGGCGGACTTCCTGCTCGCGCGCTGCACGCCGGACACCGACGACGACACCTGTCTGGTCATCGTCGAGTTGTTGGCCTAACTGCGGGTGATACCGCCGTTCCGCCGGGTAAGACCCGGATCGGCATCTTTCAGACGGATCGAGAGAAGGTGGTCGCGCCGTGAGGCTGACTGTCCCACCGCCGGGCGAGTCCCGCTCTCGGAGACCTTCCCACAGTCCTCCKCGGGGCGCGGTGCTCGATATGTTCACGGTGCCCGCCAGTCCCGAGTCGGCCCGGATCGCCCGGCGGCGGGCCACCGAGGTACTGACCCGGCACGGATGCGAGCCGGCCCTGGTCGACGACGCGATCCTGCTGCTGAGCGAGATCGTGACCAATGYGGTCGTGCACGCGGGCAGCGCGGCCGAGGTCGAGGTGCGGGCCGACGACCTGGTGGTCTGGTTCGGCGTCCGAGACGCCGACAGCCGTCGGTGGCCGGTTCACTGGCCGGTGAGCCTGGGCGCGTCCGGTGGCCGCGGCCTTCATCTTGTCGCGACGCTCGCGGCCGGCTGGGGCACGAACGTGCACGGCGACGGGGGGAAGACCGTCTGGTTCTGGCTTGGTCGTTAACCGCGCGCCTCGACGCCGTCCCCTTTCTGTCGGCCTCAGGACAATGTTGCCCGGTGACGTAAGCCAGGCAGCCCGACTCGGTCTCCTTGTCGTCGTATCGCCGCAGGCGGATGGCACATGTCCGCCTGACTCCAAGCGATGAATCATAAACTGAACGTGACATGCCGAGCAACAATCACTCCCGGTAGTGACAGACAGTGACTTGAACGGGCGGGAATTCGAAACAAAGGCCACCGTAGGACGCCTTCTAGAAGTCGTCTCGCGCCCCGTGCGGGCCAGAAGCACGATCCGCGGATACCTGAACCGGGACCGTTCCGGGTGCGGTCTGTGCGCCGATCGGTGCAGGTAGAGTTTCCACCTGGCCGAGAAGCCGTGGTCCGGCGGCGCGGGGAGGGGGYGGCCTTGGAGGCATTGGGTCCGAATGACCCGACGACTGTGGGCAGCTATCGGCTCGCGGCCGTACTGGGCAGCGGCGGTATGGGGCGCGTCTATCTCGCCTTCTCACCGAGTGGACGCCGGGTGGCCATCAAGGTTATCCGCCCCGATCTCGTCCAGGAGACGCACATCCGTCAGCGGTTCGCCCGCGAGGTGGCCGCGTCCCGCGCTGTGAGCGGATTCTTCGCGGCGCCCGTCATCGACGCCGATCTCGACGCGGATCCGCCCTGGCTGGCCACCGCTTTCATTCCGGGCCCGTCCCTCAACGCCGCGATCCGTGATGCCGGGCCGCTTCCGGTCACGTCCGTGCGAGCGCTCGGCGCCGCCCTGGCCGAGGCGCTCGCCGCCGTCCACGCCGCCGGCCTGGTCCATCGGGACCTCAAACCCGCCAATGTGCTGCTCGCATCCGACGGTCCCCGTCTGATCGACTTCGGGATTTCCTCGCTCGCGGATTCGGGAACCCTTACCCATGCCGGCGCCATGATGGGCTCGCCGGGATTCATGTCGCCAGAGCAGGTGCAGGGCAACCAGGTCGGGCCGGCGACAGACATTTTCGCGTTCGGCGCGGTCCTCGCCTTCACGGTCACCGGAACCGGTCCGTTCGGCGTCGGGTCCGTGCCCGCCATGCTCTACCGGAGCGTGCACGCTCCGCCGGACCTGTCCCAGGTACCGGACGAGCTGCTGCCCCTGTTGTCCGCCTGCCTGTCCAAGGACCCCGCCAGCCGACCCGATCTGACCACCATCCTCAGGCAGCTGACCGGCGGGCAGGGCGCCGCCGACATGTTCCCGCCGGGCTGGCTGGCCGCGGCCTTCGCCACGGCGCCGATCACGATCGCGACCCCGCCGCCCCTGGCGGGACCGACGCCGGCACCGCTGGGAACGACGCCCATCCCGCCCAGTCCCCCGATCGCCGACAGGGCCCCCGGGGCCGCCCCAGCCGGGTCGCGCGGGTCGGCGGACATGGCCACCCGGGAGCAGAGCCTCGCCCCCACGCCCATCCCCGTCGCGGGCGAGCCGACGGTCCGCCAGGAGCCCGCGCGGCCCGCGCCCATCCCCCGGGCCCCCACGGCTCCCGAGGAACCGCCGGACCAGCCATCTCAGCAGGCGCGGCCCAGCCGCCGTCGGCTGCTGGCCGGTGTGATCGGCGCGGTGGGCGCGGTCGGCGTCGCCGCCGCCGGAACGACGGCCTGGCTGCTTCTCGACGACGACGCTCCCGCCGCCAGGACCCTGCGCTGGAAGTTCCGCACGGTTGGCACCACGTTCTCCCGGCCCCGGGTCGCGGGCGACTTCGTATACGCGTCCAGCAACGACGGAACCCTGTACGCGCTACGGACATCGACCGGGACGCAGGCGTGGAAGTTCACGACCAAGGCCGCGCTCGGGTCCGCTCCCTTCACCCTCGGCGGCGTGGTCTACCTCGGCGCCGACGACACCAACCTGTACGCCATCGACGCCGTCACGGGCCTGCAGCGCTGGGCATACAAAACCGGCGGGATCGTGCACTCCGCGGTGGGCGGCGGGGGCATCGTGTATGTCGGCAGCGCCGATCACAACCTGTACGCCGTCGATGCGGTCGCCGGCACGCGCCGGTGGCAATTCACGACCGACAACGACACGCACTCACCAGCCTTTGCCGGCGAGACCGTGTACGTCGGCAGCAGCGACACCAATCTCTACGCCGTGGACGCCTCCAGCGGCGACCAGCGATGGGCCTTCCCCACCTCCGGCGCGGTGTCCGGCATACCAGCCGTGATGGGCGGGACGGTCTACTTCGCCAGCGGCGACGGAACCCTGTACACCGCCGAGACCGGCAGTGGGAAGAAGGGCTGGACATTCGGTGACGTGTCCGTCGACGCCGGGCCGACCATCGCCAACGGTGTCCTCTATATAGGCGGTAAAGATCGGACCCTGCACGCGCTGCGCGCGACAACGGGGGAAAAACTGTGGACGTTCCGTGCCTCAGGGGACGTCAGCGCGCCGACGGTGGTGGGTGACACGGTCTACGTCGGCAGCAGCGACACCAATCTCTACGCCCTGGACGCCGCCACCGGAGCACAGCGGTGGGCGTTCCCCGCCAGCAGCGGAGTGCACACGGTCGCGGTCGTCGACGACACCGCCTACTTCGGGACCGATGACAACGAGCTGTGCGCAGTACGCGTCGGATGACCTCCTCGCGTGACGTAACAAACCTCACGTCCCGTCGGCTCGCTGATTCCGTGCCAGGAGCCAGGTGGTCAGGGCGGTCCATGGCGAGGGGGAGGCTATGGCGGTAGCCGGGCGGAGATCCGCGCGGCCGGTGGCGAAGCACGCCCGCCGTAACCTCACGGTGCGCGACGTCTACGCGCGCTGCGCCGAGGCTTGTGGACCCCTGTCCGCCCCGCGGGGCGAGAACCCGCGGGTGGAGTTCCGCTCCGTGGTGCCACCGGGCCGCCGGTTCGCCCTCACGCTCCTGTTCACCTTCACCACGCTCGTGGATCTGCTGCTCATCGGCTGGCTGCTGCTGCCGGACCACGTGCCCGGCCCCGGCGTGATCGGTATCGGCGACTGGCGGCTGGCCCTGGCCAGGGTGAGCTTCTGCCTCGTCATCCTCGTCGAGGTCATCAGGCTCGTTCAGGTCACGGTCATCTGGATACTCGCCTGGAACGCCAAGGACCCCGTACCGCTCACCCCGCCCTCGGGGCTGCGGGTGGCGGTGCTCACCACGATCGTTCCGTCGAAGGAACCGATCTCCGTCGTGGCCAGGACCCTGCGGGCGATGCGGGAGATCTCCTACCCCGACGGTTTCGTGACGCCGTGGATCCTGGACGAGGAGGACGATCCGGAGGTCCGGCGGATCGCGGACGAGCTGGGGGTCCTGCACTTCAGCCGCAAGGGACGCCCGGAGTACAACCAGCCCAGCGGCGAGTTCCGGGCCAGGAGCAAGGCCGGCAACCACAACGCCTGGCGCGCCGAGCACGAGAGCCACTATGACGTGGTGGCCCAGATGGATCCCGACCACGTGCCGCTGACGTGTTTCCTGGAACGCACCCTGGGCTATTTCCGCGATCCCGACGTCGCCTTTGTCGTGGCTCCCCAGGTCTACGGGAACATGCGCGAGAACTGGGTCGCGCGCGGGGCCTCGATGCAGCAGTACCTCTTCAACGGCGTGATCGAGCGGGGCGGGAACGGCCTGGACGCCCCGCTGCTGATCGGCACCAACCACCTCTACCGCCCGGACGCCTGGCGGCAGATCGGCGGCTACCAGGACTCGATCATCGAGGACCACCTGACCAGCATGCGCGTGCAGGGGACGGTCAACCCGGCGACCGGAAATTCCTGGAAGGGCGTCTACACGCCCGACGTGATCGCGATCGGCGAGGGGCCGACCACCTGGACCGACTACTTCAACCAGCAGAAGCGATGGGCCTACGGCGTCTGGGACGTCAAGCTACGCCGCCGGGCAAGGGCCGGGATCAGGCTGCGCGCCCGCCAGCGGCTGGTGTACGGAATGGTGCAGTTCTACTATCCGAGCGTCGCCATGAGCCTGCTGTTCGGCAGCCTGGCGACGATCGCCTACCTGATTTTCGGTGCCACCGCGATCAGCCTGCCCGGCGATCCGTGGCTGACGCTGTGGTCGGCGAGCCTGGGCAGCTGGCTCAGCGTGTGGCTGTGGCTGCGCCGGTTCAACCTGGCCAGTCACGAAAGGCGTGAGGCCGGGATGGCCGGCATGGCCCTGACGCTGTTCGCCGGGCCGATCTACGTGTCCGCCGCGGTCGCCGCGCTGCTGCGCCGGCCGCTCGCCTACGCCGTCACCGCCAAGGGCGAGCTGCGCAGCAGCGAGTCGCTGCGCACGTTCCGTCTGCACCTCGCCTGGGCGGCCATCGCCGGGACCCTGCTGGGCGTCAACCTCACCGTGTACCGCCACTACGCCACCCCGCAGGCCTGGGCGCTCCTCAGCCTCGTGGTGGGAGTGTCCCCGCCGCTGATCGCCGCGGTGGGCAGAATCGCCGCGCGCGGGGAGGCCAGAGCCGGGCCATCCGCCGACCTCCCCGAGGCGGCGGTGCCGCGCATACCCGCGCCGGCCGCCTCGGACCGGGTGGAGAACCAGCTCCTGCTGGCGCCGCGCCTGGCCGAGCAGGCTCCGGGCAAGGAGAGCGCACGGTGAGGCTGGCGGTGCCGCGGGTGCTCGGCGTGGTCCTGGTGCTCGCGCTCGCGGGCTATGTCTTCCGGGTGGCGCCGAACCTGGCCGGAGCCGAGGAGCCGGCGGCGACGCTGTCCGGCGCGCTGCCAGCGGATCTCATGCCGCCCTCCGCCGGCCCGGGGGCGGCGGGCCCCGCGGCGCTCTTCCCCGACGAGGGAAAGGTCTTCGTCGGCATCATGACCGCCGAGGGAGTCCACGACTTCGGCGCCGCCGCGGACTTCGCCCGGACGACGACCTACCGGCCTCGCGCCTATCAGTTCTCCCAGGGCTGGGCCGGCGATGGGTTCAGCGCCGACGCCCTGAACAAGGTCGCGGGCGCGGGCATGATGCCGATCGTGGCGTGGGAGCCGTGGGATTTCACCGTCGTGCCCAGGAGCGACAAGCTCCGCGGCGAGCAGCCGGAGTACCGGCTCAGCCGGATCATCGAGGGTTCCTTCGATTCCTATATCCGTTCCTGGGCGCGCGGCGTGAAGAAGCTCGACTACACGATCGCCATCCGGTTCGCGCACGAGATGAACGGCTACTGGTACCCCTGGTCCGAACAGGCGAACGGCAACAGGCCGGGGGACTACGTCCGGGCCTGGCGCCACGTCCATGACATCTTCGCGGCGGAGGGCGCGACCAACGTCGCGTGGATCTGGAGCCCGAACATCAGCTACCAGAACTCCACCCCGCTCGCCGAGCTCTATCCCGGCGACGCGTACGTGGACTGGGTGGGCTTCTCCGGCTACTACRGCACGGCCGGCCTCGAGTCCTACCGGTCCTTCGACGAGCTGTTCGACAGCAGCATCGCCGAGGTCTCCCGGATCACCCGGAAGCCGATCGTCATCACGGAGACCGGCGCGGCCGACGGGGCGGGGCGCAAGGCCGAATGGATCGCCCAGCTCTTCCAGTCCCTGCCGCGGCACCCCGAGATCATCGGTGTCATCTGGCAGGAGGCCGTGAAGGAGACCGACTGGCGGGTGTCCGTGTCCCCCACGGCCGCGCGGGCCTTCGGCCTCGGTGTCGCCGATCCTCGCTACGACGTGACCTGGCAGCGAGGGAGCAGGCCGCGGCTGACCCTGGCGCTGCGCTGACCCGCGGTCAGGGGGCGACCCGGCGCCAGACGGTCCACCCGCTGGGATCTGGCACCTGCGCGATCTGGCGATACCTCGTCGGGTCGTCGAGGATGTCGCGGATCTGCCGGTCGAGCGCCGCGGTGGGGCCGTAACGCAGCACGACGATCTCGAAGTAGCGGTCGGTGAGGGCCGCGCGGTAGGCGTCCACACCACCGGCGATCGCCGTCTTCGTGTCCGGGTCCACGTAGTAGAGGTAGTACGTGTTGTCCCACTGCCCGGACGCCGTCCGGTCCGCCAGGTAGTAACGCGGTACTTCCGACTCCTCGACCAGGTAATGGTCGGATGGATTGCCGACCTGGGTCCTGAGGAACGCGACGAGAGGACGGCTGTCCGCCCACTGGCCGAACAGGTCGTGCGCGGTCCGTGCGCCGCTGTACAGCAGCGCGAGGCCGGCCACCGAAGCGAGAACAACGGCGGGTGTCAGAGTTCGCCGGGGATCACGAGCGCTCAGCCACGTGACCGMGCTCGCCACCCCGGCGCCGGCCAGCGGGGCCGCGAAGGCGAGGCCGAAGGCCACGTGCTTGTGCAGCGACGTCAGCTCACCGGACCGCGCCTGGAAGATGATCGGAAGAAGGGAGGTGACGAGCAGCAGGCCGGTCAGCGCCGGCCGCTGACGCCCGACCAGCGCAGCCGCCAGTACTGCCACCAGCAGGGCCGGCGCCGCCCACCGGAGACCATGCTCGAACACGTCCAGCCGACCCGTCGTGACGAACGGCGTGCGGGAGATGGTGGTCGTCACCATGCCGTCGAGCTGGCCGGTGCCGGTGAGCCCCAGCCAGATGCCGGCGACGGCCGCCGCTCCGGCCACGCCGCCGAGCGCGAGCGCGGCCAGCCGTACCGACAGCCGGAACTCCCGGCCGCGGGCCCGCCGGGTCTGCCTCCGGTGGCTCCCGGCCGCCGACGCGCCCGCGGCTGGCGGCCCCGGCGCCGGACCCGGCCCCGGACCCGGCGCCGGCGCCGGCGCCGAGGAAGGCGCTCCCGGAGCCTCCGTACTCCGCTGGGACAGCGACCTCGATCTCCGAATGGTCATGGTGAGGACGACCAGGCAGACGGAAGGGACGAACAACGCGACCATGTACTTCGTCGCGACGGCCCCACCGAGAAGGACGCCCGCGACGGACGCGAGCGGCAGCGCGGTCCTGGCCCGCTCCGCGGCCGCGGCCCGGAGCCCGGCGGCCAGGCCGCCGACCAGGAGCATGAGCGCCATCGCGTCGTAGGTGGCGAATCCGCCGAGGAAGAGGACCGGGCCCCCGCAGACGAACGCCGCCGCCCCGGCCACGCCCGCGGCCCGGCTGAAGAGGGTGCGGCCCACCGCCGCGACGAGGACCGTGGTGACGAGAGCGAAGAACAGGCTGAGCGTTCGTGCGCCGGCGAGACCGCCGGCGCCGTCCGCCAGGGCGCCGAGCGGCGGGTAGACGTATGGAGAGCCGGAGAAGTAACTGGCGTAGTCGTCATAGCCCGGCCCGCCGTGAATCCAGGAGTTCAGGATCTGCCGACCGGCATGGAGGTAGAGCGCCTCGTCCTCGAACGCCGTGGCCGAGAGGCTCAGCGAGATCGCCGCCTGAACGGCCAGCACCGCCACCAGCCCGGCAGCCAGTCCCAGCCGGGCGTCGACGACGAACCGCGGCCGCCCGCGGCGCTGGCTACGGGTGCTGCTGATAGCCGGTGCCCGCGGGGGTGCGATATCTGTCATTGAGAAGCGATTTTAGGGTTGCGGCCCGTTGCGTCGCAGCTCCGCCAACCACACGGCGGCGCTCCCGTCGGAGGGAGCGCGCCAGTCGCCGCGCGGCGACAGCGTGCCGCCGTAGGTCACCTTGGGGCCGTTGGGCAGCGCGGAGCGCTTGAACTGGGAAAGCTGGAAGAAGCGCAGGAGAAACTCCTCCAGCCAGCGTGTGATCGTCGGCAGGTCGTAGGCGTGCCGGCGGTCCTCGGGGAAGCCGGCCGGCCAGCGGCCCGCGTCGGCGTCACGCCAGGCATGCCAGGCCAGGAACGCGACCTTTGACGGCGGCAGGCCGTAGCGCAGCACGTGGTACAGAAAGAAGTCGTGCAGCTCGTAGGGGCCGATGCGGTCCTCGGTGCTCTGCATCGCGCCCGTCTCCTCGTCGGCGGGAACCAGCTCGGGTGAGATCTCCGTGCCGACGATCTCGTCGAGCAGATGTCCGGTCGTCTCGTCGAACTGCCCGGAGGCGATGGTCCAGCGGATGAGGTACTGGATGAGCGTCTTGGGAACACCCGCGTTGACGGCGTAGTGGCTCATCTGGTCGCCGACGCCGTAGGTGCACCAGCCGAGCGCCAGCTCGCTGAGATCGCCGGTGCCGATCACGAACCCGGCCCGCTGGTTCGCCAGCCGGAACAGGTAGTCGGTACGCAGGCCGGCCTGGACGTTCTCGAAGGTCACGTCGTACACGGGCTCGCCCGCGGCGGCCGGATGCCCCAGGTCGGTGAGCAGCTGGCGAGCCGCGGGGCGGATGTCTATCTCCGCCGCCTCCACGCCGAGCGCGCGCATCAGCGCCCAGGCGTTGGCCTTGGTCTTCTCCCCCGTGGCGAAGCCGGGCAGGGTGAACCCGAGGATGGACGAGCGCGGGATTCCGAGCCGGTCGCAGGCCTTCGCCGCGACGATCAGCGCGTGCGTGGAGTCGAGGCCGCCGGAGACCCCGATCACCATCGTCTTCCCGCCCGCGGACCGGAAACGCCGGGCGAGGCCGTGCACCTGGATGTTGAACGCCTCATAGCAGTCGAGGTCGAGCCGTTCCGCGGTGTCGGGGACGTAGGGGAAGCGACGCTGCCGGCGCTTCAGCCCGACGTCGCGCCGGTGCGGCCGGTGCTCGAACTCGACGGTCCGGAACCGGCGTTCGGGGTGGTCCGCCTGGATCGCGTTGTCGTTGAACGTCGGGGTGCGCATCCGCTCCAGCCGCACCCGCGCGAGGTCGACGTCGGCGACCAGCAGCTGCGGTGTCTCGGCGAACCGTTCGGACTCGGCGAGCAGGTCGCCGAGCTCGTGGATCGTGCCCTGGCCGTCCCAGGACAGGTCGGTGGTGCTCTCGCCGGTGCCCGCCGCCGAGTAGACGTAGGCCGCCATCGCCCTGGCCGACTGGGCGGCCGACAGCAGGGCGCGCTCCGCCGACTTGCCGACGACGATGTTCGACGCCGAGAGGTTGGTGAGCAGCGTGGCGCCGGCCATCGCCTGGTAGGACGACGGCGGGATGGGGCCCCAGTAGTCCTCGCAGATCTCGATGCCGACCACCAGCTCGGGTAGGTCCTTCGCCGCGAAGATCAGGTCGGTCCCGAAGGGCACCGTCTGGCCGGCCACCGAGATCTCCTCGCCGACCACACCGGCGCCGGGCGCGAACCAGCGCTTCTCGTAGTACTCCCGGTAGTTGGGCAGGAACGTCTTCGGCACCACCCCGAGGACGCGGCCGTGCGAGATCGCCAGCGCGGTGTTGTACAGCCGGCCGCGGCGGCGCAGCGGCGCGCCGACGAGCAGCAGCGGCGCGAGGCCCCGAGACGCGTCGCGGAYCTGCGCCACCGCGTCCTCGACGGCGTCCAGCAGCGCGTCCTGCAGGTGCAGGTCGTCGATCGCGTAGGAGGACAGGCCGAGCTCGGGATAGACGACGACGTCGACGCCGTCCGCGTCGGCCTCGCGGGCCAGCGCGATCGTCGCGTCCGCGTTGCGCGCCGGGTCGGCGATCGCGACCAGCGGGGTCGCCGCGGCGACCCGGACCAGCCCATGGCTGTGGATAGCCCCAAACGCACGCTGACTCACGTCGTCTCCCGTCCTGTCACGGCTTTGGCCGGTGTTCACGTACACGGCGGCCTTAGCGGCCTACCTCCATCCTCACCCGCCTGCTCGGCCGCCTCATCGACCGGCCGCCACGGCCCCCGCCTGTGACATGCCGTAGCGGACCGGTCTCGCCGCATCGGCTCGGCGGCCGTGGCGACCGGACGGGCGCTCAAAAGGGGTTAAGGCGGTGAAAACGGGGAACCCGAGGATCATCGTCGCCGAAGGCCGGCGCGGTGTTCCTCCCGGAACCCATCCTCGTCTGTTCTGGAGCGCTGACATGGGCCTGCGTTATACCCGTCGCCCGCACTACGGTCCCTTCCACGTGAACATGAGCGAGAACGGGGTGCAATCGGTCACGCTGAAACTCGGGCGCGTCTCCTGGCGGGTCTGGTCGAAGAGGCGCCGAGCTGGCCTGTCCAGCGTCGACCTTCCCGGCCCGTTCTCGTACCGGCGCGAAGGCTCAAGTTCCCGCCGATAACGGTCCGCTAACGATCCGCGCCGTCCCCGCCCGGTCTCGCGGCGGGCGGGGACGGCGCGTGTCAGGCGTCTCCGGTCCGCGGCCCCTGGCCGGCGATTTCTTCGATCTGTGCCCGGACGAACGCGTCGACGGCCTCATAGCCGGAGGCGATGCCCAGATCGACGTCGATTGTCATGATCTGGGTCAGCCCTATCATCGCCAGCTGYGCGAAGAGTGGTGGGCACCGTTCCGGCGGAACCCCGAGGTCGGTGAGCGCGACCGTGAAAGCGTCGAGCTGAAGCTGGCGATAACGCTGGTAGTAATCGATGATCGCGGACCGGATCGCCTTGCGGTGGTTGGCGAGGGCCATGAACTCCATGTTGAACCTGGAGTTCGTCACGCCGGTGTCGCGCAGGTCCCAGAGCTGCCGCAGCGTCGGCCGGGAACCGAGCACCTCCCGCAGGAGCTCCAGGCCCACGTCCGCGCGCCGCCGGAACACCTGCAGAAACAGGTCGTCCATCGTCTGGAAGTAGTAATGCACCAGCTGGGGTGTGAGGCCGGCCCGGGCGCCGACCCGACGTGAGGTGACGGAGGCGTAGCCTTCCTCCAGCAGCAACCGCTCCGCGGCGTCGAGCAGTTGCTCACGCTTTCCTGACTCCGCTGAAGCAGTTCTACGCTGGCTTACCATCTGTCCTTCATATCGCGGCGCGACGGCCAGTTCCGCACGGTTCACGCCGTGTCGTGCCGGTCAGGTTATCAGGATGCATAGTGATCAGTGGGATGAGCGGAGCGGCGAAACGGGCACGAGAGCCACCGGCAGGCCTCTCGCCATGACGCACTCGGGCCCTGCCCAGTCACCCGGAGAGCAGGGCCCGAGGCGGCTCGGGAGTCAGATGTMGTCACCGGGGCGATGGACGCGGCCGGTGACGACATCGGCGGTCGCGATCCGGCTTATCGGGCGCCGCCCTCGACGGTGGTGAACTCCAGGTGCAGTTCGGTCAGGCCGCGCAGCACCCACGTCGGCTCGTACTTGAAGCGCCGTGCGCCCGCCGGCCCGTGGTGTTCCTCGGAGAGCCGGATGTCGCGGGTGCGGTCGAGGACGCGCTCCAGGCTGATCCGGCCCTCGACGCGGGCCAGCGGGCCGCCGGGGCAGGAGTGGACTCCCCGACCGAAGGCGATGTGCTGACGGACGTTCTTGCGGTCATGGCGGAACTCGGCCGGGCATTCGAACTGCCGGGGGTCACGGTTGGCGGCGCCGTTGAGCAGCATGACCGGCGTCCCCGCCGCCACGTCGACGCCGCCGATGGTCGTGGCGCGCCGGGTGAGGCGGAAGTCGGTCTTCACCGGGCTCTCGATGCGCAGCGTCTCCTCGATGAGGTCCGGGATCAGTTCCCGGTGTTCCCGAAGCTCGTCCTGGACCTCGGGATGCTCGGCCAGGTACTTCAGAACCGCGCCCAGCAGCCGGGCGGTGGTCTCCTGCCCGGCGGCGAACAGGAACGTGGCGGCCCGCACGACCGAGATCACCTCCGGGACGCTCCCATCCGGGTAGGTGGCCGCCGCCATCTGCGTCAGCACGTCCTTGCGCGGCTTGAGCCGGCGATCCTCGATGTACCGGGCGAACCAGTTGTCGAGCCATCCGAGCGCGTTCAGCTCCTCGCCGCGCTCGCCACCGGCGCCGATCTGGCCCGGGCTGCCGGACAGGCCGAAGCCCTGCCGGAACCGCTCGTGGTCGGCCTCGGGCACGCCCAGCACGTCCGCCACGGCCAGCATCGCGAACGGCTGCGAGAACCCGCGGATGAACTCGCSCCGCCCGCCCGCGAGGAACTCGTCCAGCTGCCGGTCGGCGAGCCTCCAGATGAACTCCTCGTTCTCCTGTAGCCGTTTCGGCGTGAGCATCCGCATCACCAGCGCCCGCTCGCGCGTGTGCATCGGCGGATCCATCGTGACCATGTGCTCGTTCATCGGGATCTGGTCCCGATAACGGTCAATGATCGCGCCGACGTCGTCGCCCTCAAGCGGTACCGGGAACGTCGCGAACGGACCGATCACCGAGTTGCACGACGAGAACGTGTCGACGTCGCGGTACACCTCGTGCGCCTCGTCGTAACCGGTAACAGCCACCACGCCGAGGTGAGGCAGCGGGAGCACCGGGCACGCCGTGCGCAGGTCGTCGAAGTAGGAGTACGGGTCTTCGACAAGCGACTCGTCGTTGAAGAAGTCGATGGTGGTCCAGTCGGTCATCCCAGCCGCCTTCCAGGCTTCGGACACGATATCCAGGAGTCTTGGGCGGTCGCCAAAACGATTGTCGACGAGTTTTTAGCACACGCCCAGCCCGCCCGCAAGCAGCACCCGGAGTCACTACTCGCGCCCCGCGACTCGGCCATGGGCTCTGCCCCACGCGCCAGCCCCGCGCGAGATGAACAGGTGGAAGGCCCAGGTCACAACACCGAGGTGAATGCCCGCGCGGCCGCGCCGACACGCCTCGGGCCGCCGCGGGCCAGCGGCGAGCGCCGCTCCGGTTCCGCTCGTGGCACCGGGTGCAGCAACCCGCGGCCGCGTGCGAGGATCTGGCGCAGCCGACGATGAGGCCGGCACCACCGACCCACCCCTCGCGGCTCCCACCCCCCGCGGCTCCCACCCCCGCGGCCATAGCCACTTCCACTGGGCCCCAACGGGAATGCGAGCGCGGTTCACGACGGTCGGGCTTGCCGGCCCGGTGGACATGTGTTAGACACCGGGCGAGCAAAAATTGGGCGACCGCCCAAGGTGGCGTTGGCCGAGGCCGTCATGGTCGGGCTTCGGCGTCGACGGTGGGGCGGTCCGACGTTTCCCAAACCAAATACCAACGCCGTCCCCGCGGCAGAGGAGAAGATTCATGACGATGGCCGGACGTCCCCTGCGGATCGTGCAGTGGACAACGGGGAAGGTGGCTGGCGAGGCCGTCAAGGCGATCGTCGAACGCCCGGACCTCGAGCTCGTCGGTGCCTACGCGTTCAGCAAGGAGAAGGTCGGCCAGGACGTCGGTGACCTCGTCGCGCTCGGACGCCCTCTCGGTGTCGCCGCCACCGACGACATCGAGGCCATCATCGCCTTACAGCCCGACTGCGTCGTCTACATGCCGTTGCACCCGGACGTGGATCATCTGACCCGCCTGCTCGGCGCCGGCATCAACGTCGTCTCCACCGCCGGCTTCATCACCGGCCGCGCCTACGGCCCCGAGACGCGCGCCGCGCTGCAGAACGCCGCCCTCGCCGGCGGCGCGAGCCTCTTCGGCAGCGGCATCAACCCCGGTTTCGCCGAGTACATCGCCACGGTCGCCTCGGGCCCGTGCCGCGAGGTCAACTACGTCCGGGTCACCGAGTCGTTCAACATCGGGCTCTGGGCCGCGGACGCCAACCAGGACGAACTCGGCTGGGGCCGCCCCGCCGGCGACCCCGGCCACGCCGACGACATCGAGAAGGCGACAGCGGTGTTCGGCGACGCGGTCGAGTCGATCGCCGCCCACCTCGGCCTGCCGCTCGACGACATCCGCTGCGAGGTCCAGTTCGCCCACGCGGCCAGCGACGCCGACGTCCCCGGCCGGGCCGTCAAGCGCGGCAGCGTCGCCGGCATCGACGTCCGCTGGATCGGCTCCGAGGCCGGCGTCGACCTCGTCGAGGCGCAGGTCCGCTGGACGGTCGCGGCCGACCTCGAACCGGCGTGGGACATCGCGATGGCCTACCTCATCGAGGTGCGCGGCACGCCGCAGATCAACCTGCGCGTCGACGTCCTGCCTGCGGACATCACCACCTTCACGCTCGAGGACGCGTCCGCGATGGGTTCGATGATCACTGCCATGCCGGTCGTCAACGCCATCCCCGCCGTCGTGGCCGCCCCAGCCGGCATCGTCACCTACGCCGACCTGCCGCTCGTCTCCTCGCGGCTGAGGGCGAAGCGCTGACGGAAGCGGAGGCCAGCCGCCGAACAGGGTGATCCCACGGCGGGGTGCCCGCGCTGTCCCGAACACCCCGCTTCGAATTTCGAGCAGCGTCGGCACACCGAATCGAGGTGGCGATGAACGACAGTGCCACGGGGACGCCAGGCGAGTTACCCAGCCCCCGGCGGGCCCGGCCGCGTCACGGGTGCCCGGGCCCGCCGACCACCGCGGGCGGGCCAGGCGGCGGCGAGAGGAACGCGGGCGGCAAGGGCCGGCGCGGGCCTCGGCCTCGCCGGCCACGGCGCACGGCGTTGGCCGCCGCCGCGATGGTCACGGCACTGACCGCGAGCTGCGCGATCGCCGGCGGCGGCGCGGACAGCGGCGGCGCCCGCCCGGCCTGCGACACACCCGGATACAGCGACGACGAGATCCGGGTGGGCTTCGTCTACCCGGACACCGGCGCGGTCGCCAGCTCGCTCGCCGCGTCCATGAGCGGCTTCATCGCGCGGATCGGCGAGGTGAACGCGGCCGGCGGTATACACGGCCGCAGGCTGGTCTACTCCTGGCGCGACGACGTCAGCGCGAGCGGCCAGAACCTGGAGGCCGTGCGCGATCTCGTCGAGAAGGAGAAGGTCTTCGGGCTCGTCGAGGCATCCGTGAGCGCCATCGGCGGCGCGGACTACCTCCGCGCGCGCGGCGTCCCGGTGGCGGGGATAGCGGCCGAGTCATTCTGGGCGGACCCTCGCTACCGCAACATGTTCGCCTACACGTACCTGTTCACGAACGGCCCGTCCGTCTCCACCTTCGGCGACTACGCGAAGACCCAGGGCGGCACCCGGGCGGCCGTGATCCAGAGCGACGTCACCTCGACCGGGAACGACATCGGGTCGCGGATGAGCGTCAGCCTGGCGGCCGCGGGCATCCCGACCGTGCCCGGCCGCTTCGTCTACAACCCGGCCGTCACCAGCCCGGTGCAGCTTGGCCAGCAGCTGCGCGCCRCTCAGGTCGACACGGTGATCGCCGTCCTCGCGGGCAGCAATCTGGCCGAGGTCATGCGCGGTATCCGGGAGGCCGACGCACCGGTCAAGGTCGTGCTCGCGCCGAGCGGCTACGACAAGGCGCTGATCGGCCAGTACGGCCAGACACTCAGCGGACTGAGCGCGGCGGTCACCTACTCCCCCGCCGAGATCGGCGGCCCGGCCCACCAGGCCTATCTGCAGGCGATGGCCCAGTACGCCCCCGAGCTCCGGCCGCCCGACCAGGAACTCGCCTTCGTCACGTACATCATCACCGGCCTGTTCCTGTCCGGCCTGGACAGGGCGGGGCCCTGCCCGACCCGCGCCCAGTTCATCGACACCTTGCGCGCCAGCAAGTACGACGCCGACGGGCTCCTGCCCGCCCCCGTCGACATGACGAAGGACTTCGGTCAGATGGCCACCTGCTACACCTTCATGCGGGTCAACCCCGCCGGCACCGGTTACGAGGTCGTCCCCGACCCGGCCAACCGCGACCGCTGGTGCGGCCGCCGCCTGGAGCAGTAGAGATTCCAGTCGTTCCGCGGCTCCCACCCCCACCTCCGCCGCCGCCGCCCGCCCGCCGTCCCGCGCCCGCCGGACCAGCTGACGGCGACCGGCGGCGGGCGGCGGCGGCCGGCGGTCCGAGGTGGCATGGTTTGTGATCTGCCACGTGGTGTGCCCGAGCGCCTACTTTACGTTTAGGAGCGGGTGGCACAGAGTCGCTCCATGCGCCGTACCAGAAGCTCACGCGCCGCGACCGGCATGATCATCGCACTCGTCCCGCTGGCGCTCGCCGCCTGCGGCTCCTCGACGAGCCCGCCGGCCGCCGCCGCGCAGACCTCGCCCTCCCCCGCGACCTCCGCCCCGGGCACCACACCCGCGCCGTCGCCCCTTCCCACTCTGTCAGCTCCGCCCACGGTCGTGCTCGACGAGTTCACCCCGTACGGCCCGGGCGCCAAGGCCGTCACCTACGACCCGGCGCGCGTTCCGGTCAACTCGGACGTCGCCGTCGTGCTGGTGCAGACCACCGGCCAGACGCTCACCCTGCTCGCCGTCCGCGGCCTGCCCGCGAACCAGCACTTCGGCGCGCACGTGCACACCAACGCGTGCGGCGAGAACCCGGAAGCGGCCGGCTCGCACTACCAGAACAAGGTCGATCCCAAGCAGCCTTCGGTGAACCCCGACTACGCGAATCCCAGCAACGAGATCTGGCTGGACTTCACCACGGACGCGGCCGGCTCGGCGCACGTGGAGTCCACCGTCCCGTGGACCTTCAGCGACCGGCCGCACAGGTCGATCGTGATCCACGCGCAGCACACCGCCACCGACCCGGGCCACGCGGGCACGGCCGGCGCCCGGCTCGCCTGCGTGAACCTCTAGCCAGAGCCGCCGGCGGCCACAGCCGCCGGCTCCGGTGGTGCCGTCCGTCGGTCTCGGCCAGGCCGCGGTCGCGTCGGTGACAGCCGACGCGGCCGCGCGCCGGCAGACTGCCCGCATGACCAAACTGATCGACAGTCTGATGCGGCTGTGGTCCAGTCCGCTGCCGACCGACGACGCCGCCGCCGAAGCCGCCTTCCGCCAGATGTACACCGACCCGGTGACGATCAACGGGGCGACGGTGTCGGCCGCCGGCCTCGTCGCCCGGGCCCGTTCCCTGCAGGGCGCCTTCGACGGTCTGGGCCACCAGCTCGTCGACGTGGTCGAGGGGCCAGGGAAGATCGTCGTCGGCTTCTACCTGCGCGGGCGGCACACCGGGCCCTACCCCACGCCGCTGGGCACCGTGGCGCCGACCGGCCGGACGGTCGAGGTGCGCACCACCGACATCCTCACCGTCACCGACGGCCTCATCAGCGACGTCTGGGTGGTCAACGACGAGCTCGGGATGCTCAACCAGCTCGGGGCCGTCGCCCTGGCGAGCGCCGCCGCCTGAGAACGCGGGCGGTCCCGCGCCTCGGGCCCCCGACCGCCACGGACGGACGGGCGGTCCCGTTTGCGTCGGGTTGCTCGGCGGCACATGCTTACCGCACATGGACTACCGCGTACTCGGCCGTACCGGCGTGCGGGTCTCCCCGCTCTGCCTGGGCGCGATGATGTTCGGCGCCTGGGGCAACCCGGACCACGACGAATCGATAAAGATCATTAACCGGGCACTGGACGCCGGCRTCAACTTCATCGACACGGCGGACGTCTACTCCGCCGGCGAGTCGGAGGAGATCGTCGGCAAGGCGCTGGCCGGCCGCCGCGACGACGTCGTGCTCGCGACCAAGCTGTACATGCCGATGGGGCCCGGGCCCAACCGGCGCGGCCTCTCCCGGCGCTGGATCGTCGCCGAGGTGGAGAACAGCCTGCGGCGCCTCGGCACCGACTGGATCGACCTCTACCAGGTACACCGGCCAGACCCGTCGACCGACATCGACGAGACGCTCGGCGCGCTCACCGACCTGGTCCGCGCCGGCAAGATCCGCTACTTCGGCAGCTCGACGTTCCCGGCGCACGAGGTGGTCGAGGCGCAGTGGGTGGCCGAGCGCCGGGGCCGCGAGCGGTTCGTCACCGAGCAGCCGCCGTACTCGCTGCTCGTCCGCGGCATCGAGGCCGACCTGCTGCCGGTGGCCCAGAAGTACGGGCTCGGGGTGCTGCCGTGGAGCCCGCTCGCCGGCGGCTTCCTGTCCGGGCGCTACACCCGCGGCGGCGGCGAGGTCGCGAGCACCCGGGCGGCCCGGATCCCGGGCAGGTTCGACCTGTCCGTGCCCGAGAACCGGCACAAGGTCGACGCGGCGATCGCCTTCGGGGACCTCGCCGCCGAGGTGGGCATCACGCTGATCGAGCTGGCCCTGGCGTTCGTGCTGCGCCACCCGGCGGTGACGTCGGCGATCATTGGCCCGCGCACGATGGATCATCTGGAGAGCCAGCTCACCGGCGCGGACATCACTCTGGACGAGGCGACCCTGGACCGGATCGACGAGATCGTCCCGCCGGGCGTCACCATCAACCCGGAGGACGCCGGGTGGATCCCGCCGGCCCTCACCAAGGCGGCCCTGCGGCGGCGCTGACACCCAGCCCGCCGGGTCGCACCGGGTGGCCGGTCAGGCCAGGCGGCCGAGCTCCCGCAGGAAGGGCTGCGTGTAGACGACCCGGCCGGTCGTCGCGGCGGGGTCGGCGGTGCAGAGGACGAGCGCGGTCTCGATGATCAGGTCGATCTCCTCGGTGTCCTCCTTCGCCAGCTCCAGCGCCCCGGCGCCCGGCGTGGACACCGGCTGGAACGGGGCGGCCGCGTTGACCGCGATCCGGTCGTCGTACAACTCCGCGGCGAAGGATCCGGTCAGCCGGTCGAGCGCGGCCTTGAYGGTGCCATAGAGACCGAAGCCGGCGGTCCGGTCGAACTCCGAGAACGGCGGCCCGGCCGGGCGCTGCCCGGCGATCGAGGTGAGGTTCAGGATCCAGCCGCCGCCCCGGGCGCGCATGCCCGGGGCGGCGAGCTGGATCAGGTGCATCGGGGCGAGCACGTGCATCTCGAACATCAGCCGGGCGCGTCGCTCGGGAAATCCTTCGAGGGGGCGCAGGAAGGTCACGGCGGCGTTGTTCACCAGGATGTCGGGCGGGCCGGCCGCCTCGACGGCGGCGGCGAACAGACGCTCGCGGTCGTCGTTCTGGGAAAGGTCGCACTGGATCGCGACGGCCAATCCGCCGGCCGCCCTGATCTCCTCCGCCGTCTCCCGCAGCGAACCCTCGTACCTGCCACCCGGCTCCATCGTCCGTGCCGTGATGACCACGGTGGCACCCTCGGCGGCGAGCCGCTGCGCGATCGCCTTTCCTAAACCTCGACTCGCCCCGGTGACGAGCGCTACCTTGCCTTCGCACAGCCCTGACATGCTGTCTCCCGAAATATCAGCCCGGCGACGGGACGTGGTGACGATAGATATCGATCTGGGCACGCTGGAAGCACGGCTCGCGGTAATCGGGCTCACCGGCCTGCGTCGCCTTTCGGGCGGCGCGTCCAGCCTGTCGTACGTGGGAACGGCGACCGTCGACGGTGTTCCTCGTCGCGTCGTCGTGAAGGCCGCGCCGGCGGGCCTGGAGCCGGTGCGCAACCGCGACGTCCTGCGCCAGGCCTCGCTGCTGCGCAGGCTGGCCGCGACCGACGTCCCGGTGCCCGACGTCCTCTGGGAGGACCCCGGGGACCCGCCCGAGGTCCCGCCGGTCTTCGTGATGTCGTTCGTGCCCGGGGCCTCGTTCGAGCCGCTGTTCGACGACGACGGCGACGACGACGCCCCCGCTGTCGTCGCCGGCCGCCTGCGCGACGCCGCCCGCACGCTCGCCGCGCTGCACCGGCTGGACCCGGCGGCGCTCGGGCTGGCCGACGAGCCCCGGGTGAGCCTCGCCGACGAGGTACGGCGCTGGACCCGCGCGCTGGGCACCGTCGACGCCTCCCTCGTGCCCGGGTGGGAGGCGGTCGCGAAGGCCCTGCTCGCCACCGAGCCGGCCGCGGCCGCGCCCGCCGTCGTCCACGGCGACTTCCGCCTCGGCAACCTGCTGGCCTCGGGCCCCACGGTCACCGCCGTCATCGACTGGGAGATCTGGTCGGTCGGCGACCCACGGGTGGATCTCGGCTGGTTCCTCATCAACGCCGATCCGGCCACCTATCGCCGGCGGACCCGTCACGCCGGCTCGCTCCCGGCGCCGGACGACCTCGCGGCGACCTACGCCGAGCACCTGGGCCGCGCCATGCCGGCGTTGGCCTGGTTCCAGGCACTCGCCTGCTTCAAGTCCGCGGCCACCTGGTCGCTGATCGTGAAGCACTCCCGGCGCCGGGCGGCGCCGGACCCGATGGCCGAACAGGTGGCCGGCGTGCTGCCCGCGCTGCTCACCCGGGCCGCCGAGCTGCTGGCCTGACGGTCCCGGCCGGCGCCCGGCGCGCATCAGGACCGTGGGATACCGGCGAGGCGGTCGGCGAACTTCGCCTCGGCCTCGGCGCGCAGCCGCAGCAGGTGGCCGGACGGGAACAGGCCCTCCGCGGGCGAGTACCCCTTCAGCAGCTCACGCCCGAGCGTCACCTTGTGGACCTCGGTCGGCCCGTCGGCGAGTCCGAGCACGAACGACTCGACGAGGTAGTGGACGAAGGGCATCTCGTGGGTCGTGCCCAGTGAGCCGTGCAGCTGCAGCGCCCGGGAGCTGACGTCGTGCAGCACCTTCTGCATCATCGCCTTGACAGCTGAGATGTCCGCGCGGACCGCCTTGTAGTCCTGGAACTTGTCGATCTTCCAGGCGGTCTGCAGGGTCAGCAGCCGGAACGCCTCGATCTCCATCCACGAGTCGGCGACCATCTGCCGCACGAGCTGCTTGTCCCCCAGCACMTCGCCCTGGGTGAACCGGGAGACGGCCCGCTCGCAGATCATGTCGAAGATCCGCCGCACCAGCCCGACCGTACGCATCGCGTGATGGATGCGGCCGCCGCCGAGCCGGGTCTGGGCGACCATGAACGCGCCGCCGCGCGGGCCGAGCATGTGGTCGGCCGGGACGCGGACGTTCTCGTACCGGACGTAGCCCTCGCTCCCCTGGCCGACAGGCTCGTAGCCCATCCCGACGTTGCGCAGGATGTTCACGCCGGGCGTCCCCGCCGGGACGACGAACATCGACTGGCGCTGGTACGGCGGCGCGTCGGGGTCGGTCACCGCCATCACGATCAGGAACGACGCGAGCGCGGCGAACGACGTGAACCACTTCTCGCCGTTGATGACCCACTCGTCGCCGTCGAGCTTCGCCGTGGTCGTGAAGATCTTCGGGTCGGCGCCGCCGTGCGGCTCGGTCATCGAGAACGACGAGACGATGCGGTTGTCGAGCAGCGGCTCGAGGTAGCGCTCCTTGAGCTGCGGTGTGCCGAAGCGGGCGAGGATCTCGCTGTTGCCGGAGTCCGGCGCCTGCGAGCCGAAGACGATGGGCGCGCAGACCGACCGGCCGAGGATCTCGTTGAGCAGTCCCAGCTTCACCTGCCCGTAGCCCGGGCCGCCGAGCTCGGGGCCGAGGTGGGTGGCCCACAGCCCCTTCTCCTTGACGATCGTCTGCAGCGGTGGGATGAGCGCCTGCCGTACCGGGTCACCGAGATCGTGGGACTCCCGGACCACCAGGTCCAACGGCTCGCACTCCTCGCGTACGAACGCGTCGGCCCAGGTCAGCAGCTCGGCGTAGTCCGGATCGGTCGAGAAGTCCCATGCCATCCGCGGTCGGCTCCTTCTCTTGCCTCAACACCGATGTCGATATTGGCTGTCTACCATGAGCGAAGCCGTGATGTGCGCGGGCCGGACCTGCATCGTCACCGGGGCCGGACGTGGTTTAGGCCGCGAATACGCCCTCTTATTGGCCCAGCACGGAGCGCACGTCGTCGTCAACGACGTCGGTGGCGACCGGGACGGGACCGGCGGCAGCGGTGGGCCGGCCAACGACGTGGTCGAGGAGATCACCGCCAGGGGCGGCTCCGCGATCGCCAACACCGACGACGTCAGCAGCTGGGACGGCGCCGCGCGGCTCGTCCGGCAGGCGATCGACATGTTCGGCGGCCTCGACGTGCTGGTCAACAACGCCGGGATCCTGCGCGACCGGATGCTGTTCTCGATGTCCGAGGACGAGTGGGACGCGGTCGTCCGGGTGCACCTCAAGGGCACGTTCGCCCCGAGCCGGCACGCCGCCGCCTACTGGCGGGAGCGGGCGAAGGCCGGCGAGACCAACGACGCCCGCCTCATCAACACGACGTCCGTCTCCGGCCTGTACGCCAACGTGGGTCAGACCAACTACGGCTCGGCCAAGGCCGGGATCGCCGCGTTCACCCAGATCGCCGCCCAGGAGCTGGGCCGGTACGGCGTGACCGTCAACGCCATCGCCCCGGGCGCCCTCACCCGTCTCACCGCCAGCCTGGAGATCACGGACGAGATCCGCTCGACCTTCTCCCCCGCCGCGGTCGCCCCCGTCATCACCTGGCTCGCCTCCGCCGACTCCCGCGACGTCACCGGCCAGGTGATCGAGGCGTCCGGCATCGTGCTGGCCGTCGCCGAGGGCTGGCACCGCGGCCCCGGCGTCGATCCCGTCGAATCGCCCGGCGAGGTCGGCGAGGCGGTGCGGCGGCTGCTCGCCGACGCCCGCCCCCGCACCCTGTTCCACGAGGTCAACTGACATGGACGCGTGGATCGTCGACGCCGTGCGGACCCCGCGCGGCAAGGGGCGGCCCGACGGCGGGCTGCACGAGGTGCACCCGCAGGAGCTGCTCGCGCAGTGCCTGCGCGCGCTGGCCGGCCGGGTCGGCTTCGACCCGGCGGAGGTCGAGGACGTCGTCGCCGGTAACGGCATCTTCACCGGCGACCACGGCGACTGCGTCGGGCGCCTCTCGGCCCTGCTCGCGGGCTGGCCACAGACCGTGCCCGGCATGACGCTCAACCGCTTCTGCGGCTCCGGCCAGCAGGCCGTCACCATCGCCGCCACCGGCGTCGCCAGCGGAGCGCAGGACCTCGTCGTCGCCGGCGGCGTGGAGTCGATGTCCCGCTGGGGGCTCGCCGCCGGCTCCGCCACCATCGACGGCCACAACCCGGCGCTGCGCGAACGGTTCCCCACCGTGCCGCAGGGCGTCTCCGCCGACCTCATCGCCACCCTGGCCGGCCTCGGCCGCACCGACGTCGACGCCTATGCCGTCACGAGCCAGGACCGCGCCGCCAGGGCGATCGCCGAGGGTCGCTTCGACCGCGGCGTCATCCCGGTCAACGGCCCCGGCGGCGGCGTGCTGCTGGACCGCGACGAGCACCCCCGGCCCGGGACGACGCTCGAAGGTCTCGCCCGGCTGCGCCCGGCGTTCGCGGCCGCCGGCGCGACCCGACCGGACGGCGAGTCCCGCACCTACGACGAGCTCGCCCTGGCCCGCTACCCCCGGGCGGGCAGCGTCGAGCACGTCCACCACGCCGGCAACTCCTCCGGCGTCGTCGACGGCGCTGCCGCGGTCGTCGTCGCGTCCGGCGCCTGGGTGAAGGCCAACGGTGTCACCCCGCGGGCCCGGATCCGCGCCACCGCCGCCGTCGGGTCCGAGCCGGTCATCATGCTGACCGCGCCCGCCCCCGCCGCCCGCCGCTGCCTCGCCAAGGCCGGGATGGCGGTCGGCGACGTCGACCTCTGGGAGATCAACGAGGCCTTCGCCGCCGTCGCCCTCACGACGATCGACGACCTCGGCCTCGACCCGGACCGGGTGAACGTCAACGGCGGCGCGATCGCTCTCGGCCACCCCATCGGCGCGACCGGGGCGATGCTGCTCGGCACCATCCTCGACGAGCTGGAGCGTCAGGACCTGACGGCCGGCCTGGTCACCATGTGCACGGGAGGCGGGATGGGCACCGCGACGATCATCGAGCGGGTCTGAGTCCGACGCGGGAGCGGCGCGGTCAGCGCGGTCAGCGCCGCCGGACCAGCGGGGGGCGCGTGGCCGGGGCCGTCACCGCTCGCCCCAGGCCGCGCGCGCCGCGGCCGCCTCGTCGGTGGCATGGGTGATCACCTGGTTGCGGTTCTCCAGCTCGATCGCCGCCGCGAGGCTGGGTGCGTCGGTGTTCTGCGCGAGGGCACGTTTCGTCATCCGGGTGGCGAGCGGCGAGTGCGAGGCGATCAGCGCCGCGGTCCGCATGGCCTGCTCCCCCAGTTCGTCGTCGGCGTGGACGGCGCTCACCAGCCCGCTGCGCAGCGCCTCGTCGGCGGCCACCATCCGCCCGGTGAGCATCCAGTCCGCGGCGACGCTGGTGCCGACGACGCGCGGCAGGTGGTAGCTCATCCCCATCTCCGCCCCGGACAGCCCGAGCCGGATCGCGGCGTTGCCGAACGTCGCCGACGCGGCGCAGATCCGCACGTCCGCGGCGAGGCAGAGGGCGAGCCCGCCGCCGACCGCCGGCCCGTTGACGGCGGCCACGACCGGCTGCGGCAGGTCCCGCACCGCCCGCGGAAGGGCCGCCATCATCTCCTGGAACCGCAGGCGCTCGATGGCCGGCGCCGAGGCGTCCGGGATCTCACCGCCGAAGTCGCGGATGTCGATGCCCGAGCAGAAGCCCCGGCCGGCGCCGGTCAGCATGACCACCCGGACGTCGGGGTCGTCGGCGATCGACGCGCAGGCCGTGCGCAGCGCCGTCACCAGGGACGAGTCGAGGGCGTTGAGCCGGTGGGGACGGTTGAGCCGCAGCACCGCCACGCCCTCGGACCGGTCGACCAGCAGCACCGACGGCTGGGCGTCCACCGGACCCGACCGCGTTGAACCGGACACCCGCGACACGTCACCGTCCTCGATCGACACCGGCGAGATCACTCGCCGATGAGGGCACACCGTCCGCGGTCGAGCACTGTAGCGCCGCCGGCGCCCGACCGGAAGGGCGCCTCCGGCGGGCTGCCACGCCCGGTGGGCCCGCGCCTGAATCCCCGCCTCGAGATTCCGTCCATGCTCGACGTCGATGTCGACATCGACGGTGACGTCCGTCTATCGTGAGGCCGTCCCACCGACGGCACCGCCACCGCCCCCCTCTGCCGCCACGCCGCGGGCGGCCACCTCCCGCGTTCGCGGGCGCCGGCATTCTCGTACTGTCGCCACCTCCGGAGGAAGATCACGTGGATCTCGCCGTCACGCAGGAGCAGGCCGAGCTGCGCCGGACCGTGCGCGACTTCCTCGACAGGACCTCGCCCGAGACCGAGGTCCGCCGGCTCATGGAGACGGCGGAGGGCCACGACCCCGACACCTGGCGGCGGCTGGCCGGCGAGCTCGGCGTCGCCGGCCTGACAGTGCCGGAGGAACACGGCGGCGCCGGCTACGGGTTCGTCGAGCTCGGCATCGTGCTCGAGGAGGCCGGCCGCTCCCTGCTGTGCGCGCCGCTGCTGTCAACCGTCGTCCTGGCCGCCTCGACGCTGCTCGCACTGGACGACGAGCAGGCCCGCGCCGACTACCTCCCCGGCATCGCCGCCGGGACGACCCTCGCCACGCTCGCGCTCACCGAGGCCGCCGGCCGCTGGGACGACCCCGCCGCCGTCACCACCACGGCCGCCCGCGGCGGACACGGATGGACGGTCACCGGGGCGAAGGCACACGTGCTCGACGGACAGCTCGCGGCGCTGCTGCTCGTCGCCGCCCGTACCGACGCCGGGATCAGCGTGTTCGCCGTCGAGGGCGACGCCCCGGGCGTGCGCCGGGAGCCGCGGGCCACGCTCGACCAGACCCGACGGCAGGCCGACCTCACCTTCACCGCGGCCCCGGCCCGGCTGCTCGGCCACGAGGGCGGGGCCTGGCCGGCGCTGGCGCGCGTGCTCGACCTGGCCGCCGTCGCCGTCGCCGCCGAGCAGGCCGGCGGCGCGGCGCGGGTGCTCGGCATGGCCGTCGACCACGCGAAGACCAGGGTCCAGTTCGGCCGGCCGATCGGCTCGTTCCAGGCCGTCAAGCACAAGCTGGCGAACATCCATCTCGACGTGGAGTCGGCCCGCTCCGCCGCCTGCTACGCCCTGTGGACCGCGGCCGACAGTCCACCCGACCTGCCGCTGGCGGCAAGCCTGGCGAAGGCGTGCTGCGGGGACGCGTACGTCACGGCGGCCACCGAGAACATCCAGGTGCACGGCGGCATCGGCTTCACCTGGGAGCACCCGGCGCACCTCTACCTGAAGCGGGCGCACAGCTCGCGGCAGCTCTTCGGCAACGCCGCCGACCACCGCCAGCGGCTCGCGCGGCACGTGCTCGCCGAACCGGCCGAGTGAGCCCGAGCGGCCCGAGTCGCGGCGAGCGGCCCGAGTCGCGGCGAGCGACCGGACGACCGGACGACCGGACGACAGCGAAGGTCCCGAATGATGCTGGCAGGTCCGAGTGGCCCGGGCATCCAGCTACGAACGCGCGTGGAGGCGAAGACCTGATGCCGACCTCAGCCGTACCGGCGCCCGAGGGTGCCGCCGAAGGGCGCGCCGAGTTCCAGGACCGGGTCCATGCCTGGTTCGCCGCCAACGCGCCGCGCAAGGGATCACCGGAGGACTTCTCCGCGGTCCATGTCGTCAGCGCGCGGACGTCCGAGGAGTACCGCCGGCAGGAGCAGCACGCGATCGACGTGACCCGCGCCTGGCAGCGCAGGCTCTTCGACGCGGGCCTCGCCGGCCGGTCCTGGCCGGCCGAGTGCGGGGGCCACGGCGCGCCGGCCTGGCAGGACGAGGCCGTCGCCGCGGAGCAGGCCCGGTGGGGCGTGTCGACGAAGATGTTCGCCGTCGGTCTGGAGATGGTCCCCGCGGTGCTCTTCGCCCACGGCACCCCCGAGCAGCGGGCCTTCTACCTCCCGCCGATCCTTCGGGGCGAGCACAGCTGGTGCCAGCTGCTCTCCGAGCCGGGTGCCGGCTCCGACCTCGCCAGTGTCCAGACGAGGGCGACGCCGCGGGACGGCGGCGACGGCGGCTGGGCGGTCACCGGCCAGAAGGTGTGGACGTCCAACGCCGGCTGTAGTGAGTACGCCCTGCTCATCGCCCGCACCRGCACCAGGGAGGAGGGCCGCGCCGGCCTGTCCTGCTTCGCGCTCGACATGACCCAGCCCGGCGTCGACATCCGCCCGCTGCGCCAGATGTCCGGCGCCTACCACTTCAACGAGGTCTTCCTCGACGAGGTGGCCGTCCCGGCGACGGGGCTGATCGGAGGCCTGGGCGACGGGTGGGCCGTGCTGCGCACGATGCTCGCGAGCGAGCGGGCCGCGATCGGCGGCGGCACCAGCGCGCGCTCCGCCACCCAGCTCGTCGCGCTCGCGAGAACGCTCGGCCGCGACGGCGACCCCGTCGTGCGGGACCTGCTGGCCCAGGCGGTCATCCGGGAGCGGACGCTGGACCTGCTGCGGGCCAGGATCGCGGCCGGCCATCCCGTCCCGGCCGCCGGGCCGACGACGAAGCTCCTCTACTCGGAGCACGCACGGCTCAGCGCCGACGCCGCGACCACCATCCTCGGGATGGCCTCGACAGTCGTCGACGACCCGGCCGCCGCGCCGTGGATCGAACGGCTGCTGTTCGCGCCCGGCCTGCGCCTCGGCGGCGGCACGGACGAGATCCAGCGCAACGCGATCGCCGAACGCGGGCTCGGCCTCCCCCGCTGAGCCCTCGGCAGACCCGACCGGGAGCACCCGTCCCGCGCGTCCGGTCGGGTGCGCGGGGACTCGCACCGGGCTTGGGTTTGGGTTTGGGTTTGGGTTTGGTGGCGACCGTCCCGGTCCCATGCGGGTGGGCAGGCCCATGTACCCGGATGGAACGTGATGTTCCTGTCGTCCTACCGGCGATTGGCCCGGCCGGGCGGAGCCAGCCTCGACGGGGAGATCCGGAGGGCGTCGACAACAGGATCGACCTGAGAACAGCTCCGGTATAATCAACATTTATGTCAGGGCTTCCTGCTCGACCGGACGTGCGCAAGGACGCACGTGGCATCCACACGCGGGATCTGCTTCTCCGGACGGCGGAGCGGCTTTTCGCGGGTCAGGGAATCGCTCGCACCTCGACCCGGCAGATCACGGCGGAGGCCGGCATCAGCCGGGACGCAATCCACTATCATTTCGGCTCCAAGGCGGCCCTGGTGCTCGCGATTGTCGACGCACGCACCGAGGAGCTCAGTGCCGATATCGAGCGCCTGTTCGCCGTGAACGTCCCGGACCGGGACGTCACCATTCGCGACATCGCACATGCCATGGTGGTCGCCGCGACCAAGATGGCCGAACACGAGACCGGCCGGTACTACCATCCCTTCCTGGCAGCCCTGATGAACGACCCCGAGTTCCGCCACCTCGTGAACTCACGGTCCACGCCACAGAGCGAGGCGGTCGTGGCGCTGCTCACCCCGCTCACGCCGGGACTCGGCGAGGCGGAACGCGTCTATCGGGTGGCCTGCGCGTTCGTGCTGATCCTGTCCGGCACGGGAGACAGCGGCGTCGCCGAATGGGTGAGTTCCCAGGTCGCGACGACGCCCGGCCAGCTGCTGATGATGCTGGTCGACGTCGTCACGAGCGTGTTGGCCGGCGGCGCGCCCGCCGCGGACGGTCCGGGCGCGCCAGAGCGGCGGGTCGCGTCCCGCGGTCACAGGCCCGCGGCGGCGGCACGGTGACGACAGGCTCGGCGGGGTAGGGCCGCCCGTTCTCGGTGGGCCGGGCGCCGTCTGGCGCGACGAGTCGCCGGGCCGGGCGCCATCGAAGCGGCGCCCGGCCCGGTCCGGTCGGCTACCGGCTCAGTTCCCGATCGAGGAAACCCCGAACGGTCTGTAGTCGGTTGGCTCGCCCTTGTCGTTCAGCGTCGCGATCAGCCCACCTCGGACGCACCCTCCGGGCTGGTCGGGAACCGCCCTGCCATTGCAGCGGAAACGCAGGCCTCCGGCGCCCGGCAAGTCCTTCTCCGGCATCCCCTTGATGGCGGCGGCCACCGACGCGGGCGTGACGTCACCGGTGAGTCCCTCCACCGCGGATCCCAGGGCGGCGACCACGGTGAACATGCTCATCGTGCCGGACCGGTTGACGTCGATGTCATGGCCGTAGGTCTTGACCACGGCGTCAAGGAGGCGGGTCGACGGGTTTTCCGTGCCGATGGGCGCGGTCGCGGAGACGGTGATGCCCTTGAGCGAGGACCCGGGCATCGCCTTGCGCGTCGCGTCGGTGATGCACAGTCCCACGGCCACGACCGGGCCGGTGAACCCGACCGCGCGCAGGCCGTTCAGCGCGCTGATGCAGAAGGCGTCGCCGCCGATGATCGACACAACGCTCGGCTCACCGGAGGCGATGTCTCGCAGCTGCGGTGTCATGTCGGCCRTACCCGGCGGGACGGAGACGACGTCGAGGTCGATCCCCAGCTTCTGGAACCTCGCCGGCGCGAACGACTGGTAGAAGTCCGCCACGACGGGCACGTCGATCACCACGGCGGTGACTTTCTTGAGGCCCTTGTCCTTCGCGACCTGGGCCGGCAGGTTGATCTGCCCGAAGTACGGGTCGGTCAGGTTGAACGACGTCTCGCCGTCGTTCAGGACCACCGAGGCGGACGTGTTCGCGAACATCAAGGGGATCTTGGCCGCGTGCAGCGGGGCCCAGATGCTCTCCCCGACCGAGGACGAGCCGACCACGACGGCCACGACGTTCCGCTCGACCATCTGGTTGGCGCAGTCGGTGCCCTTGCCCGGGTCCGCCAGAGCCTCGCATTTCACCAGCTCGATCGGCCGGCCCGCGATTCCGGCACGGTGCTCGTTGAGCCATGTGACGGTGGCGTCGGCGACGCGCGGCTCATAGGACAGGTCCGAGACGGGCCCCTTGCCGTCCGAGATCATTCCGATCCGGACCGGAGCACCCTTAGCCGGGGCGGACGGGCCCAGAACATCGGCGGCGTTCGCGGCGGCGGTCGTCGCCGCGCCACCACCGCCGTCGTTGCCGCCACCGTCATTGCCGCCGCCGCACGCGGCGACCAGGAACAGGCTGGCCGCCAGACCGGTCGAGGCGGCTAACGTCATCCCTGCCGGGCGTCTGCCCACTCGTCGGCGGCCCGCGGTATGACGCGAGATCCCAATATCTCTCATGGTTCTTCTCCTCTTGTCACGGTGACGAATGCCGGCAGTTGAGGGGCGACTTTCTTCGGAGGCGCCGAGAGGCACCGAGAGGCACCGATTCGCGGACGCGCCGTCARTCCTCGTTCCAACCCGTCTTGAGAACACTTTCAGTGTGCTTCCCGATCCGGGGAGTCGGCCGGGAGATACGCCAGGGGGTACGGCTGAACCGGTACGGCGCCCCGGGGTGGGTCTCGACGGGGCCCGTATCCGGATCGGTCACGATCCGACCACTCGCTGCCTCCCGGGTAGGTGCCTGGGGCGGGGTGGAACCACCCGCGGAGCACAGTTTCTATCAAGCGCTTGACAGAAACGTCTAGACCTTCGCCCGTTTCACGGCGTATGTCCACCCATCGCGAAGCCGGCTTCCAGGCGCGGCTCCAGCAGCGGTCGACCACCGCGGCGACCCGACATTCGACGTCACCGACTCCGGCGCCGACTCCGGCGCCGGCCACGTTCCACGGCCAGTGGCCGAGTCTTGACACGTCCCGTTCGTCGGTACATTGGTCGAGTAATGAACCGACTAACCAACCATCGGGACGGGCGGGTCCGGCCGAGGAGAGGGGCGTGGGCGTGCTTGACGACAGCAGCCCGATCTTCGCCCAGATCGCAGAGCGGCTGGCCGACGAGATCGCGGACGGCACGCTCGCCGAGGGCGAGCGGGCGCCGTCGAGCAACGAGCTCGCGGCCTTCTACCGGATCAACCCGGCCACCGCGGCGAAGGGGCTCAACGTGCTGACCGAGGACGGGTTACTGGAGAAGCGCCGCGGCGTGGGCATGTTCGTCGCCGCGGGCGCCCGCGAGCGCCTGGTGGAACGCCGCCGTCAGGCCTTCGCCCAGCGGTACGTCGCGCCCATGGTCGCCGAGGCGACCCGGCTCGGCATCGACGCCGGGGCGCTGCTCGCCCTGGTCCGCCAGGTGAGCGACGACCCGCCCGGCGCGGCCGCCGTCGATGGGACGCAACCCAGCTCTGCCAGGGGAGGCATCACGGTATGACACCCACCATCGCGGTGAGTGGCCTGACCCGCCGCTATCGCGGCCACGTCGCCCTTGATGACGTCACCGTCGACTTCGAGGACGCCACCATCACCGGCCTGCTGGGACGCAACGGCGCCGGCAAGACCACGTTCCTGCGGATTCTCGCGGCCCAGGAGTTCCCGTCGGCCGGCGACGTCCGGGTGCTCGGCGCGAGCCCGATCGAGAACGACGCGGTGCTGCGGCGGATGGTGCTGATCCGTGAGGACCAGAGCTACCCGGACATCAGGGTCGGGCATGTCCTGCGGGCGGCGTCGTGGTTCTACCCCAACTGGAGCGGCGAGCTGGCCGCCACCCTGCTCCGCGCGTTCGACCTGCCAGCCGGCCGGCCCGTCAAGAAGCTCTCCCGCGGGATGCGTTCAGCCGTCGGAATCGTGGTGGGCCTGGCCGCCAGGGCCGAGGTCACGCTGTTCGACGAGCCCTACGCCGGCCTCGACGCCGTCGCCCGGCAGATCTTCTACGACCAGCTCATCGCCGACTACGCCGAGCACCCCCGCACAGTCCTGCTGTCGACGCATCTCATCGACGAGGTCGCCGGGCTGCTGGAGCGGGTGGTGATGATCGACCGCGGGCGCGTCGTGCTCGACGCCGACGCGGACACCGTGCGCGGCGCCACGACGGCCGTGAGCGGCGCGGTGCCGGCGGTGGACACGTTCGCGGCCGGTCGGCCCGTCTGGGACCGTCGCACGCTCGCGTCCCACGCGTCGGTGGTGGTCGGCAGCCCGCTGACCGACGGCGACCGGGCGTGGGCCCGGGAGCTGAACCTAACTCTCACTCCCCTGTCACTGCAGCAGGCCGTCGTCCACGCGAGTGCCGGGGCGGCCGGCGAACGAGCCGAAGGGTCACACGCGTGAGCACCGCGGCCCCCACCGTCCATCCCCTCGACACCGCGGTCAAGGTGGCCCGCCTCCACCTGCTCGACCGAGTCGCCTATCTCCTCGCGCCGGCCGCGGGGCTGCTCTTCGCCTTCACGGTCGACGCGATCATCGTCGGCATGCTCCCGAGCGGCGACCGGGGTGACCACTCGGTCGGCGGGCTGGCGGCCATCTGCGTGGTCGCCTTCGTCATCGGTCTGCAGAGCATCACCAAGGGCCTGTCGTTCGGGCTCTCGCTGGGCCTGTCCCGACGCGGCTACTACCTGGGGACGGCCCTGCTCGCGATCACCTTCGCCGCGGTCAGCGGCGCGATCCTCACCGTCCTGCGGGCCGTCGAGGGCGCGACCGGCGGCTGGGGCCTCTCGATGCGCATGTTCCGGCTGCCGTACATCCTCGACGGGTCCTGGTACGAGGCCTGGCTGACGTCGTTCGTCGTTCTCACCCTGCTCTACGTCTACGGGTGCTGGTGGGGCCTGGTCTACCGGCGCTGGACCCTCATCGGCATGATCGCCTTCGCGGCCGGGCAGGTCACCGTCGTGCTCGCCGGGGCGCTCGCCGCGACCTGGACCCACAGCTGGTCGGACGTCGGGCACTTCTTCACCACGCTGTCCGCGGTCGGGCTCACCGGGGTGCTCGCCGCCGTGACGGTCGCGCTCATGGCCGGCGGATTCACCACCCTGCGCCGCGTGACGATCTGACGAGACGACCCGACAATCCGACGAGACGACCCGACGGGCCGACCCGCCGCCCAGGCGGGTCGGCCCGCGGCTGTTCCGCGCGCGGTTCCCGACGACGAGGTGACACCATGGACCTAGCCCGGATCCCTGGCCGCCTGTCGCCACGGTTCGCGGCGGGTCGCTGGTGTGGTCGGGGGGAAGCCGGGTAGCGCGCCACCGGCGACGAGGAGAGCGGATGTCGCTGAGCGGACGCGTGGACCAGGCACAACGGCGGTTCGGGGCGTTCGGCTATCCCATCGCCGTGGTCTACAAGTTCTACGACGACCAGGGCGGATATCTCGCCGCCCTGATCACCTACTACGGCTTCCTCTCGCTGTTCCCGATGCTGCTCCTGTTGACGACGGTTCTCGGCTTTGTGCTGCACGGCCACGCGGGCCTCCAGCAGGACCTCGTCGACTCGGCGCTCGCCCAGTTCCCGGTCATCGGCGCCGAACTGCGCAACGACGTCACACAGATCAGGGGCAGCACGTCAGCGCTCGTCGTCGGCATCGTCGTGAGCCTCTACGGGAGCCTCGGGGTGGCCCAGGCGCTGCAGCACGCCCTGGACAAGGTGTGGGCCGTGCCGCGCCAGGCTCGGCCCAACCCGCTGCTCTCCCGGGTACGCAGCCTCGGACTGGTGGGTCTGCTCGGCGTCGGCGTCCTCGTCACGGCCGGTCTCTCGGCCGTCACGACCGGGGCCGGCATCCTCGGGGCCGACATCGGGCCGTGGTCCCGCCTCGTCGCCGGTCTTCTGTCCACCGTGAGCAACGCCGGCCTGTTCCTGCTGGCGTTCACCCTGCTCACGGCGCAGCGGCCCTCCATCAGGGACGTGTGGGTCGGGGCGATCGCCGCCGCCGTCGGGTTCCAGCTGCTGCAGACGGTCGGGGCCTACTACCTCAACCACAGGCTGCGCGGGGCCAGCCAGGTGTACGGGACGTTCGGCCTCGTGCTCGGCCTGCTCGCGTGGATCTACATCGAGGCCGTCATCGTCGTCTTCGCGGCCGAGGCGAACGTCGTACGGCGCCGCCGGCTGTACCCACGCGCGCTGCTGACCCCCTTCACCGACGACGTGGAGCTCACCGAGCACGACCGCCGGGCCTACGCGTCCTACGCGAAGGGCGAACAGTTCAAGAAGCACGAGCGGGTCGACGTGACTTTTCACGATCCCCTCGCTTCGCCGCGCCGCCCAGCGGGAAATATCGCGGATCCCGTCGATTCCAACAAAGAAGCCGACGAAGAAGCCGACGAGGCGGACTAGCGCGAATGCCGGTTGTTCGGTTCATCGGGCAGGGCCGGCCGCGACCAGCCCGGGCGCCGAGCGGACCACGGGCTTGCCATCCGGGCGCAGCGTCAGCGAGCCGCCCGCCGGGATGCCGAGGGCTTCGGCGGCACGCCCGTCGAGGCGCCAGGCCCTGATCGGGACCTGTGCGGTGAGGGTGCCGCCAAGCGCGTGCCCGAGCGTCTCTCGGTCGGCCGCCTGTCGGTCGGCCGCCGGCGCGTCCGGGCCGGTGAGCACGGTCAGGCCGGGCCCGAGGAGATCGAGGGTGGAGATCCGCCCGGCGACGGCGACCCGCTGGGGTGAGGCGGTTCCGCCGTGTTGGTCGCCGCCCTCCTGGCCGCCGCCGTCCTGGCCGCCGGCCGCGTGGTCGACCCAGGCGTGGGCCACCCGGCCGCCGAGGTCGAAGTCCAGCTCCTCGGCCGGGTCTCGGTAGGAGCCGAAGGACCGCGCGGACAGCGTCGTGTTGCGGCGRCCGATCGGCTCGCGCTCGGTCTCGTAGCTGTCCAGCAGCTCGGGGGACGCCCAGCCGAGCGTGACCCAGGCCAGTTTCCAGCCGAGGTCGTGGCCGTCGTGGACGGCGGTGTTCAGGCCCGTGCCGCCCCGCGGGGTCATCCGGTGCGCCGCGTCGCCGACGAGGAACACCGCTCCGTCCCGGTAGCGGCGGGCCATCCTGGCGTCGAAGCTGAACGTCCCCGTGCGCAGGACGGTCGGGCGCAGGTCCGGCAGGCCGACCGCCGTCGCGATCTGGCCGGCGAGGTCCTCGTCGGTGGGGGTGGGCGCCTGGAGGTCCCAGTCCTGCCCGAACAGCCAGCGGCCGTCGCCGGCGGGAAGCAGGACACCGCTGGCCTCCGGGTTGGTGACCGTGTAGATGAAGTACCGGCGGTCGCCGAGGACGTCCCACAGCGACCCTCCGGGCAGCGGCGCCCTGAACAGGGTGGCGCGGGCGCCGAGCCACGGCGAGCCGAGCATCCCGCGCGGGCCGTCGTCGCCGCCCACGTCGTCCGTCTCGATCCCGAGCGCGTCGCGGACCGGGCTGCGGGCGCCGTCGGCGGCGACGAGGTGGTCCGGCCGGAACACGGTGACCGCGCCGGTGCCGCCGTCGCGCAGCGTCGCCTCGACGGTTCCGTCGGCCTGGCGCACGGCGACCAGCTCGGTGCCGAACCGCACCTCGACGTGGGCGAATCCGGTGAGGTGGTCGAGCAGGACCGCCTCCAGGGCGTCCTGCGGAACGCAGGCGGGCGCGGTGGGGCTCAGCCGGGCCACCACGTCGGGATGGGGCCAGACGGTGTCGAGCGCGATCCCGTCCGGCGAGACGAGGCTCGGCCCGATCCAGGCCTGCCCGCGGACGTCGACCCCGGCGGCGCGGACCCGCTCCTCCAGTCCCCAGGAACGGATGAGCTCCATGGTCCGGGTGCTGATCCCGGTCGCCCGGGGCAGTGGGGACGGCTCGGGGCGGCGCTCCACCACCAGGGTGGGCACGCCGTGGCGGGCGAGCGTGACGGCGGTGGCGAGACCGGCCGGGCCGGCCCCGACGACGAGAACGGTCATGACGACCCTCATTTCGCGAGACAACTTGTCTTTCGCTGCACATGCTGTCTTTCACCGGGCAGCTCGTCCATCGAATGTAAGGTTGGCGTCATGGCCACCCGGCGGTACGAGCAGCGGCTGCGGGCGCAGAGCGCGGAGCAGACCCGGCGGCGCGTCCTCGACGCGGTGTACGACCAGCTCCCGAAGATCCCCAGCGTGGACGCGGTGGCCCGCCAGGCGGGGGTGGCGCGCTCCACCGTCTACCTGGTCTTCGGCTCGCGCGCCGGGCTGTTCGACGCCCTGCTGCACGACGTCAGCGAGCGGGGCGGCTTCGCCGACCTCGTCCGGGCCGTCCAGGACCCGGACCCGCTCACCCACCTGCGCGGCGCCGTCCTCGCCAGCACCCGGATCTACGGCGGGCAACGCGACGTGCTGGTCGCGCTGCGCGCGGAGGCCGCCTCGCTCGAGGGCGCGCTGGAGCGCACCGAGCAGGGCCGCCTGGGCGGGCTCGTCCATCTCGCCAACCGGCTCGACGAGAACGGCCTGCTGGCGGTCGAGAAGGACGTGGCCGTCGACGTGCTGTGGACGCTCACCGGCTTCGAGGCGTTCGACGCCCTGCACACCGGCCGCGGCCTGCCGGTGGACGACGTCGCCGCCCGCCTGCTCCTCACCGCCGAGCGGACCCTCCTGCGGCTCCCGCCTCCGTGATCCTTCCGAGGGGCCGGCTCAGGTGGCCCGCCGCGGCGGAGAACACGGTCGCGCCGATGGATGTCGGTGAATAACGCCTGGTCATGTACGCGACACCGGGCGGCACGCCTCGGGCATACGCTGAGCCGTCGAGGGGTGATCAATGCGGATTCGACTCCTGGGAGCCTTCGCCGTCGAGATCGACGGCCGTGACGTGGCCGCCCATCCGTGGCGGTTGCGCAAGTCGCGGACCCTGGTGAAGGTGCTGGCGCTCGCTCCCGACCAGCGCGCGCACCGGGACCAGCTGCTGGACCTGCTCTGGCCGGACCTGCGCGCGGCGGCGGCGGCCAACAACCTGCACCAGGCGCTGCACGTGGCGCGCCGTGAGCTGATCGACGCGCGCCGGGACGAGGCCGTGCTGGTGATCCGCGACGGCGTCGTCCTGCTGCACGGCGACCGCGCGGTCGAGACCGACGTCGACCGCTTCGGCCAGCTGGCCACCCGCGCCTGGGCCACCCGCCAGGTGGCGGACCTCGCCGCGGCGATCGACGGGTACACCGGGGAGCTCCTGCCCGAGGACCGGTTCGACGACTGGGCGCGGGTGCCGCGCGAGGACCTGCGCCAGGCCTTCTGCGACCTGCTGGTCGCCCATGCCGCGGCGGCGGTCCGGGGCGGGCAGGCGGAGGTCGCGTGGGAATCGCTACGGCGCGCCGTCGAGGCTGATCCGGCGCACGAACCCGCGGTACGCGGCTTCGATCTGCCGGTCGGCAAGGCCACGGCCAGCCATCACTTCGCCGTGCTGCGCGCCGCCGGACTGCTGGAGCAGGTCGACCAGGGCTCGCGCCGGCTCAACCGCCTGCGGCGGGCCGAGTTCGACACCCGTTTCCCCGGCCTGCTCACGCTGGTCCTCGCGGAGCAGACGCCGCCCGCCGACGGACGGTGACGACCCGAACCCGCTGGTCAGCGGCTGGCTTACGGCGCGTCGGCGGTGGTCGTGGCGGCGGTAGCGGTGGTCGCCGTCGCGCGGTCGAGGGCGTCGTTGAGGGCGCCCAGCTCGGCGGCGAGGGCCTCGACGCGGTCGCGGCCGAACTCGGCGAGCGCCTTCTTGAAGACCTCGCCGCGCAGGGTGCCTTCGTACAGGTAGGCGCTCTCGCCCTGGGGGGTCGGCCTCAGCAGGCGACGCCGGGTGCCGGRCACCGGGTGGAACTCGATGAGGCCACGGCTGATCGCGGACTTCACCTGGCGGCTGACCGTGGACTGCTCCAGCTGCAGCGCGTTCTCCAGGTCCCCCATCGACGAGGGACCCATCTCCGTCAGCACCCACAGGATCCGGAAGCTGGACCGGTCGAGTACCGACCCCTCGGGCGTCTGGACCCGCCGCCGGCTGAGCCGCAGGACCTCCCGTCCGATGGCCCGCAGCAGCGTCTCCTCGATGGGCGGCCGCTCCCCCGACGGGCCGYCCCCTCCGACCATCGCGCGCACCGTCCCGTCTCGCCCGTGCCCTGTTCGACGTGCCCCGATGATGCTCTCCATGAGCCGGGGGGCGACGCCGGGCCTCCGGGGCGACTGTCAGGGACTCGCTCACGGCGCGGGCCGGCCGGTTCACACCGTGGAGGGGACGTCCTCCCTACCGGCGGGCACCGTCGCCGCGGCGGCGCCGGCCTCGGCCGGCCGGCGGCGGGGGATGAACGCGGCGAGCCCCGCACCGAGGAGGGCCGCGGCGGCGCCGACGACGAAGCACAGCGTGAACGCGTGCTGGCTGGGCAGCTGGGTCGACCCGAACGCGGTGGTGTTGCTGGTGAGCAGGGTGCCCATGAGCGCGGCGGCCACGCTGCTGCCCACGGAGCGGGACAGGGAGTTCAGGCCGACCGCCGCGGCGGCCTTCGCCGGCGGCGTGGCGTCCAGGATGAGGGTGGGCATGGCGGCGTAGCCGATGCCGACGCCGGCCGAGGTGACGCACGTGACGATGAGCAGCTGCCACGAGGCGTCCATGAGAAGCGTCCCGGCGCCGTAGCCGGCCGCGATGACGAGTGCACCGATGATGAGAGTGATCTTGGGGCCGATGCCGCCGATCAGCGCGCTGGAGATCGGGGCGAACAGCAGCATCATCAGGCCGGCCGGCGCCATCCACAACCCCACCGCCTGGATGGACTGCCCAAGGCCGTAGCCGGTGGCCGCGGGCAGGCCGAGCAGCTGCGGGATCACGATGGACGACGCCATCATGCCGAAGCCGACGGCCACGGCGGCGATGTTGGTCATCAGCACCGGCAGCTTCGCGGTGGACCGCAGATCGACCAGCGGCTCGGACTGACGCAGCTCGAAGGCGCCCCAGGCCACCAGCACGACCAGGCCGGCGGCGATCGCGCCGAGCGTGCGAGGGCTGCCCCAGCCCCAGGCGGTGGCCTTCGAAATGCCGACCAGGAACACGACCAGCCCCACCGCGAGGCCGAGCGCGCCGACCAGGTCGAAACGGCCGCGATGGCCGTCGTGGACATGCGGGATCGCGACGACCGTGAGCACCAGCACGACGGCGGCCACGACCGTCGAGACCCAGAACAGGGAGTGCCAGCTGCCGACATGGACGATCCACGCGGCCAGCGGGAGGCCGATCGCGCCGCCGACGCCCAGCGTGGCGCTCATCGTGGCCAGCGCGGTGGGAGCCATGCGCGGCGGGGTGATCTCCCGGATGAGCGAGATCCCCACCGGGATGAAGCCCAGCGAGACGCCCTGCAGGGCACGGCCCACCAGCATCGGCGTGAGCGTGCTCGACAGCGCGCACACCAGCGATCCCGTGACGAGGAGGGCCGAGCTCACGACGAGCACCCGCTGCTTGCCGAACAGGTCGGCGAGGCGGCCCGCGACGACCATGGACACCGCGGCGGCCAGCAGGGTGATGGTGACGACCCAGGGCGCGTTGGACGGCGAGGTGCCGAGCAGTTGCGGCAGCTCCGACTGGATCGGGATGACGAGCGTCTGCGTGAAGGAGACCGTCATTCCGCCGACGCACAGCACGCCGACCGACACGGCCGGCGGAATGGACCGGGCTCCTGAAGCAAGAGGCATGATCTTCCTTCCGGCGGGCGTCCGGGCGTCGACATGCATGCTACATGCATGTCGAGATGATGATGCCGGACGCCCGTCACAAGCGGATGGAGATCCTCCACACAGAAGGCGGGATCACCCGAGGAGATGCCAGGGCTCGCCGGAAAGGCCGACGACAGGGTTCCCGCGGTCATGGACCACGCCCAGCCAGGCCACGCCAGGCCGACTGGCCGGCCGCGGAGCCCGTGAGCGTCAGTCGGCTGGCAGTTCCCCCGGCCTGGGCCTGGATACCAGCGCGGCCGTCCCCAGCCCGACCTCCATGCCCAGGGAGAGCCAGAAGACCCAGTCGGTGCGCGGGCGATCGACCTTCATCGAGACCAGCCGGGCCGCGGCGGCGCCCAGCCAGGTCACACCCACGGCGGTGCGGGCGGCCGGCGCGCGGCTGACGAGCGCCCATCCACCGAGAGCGGTGTAGGTACCGCCGAGACCCGCCCTGGTCTCGGCGCGGCCACGGCCGGTCGTGGGCGGCAGGTCGAGGGCCGTGGCGAACCGGACCGGCATCACGACCCCGGCCGCCCCCGACACCATCAGCGCCGCGCTACTCAGCCGGCCAGCGTCCATGGCCGAACGCTAGCACGCGCCATACCCACGGCGATCATGACTGAGGAAGGAGCGCCGAGGAACGAGCGATGAATTCTGGCGCACGGCCTGGTCTATAGCAGGACCAGGGAGAGGGAGAAGGAGTGAGGGAGGGACGGGATGAGCGCGCCCGAGGTGCTGATGGACGGCGTCGTGTTCGGTGAGTCACCACGCTGGCACGCTGGGCGGCTCTGGTTCTCCGACTGGGGGGCGAACCAGGTGATCGCGCTCGGCGCCGCCGGCGGCCACGAGGTGGTGGTGTCCGTCCCCTCGTTCCCGATGTGCATCGACTTCCTGCCCGACGGGCGGCTGCTCGTCGTGGACTCGGCGCGGCGGCGGATCCTGCGCCATGAGCCGGACGGATCCCTGGTCGAGCATGCCGACCTTTCCAAGATCTCGGAGAAGCCGTGGAACGAGATCGTGGTCGATGACCGGGGCAACGCCTACGTCAACACCATCGGTTTCGACTTTCCCGGCGGGGACTTCGCCCCGGGCCTGGTCGTACTCGTCACGCCGGAGGGCGACGTCGACGAGGTCGCCGACAATCTCGCGTTCCCCAACGGCATGGCGATCAGCCCGGACGGCGCGACGCTCATCGTCGCCGAGTCGTACGCGAACCAGCTCACCGCGTACGGCATAGGCGCCGACGGCCGCCTCGGCGACCGGCGAGTGTGGGCGCCGACGCCCGGTGACCACCCCGACGGAATCTGCATGGATACCGAGGGAGCCGTCTGGTACGCCGACGTCGGCAACCAGCACTGCGTCCGGGTACGCGAGGGCGGCGACGTACTGGCCACGATCGACCTGGACCACGGCGCGTTCGCCTGCGCGCTCAGTCGCGGCGAGGAACCTCGCCTGTTCGTCGTCGGCCAGGCCTGGGGCGGCCCCGCGCCGACGCAGCCCAGTGGACGGGTCGTGGCGTTCCCCGCGCCCGCTCCCGGCGCCGGGAGGCCCTGAACTGGCCGGATCCGGCGCGACGGCCGAACTTGGCGTCCTMCGGTCGTCGGTTCGAGCCCCACTCGTCCCACCACGGAACGCGACAAACCATCTGACCTGCATAAATAGGTTGAACCTATCGGCGCGACTAGCCCCGCGCAGCCTAGAATGGCAGGTGCCGGGTCTGGCTTCTTGGTTCGAGCCCCGTCTGGCTTGAGCGCAAACAATCACCATTGGTGACAGTCGAGTTCGCCGCGGTCTCACGGACCGCCTTCGTCAGTCCGTGAGCAGCCCACCCGGACCGAGCAGGTGCGCCCCGTCCGCCCTCGCCTGCTCCACCAGGCGAGTTGCGAGATGTCTAGGGTCGTCACTGAAGCCTTCACCGGCTTGATGGTGTCGGTTCATGGTCCGTCCATCCCGCCGAGTTCGACTCGGTGTGACGGACGGACCACTTACGCCGCTATGTCGGCAGTCCGCTGGCGGGTAAGCCGGCGTGGGTGCGGATGCACGCGGTCGGGCTCACGCTTGGCGTTCCCGACCAGAGACCCCTATTTGTCGGCCGCGGCGCCGTTCTGATTCAGAAGTCCGCCGATTCCGCTGAGGCTGCCGGTGGCGGTGCTGGCGCCGCCACCGGAAGCTCCGGCGGCCATTTCGGCGGCTTTGAGGCCGAGTTCGGCCATTTTCTGGGCGTGTTCGGCGGCGACCTTCATCGCCGCGGTGGCGTTCTCGGCGGCGGCCTGGTCGTTGCCGGCGGCGAGTTCGACTCCCTTGGCGAGCAGTTTGCTCATTTCGGCGGCGCCGCTCATGTCGCGGAAGAGGTTGGCGGTGCTCAGGGCCTGGAGGGTGGCCTGCATGCCGGTGGGGTCGGGCAGGTGCTGGACCTGTTGGAACCGGGCCTCGCTGGCCGCGAGCGGGTTGACGCGGACGTCCACGTCGTTGCCGCGGGTCCCGGTGGCGACGGGGTCGATGTCGGGGGGAAGGATCGGGATGGGCGAGTCGGTCCAGTTCCAGAAGCGGGTGAGGTCGATTTTCTCGGCCGCGTTGGAACGGCCGAGGACAGCTTCGGCGAACACACCGCTGGTGGGCACGCCGAGGGTGGTCTCGACTGGTTTGGGGTTCTTCTCGGTGTTCTTGGTGGTCCAGGTGTCGCGTTCGGCTTCGGTGGCGAAGTTCCAGCGGAACGCGACGTAGTTCGCGGTGACGGCGACCGGGGTCGGGTCGAGGCGGACACCGAGCGGGGCGGTGTCGGTCTGCCCGGACGGGGCGTAGTGGTAGTTGGCCAGGATTCGGCTCAGCGTCAGCTCGTCGGCGTTGGCCCATACCGCTTGGCTGTAGTGTCGCCGATTGTCGTTCAGGTGAAGGAGGACGTCTTGGGTCTGTGCGCCGGTGTGCACGAGGTGGACCGGGGTGTTGGTGGTGTCCAGCAGCCAGACGTCCGCGGTGTCGATCGGTGCGACCATCGAGCAGGCTGGTAGGTAGGTGCCGAGGTCGAGCGTCGTCCAGGTTTTCGCGGTGGGGCCGACTCGGCAGAGCTGGCCGTCGGAGGTGACACCCCAGGTCGAGCCGTCGGACGCCGCGGCCATTCGGGTGATGCCCGGGGAGTCCCGCAGCGTCGAGGTGGTGCCGTCGAACTCCCAGGTCTGACCCTGCCAGCAGTGCCAGACTCGGTCGCGCTTCACCACGGCGACGTCGTCGGCTGGGCCCCTGGTGGTGTCCGTCCACTTGTGGGGTTTTCCCGCTTCCGGCGGGCTCAGGTGCATGGACCGGCTGTCCGACCCGATGCAGTAGAGAACCCTGTCGGTTCGGTCGGCACTGGCGACGATGCTGTGGGCGTTGGGCGCGGTCGAGTCACGCTGCCACTGCGGGTTGGTGGTGGAGCAGTGCACGATCTTGTTGTCGGTGTCGATGCCCCACAGTCCGCCCTCGATCGCGGTGATCTTCTTGAGGCGGCCCGTCGGCAGGCCGGTGGTGGGCACTGTCCGCCACTTTCCGGTCGCGGCGTCGAATCGCACCGGAATGCCGTCGGTCCGGACTCCGCACACGCCCCCTGCCTTAGAGGCGGACAGGTGACTTAGCTTGACGCCGTCGTAGCGCACGGGCCGCGCGGCGCCGGTGAAAGGGTCGAGGCCGCGGATGCGCTCGGCCCAGGCCGGCGGCGCCACGTCGGCGAGTACGGTCCCGAATCGTTTGAGTGTCTCGAGGGTGAAGGTCAGCTCCTTGAAAGGGATGAACAGGCAGCGTTCGACGGTCTTGGTGCGGGTGCGGACTTTGTAGACCTGGATGACTTCGTAGTACTGCATTGACAGGGCGTGCATGTGGTTGT
>NZ_MOMC01000002.1 GCF_001983105.1 Pseudofrankia asymbiotica | reverse complement strand
CGCCCGCGAGCCCGGCGCCCGCGAGCCCGGCGCCCGCGAGCCCGGCGCCCGCGAGCCCGGCGCCCGCGAGCCCGGCGCCCGCGAGCCCGGCGCCCACCGGCGTCGCGTCGGCGGCGCGAACCACCACGGTCCGCGGGCCTGAGCGCCCCGCCTGGTGGCGCACCCGGACCGACGAGCCCGGGACGGACGCACGGGACGACGCCGAGGAGGCGCCGTCCGAGGCAGAGCAGGCCAAGCCCGCCGCCGCCTCTCCGGCCGCTCCGACTCCCGTCTCGACGCCGCGGGCACCCGCGTCGCCCCCGCCCGGTGACGTCCGGCGCTCCTCCTCGCCTTCGCCCTCTTCGCCGCCCCCGTCCTCGGCCTCTTCGCCTTCGTCCTCGGCGCCGCCGGCGGACGCGGTTGACCTGGACCGCGCCGGCAAGGATCGCCGTGAGTCGGCGGTCCGTGCCGACGGCGCGCCGTCGGCACGGACCTCGGCTCCACGGCCGCCGGTGGCGCCACCGTCCGAACGGCAGTCGCCAACCCAGCGGCCATCGCCTCCGAGAGCATCGCCCCGGAGATCGGCGCCTCAGCCGCCATCGATCCAGACCCCATCGATCCAGACGCCATCGACCCAGAGCCCACCCGCCCAGGCCTCGCCCGAGACCCTGACGGCGCAGCGCGCGCCGGGCTCGGCCGGCGGCCAGCCGGCGGCACCGGCACGGGTCGCGACGCCCGCCCAACCGAGCGTCGCGCGTCCCGCGCGTCCCGCGCATCAGCATCGGCGGACCCCGTCGTCGGAGCAGACCTCGGCGGGCGCGCCCTCGAGGCCCACCGCCTCGACGCCGCGGATCGTCTCGGTCGGCGGTCTGCGCGGCGAGCAGGCCCCGCCAGTCGCGCCACGCCACGGGACCGAGCAGGAACGCCCCGAGGGCGCGGCCGGCCGGAGGCGGTTCGGTGGGCGCACGCTCGCGGTGGTCGCGCTCGTGGCTGGCCTTGTGGGCGGCCTCGTGGGCGGTGTGTGCGTCGCGTGGCTCGCCCCTGATGACTCTGGTTCCGCCATCGTCGGATCCGGAATGGTGGTCGGCACGGACGCGCCGGTCGGGAGTGCGGGGTCGGTCGCCGACGCGGCGGCCCGAGCGCTGCCGTCCGTGGTCACGATCAAGGCGCGTGGGCAGCAGGGCAGCACGGGATCCGGAGTGATCGTCCGTCCGGACGGGTACATCGTTACCAACGCCCACGTGATCGCGCCGGCCGCGAACGGCGCGGGTGAGATCGTCGTCATCCGCTACCAGGACGTCACCGAGATCCCCGCGCAGCTCGTCGGCCAGGACCCGAAGACCGACCTGGCCGTCATCCGGATCAACGCCGACGGTCAACTGCCAGCGGCGACACTCGGCCGGTCAAGCTCGCTGCGGGTGGGTACCCCGGTCATCGCGATCGGTGCTCCGCTCGACCTGCAGGGCAGCGTGTCCACCGGGATCGTCAGCGCCCTTGACCGCAGCCAGTCGGAGCCGACCGGTGGCGGCGGATCCTCGCAGCTGAGCGGGGCGATCCAGACCGACGCGGCGATCAACCCGGGAAGCTCGGGCGGTGCGCTTGTGGACGGCAACGGTCAGGTTGTCGGTATCAACACCGCCATCGCTTCGGTTCCCGGGGCGCCGGCTGGCGACGACGGCCAGACCGGAAGCATCGGCGTCGGCTTCGCCATCCCGATCGACTACGCGCGTTCCATCGCTGATGAGATCATCCAGACCGGCCACGCGACCCATCCCTATCTCGGGATATCGGCCGCCACCGTCACCAAGACGGACGCGGCGGCAACCGGGCGCGTGCCGGGCGCGCTGATCCGCGAACTCGACTCGAGCGGCCCGGCGGCGGCGGCCGGCCTGCGGGTCGGTGACGTCGTGACGAAGATCGACGACGTCGTGGTCTCCGGGGCGAACGAGCTGTTGGAGACGGCCAGGCGGCACCACGTCGGCGATCGCGTGACCGTGCGGTACCAGCGTGCCGGGCGCGACGCCGCCGCCCAGGTGACCCTGACCGAACAGAAGAGCTAGGCCCGATCAGAGGCCCAGGCCCGTCATCGATCCGGGTGGCGTGCGGGACCGTCGGGTGCTGGCGGAACGACCTGGCTCGGGCGGATTCCACCGCCAGGGGAAGCTGACCGGCGCGAAAACGACAAGCCACGGCGACGAAGGCGGTCCGATTGGTCGCTGGATACCTGCTCGTCACCTGAGAGTCCTGCGCGCGCGTTCCCGCGGAGGTACGCTCTGGCCGTGTTCAACGGGCTCGGATGGGGTGAAATCGCTGTCCTGCTCCTGATCGGACTGTTCGTGTTCGGTCCGGACAAGCTTCCCCGGGTCGCCAGGGACGCCGGCAGGATGCTGCGGCAGCTGCGGCAGATGGCGAACGGAGTTCGCGATGATCTGCGCTCTGAGCTCGGTCCCGAGATCGCGGATCTCGACATCCGCGATCTGCACCCGAAGACGTTCGTCCGCAAGCACCTGCTCGAGGATGGCGACGAGGACCTGTTCCCGTCCTACCTGAACAAGCAGGGCAAGCTGGACATCTTTGGTGACGAGCCCTCGGCGGGCCCGTCGCTGACCAAGGACCGGGTGCCCGGCGGCCCCGCGGCCTCCTTGGGAAAGACGGCGGAAGCCAAGGCCACCAACCGGGTTCACACCTCGGCGGACGCCGCCACCCCGTGGGACACCGACGCCACCTGATCCCCGGGTCGCCCGGCTCCGCGGGCGCCCCGCGTCGTCGTCTGTCTGGGCGTCGGTCCTTCGGGCTAGGCGTCCGTCGGTTGTCTAGGCGTCCGAGCCCTGGTCTCTGGGAGGGCTCTCGGCGCCGCAGGAGCCGTGTTCGGTCGCCGGGGCGGCCAGTCGGCCGAGCAGATCCCCGAGAAGCTCCAGCTCCTCGGCGGAGTAGCGGGAAAGGACATGGCGGGCGACGCCACGCAGGTGGGTGCCGGAGGCCGCGCGCAGCCGCGCGAGACCGGCGGGCGTGAGTACCGCGAGCGTCCCGCGCAGGTCGGACGGGCAGGACCTGCGCTCCACCAGGCCCTCGCGCACCAGCCGGTCGACGAGCCGCGTCAGCCCGCTGCGGGACAGGAGCACGGCGTCGGCGAGTTCGCTCATCCGCAGTGCGCCATCCGGCGCCTCGGAAAGCTGGACCAGCACGTCGTAGGAGGCGAGCGGCAGGTGGTGCGTCTCCTCGAGCTCGGCCTCGAGTACCCGGGTTACCTGCGCATGCGCGCGCAGCAGGCCTCGCCAGGCACGCATCCCGCGCGCGTCGACCCGCTCGGCCGCTGGATCCGCTGAGCCGCATCCCGGCTCGACCGTGCCGGCCGGGGCCAGCGGTGCCTTCCGCGGCTCGGCGGGCCTGGTCTGCTCGCTCGCGGCGTCCGGCCCAGCGGGGCCCGGCCGTGGGGGAGGCCCATCTCCCTCAGGAGGCGCCGCTTGCAAACTCACTCGATCAGCGTACGTCGGTGGTGAGACAGACGCCGCGGGCACGGGCGCCATCGAGGGGACACGAGGCTGAGGTGGTCGCCGGGTCCTCGCCCCGCGTGGGCCGTCCTCGGCCCCGTTCCGGCGGTGAGGACGCGATGTCGGGCTGGAGGGAACCAGCGGGGCGGCGCGCTGGCCGGCGAGAGCGGGGCGTACGCGGGCCCGCGGGCCGAGCGGGGCGGCCCGGCCGCTACGCGGGCTATGGTGGAGGTCCGTACGTGTTCGCTGGACCGGCTGGCGGTGGTTCCGCGCGTGTGACCACGCGCGGGGAGATGGCCATCACGGCTGGTCAGGCGGTCACGGCGCGGCCGGGCGGTCGCGATGCCGTCGGAGGGGTACCGCTTCGCGTGGTGTGGCTCACCCCACGCCATGGCGTCTCGCGCGCCGGCCGGGCGTCGTCCGACGCCGACCTCGTCGGACGCCGACGTTGTCCCATCCAGAGTCMAGTTCAGGTCCCCACACTGCCGGTACCTGCCGCTCCGCGGCGGTAGCCAGACGGCTGAGGTTTCGTTGCCAGCTCCCACTCTCACCTCTGACGCGGTCCAGGCGGCGCTCGCGACCGTCCTCGACCCCGAGATCGGCCGGCCGATCACCGAGCTCGACATGGTCGAGGCCATCCAGATCCGCGGCGACGGCTCGGTCGACGTGGTGGTTCTTCTCACCGTGTCGGGCTGCCCGATGCGCGAGGAGATCATCGCCAGGGTCGACCGCGCGGTCCGCACCATCGAGGGCGTCACCGACGTCCGCGTCGCGCTGTCCGTGATGACGCCGGAGCAGCGGACCGCCCTGCACGAGAAGCTGCGCGGCGGCGTGGCGGCGAAGGTGATCCCGTTCGCCCAGCCGGGCTCGCTCACCCGGGTCTACGGGGTGGCGAGCGGCAAGGGCGGCGTGGGCAAGTCGTCGGTCACCGTCAACCTCGCCACGGCGATGGCCCAGTCGGGCCTGAAGGTCGGTGTTCTCGACGCCGACATCTACGGGCATTCGGTGCCGCGGATGTTCGGCATCGAGCGCGGGCCCACGCAGGTCGATAAGATGATCATGCCGCCGCAGGCATACGGCGTTCGCGTGATCTCCACGGGCATGTTCACCAGGGGAAACCAGCCGGTCACCTGGCGTGGCCCGATGCTGCACCGGGCGCTAGAGCAGTTCCTCTCGGACGTCTTCTGGGGCGACCTGGACGTGCTGCTGCTCGACCTGCCGCCCGGCACCGGCGACATCGCGATCTCGCTGGCCCAGCTGGTGCCGTCGTCCGAGCTGCTGATCGTCACCACCCCGCAGGTGGCCGCGACCGAGGTCGCCGAGCGGGCTGGCACGATCGCCGCCCAGACCAGGCAGAACGTGGTCGGCGTCGTGGAGAACATGGCCTACCTGAGCTGCCCGCACTGCGACGAGCGGATCGACCTGTTCGGTGCCGGCGGTGGCGCCGCCGTCGCCGAGCGCCTCACCAAGGTGCTCGGCCACGACGTGCCGCTGCTGGCGCAGATCCCGATCGACGTCCGGCTGCGCGAGGGTGGCGACGCCGGCATGCCGCTGGTCGTCGCGGACCCCGACTGCGAGGCCAGCAAGCAGCTGCGCACCGTCGCCGACCGGCTCAGCCACCGCTCCCGCGGCCTCGCCGGCCGCTCGCTCAACCTCTCACCGGCCCGGGGCCTGGGTGCGCCCAAGCACGCGCACTGACCCAGGGGCCGAGCCACGACAGCGGGTGGGTTCCTCCATGCCAGGCATGGAGGAACCCACCCGCTGTCGGTTTCCTCCCGGAACATCGCCGAGGATCGGCATGCTGGGGTGAGGACAGGGACGCGGGCCGCGTCCGCCGGATCCGGGGAGGTCGCGCTGGCCGGGATTGATCTGCACACCCACTCGACGGCGTCCGACGGGTTGCTCACGCCCGCGGCGCTCGTGGCCGCGGCGGCGGACGCCGGACTGTCGACGATCGCGCTGACCGACCACGACACCACGGCCGGGACGGCGGCGGCCGAGGCGGCCCTGCGGCCCGGCATGACGCTGGTGCCCGGGGCCGAGATCTCGTGCGAGGTGCGAGTCTCCGCGGACCGTGTGATCAGCCTGCACGTGCTCGCCTACCTGTTCGACCCCGCCGAGCCAGAGTTCGCCGCGGCCCGCGCCCTCCTGCGCGACGACCGCGAGACGCGGGCCCGGCGGATGGTCGACATGCTCGCCGCCGACGGTCACCCGGTCAGCTGGGAGCGGATCGGGGAGCTGGCCGGCGGCACGGTCGGCCGGCCGCACATCGCCGCCGCCCTCCTGGAGGCCGGGGTGCTCTCCCATTTCGACGAGGCGTTCACCCCGAGCTGGATCGGCGGCCGGGGCAGCCGGTACTGGGTCGGCAAGTCCCAGCCGGACGTCGCCGAGGCGCTGCGGCTGATCCACCAGGCCGGCGGGGTGAGCGTGTTCGCCCATCCGTTCGCCGCCGCCCGGGGGCCGGTCGTCGGGCCGGAGGTGATCGAGCGGATGGCGCGGCTGGGTCTCGCCGGCGTCGAGGTCGACCACCCCGACCATCCGCCGGCCGCCCGCGCCCGGCTGCGCGCGCTGGCCGCCGACCTGGGCCTGCTCGCCACCGGCTCGAGCGACTTCCACGGCACCAGGGAAGGCCCGGGCCGTGGCATCGGCGCGAACGGCACCGCCCCGGATGTCCTCGCCGCCCTTGTCGACCGCGCCACCGGCGACACCCCGCGCACGCGCTAGCGCCGCGTCCGACACCCCCCCCGCCCAGCGCCCCGCCCCGCCGCGTGACGGGCCCTTTTGGGTTGGTTGTCGCCGGTGAGAGGGCTTGTCGGTCTAGTGATACCTTTTGCGCCGCTCCGCCCGACACGGTGAAGGGTTTGCGGTGACCGATTCCACTGGCGCGGCTCCCGGCGGCTTTCCGCCTGGCTACGCGCCGCCCGGCTATGAGCAGCCCGGCAATGCGCCGGCCGGACCGGGCCAGGCGCCTGGCTATGGGCAGCCTCCCGGCTATGGACCGCCCGCCGGCTACGGGCCGCCTCCCGGCTACGGGCCTCCGGGCTATCCCACCCCCGCTCCGCAGGGCCAGGCGCCGGGTCAGCAGCCGGTGCCGGGACCCGGGCCGTACGGCCCGCCGCCTGGGCCGGTCTGCCGCGTCTGCGGCGGCGGGCCCGCGGTCGCCGCGACCATCCGCGGCCATCGGGGCTTCATCATCGTCATGCGGTTCCTGAAGACGCCGGGACCGTTCTGCCGGACGTGCGGCACCGCCGTTGTCCGGGACATGTCGGCGAAGACGCTGCTCCTGGGCTGGTGGGGCCTCGTCTCGTTCTTCGCCACACCGGTCACACTGATCATCAACCTGGTGCAGTGGCAGAAGATCAAAAAGCTTCCGCCCCGGCTGCCGTACGGCCCAGGACAGCCGCTGGACCCCGGTAAGCCGCTGCTGCGCCGCCCGGCGGCCCTGGGGCTGCTCGTCCCGACGGCGGTGATTCTCGTGATCATCATCGTCGCTGTCGCGAGCCGCAACGATCCGAGCAACGCCTCGGTCGGCGACTGCATTCACCAGACGGGATCGACAAGCGCCAAGATCGTCGACTGCTCCTCGGATGACGCCGAGTACGTCGTGCTCGACCGGGTCAAGTCGGAGAGTCTCTGCGCTCTTGTCCCGGGAGTGGAGGCGACCTACAGCGAGCTCGGGGGCAGCAGCGACTTCGTGCTCTGCCTGGGTGACGCTCCCTGATGTTCCCGCGCGCCGGCCGCCGCGCCAGTTCTCCCCGGCGCGCCGGCGCCTCGGGAGCCGTCGCCTTCCGCGGGTCTCGCTCGGGGTGTGAAGCCCGCTGGCGAGCTGGTCAGTCGGCGGGCGGGGCGAGGAGACGCAGGGCGCCGGGGCGGACGACGATCTCGGTCGGGAGGTCCGCTACCGGGTCGCCGTCGGCGTAGACCTGGAACGGGCGGTCGGCGTCGACGGTGAGACGGCGCGCCCGGAGCACGGTCACGTGCTTCGTGTCGACGTGGGTGCCCTTGAAGACCTTGTGGAAGAGCAACAGCAGGGTGAGCCGGCTCATCCGGTGCAGGAACACCACATCCAGCAGCCCATCGGCGACGTCCGCGTCCGGGGCGTAGCGCATCCCACCGCCGTAGTACTGCGCGTTCGCGGCGGCGACCGACCATCCGACGACCTCGCGCGGCTCGCCGTCGTCGAGGCGGACGGTGAAACGGGCCGGCCGCCACGGTACGAGGGCCCGCATCGTCGAGTACGTGTAGACGCTCTGACCGCGCAGGAGCCGGGTCCGGTTGGCGATGACCTGGACGTCCGAGTCGAAGCCCAGGCTCGCGATGCCGATGAACGCCGTGCCGTTCGCCTCCGGCAGGTCGATCCGCCGTTCGACGGCGCCCGCCAGCGCCGCCGCGGCGGCCACCGGGTCGCGCGAGATGCCCAGCCCGCGCGCGAAGTCGTTGCCCCGGCCGCCGGGCAGCACGGCGAGCAGGCCGCCGGCCCTCGCGGTGGCCCCCGCGACCCGCCCGACGAGCCCGTCACCGCCGAGCGCCACCGCTACCCGGCCCGAGCCGGCCGCCTCGGCCGCGAGCTCGTCCGCGTGCGCGATGTCACGGGTCCTCGTCACCTCGACGTCGGACGCCCAGCCGCGCAGCGCCCCCAGGACGTCTTCGAGCACCCGCCCGGCCCGTCCCCCGCCCGCGCTCGGGTTGACGATGACGCGGAGCCGGTCACGCGCGATCGGCACCGCCGCGATCGGCACCGCCGCGAACTCCGTCGCGGCGACCTCCTCCGTCGCGGACTCCGCCGTGGCGACCCGCGCCGGCGCGGCCTCGTGCTCAGGGATCGCCGGGGTCCCCGAGGGGCGGTCGGTGGTTTCGGTCATGGCGGCCGGTGCTCTCTCGCTTGGGGGCGCGTCCCGGCGCGTCCTTCGGGGCCCGCCAGGTGTGCAGAGCCTACGAGCGGACGCGGCGCGGCGGGAACCCGGTGTGTCAGCCGCCGTCGGTGTCGCCCTGGGCCGTGTTCCCGGGTCCGGGCACCGGCGTGCTGAGCCGGTCGGTCGGGGCGCCGAAGAGCAGACGGTCGGCGAGCGTCGAACGGTCGCGGAGATCCTCCAGGACCAGGTGCTCCATCAGCAGGAGGGCGGCGTCCGCGGGCCACAGCAGCAGCCACAGCCACACTCCGCCGGCCTCGCCGACGAACGCCGTCCGGTCGCGTGGGCATCCCACCGGCCACAGCGCTGTCGGGTGCCCCGCCGCCTCGACCTTCGCCTCGGGAAGAGTGTCCAGCTGCTCCGGGTCCGGCCCGGGGATTCCCGCCAGCCGGGCCCCCAGCCCCGTGCCGGGCGACTCGGCGACCAGCAGCATGTCCGCCGGCCCGCCGACCGGCGACGGGCCCGCCGCCGCCAGTGCCACCGCCCGCGCGCCGGCGCGGTCGTCGCCGGCCCAGCCGATCCCGCCGACGTACCAGTGAACCGGCATCGGCGACGGCACCCATACGGGCACCGTCGCCGTGTCAGCGAGTTTCCGCAGCGCGAGCTCCGGTGTGGCGGTCGCCTGGTGCCAGGGGGAGACGTCCCCGTGACGTTCGCACCTCCACTGATCGCTCCACAGGTCGGGCGGCCGTAGCCCACCTAGACATCGGGGACAGGTGGGTACGTTCGTCACCTGGCTCCTCCCGAACTCCTCTGCCACCTCGCGGGCGGTCCACTCCAGCACGTCCTGACGGACGCYTCACCGCGGATGAAGCCAGCCGCCGGATGCGCGTGGAGGCCAGCCGCCGGGTTTGGATCCGCGGACGAAGTGTGCCCAGCCGCGCGCCGGTGAACCCGAGGCGCGCGGCCATGTGGGGAGAAAGCCGAGATGACCGGCCCTGGACGGTGCGAAGGTTCAGGACTCGACCGGCGAGTCAGGACTCGACGGGCAGGTCAGGACTCGACGGGCACCGGGCGGCCGGGCTGCTCGCCGCCCCTCGCCTCGCCGTAGGACCGCTTGGGGACCATCACCTTGCGGCGGTAGACGCAGACCACGACGCCGTCCTGGTTGTAGCCGCGGGTCTCCACGGTGACGATGCCGCGGTCGTCCTTGCTCCTGGACTCCACCTTGTCGAGCACCGTCGACTCGCCGTAGATGGTGTCGCCGTGGAACACCGGCTTGACATGCCGCAGCGACTCGACCTCAAGGTTCGCGATGGCCTTGCCGGACACGTCCGCCACCGACATGCCCAGGAGCAGTGAGTAGACATAGTTGCCGACCACGACGTTGCGCYTGAACTGMGTGGTCTCCTCGGCGTAATGCGCGTCGATGTGCAACGGGTGATGATTCATGGTGAGCAGGCAGAACAGGTGGTCGTCGTACTCGGTGATCGYCTTTCCCGGCCAGTGCCGGTAGACGGCACCGACCTCGAACTCCTCGTAGTAACGGCCGAACTGCATCGTGCCCTCCCATGACCTGTCGCACGGCGGAATATCCCGCCTGGCGGGGGATTCTGGCTTCGGCGAAGCGCCGACCGCCTGGTTTCCCCGGGAGCCTAGGCGTGGCCACCGGCGTCGCGCAGGCGGTCGCGAGCACGGTCACTACCGCCGGCCCGCGTTCCTTCCCACCGACAGGCCCAGAAGGCAAAGGCCGGCCGGAGGCCGGGCGTCAGATACGAAGACCCCGCCGCAGGGGATCGCGCAGGTCCATCTCCGCGGCGAGCCAGCGCTCCCGCAGCGCCGCCGCGCCGTGGACACGTTTGTAGGCCGATTCGTTCGGCGTCATGGGGAACACCGGCAGAAATCGCACCGGCGCCGGGAACTCCGTCGGATGGGCGAAGCCGGGGGCTTGCGCAGCGTCGTCGATCCCTGCCGGGTCGTCGATCGGGGAAGCCTGCCCAGAGGTGGGCGACCCGGCCGCGTCGGCGAGTAGCAGATCCGGCACCAGGCCGCCCGGCTCGCCGACCAGCACACCGTGGAACGGGGCCTCGTCCCACAGCGGCTCACCAAGGTCCAGGCCGGCGCCCGCGATCACCGGGACGCCCTCGATCGAGGGAATCGCGGCGAGCAGGGCCAGCTGGCGCGCGACGCTGTCACGCGGAACCCGCAGCGAGAGCACGAGCTCGGCCCGCGGCCCGGCGGGATCGCGGACCGCCGCCGCGGGGTCACTCATCGGCTCCGCCGACATGCCCACCGTCGCGTACCGGAAGAAGCCGTCGGGGCGCGGGCCGAACCGCAGCACGTCGATCGGCTCGGCGCCCAGAAAGGTCACCCCCGCACGGCCGCCGACCGGGCCAAACGCCGCCACGAGGTGCCGCTCCACCGCGGCGCGCACATCCACGGCCCCCAATCGTATGGCGGTTCGGTGGCCAGACGCTCCGCGCCTGCCGCCGGGGGCGGGCGGCGTGATGTACTCGGGACCGTTCCCGGTGCGTATGCCCGCTGGCTCCGAGCAGAGTCTGTCGGCGGTGGGGATGTGCCGGAACCGGCGTTATCTGGAACGATCGGGGCAGCCGACCGCGTTGGCCCGGGAGATGCCGGGCGAAGCTAGCTCGGCGGAGCAAGTCGGARTACGGGAGGAACCATGGCTGGTGTGCTGAGCAAGGGGGCGAACGCACCGCTGCCGACGCCGGACGTGCGGGTGGAGGTTTCCTCGTCGACGCCGCTCGATATCGCGGCGCTGCTGCTGACGCCGGCGGGCAAGGTCCGTTCGGACGCCGACTTCGTCTTCTACAACCAGCCCAACGGCCCGGGCGTACGGCTGACGCCGCCCTCGTCGCTGGAGTTCTCGCTGACGGCTGTCCCGCCGGACATCGACAAGGTGGTCGTCACCGGAAGCCTTGACGGCTCGGGATCCTTGACGTTCGCGGCTGTCCGCGGGCTGACCGTCACCGTGCGGGACGGCCGGGGCGGTGCGGAGATCACCCGGTTCGCGCCGGAAGGCCTGGGCACCGAGACCGCGCTGATCATGATCGAGCTGTACCGGCGGGCCGGCGCCTGGAAGGTGCGCGCGGTCGGCCAGGGCTACGCCGCGGGCCTCGCCGGCATCGCGACCGACTTCGGCATCGCCGTCGACGACCCCGGCCCGGCGGCCGCCCAGCCCGCGCCACCCTCGCGTCCGGCGTCGTTCGACCGGCGTCCCGCGCCGACGGGGCCGAACACGGCCGGGCCGGCCGGCGGACGGCCGGCGCAGAACGAGGAGATGTTCGAGGCGCCGACCCAGTTGGTGCGCCCGGAGGCGGCCGCGGGGCACACCCCCCAGCCACCGCAGGCCCCGCCGAGGCCGGGGCCCACGCCACCGCCTGGACAGCCCTGGGGCGCCCCGCCTCCCGGCGGCCAGCCGGGGTACGGGCAGCCGCCCGCGCCTTCCGGGCCCGCGCCGTGGGGTCCGCCGCAGCCTCCCCCGGGCCAGCCCCAGCAGTGGGGGCCGCCGCCTGGTGGCTGGGCGCCGCCGGCCGGGCAGCCCGGGGCCGCCCCTCAGCAGTGGGGCTCGCCGCAGGGCCCGCCGCCTGGTGGCCAGTGGGGACCGCCGCCCGGTCCGCCGGCTGGCCAGCAGTGGGGTCCGCCGCCCGGCCCGGCCGCGGCGGGCGCCGCCGGCGCGGTCAACCTCGACAAGGGCAGGGTGTCGCTGCGCAAGGGCGAGGCCGTCTCGCTGGTCAAGACCGGCGCGCCGCCGCTGACCCGGGTCCGCATGGCGCTCGGCTGGGACCCGGCGATGCAGGGCCGGTCGATCGACCTCGACGCGTCCTGCATTCTCTACGACGCCCGCGGCAAGGACGTCGACAAGGTCTGGTTCATGTCGAAGAAGGGCGCGAAGGGCGCCGTGCGCCACTCCGGTGACAACCTCACCGGCCAGGGCGAGGGCGACGACGAGGTCATCATGGTCGATCTCGGCGCGCTGCCGCCGGCGGTGACGACGCTGGTGTTCACGGTGAACAGCTTCCAGGGCCAGCCGTTCACCGAGGTGCGGCGGGCGTACTGCCGCCTGATCGACGACCTGACCAACCAGGAGCTCGTCCGGTTCGATCTCTCCGAGTCAAAGCCGGCCACCGGTCTGGTGATGTGCAAGGTGCAGCGCGTCCCGAACACGCCGGTGTGGGCGATGACCGCGATCGGCGAGTTCCACGAGGGCAAGACCGTCCGCGCCATGGTCGAGCCGTCGAAGCGCTACCTCTGACACCTGGTGGTCATGCCCCGGGGCCTTCCGCCCCGGGGCCCGACCAGGCCCGCTAGGCGAGCTTGTACTCCTTGAGCAGGGCGCGGCTGATGATCCGCTTCTGGACCTCGGACGTGCCCTCACCGATCAGCATGAACGGCGCCTCGCGGAACAGCCGCTCGATCTCGTACTCCTTCGAGTAGCCGTAGCCACCGTGGATGCGGAACGCGTCGGTGGTGACCTCGTGGCAGTACTCGCTGGCGAGGTACTTGGCCATGCYGGCCTCGACGTCGTTGCGCTCGCCGCGGTCCTTCTTGCGGGCGGCGCTCACCATCATCAGGTGGCCGGCCTCGACCTTGGTCGCCATCTCGGCCAGCTTGAACGCGATGGCCTGGTGGTCGGCGATCTGGTGGCCGAAGGTCCTGCGCTGCTGGGCGTAGGCGATCGCCAGCTCGAAGGCGCGGATCATGATTCCGCAGGCGCGGGCGGCGACGTTTACCCGGCCGACCTCGACCCCGTCCATCATCTGGTAGAAGCCCTTGCCGGCCGCCTCGGGCCCACCCAGGATCGACGCCGCCGGCACCCGGTGGTTGTCGAGCACCATCTCGGTGGTCTCGACACCCTTGTAGCCCATCTTCTCGAGCTTGCCGGGAATGGTGATCCCGCCGGTGGTGCCGAATCCCGGCTCCTTCTCCAGCAGGAACGTCGTCATGTTCCGGTAGACCGAGCTCGCGCCCTCGTCGGTCTTGACCAGGGTGGCCACGATGCCGGCCCGCGCGCCGTTGGTMAGCCACATCTTCTGGCCGTTGATGACGTACTCGTCGCCGTCCCGGTCGGCCCGGGTGGTGATCGCGGAGACGTCCGAGCCACAGCCCGGCTCGCTCATCGAGAAAGCGCCGCGGATCTCGCCGGTCGCCATCTTCGGCAGGAGCCGCCGCTTCTGCTCCTCGGTGCCGTGCTGGATCAGCAGGTAGGCGAGGATGAAATGGGTGTTGATGACGCCCGAGACGCTCATCCAGCCGCGGGCGACCTCCTCGACCACCAGCGCATAGGTGAGCAGCGACTCGCCGAGACCGCCGTACTCCTCCGGGATGGTGATCCCGAAGAGGCCCATCTCCTTCATCTGCTCGACGATCTCGTGCGGGAACTCGTCCTTGTGCTCGAGCTCGGTCGCGTGCGGCAGAATCTCCTTGTCCACAAAGGTGCGGACCGCCGACAGAATGTCGGCCTGGACGTCGGTCAGACCGTCGGTCTGTGCGATCCTGCCCATTTCCCAATCCCTTCTGGGCGTTACCGGTCCTGGACGGCGCGCGCCCGGCCGAGGCGGCTGGCCGGGCGCGTCGGACGGGCCGCCGCCGCGCGGCCCGGGACGGGCTCAGCCGGTCGGCGGCTCGAACTTCTTGGTCCGCTGCATGCCCGCGGCGCGGCCCTTGCCCGCGATGACCTGGGCCATCTTCGCGCTCGCCTCGTCGATCATCTCGTCGCCGAGCATGACCGCGCCGCGCAGGCCACCCTCCTCGGAGGTGTGCCAGGCATACGCGTCGAGGATGAGCTCCGCGTGGTCGTAGTCCTCCTGGCGCGGCGAGTAGACCTCGTTCGCGGCGTCGATCTGGCCGGGGTGCAGCACCCACTTGCCGTCATACCCGAGCGCGGCGGACTTCTTCGCGACCCCGCGGAACGCATCCACGTCGCGGATCTGCAGGAACGGACCGTCGATGGCCTGTACACCGCGGGCGCGGGCCGCCTCGACAATCTTGAACAGAACGTAGTGGAACGGGTCGCCCGGATAGTCGGGGTTGAGCGCGCCGACAACAAGCGACGGCATGTTCATCGACGCCATGAAGTCGGCCGGGCCGAAGATGATGGTCTCGATGCGGGAGCTCGCGAACGCGATCTCCTTGACGTTCGACAGGCCGAGCGCGTTCTCGATCTGCGYCTCGATGCCGATCCGGCCGACCTCGAGGCCCATGACCTGCTCGATCTGGGTCAACAGCAGGTCGAGCCACTCCACCTGGGCGGCGGTCTGCACCTTGGGCAGCATGATGCAGTCGAGGTTCTGTCCCGCGCCCTCGACGACCGTGATGACGTCGCGGTATGTCCACTTGGTGGTCAGGTCGTTGACCCGCACCACCCGGGTCTTACCGGTCCAGTCGCCCTCGTTCAGCGCGGCGACGACATTGTCGCGGGCCGACTCCTTGGCACCTGGGGCGACGGAGTCCTCCAGGTCGCAGAAGATCTGGTCCGCGGGCAGGCCCTGCGCCTTGCCGAGCATCTTGGTTGACGATCCAGGAACCGCGAGGCAGGAGCGGCGTGGACGTAGCGACATGATCGAGATAGTAGCCGCAGGACGTTGCTGGCGCCCGAGAACGGAGCCGTTTTCGATCATGTTCCGGTGTGGGTTCCCTCACCAGCGCGACGGCCAGGGCGCCATCGAGCGCGCGATGGCGCCCCCGCCGTGCGATCCGCCGTGGCGCGGGAGAAACCGTTCAGGGCGAGGAAATGGCGTCGCCAGTTCCCCGTCCGGTCAGCGGGGGCTGACCGAGGACTCGTCGCGTACCGCCACGCAGTCGAATTCCAGCATCCGCATCCGCGGGTCGTGCGAGACGGGGAACATGCCGGACAGCGAATATCCGTACGAGGCGATCTCGGGCCACGCGTGGTCGAAGGTCGGGTTGTCCTCGTACAACGGCTGAATAGCCATCTCCGACTGCAGCGCCACCACCTTCGGGAGCACTTCCTTGGCGCCGCGCAGCACCTCGAGGTCGAAGCCCTGCGTGTCCATCTTCAGGTAGACGCGCGGCTCGGTGATCCCTCTGGTGACGTTCTCGAACACGTCCGCCAGCCGGTGGACCGCCACCTCCTCGGTCGACGTCACCCTCGACTCGTCGGCGAAGAGCTCGGCCGCGAGCTTGCCGGGCGTGCGGAAGGAGCTGAAATGCGTGAAGTTGGTGACGTTGATGCTGGCGCGGCCGTCGGTGGCGCCCAGCGCGTAGGGCTCGATGATCCAGCCGGGATCGCGGCTCGCGCTGGCGCGCAGGTGCTGGATGTTGTCCCGCACCGGCTCGAACGAGACGATTCGGCCTCGATAGCCCGTCCCGCGCAGCCAGCGGCCGAACTCGCCCTGACGGGCTCCCACGTCGAACACGCAGTTGATCCCGTAGAGAGCAAGCAGTTCGTGCAGGTGGGAGGCGAGCATGTTGCCATCCGGCGCGGTCCGGACGATCTCGAATCCGGTCAGGCGGACAGTGTTGCGTAGTCGGTAGGCAAGCGGGCTGGCCATTTTTTCCGTCCTTCGCGCATGCTGCACCGGGCCCGGCCGTGACGTTCGTGGTCGCCGGGCAGCGGTGGCTGACGGTTTGCCTGTTTCGACACATTAGCGTGGACTCGAATCGGGGTACAACGGCACCTGTGTAGTACCTGTGCACGACATGTGCCGTGTCTTCATGATCTGGCCGCGTTCGGGGACGTGGCCACGGCGGCACCCTCGCCCCATCCGGTTCGCGCGGTGCCCGCCCTCCCGGGGGACGGTGCCTGCCCTCCCGGGAGACCCAGGGCCGCCTGACCGGCCCGGCCGGGGGTAGCCTCGCGCGGTGAGCAAGCGCCCCTCTGCCGCGTCGAGGCTGCCGTGACGGGCGCGGGCGCGCCGCGTCCGCCGGTGCCGGTACGGGTGTACTGCCGGCGGCTCGCCGGGCTGCTGGTGCTGGACCCGAACGGTGACCAGGTCGGCCGGGTCCGCGACGTCGTGGTGACGCTGCGCCTCGGGCATGCCCCGCCCCGAGTCCTCGGGCTCGCCGTCGAGGTCCAGCATCGGCCGATCTTCGTGCCCATCAACCGGGTCACCGGGGTCGAGTCGGGCGCCGTCATCCTCTCGTCGGCCCGGCTGAGCTGGCGCCGGTTCGCGCAACGCGCGGGCGAGACCCGTGTCCTCGGCGAGCTGCTCGACCGCAGGGTCGCGGAGGTGGCCACCGGCCGGGAGGTGACGGTCCTCGACGCGGCGATCGCGCCCGTCCGCGGCGGCGAGTGGATCCTCGACCAGGTCGCCGTGCGGGTGGGGCGGGGCCGGCGCGGTGAGGTGCACACGGTCGCCTGGGACGAGGTCGGCGGGCTGTCTCTGCCCGAGGACGGCCAGGGCGCGGCGAACCTCCTCGCCGCRTTCGAGAAGCTGCGCCCGGCCGACCTGGCCTCGCTGCTGCACGACCTGTCCCACAAACGGCGCGCGGAGGTCGCGGCGGCGCTGGACGACGAGCGGCTCGCGGACGTGCTGGAGGAGCTCCCCGAGGACGAGCAGGTGGAGCTGCTGGGCGGGCTCGCCGACGACCGGGCGGCCGACGTGCTGGAGGCGATGGGCCCGGACGACGCCGCCGACCTGCTCGGCGAGCTGCCGGAGGAGGACGCCGAGCGCCTGCTCCAGCTGATGGAGCCGGAGGAGGCTGCGCCCGTCCGCCAGCTGCTGCGCTACGCCGACGACACGGCCGGCGGCATGATGACCAGCGAGCCCGTCATCCTCGCGCCGAGCGCGACCGTGGCGGAGGCGCTCGCCAGGGTGCGCGCCCCAGAGCTGTCACCCGCGCTCGCGGCTCAGGTCTACGTCGTGCGCCCGCCCTACGAGACGCCGACCGGACGCTACCTGGGCCTGGCGCACTTCCAGCGGCTGCTGCGGGAGCCGCCGTCGACGCTGGTCGGCGCGGTGATCGACGTCGACACCCGGCCGCTGCGGCCGGACACGCCGCTGGCCGAGGTCACCCGCCACCTGGCCTCGTACAACCTGGTCGCCGCGCCGGTGCTCGACGACGCCAACCGACTGGTGGGCGTGGTGACGGTCGACGACGTCCTCGACCACATCCTTCCGCCCGACTGGCGTGAGCGGCAGCTCACGGACGACGCCGCGGAGTACGGCGCGCTCCACCACGAGCCGGACGGCGGCGAGCCGGACGGCGGCCAGGCGCCGGAGCCGGCGGGGCCGAGCGACGACGAGCCCGGCCCCGGCCCCGGCGAGCGGCGGCCGGCCCGGTCCTCCCGGAGTGACTCCGCCGATCCAGTGGGAGCCCCGGGCCTCCCGGACCGGCGACGCCGATCCGGGAAGGACCCCGAGGAACCGCTCAGGTAAGGGAACCGCGGCAGAGAGTCAGGACCGCGAGCGCGATCTCGACGCCGCGCGGGCCCAGCTCGTCGGCCCACGCCGCGATGATCTCGTTCTCGCGGCCATGCTGGACGCGCGGTCCGCCATCGGCGCCGCGCAGCGCCTGAATCTGCCGGGAGATGTCCCGGCGTACGGCCACCAGATCACGGAGTTGGACGTCGAGGTCGTCGATCAGGCGACGGCCCTCGTCGATCGTGGTGATGGTCGGCGCCGTCGGCGCGGCCGAGCCGGCGGCCAGAGTGCCATCCAGGCTGGCGTCCACGGTGTTGCTCACAGGGAACCCTTCGGGTCTGGGCTCGGCACGGCCCAGGCACGAGAACGGCCCGGGGCGTCCGGGCCATCGGTCTGTCTTCTGYGCAGGTCAGCGGCACAGTGGGGACCGAGCCCGGCCCCCATAAAACTGGCGCGGCGCGTTGTGTACGGGCTCATGCCCGACCGCGAGTGCGCTGCGCTCCATGCGGAGCAGCATGCCAGGCTGTGGCCGTTACGTCCAGTTGCCCAGCGCGCCCGCTCCGGGCACCATGCGCACGCTGAGCATCCGTCAACGCTGGTATCGCTGGCTCGCGGCGRCCCGTTCGGCTCCCGCTGTGAGCCGCCCCACGGCCCGTCCCATCCTGTTCCGGCTCGGCGCCCGCGCCAGAACTGTCGGTGTCGGGTGCGATGATCCTCTCGACTCATGACCCCTGACGTGGACCTCCAGCCGCGCGAGGCCTCGCCATCGTCGCGGCGGGGTTCCCGGATCCTCCGCGGATCGGTGAGCCCCTGGGGCGCTGGCCTCTGACCCGGTGAGAGGAAGACATCGTGGCGCAGCTGTTGCTCGACGGGATGCCCCGCAGGTTGTTCAGCTGCACCCCCACGAGGCTTGCCTCCTTCGAGGACTGCCCGCGCCGCTACCGGATGACCTACATCGACCGGCCGGCCCCGCCCAAGGGGCCGCCCTGGGCGCACACCTCGCTGGGCGTGAGCGCGCACAACGCGCTGCACCGCTGGTGGGACGAGCCGGAGCCCCGCCGCACACCCGCGCGCGCCGCCGAGCTGCTGCGCGCCGGCTGGATCCAGGATGGCTGGCGCGACGACGAGCAGTCGGCCGCCGCCCGGGAGCGGGCCGCGGCGATGTGCGAGCGGTATGCCGCCGGGCTGGACCCGGCGCGGCCGCCGCGCGCGGTGGAGCGCCAGGTCGCCACCCGCACCGAGATCCTTGCGCTGCACGGGCGAGTGGACCGCCTGGACGAGCGGGACGGCGAGCTGGTCGTCGTCGACTACAAGACCGGTCGGCGCCCGCCGGAGGAGGGCGAGGCGCGGACATCGCCCGCGCTCGCGCTGTACGCCTTCGCGGCCGAGCGGATGCTGCGGCAGCGCTGCCGGCAGGTCGAGCTGCACCACCTGCCGACGGGCCGGGTCGTCGTGGCGGAGCACACCGACGAAAGCCTCGCCCGGCACATCCGGCGGGCCGAGTCCGTCGCCGTCGACGCGGCCGCCGCCACCGAGCGGTTCGCCGCCGGCCAGCCGGCCGACGTGGCGTTCCCGCCGCGTCCCGGCCCGCTGTGCTCCTGGTGCGACTTCCGCCGCCACTGCCCCGAGGGCCAGGCCGCGGGTCCCGAGCTCACCCCGTGGGCGGGCGCGGAGCGGTTCGCCGACGCCGGCGGCGAGAGCACCGGCGGCCGGAGCACCGGCGGCGAGAGCACCGGCGGCCAGCCGCTGGACTGACCGTCGACCCGCCTATGAGCACCGGCTCGGTGGGGATAGAGGCATCATGGGCCGGTGGCCTCGAAGATTGCGTACTCGCAGCCGGCTCCGGCGGCCGCTGCCTCCCGGCTGTCAGCGAAGGCGGCGACGTTCACCGAGTCCGTCATCCGGGAGATGACCCGGCTGGCGATCGCGCACGGTGCCGTCAACCTGGCCCAGGGCTTCCCGGACTTCTCCTGCCCAGCCGAGCTGAAGGACGCGGCGAAGGCGGCCATCGACGCCGACGACAACCAGTACGCCATCACCTGGGGCGCGCCGGCCTTCCGCGCGTCGATCGCGGCCAAGGTGGCCCGCGCCTACCCCGGCTGGGACGTCGACCCGGACACGCAGATCTGCGTCACCTGCGGGGCCACCGAGGCGATGATCGCGACGATGCTCGGGCTCGTCGACCCGGGCGACGAGGTCATCCTGTTCGAGCCGTTCTACGAGAACTACGGCCCGGACGCGGTCCTGTCCGGTGCCGTGCCGCGGCTGGTGAGGCTGCGCGCGCCGGACTGGACCTTCGACGAGGCGGAGCTGCGCGCCGCCTTCTCCGACCGGACCAGGGCCATCGTCGTCAACACGCCGCACAACCCGACCGGCAAGATGTTCAGCCGGGCGGAGCTGGACGTCATCGCCGAGCTCTGCCAGCGCCACGACGTCCTGGTCATCACCGACGAGATCTACGAGCACATCCACTACCTCGGCCCCGGCGGGCACATACCGCCGGCGACCGTGCCCGGCCTCGCCGACCGCACGGTGACGGTCAACGCGCTGTCCAAGACCTACGCGGTCACCGGCTGGCGGGTCGGCTGGACGATCGCCCCGGCGGCGCTCACCGCCGGCATCCGCAAGGTGCATGACTTCCTCACGGTGGGCGCGGCCGCCCCRCTCCAGGCCGCCGGCGTCGCGGCGATGGGCCTGCCCGCGAGCTACTACACCGACCTCGCGGCCGCCTACCAGGCCCGTCGCGACCTGCTGTGCGACGCGCTCACCGAGGCCGGCTTCGGGGTCAGCCAGCCGTCGGGCGCGTACTACGTGATGTGCGACACCAGTGCCGTCGACCCGGACGGTGACGATGTCGCCTTCGCCCGACGACTGGTGAGCGAGATCGGCGTCGCGGCCGTCCCCGGCTCGTCGTTCTTCGCCGACCCGGCCGACGGCCGCCACATCATCCGGTTCGCGTTCCCGAAGCGGGAGGAGACCCTGCGCGAGGCCGCCAGCCGCCTTCGGCGGGTGCGTGCCGGGCGCTGAGCCCGATCTCCCGGATCGCCGTCATCAGGGGCTTGCCTGACCGCGGGCGCGGGCGCGGGCGGCGGCCGCGGCCGCCGCGGCGGGGAGCGGGAGTGGGTATCCGGCGGCGGCGGCGCGTGCCCGGCCGGCACGCAGCTCGCGGTCCAGGGCGCGCCGGTAACCGCCGAGGCCTCGCCGGCGAAGGCCGACGCGGCGCAACCCAGGGTGATCGAGCATCGCCTGGTAGGCCGGCAGGAGGTAGCGCCCGCGCAGGTGCTCGCCGACCCAGCTGGCCTGTGCCCAGGCGAGCTGTCGGCCGGGATCCGGTCCCGGCGTCTCGTCGTCCTCGGCCGCGCGTCGCGTTGGCGCGCCGGCTGGCTCCGTGAGCGCCGCGCCAGTGCCCCCGAGGCTCCCAACCAGGTAGACACCGTCGGCTCGTGGATGGAAGACCCCGCCGTACCAGGGAACGTCGACACCGATCACCGTGGCGACGGCGGCGACCGTCGACCCGGTCACCACGACGGCATCCCAGCTGCCCAGCGATCGGCCATCGACGCTGATCTCGAAGCCGCGCCCCGGTTCGTCCCTCGTGCCGACGCGGCTGACCACGGGCAGGACGCCGGCGGTGGCCTCGTCCTCGGGAGTCCGCGGCGCCGGCTCGCCGAGGTCGTCGTCCCGGCCTCCGACGCGGCGGCTGGCGAGCGAGCGCTCGGCGAGCAGCGCTCCGGCGGCCGGCGTGGGCGACCCGACGTAGACGGCGTCGATCCCGCCGTCGATGAGGGCGGCCAGCCCGACCGCGCCGGTCAGGTCGGCGCCGAGCACGGCAACGCGGGGGAGCTGAGGCACGGTGCAGGACTGTAGGCGGTCGCGCCGCCAATCCCCACGCCGGGCGGTCCCGCGCGCCCGCCCGCCCCGCCGCGCGCCTCCGGGTCTCTGTCCCTCCGCGCCGCCACGCGGTGGGCCGGGCCTGGGGTGCCCATCGCGCCCGTCTGCGCGGGACCTAAGTAGTCGGAGCGACACTCGTGGGCGAGGGAAGTTGTGACCACACGGTCACGCTTGACACACTCTCTGTCGTGGCCCGCGTTCTCGCTGTCGCCAACCAAAAGGGTGGCGTCGCCAAGACGACCTCTGTGTCGAGTCTCGGCGCCGCCCTGACCGAGCTCGGCCAGCGAGTCCTGCTGGTCGACCTGGACCCGCAGGCCTGCCTTACGTTCTCGCTCGGGCTCGACCCGGACGCGCTCGAGCTGTCCGTCCACGACGTACTGCTCGGACGCCTCTCCGCCGGTCTCGTCGTCCTGCRCACCGCCGACGGGTCGGACCTGCTGCCGGCGACCATCGAGCTGGCCGGCTGCGAGGCGGTCCTGCTCTCGCGCACCGGACGGGAGCACGTACTGCGGCTCGCCCTGGCGGAGATCGTCGACGACTACGACTTCGTCCTGGTGGACTGTCCGCCGTCGCTGGGCGTGCTGACCATCAACGGCCTCACAGCCGCCGACGAGGTGATCATCCCGCTGCAGTGCGAGACGCTGTCCCACCGCGGTGTCGGGCAGCTGCTCGACACCGTGCACGACGTCCGCCGCCTCACGAACTCGAAGCTGCGCGTGCGCGGCGTGCTGCCGACCCTCTTCGACGGTCGCACCGCCCACAGCAGAGCGGTGCTCGCCGATGTCGCGGCCCGCTACCAGGTCAGGGTGCTCGAGCCGGCGGTCGCGCGCTCGGTGCGCTTCGCGGAGGCGCCCGGCATCGGCCGCTCGATCCTCACCACCGCGGCCCGGTCGAAGGGCGCGCAGGCCTACCGGGAGCATGCCCGGACGATCGCCGGTCTGGGGCAGGGCCTGGTGCCCGGCGTCGGCGGGGCGGTGTTGTCGGCCGTCGCGCCGCCGGTCGTCGGCCTCGCGGAGGACCACCTGGCCGAGGACGTCGACGAGCTGGTCGTCGACGAGCTGGTCGTCGACGAACTGGCGGACGGCTCCCGCGGGGCGGCCGCCTCGGCCGCGTTGTCGCGCGTCGGCCAGTGAGCGGGCGCATGGCCGGCGTGGCCGCGCGGCCACAGGGCGACGCCCGCCCCGCCGCGCCGGGCGAGACCGAAGCCGCGGTCGTGGCTGGAGCCGGGAGCGTCGCTGGAGCCGGGAGCGTGGCTGGAGCCGGGAGCGTGGCTGGAGCCGCCGGCGGGCGGGCGCGAGCCGCGTCGGCCGGGTTCGACCGGCTGCGCCCGCGCACCGGGCGTTCGCCCGGGTCCGGCGAGGCATCGCCAGGGTCTCGGCCAGGCGTCGTCGGCCGCGACGCGCATGGCAAGCGCGCTCTCTACAGCGGCGAGCGCCCGCCCGACCCCCACGGCTCAGGCGTGACGGTGAACTGTTCCCGGTGCATGCGGGCGACGACGGTGGGCGCCAGGCGTGCGCTGACGCTGCTCACCCCGAGCCTGCACCTGCCGATCATCCGGCCGCGGTACCCGTCGCTGCTGCGCTGCCCGGCCTGCCGCCGGGCCTCGTGGGTCCGGCTGACGCTCAGCGTCACCCGAAGCTGAATCAATCGTGTGTCCGTGTCCGTGTCCGTGTCCGCGCTCTGAGCCCGGTGTGTGTGCCGAGACGGCGGGATCCGGGTTGTACGTCCGGCGTCAGCGCGATGCCGGGAACCCGGGAGCGGAACCCAGAGGATTCCGTTCCCAGGTTCTGAGGCTGCCCTGGTCGTGACCGCCTAGGCGGACTCGGCGTGGGACTCCGGTGCGCCGTCCCCGCCGTCGGCCGGCGCGATGTCCAGCGTGTCCGCGGTGGTGGAGCGGGCCGAGCGGCCACGGCCGCCGCGCCGGCGCCGGCGACGGCGCGCCGCGCCGGCCTCGCCGCCCTGCTCGTCGGTCCCGGTCACATCCGGCCCGGTCGCGTCGGTCTCGTCGGCGATGTCGGCCACCACGAGCTCGGCCGTGGCGAGGCCGGTGACGTCGGCTCCGCCGTGAGCGCCGACAACCTCGAGCGCGACCGCGCTCTCGGTGCCCTCGTCCGCGTCCTCGGCGAGCCCGACGGCCGCCGCCGCGGCGCCGGCGCCGCGGGTGCGGCGGCGCGGCTTGGCCCGGGGGGTCGCGGCCTCCTTGGCCGCGGGACGGTCGGTGTCGCCCGCCTGGCCCGCCGTGGGCCGGCCGCGGCGCGCTCGCCGTGCCCCGCCGCCGAGGTCCTCGATCTCCTCGGCGGCCAGCCCCGCGCGCGTCCGCGCCGCGCGGGGCAGCACGCCGGTCGACCCGGCCGGGATGCCGAGCGCCTCGAACAGGTGCGGGGAGGTGGAGTACGTCTCCATCGGCGCGTCGAACGGGAGCGCGAGCGCCCGGTTCACCAGCTGCCAGCGAGCCAGGTCGTCCCAGTCGACGAACGTGACCGCGACCCCGCTGCCGCCGGCGCGGCCGGTGCGGCCGATCCGGTGCAGGTAGACGCTCTCGTCCTCCGGGCACTGGTAGTTGACCACGTGGGTGACGCCGCCGACGTCGATGCCGCGGGCGGCCACGTCGGTGGCCACCAGCACGTCGACCTTGCCGGCGCGGAACGCGCGCAGTGCCTGCTCGCGCTGGCCCTGGTTGAGGTCGCCGTGCACCGGGGCGGCGGCGAAGCCGCGCCGCGACAGGTCCTCGGCCACCTTGTCGGCGGTGCGCCTGGTCCGCACGAACACGATCGACAGCCCGCGGCCCTCGGACTGCAGGATCCTGGCCAGCACCTCCATCTTGTCCAGCGCGTGCGCGCGGAAGACGTGCTGACTGGTGGTCGGGACCGTGCGGCCCTCGTCGGGCTGCTCGGCGGTGACGTGTACCGGCCGGATCATGAACCGGCGCGCGAGCGCGATCACCGGGCCGGGCATCGTGGCCGAGAACAGCATGGTCTGCCGGCCGGCGGGCAGCAGCGAGACGATGCGCTCCACGTCCGGCAGGAAACCGAGGTCGAGCATCTCGTCGGCCTCGTCGAGGACGAGCGTCGCGACGTTGCTCAGGTTCAGCGCGCGCTGACGGGCGAGGTCGAGCAGGCGGCCCGGGGTGCCGACGACGACGTCGACGCCGGTGCGCAGCGCGGCCAGCTGCGGCTCGTAGGCCCGGCCGCCGTACACGGACAGCACGCGTACCTGCCGGCGGGCGCCCGCCCGCTCGAGGTCGGCCGTGACCTGGACACACAGCTCACGGGTCGGCACGACGATGAGCGCCTGCGGACGGCCATCGGCGCCCTCGTCCAGGCCGAGGACCTTCTGGATGATGGGGATGCCGAAGCCCAGCGTCTTGCCGGTGCCGGTACGCGCCTGGCCGATGATGTCGGTACCGGCGAGCGCGAGCGGGAGCGTGAGCTCCTGGATGGGGAAGGGATGGATGATGCCCGCGGCGGTGAGGGCATCGACCGTCTCGTGGCGAACGCCGAGATCGGCGAAGGTGATCTTCGCGGCGGCCGGGGCCTCTACCTGCGCCGGAGCGGTGAGGCCAGCGTCGATGGCGGCGTCAGCATCGGCGCCGGGGGTGGTTGTGGTGTCGGTGATAGTCAGAGATGCGGCTGTGACGGACAGCGGGTCGCTCCTGGTCTGCTCCTGAGCGGTGTCCGATGTTGAGGCGCCGCTCGCGATGTGTCGGGCCGCGCCAGCGACCCGATCGAGCGGGGTGGGCCAGCGGCCCCGAAACCAGATGGTTTCGAAGCCGGCAGCTCGGCCCAGCAGCCCGGAAACCAGGGCGACGCGTTGCCTTCGACGGCCGGCCGGTCTGTGATGACCACCGGCTACGACAAGGATAGCCTGTGTGACCGCTCGATGGGCGCGCTCCGCGACGATCGTGGCTCGTCGACCGTTACTGAGGCGGGACATGGCCCGGTCGATCGGCGTGCACCCAGCGATGAGGAACGAGCGGCGCCAACGGGTAACACGTCAGGTGACGACGTTGGATCAATCAGCCTGGGAGTTGAGGTACGTGACGGACAGCACAGTGCTTCCGGGGGCTGGGGAGTCCACAGGGAGTGAGGGGCACTTTGGCGCTCCCATCGCCCCACGAGACCCGAAGGCAGCACCCATGACCGCGCTCTCGCGGACAACTCCCGAGAAGACCGCCGATGTGACCTCGGGCGACCCGACCGACGGAACGGTGACCGATGGGGTGGTGACCGACGGGGCGGTCGTCGAGCGGGTGGTGGCCGACCAGGCCGTCGTCGACCTGCTCGGCATGATCGCCTACGGCGAGCTGACGGCGTTCGAGCGCCTGGCGACCGACGCGCGGATGGCGCCGACGCTCACCGACAAGATCTCTCTGGCGGCGATGGCCGCGGCCGAGTTCACGCACTTCGAAGCGATCAGCATGGCCCTCGTCGGCCGCGGCGTCGATCCGGAAGCGGCGATGGCGCCGTTCATCGGCCCGCTGACGGCCTTCCACGCGCTGACCGCCCCGGCCGACTGGCTGGAAAGTCTTGTGAAGGCGTACGTGGGGGACAGCATCGCCGCGGACTTCTACCGCGCGATCGCGCACCGCCTCGACGACGATGCCAGGGCGCTCGTGCTCGACGTGCTCGCGGACACCGGGCACGCGGCCTTCGTGGTCGACCGGGTCAGGGGCGCGATCGCCGTCAACCCGGTGGTCGCCGGCCGGCTCGCCCTCTGGGCACGCCGCCTGGTCGGCGAGGCGCTGAACCAGGCCCAGCAGGTCGCCGTGGAGCGCGACGCCCTCACGGGCCTGCTCGTCGGGGTCGGTGACCTGGAAGCGGTCGCCGCCATCTTCAACAGCATCATGAAGGCCCATACGGAGCGCATGGCCGCTCTGGGCCTCTCCTCATAGGCGGGCACTACCCCCAGGACACCACTGGGGCGCGACCTCGCGGTCGCGCCCCAGGCCGGTCCGTGCTTCAGGTGCCGGTCCGTGCTTAGGCGACGCCGAAGCCGACGCGGCGGGACTCGGCCTCCGCGATCTCGACGTACGCCAGCTTGGYGGCCGGAACGACCACGCGCCGGCCCTTCTCGTCCAACAGGGAGAGCAGCCCGTTGTCCGCGGCGAGGGCCGCGGCGACCGCCTCGGCGACCTGGTCCGGTGTCTGGGCGCTCTCAAGCACCAGCTCCCGGCCGACGTTCTGCACGCCGATCTTGACCTCCACCCGGATGACCTCGCCTTCGTGTGCACTGCGGGCTGATATTTACCGTCGGCCTCAGGCCGCGCGGGCTTCGCCTTGTCACAGCCGGAGTCCACCGGGGCCGGCGTCCACCGATCCCAGTGGGAGCGTCTTCGTCCAGAGCGTCCCCCCGGACGAACGACGGACACAGCCGGCGGGCGCGCACCGCCGTCGGGCGATCACAGGACACACTATGACCCCAGAAGCCCCGGCGGCTGACCCGAGTCGTCGTGTTCGCTCCCGGCACAGCGGTCATCGCCCGCTCGCGCGCCGCCCCCGACCGGCCCGATACGGCCGATACGAGTAGCGCGGCTCAGCCGGCGCCGACGTCCGTGACGGCGCCGACATCCGTGACGGGACCGGCACCGTCGGAGGCCGGCGAACTGCGCGGGTAGCCGCCGATCCCGTGCCAGGCGAGCTCGACCATCGCCTCGATCGCTCGCTCCGGCGGCACCGTGCCGCCGCGCACGAGCCACCAGCGCGAGCACGTCTCGGCCAGCCCCACCAGGCCGACCGCGAGCAGGTCGGCCTCGTCCTGGGACAGGCCGGTGTCGGCGACGATCGTCGCCGCGATCGCGCGCACGCACTGGGCGAAGGCGTCCTCGACCCGTTGCCGGACCGCCGGCTCGCTGCGCAGGTCGGACTCCAGCACCAGCTGGTGCGCGCCGCTGGGGTCGTTGACGAAGTCGAAGTAGGCGCGGACCGAGCGCTCCACCCGCAGCCGGTTGTCCGTCGTCGACGCGAGCGCCTCGCGGACGCTGCTGACCAGCTTCTCGGAGTGCTCCTCCAGCAGCGCCAGGTACAGCTCCAGCTTGCCCGGGAAGTGCTGGTAGAGCACCGGCTTGCTGACCCCGGCCCGCTCCGCGATCTCATCCATGGCGGCCGCGTGGTAGCCCTGCGCGACGAAGACCTCGCGCGCGGCGCCGAGCAGCTGGAAACGGCGGGCGGTGCGAGGGAGGCGAGGAGTCCTGCCTGGGCGCGACTGCGGCGCGGCCGGCTCAACGGTCACAGCCCACCTCCTGTTGGATCTCGACAACACTACTCACCCTCGCGGCCGGGCGCGCCGCCTCGTGGGGACGCGCCCGGCCGCGTCACACCAGGCGGCGGGCCATGCCCGGGTGCGGCGTGGCCGCCGCGTGCCAGGCACGCGGCGGCCACGGAACGGTCGGGCATGGCCGCCCACCGGCTGGTCAGGCTGGCCCGGTGATGAGGCGGCGGCCGTCAGCGGTAGTCGTCCTCGTCCTCCTTCACCTCCAGGCTCTGCTCGACCGCGTCGTACTCGTCGGCCTCCGCGACGACAGGAGGCGGGGCCTCCGAATCGTCCGGACGCACCTCCCGCGCCTGCTCCGCGGCGTCGGCATCCGGCACGTCGAGCGGAAGTTCGGTGGGTGCGCTCATGTGTTCCTCCACGTCATAGCGGGATGAACCAGCGGGATGAACCGGTCGGTCCTCGGCGTGGCTGGGCGTCCGCAACCGCGGGACTCGCCGCCGGGGCCGGGACCCTGGCCATACCCAGACGAGCGCGGGCTGAACGCCCGTCCGGGCCGCGCCGTCGAGAGCCCTGCCGTCCAGGGCTGCGTCGTGATGAGGTCCGTTGTTCGGGGCGTCGACCGGCGGCGACGGTGCCGGTCAGCAGGGACGGCGGCGGGTCGTCAGGCCAGCAGCGGAGCGAAGAGGTCTCCGTGCGCCTGGACGCGGTCGAGTACCTGGGAAGCGGTGAAGCGGAGATCGTCGACGTCCCGGGCGGCCGCGACCTCGTCCCAGGTGACGGGGGTCGAGACCGTCGGCGCGGCCCTGGCACGCAGCGAGTAGACGGAGACGGTCGTCTTCGCGGGATTGTTCTGTGACCAGTCCAGCAGCACCCGGCCGTCGCGCAGGTCCTTGCGCATGTTCGACACGACCAGGTCCGGATGGTCCTTGGTCAGGCGCTCCGCGATGATCCGCATGTCGTCGCGGACCCGCATGCTCTCGCGCCCGTCGTCCACCCTCCCGTACACCTGCAGGCCCTTGGACCCGCTGGTCTTCACACAGAGCGGCTCGGGCAGGACGTCGCGCAACAGGAGCGCGACCCGCGCGCAGTCGAGCACGGTCGTCCCCGGGCCGGGGTCGAGGTCCGCGACCAGAATGTCCGGCCTGCCGGTCGAGACCCGCCACATGGGGGTATGCATCTCGAGCGCGGCGAGGTTCGCGAGCCATACCAGCGTGGCCTGCTCGTCGGCGACCAGGTAGTCGATCGTGCGGCGGTTCTTCGTCGACCCGGGTGATGGCAGGGTCGCCACCGGAACCCAGTCCGGGCGGTGCTTGGGGGCGTTCTTGCTGAAGAAGCCMTCGCCTCCTACACCCTCGGGGAACCGCACCACGGTCAGCGGTCGGTCGGCGAGGTGGGGGAGCAGAACGTCGGCAATATGGGTGTAGTAGTCGATGACCTCGGCCTTGGTCGTTCCAACGGCCGGATAGAGCACTTTGTTCAAATTGGACAGCTTCAGCCGCCGACCAGCCACCTCGACGGTCGTGCTCGCGCCGCTCGCCTCACCCATTCGCGCCTCCCGCGCTCTGCCCTCACGTCTGTGCCGCCGCCGAGGCCCCGCGCCCGACGGCAGGCCCAGGTGCTGGAACGCTCCGGTGCGACCCAGCGTCTCGCGGGAAGCGCTCGGACGGGCTGGTTCCGGCGAGACCCGCGGCGACGGCCCACGGGACGTCGCGGCCAGCTCCTCTCCTTTGACGGCGCTGCGGGCATCCGCTCATCGGAGGTGGAGCGACAACCTGCTCGCGGGCGTCTGGCCCGCGGTCATGGCTGGCTGTCGTGGCGCGGCGGTGTGACGAGGCATATCGGCATATCGGATGTCGATGAGCGGCGGCGAGTGGGGAGGTCTACCCAGGAGAACTGGCGCGCCGAAGGCGGTTCGGGCGCCTCCTGGAACGGAGAGCGGGGACTTTATGTCCGCTACGCCCCATTCATGCCCTGAGGATCAAGACCCCTCCCGGCGGCGACGCTCCGTCCCGCTGGGCGCGGGCGCGCCCGCGCCCGCGAGGTCCTGGCTCACGCCTGCCGCGGCTGACGGCGGACTGGTTCGGGGAAATGCGCAGGCCAGCACCGGTAAGGGAACATATGTTCGAATGAGTTTCGTTGGTCCGGCAGACACGACGCGGTGCGTGCCTCACCATGAGAGTGACGGGAGGTGACCTGAAACATGCGTTCGATCTGGAAGGGCGCCATCAGCTTCGGCCTCGTCTCGATCCCCGTGAAGTTGTACTCGGCCACCGAGGAGCGTGACGTCGCCTTTCACCAGGTCCGACGCTCGGACGGGTCTCGGATCCGTTACAAGCGGGTCGCCGCGGCCGACGGCGAGGAGGTTCCGTACTCCGAGATCGCCAAAGGCTACGAGCTGACGGACGGCGAGACCGTCGTCCTTACCGACGAGGACTTCGCGAACCTGCCGCTGTCCACGTCGCGCGCGATCGAAGTACTGGAGTTCGTGCCGCTGGAGCAGGTCGACCCGATCTACTTCGCGAAGAGCTACTACCTGGAACCCGACAAGATGGCGGCCAAGCCGTACGTGCTGCTGCGCGACGCGCTGGAGTCGTCCGGCCGGGTCGCGCTGGTGAAGATCGCTCTGCGGCAGCGGGAGCAGCTCGCCACGCTGCGGGTCCGCGACGGCATCTTCGTGCTGGAGACCATGCTCTGGCCGGACGAGGTCCGCGTTCCTGACTTCCCGTTCCTGGAGGAGGAGATCCAGGTCCGCGCGCCGGAGCTGGCGATGGCGGGCTCGCTGATCGACACCCTCGCCGGGGACTTCGACCCGACGAAGTTCGGTGACGGGTACCGCGCCGCGCTCCTCGAGGTGATCGACGCCAAGATCGCCGGTAGGGAGATCATGGCCCCGCCGGCGGAGGAGAAGGCCGCGCCCGCGGGCGACCTGATGGCCGCGCTGCGGGCCAGCATCGAGGCGGCGCGCGCTGGCCGCCCGTCCGGCGGCGCCGCGTCAACGGCACAGGCCGGGGCGGAGGCGGAGCCCTCGGCCGAAGCGGGGGCGGAGACGGCCGAGGCCAGGGAATCGGCCACGGCCGGGGCCAAGGGCAGGCCTGGTGCCAAGAAGCCCGCGGCGAAGAAGCCCGCCGCGAAGAGCGCCCCCGCCAAGACGGCGTCGAAGCCCGCGTCTACCGGTCAGAAGACGGCTCCGGGCAAGAGCGCGCCGGCGAAGACGGCGGCCAAGACATCCACCCGCCGCTCGGCCTGACCCGACCGGCCGGGGGAGGGAAAGGCCCGGCGGCGTGACCTCGCGCCGAGGCGGCGGGAGCGGCGGGAGCGGCGGGAGCGGCGGGAACATCTGGCCGCGCGGGCGCGCTGCACCTCACGTCGTGGTCCTCCACCCGCGGCTTGGCGGGCCGGAGGGGGAACCAACTGTGGCATCGTCGGGGGGACGCCCTCTCGGCGATGCCGATAGCAAGGAGCACGCGTGTCCCTTCCGCCTCTGGTGGAGCCCGCCGACGGGCTCTCCGTCGACGAGGTCCGCCGATACTCCCGACACCTGATCATTCCGGATGTCGCGATGGACGGGCAGAAGCGCCTCAAGAACGCCAAGGTTCTGGCGGTCGGCGCGGGTGGCCTCGGATCGCCGACCCTCATGTACCTGGCCGCGGCCGGGATCGGGACGCTCGGCATCGTCGAGTTCGACACCGTCGACGAGTCGAACCTGCAGCGCCAGATCATCCACGGCCAGTCCGACGTCGGCCGGAGCAAGGCGGAGTCGGCGCGCGACAGCGTCCGGGAGATCAACCCGTACGTCAACGTCGTGCTGCACGAGACGCGGCTCGACATCGACAACGTCATGGAGATCTTCAGCCAGTACGACCTGATCGTCGACGGCACCGACAACTTCGCGACCCGTTACCTCGTGAACGACGCCGCGGTGCTGCTCGGCAAGCCCTACGTCTGGGGCTCGATCTACCGGTTCGACGGGCAGGCCAGCGTCTTCTGGGCGGAGCACGGCCCGTGCTACCGCTGCCTCTACCCCGAGCCGCCGCCGCCCGGCATGGTGCCGTCCTGCGCCGAGGGCGGGGTGCTCGGCGTGCTGTGCGCGTCGATCGGCGCGATCCAGGCCACCGAGGCCATCAAGGTGCTGACCGGTGTGGGCGACCCGCTGGTCGGCCGGCTGATGGTCTACGACGCCCTGGAGATGAGCTACCGCTCCATCAAGGTCCGCAAGGACCCGGAGTGCCCGCTGTGCGGCAAGAACCCGTCGATCACGACGCTCATCGAGGACTACGAGGCGTTCTGCGGCGTGGTCTCCGAGGAGGCGCAGCTCGCCGCCGCGGGCTCGACGATCACCGCGTCCGARCTCAAGGAGTGGATGGACGAGGGCGCCGCGATCGAGCTGATCGACGTCCGCGAGCCGGCCGAGTGGGAGATCGTCCGGATTCCCGGCGCGAGGCTGATCCCGAAGGGCGACCTGCCCGCGCATCTGTCGGAGCTGCCGCAGGACAAGCGCGTCGTCGTCTACTGCAAGTCGGGCGTCCGCTCGGCCGACGCGCTGGCCACCCTGAAGGGCGCCGGTTTCTCGTCGGCCGTGCACGTCCAGGGCGGTGTCACCGCCTGGGCGACCCAGGTCGACAAGGCCCTCCCGGTCTACTAGACCGTTCCAGGCCCGTCACGAGGGCTCCGGCACCGACCCATGGTCGGCGCCGGAGCCCTCGGCCGTTTCCGGCTTGGCCGCTTCTGGAGTGCTTGGCCGCTTCCGGGAGTGTCGGACGTCGCTGGCATGCTGCCCTCATGCGAGGACCTGGGCCGGGCGGGCGGGGAGCGGGCACGTCCGCGAGCGTGTCCGCGGGGCTGGGCACCCGGGTGCGTATCCACATCGGTGGCCGGCCAGGGGAGTACGCCAGAGCGGTGCTCGACGCGGTCACGCAGATCCCGGCCGGCAAGGTGATGACCTACGGCGACGTCGCCGAGTACGTCGGCGGTGGCACCGGCCGCCACGTGGGCGCGGTGCTCGCCCGCTTCGGCCACGAGGAGGACGTCCCATGGCATCGCGTGATCCGCGCCAGCGGTGAGCCCAACCCCTCCGCCCCGGTCGAGGCCATCACCCGCCTGATCGCCGACGAGACCCCGCTACGCCCCGCCGGTGACCGCGTCGACCTCCGTCTCGCCCGCTGGGACGGCCTGACGGCCTGACGGCCAGCGGTCCGATGCCCAGGAGGCCGGACGTTCGGAAGGCCGGACGCCCGGCAGCGTCGGGCCGGCTACCTGGCGGCGTAGCCGGCGTCGGCCAGGTAGACGCTGCCGGTGACGATGGAGGAGCGGTCGGAAAGCAGGAAGAGGACGATCTCGGCCACCTCATTGACGGTGGCGAAGCGTGCCATGGGAGCGAGCAGCGCCGCGCCACGCATCTTGCGGCCGGACTCCTGGTTCATCATCGCGGTGTCGACGAAGCTCGGGGCGACCGTGTTGACGCGGATGTTGCGGGTGGCGTACTCCAGCGCGGCCGTCTTCGTGAGGCCGATGACGCCGTGCTTCGCCGCGGAGTAGGCAGCGGCGTCCGCGAAGCCGACGACACCGAGCACCGACGCCATGTTCACGATCGAGCCGCCGCCCGCCTCGAGCATGGCCGGGATCTCGGCGCGCAGGCAGTAGAAGACGCCGTTGAGGTTGATCTCGATGGCACGCCGCCAGTCGTCGACCGGGATCTTGTCGACGGGCTGGCGCGGCAGGGCGATGCCGGCGTTGTTCACGGCCAGGTCGAGCCCGCCGAACGTGCGTGCCGCCGTCGCGACGGCCTCCGTCACCGCGTCCGGGTCGGTCACGTCCAGCCCGATGGCGAGCGCCGTGGCGCCCGCGTGCTGGATCTCGTCGGCGGTCTTCTTGGCCGCGGTCTCGTCGATGTCGGTGACGACGACGCGCGCGCCCGCGGCACCGAGCAACCGGGCGCACGCCGCTCCGATGCCCGCGCCCGCTCCGGTGACCAGCACGACCTTGCCCGCGCACTCTCCCATACCGTGCAGACTCCCACAGTGAGCGTCGACAGGCCGCGCCGGTGGGATTCCGGCGCCCGGGCCGTGCCCGCGGGCGCGCTCGGGGCGATCGCGAAACTGTCGGAGTCACGTGGTCTGCTGTATCCGTGCCCACCTCGTCCGCCGTCACACGACCCGCCGTGACGCCGTCCACCGCGACGCCGCCGGTCGCGCTGACGCGGCCGGGCGCTGACGTGCGCCGCTACCGGCTCGACCGGTCGGCGCCGGCGGCGTGGGCCGACCCCGCCCGGCTGGACGAGGCCCAGCGGGCGGTGCTGGAGCACCCCGGTGGGGCGCTGCTGGTCCTCGCCGGGCCGGGCACGGGCAAGACGACGACGCTGGTCGAGGCGGTCGCCCGTCGCGTGGAGGCCGGGCTGGATCTCGGCTCGGTCCTGGTGCTCACGTTCAGCCGGCGGGCGGCACGGGAGCTCTCCGAACGGATCACCGCCCGCGTGGGCGCCGCCGTCGGCGGGACGGTGGCCTGGACCTTCCATTCCTGGTGCTATTCCGTACTGCGGGAGTTCCCTCGTCCTGGCGACCCGCCGCCGCGGCTGCTGACCGGTCCGGAGCGGTTCACCCGGCTGCGCGACCTGATCGAGGGCTCGCGTGAGCTCGGCCGGCCGCGCTGGCCGGCGTCGCTCGAGGTGTGCCTGCGCACCCGGGGCTTCGCCGAGGAGGTCGAGGCGCTGTTCGCCCGGGTCCGTGAGGTCGGGTTCGACCCGGCTGGCCTCGGGGGGCTCGCGGCCCGCGCCGGGCGGCCCGACTGGACCGCACTCGCCGAGTTCTACACGGACTACCTGGACAATCTGGGGTACGCCGGCGCGGTCGACTACCCGGAGCTCGGCCACCGGGCGGTGACGCTCGTCGAGGACCCGGAGGCCGGCCAGGCGCTGCGCGCCCGTTATCGGGCGGTCTTCGTCGACGAGTACCAGGACACCGATCCCGCGCAGGAGCGGCTGCTGACCGCGCTGACGGCGGGCGGGGCCGACCTGGTCGCCTTCGGTGACCCGGACCAGTCGATCTACGCGTTCCGGGGCGCGCGGGTCCGTGGCCTGCTGGACTTCCCCGGCCGGTTCCGCCGCGCCGACGGCTCCCCGGCCGACGTGCGGGCGCTCGGAATGTGCCGGCGGATGGCACCGCCGGTGCTGGCCGCGAGCCGGCAGGTCGCCACCCGCCTGCCGGTGTCGGGCCTGCCGGTGGCCGCGCTGCGGGCTCACCGCGCGCTCGTTCCCGCGGAGCAGGACCGCGCCGGTCAGGTCGAGGCGCTGTCGTTCCCGACGGAGGCCGCGGAGACCGAGGCGATCGTCGACCTGCTGCGCCGCGAGCACCTCGCGGGCGGGGTGGCCTGGCGGGAGATGGCGGTGCTGACCCGCTCCGCCGACGCGTTGCCGCCGGTGGCGCGGGCGCTCACAGCGGCCGGCGTGCCGGTCGACATGGCCGGTGACGAGCCGCCACTGGCGGCCCGGCCGGCGGCGGCGCTGCTGCTCACCGCGCTGCGCTGCGCCGACGCCCCGGCGTCGCTGACCGCGGCGGACGCCCGCGCGCTCCTGCTGTCCCCACTAGGCGGAGCGAACCCCGCCGGCCTGCGGGCCCTTGGCCGCGCGCTGCGCGAGCACGCCCGCGCGGCGGAGGCGGCCAAGGCCGAGGCGGCCGCGCACAGTCGCGTCATCGCCGACTCGTCGACGGACGCCGCTCTCCCGGCGAAGGTCGACTCCCCGGCGAACGTCGACTCCCCGTCGGATACCGACTCTCTTTCGGGCGGTGACGGTCCGGCCGAGCCGGAGGCCGACGTCGACGCCGCGCGCGTCGCGCGCGGGCCGGCCTCGTCCGCGGAGATGCTTCGGGCCGCCCTGGCCGACCCCGCGTCGATTCCGGACGACATCGATACCGCCCTGGCCCGGCCGGTGGCCGAGGTCGGCGCCCTGCTTCGCGAGGTGCGCCACCGGCTGCGGGCCGGCGGCACCCCGCAGGACGCGCTCTGGGCGCTGTGGGAGGGCACCGACTGGCCGGCGCGGCTGCGGCGGGCCTCGGCCAGCGGCTACGGGGCGCGTCGGCGCGCGGCCGAGACCGACCTCGACGCCGTCGTCGCCCTGTTCGACGCGGTCGGCCGGCTCGGCGAGCGCCGCGGCCCGGGCGGCCGCGCGCGCGGTCTGATCGCGGACCTGACCAGCCAGGACTTCGCCGCGGACAACCGCGCGGGCGCCGAGATCCGCCCGGACGCGGTCCGGCTGCTCACCGCGCACCGCGCCAAGGGCCTCGAATGGGACATCGTCGTCGTTCGCGGCGTCCAGGACGGAGCCTGGCCTGACCTGCGCGCGCAGCACTCCCTGCTCGGCACCGAGCAGCTCGACGCACCCGAACGAGGCGGCCTGCGCCCGCCGGAGACTCCCCGTGACCGCTGGGCCGAGGAGCGCCGGCTGTTCTACGTCGCAGTCACCCGGGCACGGCGCCGGCTCGTCACCACCGCCGTCGACACCGCGGGCGAGGACGGCGCGGCGGGCGAGAACGGCTCCCGGCGCAGCGAGTTCCTCGCCGAGCTGGGCGTCCCGGTGGTCGACGGCTCGTCCTGGACACCGCGGCCGCTCACCCTGGCGAGCCTGGTCGCCACGCTGCGCCGGGTCTCGGTCGACCAGGCGGCGAGCCCGGCGGCGCGGCGCGCCGCCCGCCGCCGGCTCGCGGCGCTGGCCGCCGCCGCCGACCACGCCGGCCGGCCGCTGGCTCCCCCCGCGCACCCCGACCGCTGGTGGGGCGTGCGCGACGTGACGTCGTCCGACGTACCGGTCGTGCCGGCGCAGGAGCCGATCCGGTTGTCGGGGTCGTCCCTGACGAGCCTGCGCGACTGCTCACTGCGCTGGTTCCTGGAGCACGAGGCCCACGCCGGGAGCCCGGCGACGACGGCGCAGAGCTTCGGCCGGGTCGTGCACGCGCTCGTCGACGAGGTCACCTCGGGCCGGACCCCGGCCGATCTCGCAGCGCTGGACGCCCGCCTCGACACGGTCTGGCGGCATGTCGCCTTCGAGGCCCGCTGGCGCTCGGACCAGGAGCGCGCGGCCGCGCGGGAAGCGCTCGCCCGCTTCCTCGACTGGCACGCCGCCAAGCGTGGCCGGGTAGTCGTCGGCTCGGAGGAGCGGTTCAGCATCGACCTGAGCGTCGACGGCCGCCCGGTCCGGCTGCGCGGCTCGATCGACCGGCTCGAGCTTGACGACGCCGGCCGGGTGCACGTCATCGACTTCAAGACAGGCCGGGCGGCCGTCGGTGCCCGCGACCTGGCCGAGCACGTCCAGCTGGGCACCTACCAGCTCGCCGTCCGCGAGGGCGCCGTCGACGAGCGAGTCGCGCCGAACGCCCCAGCCGAGCCGCGCCTCGCGGCCCCGGCGGAGGCATCGGACCGGCCGGAAGCGCCGGAACAGCCGGAGCCACCGAATCGGGGGGAGGCGCCAGACCCGGCGAACGCGCCGGGCCGGCCCGAGCCCACGCGGCCCGCGGAGGCCGGCGACCGGCACGCCGTCCCCGGCGGCGCCGAGCTCGTTCTCCTGCGCCGCGACGCGGACGGGGACCGGGCGGGCCCCCGCGAGCCGGGCGAGCCCACCGGCTCGCCCCAGGTCCAGCGGCAGGAGGCGCTGCCCGCCGGGCGAGCCTGGGTCGACGAGCTGCTCGGCCAGGCCGTGCGCACGATCACCACCGAGACGTTCGTCCCGACGAAGGGGCCCGGCTGCGACTACTGCTCGTTCCGGCGCTCATGCCCCGCGTGGCCCGCCGAGGGCAGGCAGGTGGTCGACTGATGGACGCGTCGCCGCCGCTTCCGGATGAGGCACTCGACGAGCCGGCTCCCGATTCCGCCCGGCGCCCTGCCGACAGCCCCGCCGCGCACCGCGCGGATGAGGCGCTGCCCACTCTGCCCGCCGACGCCGTCCCGTTGGCGTCCGTCCCGCTTGGGACGAGACCAGCTCGGTCGACCTCGCCGCAGCCCGCCCTGCCCGGTCTTGGCGGCGACGGCGTGGATGCCGGCGCGGTCGCCGAGGAGTGGTTCGAGGAAGCCGGGCGCCCGGTTCCTCCCGAATCGGCCGCGGGGACCCCGCCGGACTGGCGAGGCCAGCAGTCTGGGAGGTCGACGATCGGCCCGGCCAGCGGCGCGGCCGCCGTCTTCGAACCGCGCCGGCTGACCAGGGAGGGACTGCGCGGCCTGCTCGGCGTTCCGTTCACCGAGGAGCAGCTCGACGCGATCTGCGCGCCCGCGGCCCCCGGCGTGATCGTCGCCGGAGCGGGCTCGGGCAAGACGTCGGTGATGGCCGCGCGGGTGGTGTGGCTGGTCGCCGCGGCCGGGGTGCCCGCGGAGCAGATCCTCGGCCTCACCTTCACCCGCAAGGCCGCCGGTGAGCTGGCCGAACGGGTGCGCCGGGCCCTGGCCCAGCTGCGCCGCGCGCGCCTGGCCGTCGCGGGCGGCGCGGGCGGCGTCGAGCTGGGCGGTCCCGAGCCGGGCAGCTCCGAGCCGGCGGGCGTGGGCGGCCAGATACTCGGCGACGGCGGCCTCGCCGCCCCGGCTCCCGAGGCGGCGGGGACGTGGGCGGACGACGGCGTCGGCGAGCCCACGATCGCGACCTACAACTCGTTCGCCAGCCGGCTCGTCGCCGACCACGCGCTGAGGCTGGGCCTGGAGCCCGACTGCGTCCTGCTGCCCGCCGCCGCCCGCTACCAGCTCGCCGCGCACGTCGCTCGCAACTACCCGGGCCGCGTCGAGGCCTTCACCGGCTCCATGTCGGCGCTCGTCGAGGCGGTCGTCGCGCTCGACGGCCAGTGCGGCGAGCACCTCGTCGACCCGGACCAGCTGATCACCTTCGACCGGCGCTGGCTCGCGGACGTGGTCGCGGCGACGGAACGCGCCCGCGCCCGGCAGAACACGGCCACCCTGGTGCGGGAGCTGCGCAGGCTGGCCTTCACCGCCCGTCGCCGGCTTGAGCTGGCGGAGCTGGTCAAGGCCTACCGCGCCACCCGCCGCGACCGTGAGCTGCTCGACTACGGCGACCAGATCACGCTCGCCGCCCAGCTGGCCGAGCGGGTTCCCGAGGTCGGCGCGCTGCTGCGCCGCCAGCACTCGGTGGTGCTTCTGGACGAGTACCAGGACACCTCGGTGGCCCAGCGCCGGCTGCTCGTCGGCCTGTTCGGCGCGGCGCACCCGGTCACGGCCGTCGGCGACCCGGCGCAGGCCATCTACGGCTGGCGCGGCGCCTCGGCGAGCAACCTCGACCGGTTCCCCGAGCACTTCACCCAGGCCGACGGCAGGCCGGCGGCGACCTACCAGCTGTCGGTGAACCAGCGCAGCGGCGGGCGGCTGCTCACCCTCGCCAACGCCGTCGCCGAGCGGCTGCCGACCAGGTCCGTCACCGTCCTGCGGCCGCGGCCCCAGGCCCTGCTCGCCGGGGAGACCGTCGTCGCGCTGCACTCCACCTGGGCGGACGAGGTCCGCTGGGTCGCGGGCCAGCTCGCCGCACGGGTCCGGGCCGGCTGCCCGCCCCGGGAGTGCGCGGTACTCGCCCGGTCCTGGTCCGATGTGCCCGCGCTGGTGGCGGCGCTGACGGACGAAGGGCTGCCCGTCGAGGTGCTCGGGCTCGGCGGCCTGCTGTCCAAGCCCGAGATCGCCGACATCCGGGCGACGCTGGAGGTGCTCGACGACCCGACGGCGAACCCGTCGCTGATCCGCCTGCTGACCGGGCCGCGTCTGCGGCTCGGCCCCCGGGACCTCGCCGCGCTCGGCCGCCGGGCGACCGAGCTGCTGCGCACCGCCCCCAGCACGCGGAACCCACCCGCGGCGGCGGTGCCGGCGGGGGCGCTGGACGACGCGGTCGCGGACGTCGACCCGAGCGACGTCGTCTCGCTGGCCGACGCGCTGGCCGACCCGGGCGACGAGATCTCCGCCGAGGGCGCCCGGCGCGTCCGCGCGCTCGGCGCGGAGCTCGCCGAGCTGCGCACGCACGCCGGCGCGGGCCTGGTGGAGCTGGTCCACCGCGTGGTCGAGGCGACGGGTCTCGACGTCGAGCTGGAGCTCGCGGCCCCGCGCGGGACCCGGGGGCGGGAGAACCTCGCGGCCTTCCTGCGGGTCGCCGCCGACTTCGACCGTTCGGCCGCCGGCTACGACGACGCGAGCGGGCGAGCGTCGCTCACCTCGTTCCTGGGCTTCCTGCGGGCCGGCGAGCAGTACGAGCGGGGGCTCGACGCCGACGTCGCCGGAGCGGGCAAGGCCGTCCAGGTGCTCACCATGCACGGCGCCAAGGGCCTGGAATGGGACATCGTCGCCGTGCCCAACATCAGCCGCGGGTCGTTCCCCGACAGCACGGTCGGAGATCGGTGGACCACCTCGCCCTCCGTACTGCCGACCCCGCTGCGCGGTGACGCCGAGGACCTGCCGGAGTTCGCCGTCGACGACGACCGGGCGGCGTTCGACCGGTTCGCCGACCAGTGCCGGGAACAGGCGGAGCACGAGGAGCGCCGCCTCGCCTACGTCGCGTTCAYCAGGGCCCGCTCGACGCTGATCTGCGGTGGCCACTGGTGGGGCCCCACCCAGAAGAAGCCGCGCGGCCCGTCGCCGTTCCTCGACGAGCTGCGCGAGCACGCCGCGCGGGAGGGCAACGGCCGGGTGGACCGCTGGGCCGACATCCCCCTGGAGAAGACCAACCCCGCGCTCGAGACCCCGCCCGAGTACGTCTGGCCGGTGCCGGCGGACGCGCTCGCGGGGGCCGCCCGGCGGGCGGTGGCGGGCGCGGTGCGTGACCTGCTCGCGGGCACCCCGGCCGCCGCCGCCGTCTCCGCCGCCTCGGCGGCCGGCGCGCCTGAGGCCCGGGGCGCCGCGGCCGTCCTCGTCGAGACGGTCACCGGGATCGCCGAGGCGGATGACCGCGCTGGCATGACGGCGCAGGAGAGGGCCCTGTTCGAGGCCCTGGACCAGGAGACCAGGCTGCTGCTCGACGAGGAGCTCGCGGCCCGCGCGCCGGTCCGCCGGGTGCCGCTGCCGATGGGGCTCACGGCGACGCAGGTGATGAGGCTGCGCGCCGACCCGGACGGTCTCGCCCGGGAGCTGGTCCGCCCGCTGCCGCGCCGGCCCGTCCCCGCCGCGAGCCGGGGCATCCGCTTCCACACCTGGGTCGAGGAGATCTTCGACCGCCGCCCCCTGCTCGACCACGAGGACCTGCCGGGCACCGAGGACGACCATCTCGACGACGCGGAGCTGCGCGCCCTCAAGGAGGCGTTCCTCGCCGGCCCGTACGGCGCCCGGCGCCCGCTCGCCGTGGAGACGCCGTTCGAGCTGCCGATCGGCGGCCGGGTGGTCCGCGGCCGCATCGACGCCGTCTACGACCTGGGCGGCGGCCGCTACGAGGTGGTCGACTGGAAGACCGGCGCCACCGCCGCCGACCCGGTCCAGCTCGCGCTCTACCGGCTGGCCTGGGCGCGGCTGCGCCGCGTCCCCCTCGGCTCCGTCGACGCGGCCTTCTACTACGTCAGGGACAGCCGCCTGGTGCGCCCGGAGCTCCCGGCCGAGGCGGACCTGGCCGCTCTGCTGGAGCCGCCCCGCACTCCCTGAGCCCGCCGCCGGCCGCCGTCACCGGCCGTCGGCGCCGCCGGCCGCCGGCCGCCGTCACCGCCCGCCGCCGCCGCCGGCCGCCGTCACCGGTCAGCCGCGAGGTCGACGAGCAGGGCGCGATGGTCGGAGACCGCCGTCCGCTCGGCCCGCACGGCGGCGACCGGCGGCACGATCCCGCGGGCGAGGACGTGGTCGAACTGCACCCGCGGGGCATGGACCGGGTAGGTGGGCGCGGCGGCCAGCCGCCGCCAGCCGGTGAGCATCCGCGGCAACGGCCCCGGCAGGTTCAGATCGCCGAGAATCACCGTGGCCTCACCGATCTCCCGGGTGGTGTCGTGGCGCAGGGCCCGCGCGAGACGGCGTAGCTGTGCCGCGTTCCAGCCGGGCACGAAGGACAGGTGGGTGCTCACGACGGTGAGCGGCCCGGCGGGCGTCGCCAGCCTGGCGACGATCGCGACGCGCGGCTCGTCGGCCAGCAGGATCAGCCGCGGCCGCCCGTCCGGCCCCGGCACGGCGATCGGCGACCGCACCGGCGCCCGCCCGAGCGTCACGACCCGCCAGCCGCGGACGGGAAACCGGCTGACCAGAGCGATCCCGTAGGCAGGCTCGCCGGGAGAACGGTTCCCGTCGGCGGGCCGCCAGGCGCCGCCCGGAGTGCCGTAGACGGTCGCCTCGAACCGCCGGTCCTCCCGGGCGACCCCCAGCGCGTCGGCGGCCACCGCGCACAGGTCGGCGCCCCCGGAGCGGGGCTGGCCCACGTCGAGTTCCTGCAGCGCCAACACGTCGCAGTCCAGGGACGCGACGGCCGCGCGGAACCGCGCCAGGTCGACGCCCCCGTCCGTCGGCGAGCGGCCGTGCATCACGTTGAACGTCCCCAGCCGCACGGGTCGCACCGTAACCGACCGGACCTCCCTGGTCGCGGGTGCGCCCGGCCTGGGAGCCGGGTTCGCCGGTTACGCGAGGATGGTCCTGGTCTGGCGGCGTGGCGGCGTGGGAGGAGCGGACTGATGCGGCTTGTCATCGACAGCGACGGCGGGATCGACGACGCGGCGGCGATCGTCTGGCTGTGCGGCCGGCCGGACGTCGAGATCGCCGCGGTCACCGCCGTGGGCGGCAACGTCGAGGTGCGCCAGGCCGCCCGCAACCTGCGGGTCATCCTCGAGGCGGCCGGCCGTCCCGACATCCCGGTGTACGTCGGGGCTGACCCGACCGACCCGGCGCCGCACATGACCCGGCCGGTGTTCATCCACGGTGAGGACGGGCTGGGCGACGTCGGGCTCGCCGACCCGGAGCGAGGCGCCGACGAGGCCACCCCCGCCGTAGACGTGCTGGTCAGGGAGATGCGCCGGGGCGCGTCACTGCTGACGCTGGGGCCGCTCACCAACCTGGCGGCGGCGGTGCGTGCCGACGCCGCGGCGGCCGCCTCGAGCCGGCTGACGCTGATGGGCGGCAGCGCGCGCGCCCAGGGCAACGCCCGGCCCAGCGCCGAGGCCAACGTCGCGAACGACCCGCTCGCCGCCGCCGCGGCGCTCGGCGCCGGCTGGTCGGCGCCGCCGGTGATGGTCGGCCTGGACGTCACCCACCAGGCGACCCTGCGAGACGTCGAGTTCGCCGCGCTCGCGGCGCGCCGGACCGCCGCCGCGGCGTTCCTCCACGGGCCGCTGTCGTTCTACCGCCGCAACGCCGGCTCGCTGTGCGCCGAAGGCGAGACGCCCTGCCACGACCTGCTGGCGGCGATGGCCGTCGTCCGGCCGGACATCCTCGGCGTCGAGACGCTGCCGGTCGAGGTCGACACCGGCGGCAGCGCCGCCTGGGGACAGACCGTCGTGGACCTGCGCCAGCTGGGCTGGCGACGCGGCCAGACCGAGCCCACGGCTCCGGCTGCCCCCGCTGCCGCCACGGCCCCGGGCGTCGCCGCTGGCCGCGGGCCGGACGGCAACGCCGACGGCATCGGCGCTCCGGTCGCCGTCGGCCTCGCCGTTGACGTCGACTTCTTCCGGGCGGCGGTACGCGAGCTCGCGGGTGAGCCGGCGGCAGGGCTGTCCGCCTGACGATCCGTCGGCGTCGGCGTCGGCGCCCTGGTCAGGGGTCTGGCTGGTCGGGTGACGGCGGTCGGGCGACGCGTCGGGCCCGCGGTCGCGGCGGCCTGGCGATGAGCGCGACCTGGCCTTCGTGCGCGGCCCGCGCCGATCCGGTCGGGTCCGTGGGGACGCGCTGGCCTCGGGCGCTTTCGCCCTCGTCGCCGATGATTGTGGCGGCGCCGGCGCGCAGGACGAGTTCCAGCTCGAAGCGGGCGTCCGGGTCGTCGAGGGAGTCGCCGAACAGTTCGCGCAGCTGCAGGACGCGATAGCGGACGGTCTGCGGGTGGATGTGCAGCCGGCGAGCGATCAGCCCGCGCTGGCCGTGCAGGGCCAGCCAGTGCAGCAGGGTCGCGGCGAGTCGCTGCCGGGTCCGCTCGGGCAGGCCCGCGAGCGGTTCGAGCCGGCGGCGGGTGAGGTCGGCGAGCAGCGGCGGATCGCGGGTGAGCAGCAGTGCCGCGAGGTGGTCGTCGGTGAACAGCGGGCCGCCGCGCGGGTCCGCGGGCAGCAGCCCGTCATCGCGTGCCTCGCGCGCGAACCTGACCCGTTCGGCGCTCGCCGCGGCCCGCGCCCAGTGCACCGTCGGGCCGACGACGGCCGAGCGCCCCGCGAGCTGGCCGGCCAGCCGCTGCCCGCGCGCGTCGTCCCCGCTGACGAACAGCCACAGGTCCGAGCCGTGCGTGGCGCTCGGGCAGCTGGTGGGCAGCCCGAGCCGCCGTTGGCCGTCGGCCTGYGTGGGGACCAGCACCGCGGCGAGGCGGTCCGGGATCAGTAGCGAAGCGGCCTGGGCGATCTCCTCGACGCTCGCGGGGTCCGCCCCGGACAGCAGCAGCTCGCCGATCCGGTCCCACAGCCGCTCCCGGGCGCCCGCGTCCGCGGACTGGGCCAGCGCGTATCCCTCGGCGGACGCCGCGCAGACACCGTCGATGTAGCCGAAGAGTGTCTCGCCGAGGGTCACCAGGCCGGCCGCGTCCAGCCCACCGCGCAGCAGGGCGATGTCGGCGAACCGTCGCCATGCGACCCGGGTGCCGATCCGGTAGGCGGCGAGCAGGTTGTCCAGGGAACGGCCGGCGTGGAACTCGCCGTGCCCCAGCCGTACGTAGATCTCGCGGCTGGCGGCGACGTCGGCCGGGTCGTCCGGGCCGACGTCGACGATCGCGAGGAACCGGCGCAGCGCCTCGGCGACGCCTGCCCGTACCCCCCGCCCGAACCGTCCTTCCAGCGGCCGGGCATAGGCCGGCACCTCCGCCGCGATCGCCGCGATGATGTCCTCACCCACGGAGGTCAACTCGGAGCTGAGCAGGGTCCTCAGACCGGCCGGAAACTGTCCCCCGGGAACAGTCGTATCCACGTCTCTCACAGTAGCCGCCGCGACCATCACCGAGCCGCGACGCCGCCCGTGGACACAAACGCCGAGGCGTCGCCGCGTGGTCTTCTATGGTGTCGCGACCGCGTAGCCCATCCGGGTCAGCTGGCTGGCGGCGGTCTCGGGGAATCGCCGGACGGCGGCCCGGAGCTGATGACCGAGGAACGAGTCGCGGGATCTGGCGAGTACCTCCCGCCACCCGTCGCGGGCGTCGCTGATCCGTTCCACGATCAGGAACTCGACGACGTCCTCGACCGTCGGCCGGAACCGTCGACCACCGGTCGGTAGGTGAAGGTAGCCCAACTCGTCCTTGGCGTTCCGACGCCGAGTCAGCAACGATGTCCATGAATCGGACGTCGCGGGAATCTGGAGGTGCGCGTCCGGGTACCCGTCCCGCTTGTCGCGCTCGTAGTCGTAGTGCAGCAGGACCTGCGTCAGGCCGGCGTCGGCGTACAGCCCGACGTAGGACGTGACGACCATCAGGTGCTCGCTGAATTCGTCGACGCTCGTCACAAAGCTAATGTCGAGCCAGCATCGAGGCGCGCGGCCGACCGAAACTGGAATGCCGCGTGTTCCGGCCAGGTGGYGAGGATCGGTGCGGAACGATGCCCAGGCCTGATTCCTGTTGGTCGACGACAGCGCGGCGCTCATCCGGATGCCATGGCAGATCGTGCCGTTGAGGAGCGTGCTCAGACCGTCGGCGAGGGCTCTCGTCTCACGCAGGAGGTTCACGCCAGGGGAGGAGGCTCTTGATGATATGCCAGCACCGGTGGGCCGTCGCGGACTTGAACGCTCCGGTTCTGGCCTGCTCCTCGAGTTCTTCATACGAGTACCCCACGAGCTGCAGGGCGTTCAGCCACGCCTGATGCAGGTCCTCGTCCGTCGCGATCATGGAGAGGTCGTCGTCCTCGTCCGGGGACGTGGTGGGAGCAGTCATGATCCACATCTGTTTCTCGTCTGTTTCTCACGCGATGTCTCCATGGTAGCGCCGGTCGGCGACTTTTTTTGGAGGACCGTCAGGCGAGTGGCCATCCTGTCGTGCGCGCGGTGCACCAGCCGGATCCGCTCTGCCGCCGTGCGTTGGGCGATGGAGCGTGATTACCGGGAGTTCCGACGATCGGTGCGCCTCTGGATATACGCCACTATAGGGCGCCGGCCGTCGATGTCAAAGCGTGGAAAGACGGTTCGGGTGTTGGTTTAAGGGTCGCCAAGACCGGCTCGGCGGGCGGCAAGAATCGCTGCGGCGCGATCCGTGGAGTGGAGCTTTGTAAGGATGTTTGAAACGTTGTTCGYGACCGTTTTCGGGGTGAGGCCAAGATGGCGTCCAATTCGGCCGTTTGGCCATCCGTTCGCGAGTAGGGCGAGGATCTCACGCTCCCGGTCGGTGAGTTCGGGGAACGGCTTGGCAACTGGCCGCGGGTCGGCGAACGTGCGCAGCACCCGCTGGGCGACGTCCGGCCCGAACACCGCGTCGCCACGGGCGGCTGCGTGGACGGTGCGCACGACGTCCTCCTGCTGCGCGCCCTTGAGCAGGTAGCCGCGGGCACCGGCCCGCAGCGCGGCGAAGACGAACTCGTCCTCGCCGTACATGGTCAGCATCACCACCGCGACTGACGAATGCGCGGCCATGATCCGCCTGGTCGCCTCGACACCGCCGATCCCGGGCATCTCGATGTCCATGAGGACGACGTCCGGGTGCAGCCGCCCGACCAGGCCGATCGCCTCCTCGCCCGAGGTCGCCTCGCCGATGACGGTGAGCCCGTCCATCGAGTCGAGCAGCACGACGAGCCCGTCCAGCACGATCCGGTGATCGTCGACGATGACCACGCGGATGGCTGCCGCCGAGCCCTCAACCGCGCTGTCCGTGCCGCCGGGCGCCGCCGCTTCCGCGCGGCCAGCGGTCCCGTTCGACTCCGTCATCCCGCGCTCCCGGCCAGTTGGGCGCCCGTCACGTGGGCGGCACCCTTGATCTTCGAATGGTCAGTGACACCTGAGGAACCGGCGCCGTCCGCGCTGCCGACACCGTCCGTGTCGCCTGTGCCGGCCGGCCGGCTCGCCAGCGGTGGCACGGCGCTTCCGGCCAGGGACAGCGGAAGCTCGACCAGGACGCGGCCGCCGTCGACGGTGGGCCCGGCGCTCCAGGCTCCTCCCAACGCCGTGGCCCGTTCCCGCATCGAGGCCAGCCCCACCCCCGGCGCCCAGGCGGTCACGGTCCCGTCGGCGCCGTTCGCCCGGCCGTCGTCGCGGATCTCGATGGCCAGCGCGTCGGCGCAGGCGAGCGCGACCTCGCAGCGGGTGGCGCCGGCGTGTCTGGCGACGTTGGTGACGGCCTCGGTCACGATCCGGTAGGCGGCGACCTCGACCGCCGCGGGCAGCGGCGGCAGCGCGTCCGGGGCGGTGAGTGTCACGGGCACCGCGGCGCCGCGCAGCGCCGCCAGCAGGCCGAGCTCGTCCAGGGCCGGCGGGCGCAGCGCGTAGACCAGCCGGCGCAGGTCGCCGAGCGCCGACGTCAGGTCGCGGCGGACGTCGGCCAGCAGGTTCGTCGCCCGGGGCAGGTCCCGCCCGGCGAGGTTGCGCGCGGCGTCGACCTTCGTCGCCGCGGCGGTCAGGACCGGCCCGAGGCCGTCGTGCAGGTCGCGGCGCAGGCGGCGGCGTTCCTCCTCGGCGGCGCTGACGATCCGTTCCCGGGACAGCATGAGCGCCTCGGTGAGCTGGACGTTGCTGGCGGCCACCGCGACCTGGCGCGCGATGTCGGTGAGCAGCCTGGTCTCCCGCGGCGCGAGCGCGTTCTCGCCGGACCGCAGGCCGACCACCAGGGCGCCGATGTCCTGGCCCTGGTGCACCAGCGGGAAGCGCACGGCCGCGTCCGGCGGAGCGGCGGCGCCGTGGGTGATCGCGCGGGTGGAGCCGTCGTCGCCGCGCATCTCCACGGCCGCCGACGGAAGCCGCAGCGTTCCGGTGAGTGCCTCCAGCAGGCCCGGCAGCAGCTGCTGAACGCTGCCGGCCGCCTCCAGCCGGGCCGCCACCCGGGTGGCCACCGTGTACGGCTCGTCGCGTTCGCCGTACAGGAAGCGGTTGACCAGGCGCTGCACGCGGTCGCGTGCCGGGGCGAGGCTGAAGGCGGCGCCGAGCGCCGCCAGYGCCGTCCACGGCCCGCCGACGGACTGGCCGAACGCGGCGAGCACGGCGACACCAGCCGCGTACGCCGCGGCCACGAACGCGGTGAGCAGCACATAGACGAGCGTGCGGTTGAGCACGACCTCTACGCCGTAGACCCGGTTCGCGAGCACCACGGCGACGACGACGACCAGCTCGACGATGGTCCCGACGGTCGCGATCCAGCCGCCGGCCGGGAGCGCCACGATGAACGGTGTCGACACGGCGGCGGCCGCGTTGGTCACCGCGAGCCAGCGCAGCACCTGGCGTAGTTCGCCCTCGGCGCGCAGCCACCGGACCACCATCAGGACCGACGCGAGCAGCATGCCGGAGGCGATCGCGGTCACCGCCAGTAGCTGGGTGCCGGGAACGGCGATCGGGTTGGCGAAGTGCGCGTACTTCGGCGGGGGGTCGACGAACCTGAGGTCTGTCGTCGGCCCGGTCAGCCAGCCCACGGCGCACAGTCCGATGCTGACGACGGCCAGCCAGCGGATCGGTCCACGAGGAAGCCGGCCGTACGGGAAGGTCGCCAGCGTGGTCGCCAGCACGATCGGCTCCAACGGCTCACAGGCGCCAGTGAGAATCACGACGGGGATCAGGCCCGGCAGGTCGTGGCCGCCGTAGACGGCGACCATCAGCCAGCCACTGCCGGCGGCCGCCCCGGCGTGGCCGAACGCGGCGGCAAGCGCGAGCCAGCCGAACGGCACCTCCGGCCGGCGCGAGGCCAGCAGCCAGCCGGCGGCGGCGAACGGTACGGCGAGCACGATGTTCGTCCAGCCGAACGTGCTGGCCGAACCGCTGGACGGCGAGGCCACCCCGTCCGGCGTGGCCAGGACCAGCACCACACCGATGACGATCATCGCCGCCACGGTCAGCGACAGGACGTGCGCGAGCCAGCGCAACCGTGACCGTGAGCGTGGCGCTGGCCCTGGCGGCGGGTCCTGCGCGGTCACATCCACGCCAGCTCCCTGCATCTGGTCCCCCGAAGGGGCTGTGGGGCCGCGTGATCGCGCCCGTCGGATCAAGTGTGGGGCATGTCGGTTCCCGTCGATCCCGGGAAGTTCTCCCGAGCCCCGACGGGAACGTGCACCCGTGCCCGCGGGACCTGCCCGACCGAATGATCGCCCTGCCACAGCGGCCGGTCAGCCCGACCGGTCCGGCCAGAATTCGATCGGGAGAGAACAATGAAGATCCACACCATTGGCGGCCAGTCCCGTCGTCGCCCGGGACCGCGCGACCGTCGCGAAGCGTCGCGCGGTCCGGGGCTCTCCAGCCGACGCGGCTGGACCGCCGCGGCGGGAGCCTTCGGCATCGGCGCGGCCGTCCTGCTCGCCGGTTGCTCCGGCTCCACCGGCTCCACTGATTCGTCCGGAACGCCTGCGGTGGCGGCCACGCCGGCGGCCGGCGCCGCGACCGCCGACGCCAGCGCGGCGGCGTGCTCCGCCGCGCTGGCCAGCGACTGGGTGAACGTCCCCGGGATCGACCCCGAGGGCCCGCCGGCGTCCGCGGCCGAGCTCACCGCCTGGGCGACGCCGCTGCAGACCCAGGTCACCACGGTGCGCGCGGGCGTTCCAGCCAGCCTCACCAGCCAGGTCGACGTGCTGGCGGCGGCCGTGCGGGGCGCCAAGGATGGGAAGCCGGTGTCCACCGACGATGCCTCGCTGCGCACCGCGCTCACCGCTGTCAACGCGTGGGTGCACGACTCGTGTGGCTACACGACGCTCGACGTGACCAACAGCGACGGCGGCGCGCTCGCCGGCGTGCCCGCCACACTGCCCGCCGGCCCGGTGGCGATGAGGTTCGCGAACACCGGCTCCGACCCGGCGAAGGCCGGCTTCATCCTGCTGCTCGGCAAGATCCGGGACGGCCAGACCGCGACCGCCGCGGACGTCCAGTCCGGCAAGGCCAACCTCGAGGACATCGCCGACATCGTCGCGGTGGCCCAGCCCACCGGCCCCGACCCGGCCTATGGCCTGGCCACGCTGAGCCCCGGCCGCTACATCGTCTCCACCCCCGTCGGCTCGCCCCCGGAGTTCGCGGCCATCCTCGCGAGCGGTTTCGAGGTCGGCTGACTCCTCGTCCGACCTTGGTGGCTGAAGCGCGGCACTGGTGCCGCGCTTCAGCCACCAAACGGGGCGGGCGCTTCGGCACCGCCCCGTTTGGCGCTACCGGTGCCGATGAGCCCTCCGGGGGCAGTAGCGTGACCAGATGTGTCCTCACGTACCGGCACCGGCCCGACGGTGTCCGCCACGATGACCCCGTCTCTTCCCTCGCCCGCCTATCCGTTGGAGAAGGCCCGGCTTGACAACGGGCTGCGGGTGGTGCTCGCCCCTGACGCGACGGCGCCGGTCGTGGCCATCGCCGTGCACTATGACGTCGGATTCCGATCCGAGCCCGAGGGCCGCACCGGGTTCGCGCACCTGTTCGAACACATGATGTTCCAGGGCAGCGAGAACGTCGGGAAGGCCGAACACCCGAAGTACGTGCAGGCCGCCGGCGGAATCTTCAACGGCTCCACACACCCGGACCACACGGACTACTACGAGCTGCTCCCGGCCGGCGCGCTCGAGCTGGCTCTCTTCCTTGAGGCCGACCGGATGCGGGCCCCGAAAATCACCCGCGAGAACCTGGACAACCAGATCGCCGTCGTCCAGGAGGAAATCCGGGTAAACGTGATGAACCGCCCATACGGCGGCTTCCCCTGGATCACCCTGCCGCCGGTCGCGTTCGACACCTTCCCGAACGCCCACAACGGTTACGGCGACTTCAGCGAGTTGGAGGCGGCGAGCCTGGACGACGCGGAGGACTTCTTCGAGAAGTTCTACGCCCCGGGCAACGCCGTCCTGACGGTCGCGGGTGACTTCGCCGCCGACGACGCGATGAAACTCGTGGAACGGTACTTCGGCGATATCGCCGCCCGCGCGGTGCCGGAACGACGCAGCTTCGCCGAGCCGGTCAGGTCCGACGAGCGGCGGGGCGATCTCGTCGACAGGCTCGCGCCCCGGCCGGCGCTCGCGATCGGTTACCGGGTCCCGGACCCGGATGCGGACCTGTCCGCCTTCCTCGCGCACTACCTGCTGACCGACGTGCTCACTTCCGGTGACGCGAGCCGGCTCGAGCGGCGGCTGGTACAGACCGACCGGTCAGTGATCGGCGTGAGCAGCTACGTCGGCACCTTCGGCGACCCGTTCGACCAGCGCGACCCGCTGCTGCTGACGGTGGAGGCCCGGCACCCGGCGGAGTCCCCGGCGGACGGGATCCTCGCCGCGATCGACGAGGAGCTCGACCGGGTCGCGACCGACGGCCTCGCCGACGGCGAACTGGAGCGGATACGCGCGCGCGTCGCCTCGGGGCTGCTGCGCGAGGCGGACGACGCGCTGGGCCGGGCGCTCGCGTTCGGCGCCTTCGAGCTGCACCGGGGCCGCCCGGAGACACTCAACGAGCTGCCGGCGCTGCTGTCCGAGGTGACGGGCGACGACGTCGCCGCCGCCGCGGCCGCGCTGCGCGCGCAGGGGCGTTCAGTGCTGGAACTGAAGGCCGGGGCGGCCTCATGACGGTGGACGGGTGGAAGGACACGATGGTCGCCCGCGGGGCGGCCGATCGGCCGAGGCAGCCGCGATCGTGGCGTGGTCGCGCGTGCCCGGCGGCTGGGGCCGGTAGAGGACATCTAGCGACGGGACGGCGCGGGCGATGACGACGACGACCGAGCGGGCCAGCATCATCCCGGCGGTCCGCCCGACGGTGCCGGCGGAGCTTCCGACAGTGGTGGAGCGGACGCTGCCGAGCGGGCTGCGGGTGCTGGTGGTGGCGCGTACCAGCGTCCCGCTGGTGGAGCTGAGGCTTCGGATCCCGTTCACCGGCCTGGGCACGGACTTCGCCGCGCAGGCCGAGCTCCTCGCCGAGACGCTCTTCACCGGTACGGCGAAGCGTGACCGGGTGGAGATCGCCACCGCCGTGCAGGCGCTCGGCGGATCCCTCTCCACCGGGGTCGACGCCGACAGGCTCGCGGTCGTCGGCTCGGCGCTGGCCACCAACCTCGACCCACTGCTGGGGATCCTCGCCGAGGTGCTGACCGAGGCGAGCTACCCCGACGACGAGTTCAGCGGCGAGCGCGACCGGGTGGTCGAGGACGCCACGATGGCGCTCAGCCAGCCGGCCGTGATCGCCCGGGAGGCGCTGCTGCGCCGGATGTTCCCCGGCCACCCCTACGGCAGCGTCGTGGCCGAGCCGGCCGTGCTCGCCGGGGTGGGCGTCGGGGCGGTCCGTGACCTGCACACGGCCAGGATCTCCCCGCGCGGCGCGATCCTCACCCTGGTCGGCGACGTCGACCCGGCGGCGGCGCTCGACGCCGTCGAGGCGGCGCTGGGCGGCTGGTCCGGTGGCGAGCCCGAGGTCATGCCGGCGGTCCCGGCCCTGGCGACCGGCCCGATCCTGATCGTGAACCGGCCGGGCGCGGTGCAGACGAACATCCGCCTCGGTGGCGCCGCGCTCGACCGCCACGATCCCGGCTACCCGACGCAGCGGCTCGCCAACACGATCTTCGGGGGCTACTTCAGCTCGCGGCTGGTCGACAACATCCGCGAGGACAAGGGCTACACCTACTCGCCGCGCAGCTCCGTCGACCACTACCTGGCCGGTTCCCGGTTCACGGCCGCCGCCGACGTCGCCACCGACGTCACCGGGCCCGCGTTGCTGGAGATCTTCTACGAGCTCGGCCGCATGGCGGTTCTCGCGCCGGAGTCCGAGGAGCTCGAGGCGGCCCGGCAGTACTCGGTGGGGACCATGGCGCTCGGTAGCGCGACGGCCGCCGGCCTCGCCTCCACGCTGTCGGGGCTCGCGGGCGCGGGCATCGGGGTCGAGTACCTACGTGACCATCCGGCGGCACTGACCAAGGTCACCGCCGAGGACGTGCTCGCCGTGTCCGCCGGTCTGCTCGCGCCGACCAGGCTCGTCACGGTCCTCGTCGGCGACGCCGAGAAGATCACGGGCGCGGTCGCGGCGCTCGGCGCCGTCACCACGGCCGTGATCGACCAGCCAACCGCTTCCTGACGCCTCGGCGCCGCGCCGCCGGCCGTTCCTCGGTGGCCGCACCATCGAGGAGCCGGTCGGCGCCGGAGCCCGCGACCCTCAGTGGCGAGTAGGCGCGGGACGCGGTGGGGTCGGCCGGGGCGTGGTGCCCGGCCCTGGCCCGGCCGCGGCCCCCGGCCCCGGCCGGCCGCCGAGTTCTCCTGGCAACGCGATCCGCGGGTCGCTGACCGACTCGACGACCTGGCGGGCCAGGTCGTGCACCCGTCGGCCCATGCCCCGCGCGGTGCGCCGCAGCCGCTCGAACGCGTCTCTCGGCTTGATGTGATGGCGCTCGGCCAGCACGCCGATCGCCTGCTCCACGATCACCCTGGACGCGAGCGCGTGCTCCAGCTGGACCACCGACAGCCGCAGCTTCTCGATCTCGCCAAGCTCCCGGTCGGCGCGGCGCGGCCGGCCGGGCGGGTTCAGGTCCTCCGCCAGCAGATCGGCCAGCACCATCGCGGAGATCAGGTCGCCCACCGGTCGGACGTCCGTGCCGGGGCCTTCGACCACCCAGCCGGCGCCGGTCCGGCGCAGCCGCATCTCACTGCCCGCCGTCGGCGCCGCCGCGGGCGGTGCCGGCGATGGCTGCGCGGAGTGCGGGGGGTGCGGGGGGTGCGGGGCGGCGGCGCGCGGCGGCGGTCCCGGCCGGGGACCAGGCCGCGGCGGGGGTCCAGGGCGGGGTGCCCTGGCCGCCCCGGCGGCGCCTCCAGCCAGCGGGGCGGGTCCGGGAACGGCGCGCCCTGGGCCGGTGACTGGCGGCTCTGCCGCCGCGTCGGGCGCGGTCGGCGGCGCGCCGTGCTGGCCGGGCCCCGGTCGCGGCGGTTCGGGCGAGGGGACGCCGGGCGCGGCGCTCGTGGAAGTCGCGCCGGCCGTGCTCGGCGCCGCGGGGGAGGCCACCTCGGGCGTGGCCACCTCGGGGGTGGCCGCGCCGGGCGTGGCACCGTCCGCCGGCCACGCGGCGCCCAGGCCATCGGCTATGCCTCGCAGCAGTGGCAGCGCGGTGGAACCGACCTCGACCGCGCCGCGGTCGAGTCCGACCAGCAGTCCGGCGAGCTCGCCCGTCCGGGTGAGGACCGGCACGACAACGTGACTGCCCACCCCGAGGCGTTCGTGTTCGGCCGTGTCCGCCAGACTCGGTTCCATCCCCACATTGGTGCCGATGGCTGGGGCACCGTCGAGCACGCGGGCGACGAGACTCGCCGACCGCGGAAACTGCGTTCCCGGATCCAGACCGGGCAGCGTCCCAACTACCTGCAGGTAGGTGGCCGTTGTCGCGGAGATTTCCACGAACCCGGTCGCCTCCATGTGGTGGAGGGCTTGCGCGGCCCGCGCGGCAGCGTCCACGGTGCTGCGCGCCTGTCCTGAGGGTGGTGACGACACAGGCCGAACTCTCCCACAAACTTCACGGGCAGTGACGGACACCGTCCCATGAGCCGGCCGTGTATGCGTCCGGAGGGCCTCGAGCCTCGATTTTCTCGTTGCTCTGCGTATCCGTTATGCGGCAGAAGTGACCTTCTCGGTGACCTGACGGAGGGACGGATTCGTCATCACAGTCCCATCCGGGAAGACGACCGTGGGCACGGTCGCGTTGCCGTTGTTCGCATCGCGGACCAGTTGCTCGGCAGTGGGGTCGGACTCGATGTCGACGACCTCATACGGGATGCCCGCATCGTCCATCTGGCGCTTGAGCCGCTTGCAGTAGCCGCACCAGGCGGTGCTGTACATCGTGAGCACTGGTCATCCTCTCGCCCGTCGGGCGCTGAGCACCCAACCGTCGCTGTGCCGTCACGAACCAGAGACCGGCATATCCGGGCACACGGGTAGAGATTCCCACGTCGTGGACGCTCATGCCGGGTGCCAGCCATCCACAACCCGCCGACGACCCCGGCGCTTCCCACCGCGAGCAGTGACTACGGTTCCAGGTCATGTCCAGTGAGCTGGCCGCCGCCTCCCGTCCCTCTCGCCCGGCTGTGCCGGCTGACGCCGACCGGCCGCGCCCGGCCACGAGCGGATTCGGCCCGCGCGGCGCCGCGGCCGCCGGGCTCGCGGGTGGCTCCACCGGGAGACGCCATGACGAGGGCGGAGAACCCGAGGACAGCGCGCTGGCGGACCGCCCCGAGGAAGACGGGCTCGACCCGGAGCAACGCGCGGCGGTGCTCGCCCCGGTCGGGCCGGTCTGCATTCTCGCCGGCGCCGGGACGGGGAAGACGAGGACCATCACCCGCCGGATCGCGCACCTGACCCGCCAGGGCGTGCCCGGCGACCAGGTGCTCGCGGTGACGTTCACCAACCGGGCCGCCGGTGAGCTGCGCGCCCGGCTGCGGGGGATGGACGTCGAGGGGGTTCAGGCTCGGACGTTCCACGCGGCGGCGCTGCGCCAGCTCGGGTACTTCTGGCCGAAGGTCGCCGGTGCCGCGCTCCCGAAGCTCGTGGAGAGCCGCATCCCGCTCATCGTGAAGGCCGCGGGCCGTTCCGCGCGACGCCCTGACCGGGGCGAGCTGCGTGACCTCGCCTCCGAGATCGAGTGGGCGAAGGCCACGATGGTGACCCCCGAGGACTACCCGCGCACGGCCGAGGCGGCGGGGCGCGAGACCGTCTGGCCCGCGGACGCGGTCGGCCGGCTCTACGCCGACTACGAGCAGGTCAAGCGCGTGGCCGGCGCGGTGGACTTCGACGACCTGCTGTTGCTGACCGCGGCGGTCATCGAGGAGCACTCCTGGGTCGCGACGGAGCTGCGGTCGCGGTACCGGCACTTCGTCGTGGACGAGTACCAGGACGTCAACCCGCTGCAGCAGCGGGTGCTCGACGCCTGGCTCGGGGACCGGGACAGCCTGTGCGTCGTGGGCGACCCGCACCAGACCATCTACTCGTTCAGCGGGGCCTCACCGCGCTACCTCGTCGAGTTCCCGCGCCGGTTCCCTGACGCGACCGTCGTCCACCTCGTCCGCGACTATCGCTCGACCCCCCAGGTCGTCGGTCTCGCGAACGCGCTGCTCGCAGCGGCTCCCGCGGGGCCGGCGAGCGCCCGGCCCGGCGGGGTCGTCGGCCGCGCCGGCATCCCCGCCGTCGGTGGGGTGGCGGCCAGCAGGCCAGGTCTCGTCGCGATGCGCCCCGACGGCCCGGAGCCGGCGCTGCTCGAGTGCGCGGACGAGGCGGACGAGGCCAAGGCCGTGGTGGCCCGGATCCGGACCCTGCTCGCCGGCGGCGTGCCGGCGAGCGAGATAGCCGTGCTTTACCGGATCAACGCCGCCTCGGAGGCCTACGAGGAGGCGATCGGCGCCGCTGGCATCCCGTACCTGGTGAAGGGCGGTGAGCGGTTCTTCCAGCGGCCGGAGGTGCGCGACGCGGTGCGGCTGCTGCGCGCCGCGGCGCGCTCCGCCGACACCGACCGCCCGGTGGGGCTCGCGGACACGGTCGCGGACGTGCTGCGGGCCGGCGGCTGGCGGGCGACGGCGCCCACCGTCGGCGTCGAGCGGGAGCGCTGGGAGAACCTCGCGGCCCTGCACCGCCTGGCGGTCGACCTGTCCGTCGCCGAGCCCGACGCCGGCCTGGAGCGTTTCGTGGCGGACCTCGCCGACCGGGCGACGCACCAGCACGTCCCCACCGTCGAAGGGGTGACGCTGGCCTCGCTGCACGGGGCCAAGGGCCTGGAGTGGGACGCGGTCTTCCTCGTCGGCCTCGTCGACGGGATGGTGCCGATCGTGCACGCGCAGAGCGACGAGGAGATCGAGGAGGAGCGCCGGCTGCTCTACGTGGGTGTCACCCGGGCGCGGGAGCACCTGGCGTTGTCGTGGTCGCTCGCGCGCGCCTCGGGGGGGCGCCCGCGGCGGCCGTCCCGGTTCCTCGACGGGCTGCGCCCGGCGGGTGGCCGACCCGCGTCCGCTGGCCGCCGAGGCTCGTCGGAGGGCCCGGGAGGGCGTGGCGGGGACGGCGCCGCGGTGAGCGGGGCGGCCAGGCCGAGGGGCCGGTCGGCCGTGCGCTGCCGGGTGTGCGGTCAGGCGCTCACCGGCGCGGCGGCCCGCGTCGGCCGGTGCGCGACCTGCCCCCGCCACGTCGACCGAGCCCTGCTCAACCGGTTGCGGGAGTGGCGGGCGGAGAAGGCGCGCGAGCTGGGCAGGCCGGCCTTCGTCATCCTGACCGACGCGACGCTGGAGGCGATCGCCGAGAGCAGGCCGAGCACGGTCGCCGAGCTGGTGGCCATCCCCGGCATCGGCCAGGTGAAGCTCGACAGCTACGGTGCCGGTGTGCTCGCCCTGGTCACCGACACGCGCTGACCGGCTGGCCGGCCAGCCGCTCGGTCGGCCGGCGGCGGTGGTCGGCCGGCGGCGGTGGTCGGCCGGTGGGCCGCTCGGCCGGTGGGTCGGTCGGCGGGCGGGCCGAGGGCATATAGCGACCGCCGTTCGTGACCTGCCCGGCGTGAGTCGTGACGTGACGTGACGGGCGGGCGGTTCGTCGCGACGGGCGTTACCCGTGGTGTCGCCTGGCCGACTCAAAAAATAAGTTGTCGCGGTTCCGGCGGCCCCCTACCGTTACCCACGAACACCGGAGCTGGTGCTCACTGAGCGCTGGGCCATGATCCCCTGGGTCCCCATCCCGTGGATCAATGGCGTGGCGATCGTTGTGGCTCCGGATCTCAGATGCCAGGGACAGATGTCGGACGCGAGAGCGGACCGGCCGCGCGAGAGGAGGCGATAGGGGTGCTTGTTGGCATTCGTGTCGCGGTCTTCGACGCCGGCTGTGCCGAGCTCGGGTCCGTTCTCGCGCGTCCGCGTGCGGCCAGCATCCTGTCGGGCCCCGCGCTCGGGATCCTCGGCGCTACCGGCGCCGGCGGTTTCTGGCACGGCACCGACGCACCGGAGGCATCGGCCTCGCGCGGCGGGATGACTGCCTCGACGTTGGCCGTCATGCCCATGGCGGATCTGCCGCCGGCCGTCGCGCCGATGGCATATGCGCTGGCGGATGAGGCTCGTCGCGACGTCGTTCCGGCTGTGAAGCCAGTCGTCGTCCCGGCGGATCGGCTCGCCGCGAGCGTCGCCGCTCCGTCCGCACGGGACAAGTCCGCCGTCAAGACGGCCGCCATTGCCCACCCGAACCAGCTTCAGGCCAAGACCCAGGCGTTCACGCGACGCCACGCACGCAGCAGGGGTCCGTCCCAGACGGAACCGCCGGTATAAGACCGGCACCTAGGCCAAGAACCCGAGGCCGCGGACCCCGCTGGGGACCGCGGCCTTTGTGTTTTTCCCCTTCTGACCGCACCGAAGAAATTCCCGTGTCGGAGGTGACACCGGTGTTCGACCCCTCGATCGTTGCCCGGATCGAGCGGGAGCGTCTTTCGCTTCCCTGCTGGGACGCTGACCCCGACCTGTTCTTCGCGGAGTCGCCCGCGGACGTCGAGTCCGCCAAGGCGATCTGCCGTGACTGCCCTATCCGGCTGGCCTGCCTGGCGACCGCGCTCGACCGCCACGAGCCCTGGGGCGTGTGGGGCGGTGAGCTCGTGGTCACCGGCGTGGTGGTCCCGTACAAGCGCCCCCGTGGACGCCCTCGCAAGGTGGTCGCGGCCTAGCTCCTGAGACCGTGCGATCATGATCTTCGATCACGCGGCCGGCAGGTCCCGCCGTCCGTTCCCGCTCCTCACCCGCTGGCCGCCTGGCTCGCCCCGCTCGGGGCGAGCCAGGCGGCCAGCCCCATCCAGGCACTCCGACCCCGGCCGGGTGACGGCGCTTCGTGCCCGTCACCCGGCCGCCGCACCAGGTGTTCGGTGATTCGCCCTTCGGGGGTGAGGCGTACGTCGCCTGTCGGTACGGTGTGCGCCAGTAGTGTTCCGATCGTGCCGAGCAGCGAGCGGACCTACCCCGTCCAGTCCGGGGCCGGGCGGAACCCGTCCGGCTCTCTCACCTCGTCGCGGTCCGCCGAGCGGGCCCTGGCCACAGTTGTGCTGACCTCCCCGGAGCTGGATCACATCGTCGACATGGTCGCCTGGGTCGACGACGGCTGGCTGCACGTCGCCAACGCCCACGGCGCGGCCCGGGTGGCCGCCGCCGCGCCCGACGGCCCGTGGCAGGTGCTGCGCGGCCGCAACCCGGTCGAGGCGCGGGACCCGATGCACGCGGTGCCGCGCGCGGTGGCCCTCGCCGACCCGTCGCCGCCGAACGAGCGCAACTCGTACCCGCTCGCCGGGCCACGGCTCGCCTCGATCTTCGCCGACCCGACCCGGTCGCCCGACGTCGTCGTCATGCACACGCCCGGCCACTACTGGCCTGAACGCGGCGGCCACCTCGGCGAGCACGGGTCACTCGACGCCGGCCAGTCGCGCGCCCCGCTGGTGCTGTCCGGTGCCGGTGTGCGCGCCCGCGGCCTGCTGGCGCGCCACGCGCGGATCGTCGACCTCGCCCCGACACTGGCCGCCCTCGCGGGCGCGGCGATGCCGGGCGTCGAGGGCACGGCGCTGGCCGACCTGCTCGACGACGACCTCGTCGGGATGGCGCCGCTGCGTCACGTCGTCGGCCTGCTCTGGGACGGCACCAACTGCAACGACCTCCTCGCGCTGGCCGCGGAAGGCCGACTGCCGAACGTCGCCCGGCTGCTCGCGCGCGGCTGCGCGCTGACCGGCGGGGCGGTGGCGGAGTTCCCAAGCGTCACGCTGACCAACCACACGTCGGCCCTCACCGGGGTCGGCCCGGGGCGGCACGGCATCCTGAACAACGTCTACTTCGACCGCGCCACCGGTGAGCAGGTCGTCACCAACGAGGTGAGTGTCTGGCACACCGCCTGCCAGCACCTGCGGCCCGGCGTGCGCACCGTGTTCGAGGCGATCGCCGCCGCCCGCCCGGACGCGATGACCGCGTGCGTGAACGAGCCGATCGATCGAGGCRCGACCTACTCCACGTTCGAGCTGGTCCGGGCGCTGGAGAGCCTCGACGGTGCCGGCGGCATGGCCGACCATCTGCCGCGCGGTGACGACGACCCGAACACCAGCCAGGAGTGGCTGGCCGCGAACCCGGACTACGRCTGGTCCAGCCGGGTCGACGCGCTCGGGCTCAAGCAGATGCTCGACCTGTGGGGGAGCCAGGACCCGCCGGCCTTCACCTGGTGGAACACGACGGTGACCGACACGGGTCATCACGGCGGCGGGCCGTACTCGGCGCAGTCCCGGGCCTCGCTCCTTGACTCGGACCGCCGCCTCGGCGTCTTCCTGGACCTGCTGGACGCCCGCGGGCTCACCGAGCGGGTCACGATCCTGCTCACCGCCGATCACGGCAGTGAAAGCGCGCGGACCAGCTGTACCGGCGACTGGGACGAGGCGTTGCGCGCCGCCGGCGTCACCTTCCGGGACGAGGCCTACGGCTTCCTCTACCTCGGCGAGCGCGACGACCGCGGCCACGGCGAGCTCCCGCCCGAGCAGCGCCGCCCGGGCGACGCCGAGACCGCGCACTAGCGGCCCCGCGCACGTGGTGGGCCCGCTAGTGCGCCGGTGGCCCGCGCGCCCAGCGGCCAGTGGGCCGGCGGGCCAGGGGCTAGGGCTCAGGCTTGTCCATCGGGTGCTCGCCGCCGCGTTGGCGCGGTGGTCGGGGCGCGCGGGGCGCTCGGGCTCGGCGGGAGGGCGGTGGGCCGAACAGGACCGGGTCGGCCGGCGTCCTGGTGGCGTCGCCGCCGGGCGCGACGGCGAGCGTGGGCAGCGGGCGGCCCGGACGGTTCGCCCTGGCCGCGTGCCGGGCGGCGGCCGTGCCGGGCTGGGCGAAGCCGGGCTGCCAGCGTTCCATCTCCGTCCGCAGCGACGTCGTGGCACCGAGCTGGCAGAGCAGGCCGATCCCGCTCATCGTGACCCGGTGGATCAGCAGATAGGAGGGCGGCAGGTTGAGCTGGCGGGAGACCTGGGCGGCCGGCGAGCGCCAGTCGGCCAGCCGCAGCGCCTGTTCTCGCAGCCACTGGCGGGAGAACGTGAACTCCTCCTCGACGAGCGCGTCGAGCAACGGGCCGAGGTGCTCCAGCAGCTCTTCGGCGTCGACCGTGACGCCCGGCCGGATGAACCCCTCACGGCGCAGCCCCTCGACCACCTGTGCCGCGGCGTCCTCGTCCGCGAGGGCGGTGGCTCCGTTCACGCCGCTGTCCTTCGTGCCGGTGCCCTTCGACCCGGCGGCCGCGGCGGCGGTGGCGGTGGCGGTGCGCCGCACGTCGAGGGCGAGCCGGGTCAGCCGGCCCATCACCTCGGGTAGTCCGTCCGGTAGCCGCTGCACCGCGCCGAAGTCCAGCACGCCGAGCCGGCCGTCGGCCAGCAGCCGGAAGTTGCCCGGGTGCGGGTCGGCGTGCAGCAGCCCGGCGCGCGCCGGGCAGGAGTAGAGGAACCGGCACAGCAGCAGCCCCGCCCGGTCCCGCTGGTCCTGGTCGCCGTCGGCGATGATGTCCGCGAGGGGGACGCCGTCGAGCCACTCGGCCACGAGCACGTGGTCGCTGGCGGCGAGCGGCCAGGGGATGGCGATGTCGGGGTCCCCCTGGTAGGCCTCGGCGAACGCGCGCTGCCAGCTCGCCTCGAGCCGGTAGTCGAGCTCCTCGGCGACCCGCGCCCGCAGCTCCTCGATCAGCGGCTTCACGTCCAGCCCCGGCGCGAGCACGCCGAACAGGCGCGCGGCGCGGCCGAGCTGGGTCAGGTCGGACAGCAGCGCCGGGCCCGCGCCCGGATACTGCACCTTCACCGCGACGGGCCGGCCGTCCGACCAGACCGCCCGGTGGACCTGCCCGATGCTGGCGGCGGCGGCGGGCTCGTCGTCGAAGGATGCGAACAGCCCGCGCCAGTCCGGGCCCAGCTCGGCGGCGAGCACCTTGTGGATGGTGGCCGCGGGCAGCGGGGGGGCCGCCTCCTGCAGCTTGGTCAGCGCCGCTCGGTACGGGCCGGCGACCTCGTCGGGCAGCGCCGCCTCGAAGACCGACAGCATCTGCCCGAGCTTCATCGCGCCACCCTTGAGCTCGCCGAGGACGCGGAAGACCTGCTCGGCGGTGCGCTGCTGGAGTTCGGTCGCGACGACCTCGGCGGGCCGGCCGCCGAGTCGGCGGCCGACGCCGAGCGTCGCCCTGCCGGCGTAGCCGAGGGGGAGCGTGGCGAGCCGGGCCGTCCGCACGACGGCCCGGCGGGGGATGTCGGACACTCCCCCATCGTCCACCCCCCACGGAGTGGCCACCCCGGATTCGGTGCTCACGGGCCGGCCGGGCGTCCAGCCGGCGTACCATTCCGCCGCTGCTCGGCCGGAGTCAGGAACGTTCCCGGCGGACGTGGGGCGGCTGGGAGCTCTGTCCGGAGGGGCGGACTAGACCGGGGTATCGGCTGCGCCGCAGGGGCAGTCGGCGTGTGGCTGCCAGGTACGCCGGCGGATGCGCCAGTCGGGAGTCGCGATCTCCAGCGTTCCCGAGGCCGTGGCCGGCAGCGCGTCGAGGGCGCCCCCGGCGTCGAGGAAGGCAAGCGCCTGCGCGGCAGTGAGCGCGCTGACCTGCGCGGCGAGCGTCACATCACACGCGTCCGGGCCCGTCTCGGCGCGGCGGGCGAGCTGCAGGGCCAGCAGCGGCCAGGCAGCGTCGGCCGCGTAGCGGTGCAGGTGCTGACAGTGCAGGCACGGCGTTCGCCCGGGCACGACGAGCGGACCGATCACCCCGGTGGTCTCCCGGACGCCCGTGAGCAGATGGGGGACGCCGCCGCGCGCCAGCTCCAGCGACTCGTCCGGGCGCAGCACGGGCAGCCCGACCGGGGCGAGCACGAGCAGGTCCGGCTGGAACGGCGCCGCGGCGCCCGCCGGGGCCGGGGGCCGGGTCACCCGGCCCAGTGCGGCCATCGCGGCCAGCGCGCGCGGCCGGCCGATGGCGTCGAGGCCCAGCCCACCGGGGGAGACGTCGGCCGGACCGGCCAGCCCCGCGTCGTCGACGATCACTCGCCCGACGCCGGCGGCGGCGAGCAGTGTGGCGACGTGCGCGCCGACCCGACCTGCGCCCCGGACCCGGACCCGGGCCCGTCGCCGCCCGGCGAGCACCTGGTGCGCGCCGCCAGGTCGGCTGGTGGCGAGCGAGAGAGCGGCGAGATCCGGCCGCAGGCGGTCCCGGTCGAGGGTGGGCAGCGGCGGTTCCTCGGCGTCGTCCGGCGCGGCGTCGTCGAGCAGCCTGGCCTCGTCCAGCAGGCCGAGCAGCGCGGTGGTGGTCTGGTCCGCGTCGGCGGCCGGCCGGGTGCCGGTACGCGAGCCGTCCAGGGCGTCGAGCGCGGCGACGAGCCCGGGTGTCACCCCCGGCAGAACGAGGGCGCGGGACGGGTCGACCCCGAGCTGCAGGGTGGACCCGTCCCGCCACAGCCGGCGCAGGCCTGGCTTGAGCACCGGGCGCATGGGGCACCTCCTGGGCCGGCCGGTGCCGCCCGGTGGACGGCGAGGCGCGGGACGAGCGTCGCGGGATGTCGCCGCGGGCCTCCGGGCAGACGCCGCGGCTCGCGGCCGGGCCATCGACCGCGGGGCATCGTCGATCCCGCGGGCCGGTGGCCCGGCGGCTCGCACGGTCGCACACCGCCCGCGGCTCCGGGCATCCGTGCGGATTGACTGTGGATGGCGGCCATTTGACAGCCCGTCGTCATCCGCCAGCGGCGCGGCGGCCCACCTTCGCCGCGTCCGCTGGCATCCGCGCTACCCGGCGGTCAGGCCTTGCCGAGGATCCGGTTAATCGTCGATCCGCAGACCGGGCAGGTCCCCCTGGCCATCCGTCGGCCTGACTCGCTGATCCGCACCTCGCCCTCGTAGTGGCGCTTCTCCTTGCACTTGACGCAGTAGCCCTCGTAGCTGTCGGCCACTCGAATCTCCCTTCCCAGGTCCGCCACCCGGCCACGACGCCGGGCGCGGACGCCCAGTGGTGCTCGGACACGGTGTTCGAGACGGCCGAGGGCCGGCCATCGGCCGCGCGGCTTCGCCGAACCCGGGTGGGCTCGCGTCGGCTGGCCGCCTGCCCGGGCGCGGGCCGAGGGCGCGAGGGAAACATGATCGCGTCCCGGTCCCTGGCGCGGGCCGTCTCGGGCGCGGGGCTGGTCCTCAGCCGGCCGGCCCGCGCCCGCCACCTGGATCGCCTGTCCACCCAGAGGTCTTGTCTCCAGGCCAGGCGGTCGCGCGGCGGCGGGACCCATCCTGCCCAGCCGGGCATCAGGCGAGGCCGGCGGGCCGGCCGGAGGCGTGGTCCCCCGGTCGCCGTCCGCGCGGCGGTGATTGCCCGGCGCGCGCGCCGAGGGTCCGGCGCGCGCCGGGAACGAGACGCCCCCGGCCCGCGGCGATACTCCGTTCCGGAGTGCCGTGGATACATGCCGTGTATGAGCGAGAAATCCCTGGCCGGGCCCAGCGCTCCGGTTTTCTCTCTCCGGCGAAGTCGAGTTACCGGGGGCTTCGCGGTGGTGACGCTGAGGTGGTCTCAGCTCGGCCTAGTCGACTCGTCGGTGTCACCGAACGGCACCCGGGACCGAGCGGATAGCCGGCTGGTCCCGGTTGGCAACCGTTGATCCTGAGGTGTCCGCGCCGGGACGCGCCCCACGCGTGCCCTCGTCGACCAGGGGCTCACGTGCCGGCTACGCCGACGCGTCGGGTCCGGGCTCCTCGGGCGGCGTGTCCCGCAGCTTCTCGATCTCGGCGATCGGGTCGAGCAGGCTCGCCGTCGCCCCGGAGACGAACCCGTCCGGGTTGGTCAGGTCGTCCGCCGACGGCAGCAGGTCCGGATGGCCCCAGACGGCGTCGCGCCCGTCGGCGCCGCGTGCCACCCGCAGCGCCTCCCACAGCGCCGCGGCCTCCCGCAGCCGCCGGGGCCGCAGGGACAGGCCCACCAGGGTCGCGAAGGTCTGCTCGGCCGGGCCGCCCTCGGCCCGCCGCCGGCGCACCATCTCGCGCAGCCGGGCGGCGGCGGGCAGGTGCTCGCTGGCCGCGATGTCGGCCACGTGGTCGACCCAGCCCTCGACGAGGGCGAGCGCGACCTCCAGGCGTCCGAGCGCCGCCTCCTGCTCCGGCGTCGTGGCGTCGGCGAACACGTCCTCGCCGAGCGCCTCGGTGAGCTTCTCCGGATCCATGATCGTGGTCGGGTCGACCATCCGCATCACCTGGCCCAGGGCCTCCTGGTCGACCGTGATGCCCCGGGCGTACTCCTCCACGGTCCCGAGCAGGTGCGCGCGCAGCCACGGGACGTGGGCGAACAGCCGGGTCGCCGTCGCCTCCCGCAGCGCCAGGTAGATCCGGACCTCCTCGGCCTCGACGCCGAGCCCCTCGCCGAAGGCGGCGACGTTCGCCGGCAGCAGGGCGGCCGTCCCGGCCGGCGCCAGCGGAAGCCCGATCTCCGTCGAGGACACGACCTCCCCGGCGAGCGTCCCGATCGCCTGGCCGACCTGGGCGCCGAACAGCATCCCGCCGACCCGGTTCATCATCTCGACGACCGGGCCACCGGCGGACATCAGCTGGCCGAGGTCGAGGCCGGGCGGCAACGCCGCCGCGAGCTCCGGCGGCAGGCCCTCGGAACCGCCGAGCTGAGCGAGACCGCCGGACAGGCCGGCGCGCATCGCCTCGACCACCTTCGTCGCGACCGGGTCGCACAGCGTCCGCCAGACCGGGAGCGTCGCGTCGATCCAGCGCAGCCGTGACCAGGCCCGCGCCGTCGCTCCGCCGGCGGGCAGCGGGGTGACCGGGTCGAGCCAGAGGTCGGCTATGCGCAGCGCCCCGGCGACGTTCTCCTCGTCCGCCGCGGTGATCGCCGGGTCGTCCGAGCCGACGGTCCGCGCCGCCACCTGCCGGGCGAGCTCCCAGTTGACCGGGCCGCCCTGCCAGGACAGCAGCTTCTCCAGTTCGGCGAAGAACGGCGCCGCGCCGCCGAACGGACCGAGTGGCCCCTGCTCTGGGTCGCCGCCTCCACCGCCTGGGGTGAAGCCGAAGGGAAACTGGCTACTCATCGGCTCGACACCCTTGCTGCGCGCTGTGCGGACATGTATCTACCGTAGTCCGGCGGACGCAGGGAAACAGGCGCGGCCGATCGTGACGGGAACCCGACCCCGTTGGGTCTGGGCCAGCCCGCCGCCGGGCCGCATGATTGGGAAGGCTCCGGCCCGGTCACACGGACTACCGTCGCCGTATGGATATCTCCCCGGCCGCCACGCCTGTCCGCGCGGACGGCCGCGCACTGGTCGTCGCCGAGCTGCGGGATTCCCCGCTGTCAGTGGACGAGTGTCTGACCATGGTCTCGCTGCCCGGGGTGGGCGGTACCGCCCTGTTCGTCGGGACCGTCCGGGACCACGACGGCGGGCGTCCCGTCGTCGAACTCGAGTATGTCGCGCACCCGCTCGCCGAACGGGAGATGGCCGCCGTCGCCCGCCAGGTCGCCGACGGCGCCGCCGAGCCGGTGCTGGCGGTGGCGGTGGTGCACCGCACCGGGCTGCTGGCGATCGGGGACATCGCGGTCGTCGCCGCCGCGTCGGCCGCGCACCGGGCCGAGGCCTTCGCCGCGTGCCGCCGGCTCATCGACGAGGTCAAGAGCCAGGTTCCCATCTGGAAGCGCCAGCTGTTCGCCGATGGCACGGCGGAATGGGTAGGCGCCTGCTCAGCTGGGCACCTACCATAGAGCTGGGCCTGGACAGAGCCGGTCAACCTCTCCGCTGATCCCAACCTTCCTGGTCAACCCCCTCGTTCGTTTCCCCCTCCCCTCGCGTCGAGGCCGCCATGTGGATGCTTCTGATTCCCCCCGCGGCGCTGTTGCTGGCGCTGCTGTGGACCGCGTCGCGCGGTCGTCCGAAGCGAGCCCGAGAAGCGATGATCACCATCGAGGGCTACCGCCGGAGCATGGACGCGCTCGCGAGGCCCGTTGATCCCGTTTCGAGGAGTTCGCCGGACGGCGGCCGTGCTCCCGCGGCCGGCTCGGACGAGCCGGAGGCTCCTGGGCGCCCCGCGAAGTCCCCGTCGGACCGGCGCGGCCCAGGGAGCCGCCGAGCCCGGGTCGCCGACGCTGCCCCTCAGCCCGCGGCGGAGCATCACGAGGCGCACGCCGTCTATCCGGACGACGTCGCTCGGGGGCCCGGGGCGGTGCCCACGGCCTACGAGGCGATGGTGGAGCGGCCAGGTGAGTCTCCGCGGGTAGGAGCCGTCGTCCCGGCCGCGCGGGCGGTCGAAGGCCGGACGCCAGCGGGCTCGGCGGACGCCAAGCCCGCGCGGCTGCCGGAGTCGCCCGAGGCGCCCGGGTCGCAGGGGGGCGAGTCCGCTCACCCGGTCGGATGAGCGGACATCTCAGGTCAAGGTCTGGCATCTCCCTGTGAGCCCCCACCGGCCGGCGGTAGCCATCGTCGGGATCTAGGCCTACGTAGACTGCGGGACATGGCCCGCAGGACGCAGACCCTGGTCGTCGCATCGGTGCTCGCACTGGTGCTGGGGATAGCGGGGCTGTGGCTTCCGGTGCCGTTCGTGACGCTGGCCCCGGGGCCGGTGACAGACACGCTCGGCAGCGTCAAAGGCGTGACCCTGATTGACATCGAGGGACGCCAGACCTACCCGACCAGTGGAAAGCTGGAGCTCACGACCGTCGAGGAGACGCCGCGGCTGAACCTGCTGGGCGCCCTCGAGGACTGGGCCGACGGGGACCGCGCGGTCGTCCCCCGCGAGCTGATCGAGCCGCCTGGCTCGTCGCAGGCGCAGATCCAGCAGGAGAACACCCAGGCGATGCTGGACTCGCAGGATCAGGCGACCGCGGCGGCACTGACCGAGCTCGGCATCGAGTCCACCGGTACATCGGTCGTCGTGGTCGCCGTCCCCGGGGACTCGCCGGCGACGGGCAAGCTGTCACCCGGCGACGTCGTCACCGAGGTCAACGGCACGCCGGTGCATTCCCAGGTCGAGCTGCGCGAGGAGATCAGCAAGGCGAAGCCGGGCGACGACGTCAAGATCGCCTTCCARCATGCCTCGACGGCGTCGTCCTCGCCGAGCGGCGGGGGGAAACCGACGTCGGACGTCATCACCACCAGCATCACCACCAGGRCTGCCCCCGACGACGCGAGCCGGCCCATCATCGGGATCACGACGACGGAGAAGCGGACCTACCCGTTCACCGTCCGGATCCGCATCTCGGACGTCGGCGGCCCAAGCGCGGGGCTGATGTTCGCGCTGGGCATCGTCGACCTGCTCACACCGGGGCAGCTCACCGGCGGCCGGACCATCGCCGGTACCGGCACGATCGACACCACCGGCAAGGTCGGCCCCATCGGGGGCATCCAGCAGAAGATCCTCGGTGCCCGTGGCTCGGGCGCGACAGTCTTCCTCGTCCCGGCTGACAACTGCACCGACGCGAAGAAGATGGCCCCAAGCGGCCTGACCTTGATCAAGGTGGACCAGCTCTCAGGCGCCCTCGACGCCCTGAAGAAGCTAGGTGGCCCCCAACAGTCGTCCATCCCCACCTGCTGAATTTCTGGTTCGCTCCGTCCGGGCGCGGCGCTACGGCCCCTTACTCGCTTCCCTCCCAAGGGACCTCCGCGCCGCGTCCTCCTCCGCTCACGGGCGCTACGGCGACCTCGCTGCGGCCCAACCCACATCGCTTCGCTCGTGGGCCGGGCCTCCGCGAGGCGCGCCTTCGCGCCCAGCTCGGTTGCGTGCCGCTGAACGTCACCAATCGAAGATCGGGCTCAGCCCCGATCCGACTCCTGTGCAAACCGAACAAATGTCACAAAAACGTGGCGAAGAGGCCGTCGAAGAGGGCGTCGGCGATGTCAGGGTCGACGACGACCTCGCCTTCGTCGTCGCGGCGGCGAAGGCACGAGGTGAACTTGCCCGAGCGGGTGACCGCGACGGCGACGCGGATGTCCTGGCGCTCCGGATGCCTGGTCGCCCAGATGTCGATCTCGTGGTCCTCGTAGGGGATGTCCTCCTCCGCGCTCGGAGGTAGTACCACCAGCTCGGTCACGAGAACGCAGCCCTCGACCTCGTCCGGCCATCCGATCGTGCCCAGCATCTGCTCGAGCGGGCCCTCGGGGAGGTTCTCCTGCTCGATGGGGGTCAGCAACCGGGACGCCGCGTCGCCGAGGTGGTCGGTCAGGCCTGGGTCGTATGCCAGCAGATCGGCGGTGTGCGCGAGCGCGAAAAGCCGGTGGGGCTGGTTCCAGCCGGCCGCGGCGACGTATCGCTCGAGCTCGAGCACGACCTCGGTCAGCTCCGGGAGATTTGGGCTCGTCACGAGGCCCATCCTCTCCGATCGGCCCAGACGCCTTTCGGGCCACCCCGGACCGCTGGCGTAGGTTGCCCGTAGTGGGCCAAARCCCGAGCGCCAGGTCGTCTCGGGGGAAGGCGGGCCAGGGCCTGAAGGCACGGAGGATGCACTGTGGCACCGCAACCGTCTGAGCGGGGGGCGCCGAGTGGCGCGCGCCGCCGGCTGTTCATCACTCGGCTACGCGTGATCGTGCCGCTGCTCGCGCTCGTCCTTTTGGTGATCTTGTTCTTGGCGTTGACGCCGGTGTACACCGACCTGCTGTTCTACCGGTCGGTCGACTTCAGCAAGGTCTTCACCACGATCCTCTGGACGCGGGTCGTGCTGTTCGTGCTGTTCGGCGCCGTGATGGCCGTCGCGGTCGGTACCAACCTGGTGCTGGCCTACCGGCTGCGCCCACCGGTGCGGCCGTTGTCGGTGGAACAGCAGAACCTGGAGCGTTACCGGAGCGCGATCGAGCCGTACCTRCTCGTCGTCCTGCTCGGGGTCATGGCACTGTTCGGCCTTGTGGCTGGCCTGTCGGCGTCCGGGCGGTGGCGGACCTGGCTGCAGTGGGTCAACGGGCAGTCGTTCGGCGTGCGCGACCCGCAGTTCCACCGGGACATCAGTTACTACGCCTTCACGTACCCGTTCCAACGGTTTCTGTTCGGCTTCCTGCTGACCGTGGTGATCCTGTCGCTGCTGGTGGCCGTGATCACCCATTACCTGTTCGGGGGCATCCRCATCCAGGCGCCGCGGGAGCGGACCGCCAGCGCGTCGATGGAGCGGGTGACCCCGGCGGCGAAGGTGCACCTGTCGGTGCTGCTCGGTCTGCTCGCGTTGCTCAAGGCCTGGGGCTACTACCTCGACCGGTTCGGGTCGGTGTTCTCGTCGCGCGGGGTGGTGTCGACGGGCGCGGGCTACACCGACGTGCACGCCGTGCTGCCGGCGAAGCTCATCCTGCTGTTCATCTCGCTGGCCTGCGCGGGCCTGTTCATCTACAACATCTTCCAGCGCGGGTGGACGCTGCCGCTGCTCGGTGCCGGGATCCTCGTGCTGTCCGCGGTCGTGATCGGTGGCATCTACCCGGCGATCGTCCAGCAGTTCCAGGTGAAGCCGAACGAGGCGTCCCGGGAGGCGCCGTACATCTCGCGCAACATCGAGGCGACGCGGGCGGCCTACGGGATCGCGGGYGTGAAGCCGACCGACTACCCGCCGGCGACGAAGGTGACCGCGGACGAAGTCGCGGATGATGTCGGCACCGTCTCGAACGTCCGGCTGCTCGACCCGAACAAGCTGTCGCGAACCTTCACCCAGCTCCAGCAGTTCGGCAACTACTACGGCTTTCCGGACACCCTCGACATCGACCGGTACTCGGTCGGCACCGGCTCCGCCAGCACGCGGGACTACGTCGTCTCCGTTCGTGAGCTCGACCAGAGCGGGCTGGCACCGGCACAGCGCAACTGGATCAACGAGCACCTGATCTACACGCACGGCAAGGGATTCGTCGCGGCGCCGGCGAACACCGTCGAGGGCGGCAAGCCGGTCTTCACGGAGGGAAACCTCACTCAGACGGGGCCGGGGCCGTTCGACATCAAGGAGAGCCGGATCTACTTCGGAGAACTCTCACCGGAGTACTCGATCGTCGGCACGAAGCAGCCCGAGATCGACGGCGCGGGTGACTCCCAGAACCAGGCGACGACGAACTACGACGGCGACGGCGGCGTGTCGATCGGCTCGGCGTTCAAACGGTTTGTCTTCATGACCCGGTTCGGGTCGAAGAACATCTTCTTCTCGTCCGACATCACCAGCCACTCGCGGATCCTCTACGAGCGCAACCCGCGTGACCGGGTCGCGAAGGTCGCGCCGTGGCTGACGCTCGACGGCGACCCGTACCCGGCGGTCGTCAACRGCCGGGTGACCTGGATCCTCGACGGCTACACCACGTCGGACGGCTACCCGTACTCGGACCGCAACACCCTCGGCGAGGTCACCGCCGACGCGGTCACCGGCCAGAACCGCACCCAGCAGGGCTCCAACCAGATCAACTACCTCCGCAACTCGGTGAAGGCCACCGTCGACGCCTACGACGGGACGGTGACGCTCTACGCCTTCGACGAGAAGGACCCGGTGCTGCGGACCTGGATGCGCGCCTTCCCCGGCACGGTGAAGCCGACCAAGGAGATTCCTGCCGCGTTGAAGGCGCACTTCCGCTACCCCGAGGACCTGTTCAAGGTGCAGCGGGACGTGCTCGCCGACTACCACGTGACCGACCCCCGGGCGTTCTACTCGCAGGAGGACTTCTGGGGTGTCTCGCCGGCGCCGGATGACACGAACAAGGACCAGCCGCCCTTCTACGTGTACAGCCAGCTGCCCGACAGGAAGGCGCCGTCGTTCAATCTGACGTCGCCGCTGATATCTCGAAAATCATCGAAACTGGCCGCCTACGTGGCAGTCTCCAGCGATCCGGACACCTACGGGCAGTTCGAGGTGCTGCGACTGCCTCCTGGCGTGACGATCAACGGGCCGCCGCAGGTACAGAACCTCATAGAGAGCGACGCGGCCCAGACACTCCTGGCCTGGCGAGGTACCAGCTCCAACACGATCGAGACCATCGAGGGCAATCTGCTCACCCTCCCGGTCGCCGGTGGGCTCGTGTACATCGAGCCCTACTACGTCCAGGCCAAGAATTCGTCCGGGTATCCGACCCTGCAGGGTGTCGCCGTCGCGTTCGGTGACAAGATCGCGCTGGAGGACTCGCTGGAGCTCGCGCTCGACAAGGTGTTCGGCCCCGGAGCCGGCGCGCCCGCCGCCGACGCTGGCATCGGTGGCGGTGGCGGCGGCGGCGGAGCCGGGCCACCGCTGGCCACCGGAGGTGCCACCGGCTCGGCGTCACCGACGCCGTCGACGACCGCGTCGCCGAGCGTGGCTCCAAGTGGTGCGAGCCCCGATCTGCTACGGGCGATCGGCGACCTCAACGCGGCCCGCACCGCCGAGCTCCAGGCGTTGGCGAAGTCCCCGCCGGACTGGGTGGCCTTCGGTACGGCGCGCGCGGACGAGGACAAGGCGATCGCCAAGATCAATGGGCTGACGGGCGCCAGCGGCACGCCGTCGCCCTCACCGTCCCCGTCGACAACACCCTCACCCACCACGGGGCCGTCCGGCTAACGGCGTGACGGTGGGGCCGCGCCGCGCGGCCCCACCGTTTTGACAGCCCGCCCCCCGGGTCTGATACGGTAGCTCTACACCGACGCGGGGTGGAGCAGCTCGGTAGCTCGCTGGGCTCATAACCCAGAGGTCGCAGGTTCAAATCCTGTCCCCGCTACCAGTTTGGATGTGCGGTCGAGGCCGTCTCGGAGAAATCCGGGACGGCCTTTGACGTTTGTTGGGAGCCATTCATCCGCGGGCGGCCAATGCCACCGTCCTCAGTCTGGTTTCGCCAGGGGCGAAACCGTCCGGTCTGGGTAGGTCGGGYTCCGTCGCGTATCGGGCCGCTCTCCGGACGGGCGGTCGCGGTGGCACGGTTCGTGGCATGGTTCGCGGATCGGACACCCGCTTTGACACCTCCCGGCCACAGTCGTGTATAGTTGGTTTTACCGACGCGGGGTGGAGCAGCTCGGTAGCTCGCTGGGCTCATAACCCAGAGGTCGCAGGTTCAAATCCTGTCCCCGCTACCAGATCAGGGATAGAAGTAGCCCTGAATGACAAAGACCGGCGCGATCGCGCCGGTCTTTGTCATTTCCGGGACTGGTTTCCGGGAGGGGCGGGTCAGCCGGCCGCTCGGGTGAGGTCGGCGCACATCGCGTCGAGGCTGTCCAGGTAGCGGTCCACGTCGGCGTTGGTGTGCTGGACCGAGAGGGTCCACTCCTCCTCACGGCCCGGGGCCATCAGCACGCCGCGGTTGGCGTTGTAGAGCCAGGCGAGCTCCGGCAGATCGGCGTTCTGGTGCTCCATGAACGTCGTGTAGTCGCGGATCGGGGCGTCGGTGAAGTGGACGCAGCCCTTCGACGAGATGCCGACCGTGTAGCCCGGGACGCCGTGGCGGGCGAGGATCTCGTCGCAGCCGGCGATGAGCCGGTCGTTCAGCCGGTCCAGGTGGGCGTACGCGTCCGGGGTGAGCACCTCGAACAGGCTCGCGCGCGCCGCCGCCATCGCGAGCGGGTTGCCGTTGTAGGTGCCGACCTGCTTCACCTTGCCGGTCGCCACGACCTCCATGATCTCGCCGGTCGCGCCGATCGCCCCGGCGGGCAGGCCTCCGCCCAGCGCCTTGGCGAGCGTCACCATGTCCGGCGTGACACCGAACCGCTCGGTCGCGCCGCCGGGAGCGACGCACAGGCCGGTCTTCACCTCGTCGAAGATCAGGACGATGCCGTGCCGCCGGGTGATGTCCCGGACCGCCTCCAGGTAGCCGGGCTCGGGCAGGATGACGCCGAGGTTCATCATCGCCGCCTCCATGATCACGCAGGCGGGCTTGCGCCCCTCGGAGATGAGCCGTTCGATCCGGCGCTCCATGGCCGGAGCGTCGTTGAACGGCACGGGGACGGTGAGGCCGACGACCGCGGCCGGGATACCCGCGCCGTAGCCGAGCGAGTTCATGTCGTCCGCCGGACCGATGTCCCCGTATGGGGCGCCGATCGAGACCATCACGTAGTCGTGGTGGCCGTGGTACGAGCCGAAGATCTTGACGATGGTGTCCCGGCCGGTGAGYCCGCGCGCGATCCGGATCGCGTCCATCGTCGCCTCGGAGCCCGAGTTGACGAAGCGCCACTGCGGCAGCCCGAACCTGCGGGCCAGYTCCTCGCTCACCGCGACGGCGTCCTCGGTCGGCATCGCGAAGTGGCTGCCCAGGGCGACCCGTTMCGAGACGGCGCGCACGATCGCCGGGTGCGCGTGGCCCTGCACCATCGAGCCGAACGCGTTGTGGAAGTCGGCGTACTCGTTGCCGTCCACGTCCCATACCCGTGACCCGCGCCCATGGGTGAGGTAGATCGGCCACGGATCGCGTTCCTGGTAGGAGGAGGGCACCCCTCCGGTCATGGTGCGCAGGGCGCGTTCATGCATCGTGCCGGAGCCGGGGGTGGCGGCCTCCAGCCGTGCCTCCTCCCGCCCGGCGAGGTCGGCGGCCCGTTCGGTGAGTGCCGCCATCGAGATCCTCTCGGCCGGTTGGTTGCGTGTGTCAGCCGTGGTCACGGCGGCCTCCCGAGGCGATGGGCAGTTCAACGCTGGAAGCGTAGCTCCCAACCCTGGTTTGCGATGGAATCCGTCGAGATAATCCCTTCTGATCATCGCATCACGGTCGAGATCGTGCGGTCATACGATGGCGGGTACTGTCGGCCGGCATGTCGCCGCGCATGGTGACCGGTCGGCCGAKGGGTCGCCCGACGGCGAGGGAGAAGAGGAGGAAGCGGTGCAGATGCGCAGGGCGCCGGGTGGTCGCTCCTCGTCCGAGCCTCTGCTGGACGACGTCAACAAGGCGATCATCGAGCAGCTCCAGCAGGACGGCCGGCGGTCCTACGCGGCGATGGCGGCGGCGGTGGGGCTGTCCGAGGCCGCCGTGCGCCAGCGGGTACAGCGGCTGCTCGACGCCGGGATCATGCAGATCGTCGCGGTCACCGACCCGTTGCGGGTGGGTTTCAAGCGCCAGGCCATGATCGGCGTGCGGGTGACCGGTGACACCAGGGTGGTCGCGGACGCGTTGTCCGCGCTGCCCGAGGTCGACTACGTCGTGATCACGGCGGGGTCGTTCGACCTGCTGCTGGAGATCGTCGCCGAGGACGACGAGCACCTGATCTCGCTGGTCAACGACCACATCAGGGCGCTTCCCCAGGTCAGGGAGACCGAGACGTTCGTCTACCTTCGCCTGGTCAAGCAGACCTACACCTGGGGTGTCCGTTAACGCCGGTTGATGGGTCTTCGGCCGGGTGGTGGCGGCACTCCGGGGCGGTTGCCGGGGCGAGGCCGTCCCGGCTCGTCCTTAGTGGCGGCGGGGCGGGGTGCGCCAGCTGGCGGGGCCGGACGGGTCGATGGTGTCCGCGGCGGCGAGAAGCGCGTGGGCGAGCGCCCGGGCCTCGGTCGGGCCCAGGTAGGCGACCGCGAGTGTGTCGAACATCGGGGAGACCAGGCGAAAAAGGATGATGGGCGCGTTGTCGCGACCCGCTGCCAACTCCGGCCGGACTGTGATCTCTGAACCGCCGAGGCGGGTCACGAGCATGTCATCGGTTGGTTCACGTCCGACCTGAGGCATGGGCCGTCCCATCTACCCGGGCCGGCTGACATCCGGCCACCGCGTTCTGTGGGACTCCTGAAACCACCCTCTGGTTGTGCGTCGGTTGATTTTCGCGACTATTCGGCACATTCGTCCGGGATCTCCCGCTGGCGAGGCGCGACGAGGAAGCCGACCGACCGGTGACTCAGTCGCCGGTGGATCAGTGGCCGGTGAGACGGTCCACGGCCTTGCCGAGGTGAGAAGGCCGGCCGGTGYGGTTCTCCCGAGCGTCGGCCGTCGCGGCGCCGAGGCGGCCGGCATTGACGCCGAGCCACCGCAGCGGTTCGGGCTCCCACGGCCGGGTCGACCGGTTCACCCAGGGAAGCCTCGTGTTCGGCGTGTCCAGGCCCGCGACCAGCTCGGCGAGCGTCCGTCCGGCCAGGGCGCTCGCGGCGACGCCGTCGCCGACGTAGCCACCGCCGCTGCCCAGGCCCGTGGCCGGGTCGAAACGCACCGACGGGGTCCAGTCACGGGGTACGCCGAGCGGGCCGCCCCAGCGATGGGTGATCTCGGCTCGCGCCGCCGCCGGGAACAGGGTGCCGAGGGTGCGGCGCAGGTGCTCGAAGACGGCGTCCTCATGGTCGAACGACGGCTTGATCCGCGAGCCCAGGTGGTAGGGCGCTCCGCGGCCGCCGAGCACGATGCGCCCGTCGGCGGTGCGCTGGGCGTAGATGATCAGGCGGCGGGCGTCGTTCAGGGTGAACCGTTCACGCCAGCCGATCTCGTCCCAGGCCGCGGCCGGCAGCGGCTCGGTCGCGATGAGCAGCGAGTAGACGGGCACGAGCTCGCGGCGGTGCCCGGCGAAGCGGGGCGTCCACGCCTCGGTCGCCCGGATCACCGCGTCGGCTCGGACGGTGCCACCGTCGAGCTCGACGAGCCCGGGGGCGATCGCGCGCGCGGGCGAGTGCTCGAAGATCATCACGCCGCGCCGCTCGACCGCGTCCGCCAGGCCCCTGACCAGCTTCCCGGGGGAGAGCGCGGCACATTCCGGGTCGAACACGCCACCGAGCGCGCCCGGGATGCGCACCCGCGCCGCCACCTGGTCGGCGTCCAGCCAGCCGCCGCCGTCGGYGCGCAGCCTCGCCTCCTGCGCGGGCGTGGTGGCCAGGCACAGGTAGCCGTCCTTGGCGAAGTCGCAGTCGATCCCCTCGGCCGCGGCGACCGCCCCCACCTCGTCGACCGTGGCGGCCAGCGCCGGGCGCAGCTGGTCGGCCATCGAGGCGGCCGGGAACAGCGCCGAGCACCAGCCGCCGTTGCGTCCGGACGCGCCGAACCCGGCGACCTCGCTCTCGACCACGACCACGCGCCTCTCCGGGGCGAGCGTGGCCAGGTGGTAGGCGGTCCACAGCCCGGTGAACCCGGCGCCGACGACGCACACGTCGGCGCGCAGCTCGCCGCGCAGCGCGGACCGTGGCGTCACCGGGCCCGGAAGCTGCTCGGCCCACAGCGAGGCGGGCAGCGCCGTCGACGGGCGCGCCGGGCGCCGGCGTATCCGCTGGACGATCCGGCTCGCGTCAGCCACCTGCCCTGCCTACCCTTCGGAACGGGGCACGCACCGGATCCTGTCCGGTCGGCGCGGCCGGACGGAGGTGCGATCCGTGCGATCCGTGTTCTACCTCGGAATCCTGGCGCCCTTCGGCGGCGGGACCCGCGGCGGCCTGGGGCCGCATTGTGCGGGCCGTCGGTCACCGCGTCCCGACAGCCTTCGGCCACACCGTGGACGACGTGCTCAGGGACATCTATCCGAGTGTGGTATCCGTGCCCTAGTGTGCGGGCAACTGCCGTCTTCGACCGTACTTGGCCGGTCCGAAGACGGCATCCGTAGGTCCGTCACGTTCTCGCGCCGCGCGGCCGCGTGCCGGATTCCGGAATGTGGTGGAGTCTGAGCCCGGCGGATGTGGGGACCGCGGAGGGCTGACGTCGGGGACGGGAGAGGCCGGATGGGCACGGTTCTGGGTAACTTCATCGACGGCGAGCACGTGCCGGCGGCCGACGGCCGAACGATGCCGATCGTCGACCCGTCGACCGGCGAGCAGTACGCCGAGGCGCCGCTCTCGGGCCCCGCCGACATCGACCGTGCCGTCACGGCGGCGGCACACGCGTTCGAGTCCTGGCGGGACGCGACGCCGAGCGAGCGTGCCCGCGCCCTGCTGAGGATCGCCGACGCGATCGAGGAGCGCGCCGACGACATCGTCGCGGCCGAGAGCCGCAACACGGGCAAGCCCGTCCAGCTCACCCTGGACGAGGAGATCCCGCCGTCGGCCGACCAGGTCCGGTTCTTCGCCGGAGCGGCGCGGCTGCTGGAGGGCCGCGCGGCCGGGGAGTACCTGGCCGGGCACACCAGCTACGTCCGGCGTGAGCCAATCGGCGTCTGCGGCCAGGTCACCCCGTGGAACTACCCGTTCATGATGGCGATCTGGAAGATCGCGCCCGCGCTCGCGGCCGGCAACACGGTGGTCCTGAAGCCGTCGGACACCACGCCGGCGAGCAGCCTGCTGCTGGCCGAGATCGCCGCCGAGTTCCTGCCGCCGGGCGTGCTCAACGTCGTCTGCGGTGACCGTGACTCCGGGCGGGCCCTGGTCACCCACAAGGTGCCGGCGATGGTCTCGGTGACCGGCAGCGTCCGTGCCGGCACGGAGGTCGCCAAGGCCGCGGCTGACGACCTCAAGCGGGTGCATCTGGAGCTCGGTGGCAAGGCGCCGGTCGTGGTGTTCGACGACGTCGACCCGGTCCGGGTGGCGGAGGGGATCGCCGGCGCGGGCTACTTCAACGCCGGCCAGGACTGCACCGCGGCGACGAGGGTGCTGGCCGCCCCCGGTATCTACGACGACCTCGTCGCGGCGCTCGCCCAGGCCGCCCGCGGCACCCACATCGGCCCGCCGTCGGACCCCGATGCCGCCTTCGGGCCACTGAACAACGCGAACCAGCTCACCCGCGTGAGCGGGTTCGTCACGCGGGCGCCCGCGCACACCGAGGTCGTGGCGGGTGGCGTGGCGGTCGATGGTCCGGGGTACTTCTACCCACCCACGGTCATCGCCGGCGTACGCCAGGACGACGAGCTCGCCCAGCAGGAGGTCTTCGGGCCGGTCGTGACCGTGCAGCGGTTCTCGGACGAGGATGAGGCGGTGCGATGGGCCAACGGTGTCGAGTACGGCCTCGCGTCGAGCGTGTGGACGTCGGACCACGGGCGCGCCATGCGGGTCACCCGCCGCCTCGACTTCGGCTGCGTGTGGGTGAACACGCACATTCCGATCGTCGCGGAGATGCCGCACGGCGGTTTCAAGAAGAGCGGTTACGGTAAAGATCTCTCGATCTACGGGCTCGAGGACTACACCCGGATCAAGCACGTCATGCACAACCTCGAGTTCTAGGCCTCGCGGAAGCGCTGCCCCCAAGGTCCGCGAGCGACGTCGGCGCGGTGCCGGCGGAGTGCACGGTCTGCTCCTCCCGCGCACCTCCGCCAGTCCTCAGGGGCACGGAGGCGGTGGTCGCGATGCGAACGGGCCAKCGGTCGCAGCGGTTCGTCACGGTGCACGGCTACCGGCGCGCCTACGTGCGTGCCGGGCGCGGCCCGGCGGTCCTGCTCATCCATGGCATCGGGGACAGCTCGGCGACGTGGGACCCGGTGCTGTCCAGGCTCGCGCGCCGGCACACGGTCATCGCGCCCGACCTGCTCGGCCATGGCCTGTCCGACAAGCCGCGCGCCGACTACTCCATCGGCGGGTTCGCCTGCGGGATGCGTGACCTGCTGGCGGTGCTCGGCATCGAGCGGGTGACGGTGGTGGGGCACTCGCTGGGCGGCGGCGTGGCCATGCAGTTCGCGTACCAGTTCCCGGAGCGCTGCGAGCGGTTGGTCCTGGTCGGAACCGGCGGCGTCGGGCCCGAGTTGCACCCCGTCCTGCGGCTGGCGGCCACGCCGGGTGGGGAGGCGCTGCTCTCGTTGCTTCGGCTGCCGCCGGCCCGCGTCGCCGGCCGGGGTGTGATCGGCGCGCTCGGACTGTTGGGAGCCGATCTCGGTCGTGACGCGGCCGATCTGACCCGGGTGTTCGACGCGCTGACCACGCCGGGTGCGCGGGCGGCGTTTCTGCGGACGCTGCGAGCGGCCGCGGACTCCCGCGGCCAGGCGATCACCATGCTTGACCGCTGCTACCTGGCGCAGGGGATGCCGACGCTGATCATGTGGGGCGAGCATGACGCCGTGATTCCGGTCACACATGCCGAGATCGCCCATGAGGCCATGCCCGGCAGCCGGCTGGAGATCTTCCCTGACGCCGGCCACTTTCCCCATCACACCGACCCCGATCGGTTCCAGGCCGTCCTGGAGGACTTCCTCGCGACCACTCGCCCGGCGAGCCACTCGGCCCGCAAGTGGCGGGCGCTGCTGCGCTCGCGCTCCCTGCCGCCCGGCGAGCCCCTCGCGGGTGCGGTGGGCGCGGACTCGACGTCCCCGGCCGGCCAGGGCGCGGCCGCGGACCGCCCGCGGACGCTGGGGGGCGGGACCCGCGGCGCCCGCGGCGCGCGCGGGGGGACCGCTCGGGCAGCGGAACGGCCGGCGAAGCCCGAGAGACCGGTGGAGCCGGCGGAAGCGACGGAACCGACGGAAGCGACGGAACCGGCGGAAGCGACGGAACCGACGGAAGCGACGGAACCGACGGAAGCGACGGAACCGACGGAGCTGACCGAACCGGTGGAAGCGACGGAGCTGACCGAACCGGCGGAACGAGCGCCGAGAACGGAGCGCACCGAGCCGCTGGGACGTTTCTACAAAGCGGGATGAGCCCGCGCCGGGCGGCCATCGTGCTGTCCGAAGGAGTCGTGGTGCTTTCGGTAGCGTCGACAAGCAAGACGGCGGTGACCCAAAGATGAGTGGATCATGCCTGCCGTCCGGTAGGTGGCGGCATGAGTGCCCCGAACGGGTCGGACCGTGCGGGCCCGGCTGTATCGGGCGCCGCGCGCCGGTCGGCGATGCCCGTGACTCGCGGCGGTCAGCTACTGGTAAGGCCAACGTCAGTGACAAGTTGCACGGGTAAGTTCCACATTTAGTCTCCGGGAAGCGCTACCGTAGAGTTAGGCCTGTCGGCCACCGGCAATCTGACCAATGTTGGTGACCAGTCCCGGCGACAAGGCTGGTGACGAGGCTGGCGAACGAGGACGGTGTGAGCCGCCTTGTTCGCCGAAGGGGTCATGTGGACACCCCGATGGACTATTCGGAGGTCGATCCTTGGCACGCCGTGCACGTCTCAGCTGGCCGGATGAACGCCGGGGGGCGAGTGATGTAGTGGTGACGCGATTCGATCCGGGCCGCGGCTGGACCCTCGAGCAGGCTCGCGACCTGGTACGCCAGGGTTACTCGGTGGATAATGTCGCGGAGCGGACCGGCTTTCCGTCGCAGATGTTGAAAGTCGCCGCCGTCGACGAGGACTGAACCTAACCTCGCAGATCCTTTACCTCCCAGATCGCAATCTGGGAGGTAAGGTTCAGCGCCCGACGGTGTGTTTGGCGGTGGCGGTCACGAGATGGTCGACGTGGTCTGAGTAGACGGCGTCCAGGCCGTAGCCGAGCAGCCGGGCGAGAGTGGTTGGGCGCTGCGCGTCCCAACCGAAGGCCAGCAGGCCATGGTCGTGCAGCACCTGGGCTATCGGGGCGGTAGGCGCCACCCACTCCCGGGAACGCAGATTCAACGCGGCCACGCCGGCGGCACGCAGTTCGTGTGCATAGCGGCCGATTCCGCCGGCCGCGCGGACCTCGCGCATCGACGTGGAGTTGACCAGGCGCACATCGGGGTCGAGTTCGCGCCAGACGCGCAGGCTACCCAAGGGGCCGCAGAGCCACAGGCGGCGTGGCGCGTCCGCGCCGGCCGCCCGTGCCACGGCCAGCACCGCGGCCACGGCGGCGTCGGCCGCCCTGCCCGCCGGCGTCTTCACGTCCAGGCTGAACTCGAAGTCGGTGCCAAGCGCCTGGTAGAACGCGGACAGCGTCGGCAGCCAGCCCGGCAGCGCGTCGGCGGGCAGCGCCGTCACGTCGCGGCGCAGCCTCGGCGGCCCGTATGCCCGGTCATGAAGCAGCACCGGCACTCCGTCGGCGGCGAGCCAGGCATCCGACTCCAGCCCCGTCGCCCCGCTCGCCAGCGCGCGCGCGAACGCCGGCAGCGTGTTCTCCCGCTGGTACCAGGCGGGTGCCCCACGGTGCGCGAACCCTATCGGCCCGCGCCGGGCGGCCAGCTCCGGGCCGGCGTCCGGGCCGTCCATGGCGTCACCGTCCATGTCTTCGCTCTCACCGGGCGAGGGTTGGTGCCGAGGGCCGCGGAGCGGGGCCCTCGCGCAGCGCCGGGCACCTGCCCGCCAGCGGGCGAGCGGGCCGTCCGCGACCGCCCCGCCGATCAGCGCGCGGAGCCGCTCGTCACGAAGGAGGCCAGCGCCGCCTCGTGCAGGTGGCCGTTCGTCGAGAGCACGGTGCCGTGCCCGGCGCCGCGCCGGCCGCGCAGGTCGGTGAACCGGCCGCCGGCCTCCTCGACGATGACCTGCAGCGCGGCGAGGTCCCACAGCGAGACGACCGGTTCGGGCGCGACGTCGATCGCGCCCTCGGCCACCATCAGGTGCGACCAGAAGTCGCCGTACGCCCTGGTCCGCCAGACCTGGCCGGCGAGGTGGAGCAGCTCGTCGAGGCGCCCGCGCTCGGTCCAGCCCTCCAACGAGGCGAACGACAGGAACGCGTCCTCCAGCCGGGACACCGAGGACACCCGCAGGGCGCGGGTGTCGCCGGTGGCGGTGCGGGTGAACGCGCCGGCGCCGGTGGCCGCCCACCACCGCCGGCCCATGGCCGGGGCGCTGGCGACGCCGACGACCATCTCACCGTCCACCTCGAGCCCGAGCAGCGTCGCCCAGACGGGAACGCCCCGCACGAAGTTCTTGGTGCCGTCGACCGGGTCGAGGATCCAGCGCCGCTGGGCGTCGCCTGTCAGCCCCTCCTCCTCGCCGAGTACCGCGTCGTCCGGACGGGCCACCGCCAGTCGCTCCCGGATCATCGACTCGACGGCGGTGTCCGCGTCCGACACCGGGGTGTTGTCCGGCTTTGACTCCACCCGCAGGTCCACCGCCAGGAACCGAGCGAGTGTGATCTTGTCGGCGGCGTCCGCGAGGCTCAACGCCAGGGCGAGGTCGTCGGCCGGCGTGGGCCAGCCGTCCGCGGCCGGCTCGGTCGCCGAGCCGGAGTTGGTGGCGGAGTCGGCCGCCGCCGGGTCAGACAGCTTCACGGCTGTAGAGCCTACGGTTCCGCTCCCGCCGGTCCTCCTTCCCCACAGGCCGCCAATACTGGCGCCGAGACGGATCAGCCGGGTGCTTCTGAACGGTGGYCGGAGGCGATCTACGGGACCCCGCGGACGGTCAGACCCTGAAACGCGGCGGATCTCGGCCTGTTACGCCGATGAGCAGGCCAGAAAGTACGCCGTGAAATGAGGCGGGCTCACCCGCAACCGTGACGAGCCGGTCAGAAGGCAGCACTTGAAATGAGACGGGTCTCACCTATCGACGGCCGCGTCACAAAAATGAGAGACAGCTCTCACCCGCCCCGTGCGGCCAGCAGCCGGCGCAGGCTGGTCAGGCGGGCGGGGTCGGCGTGGCCGGTACGGACGGCCTCGTCGAGGGCGCAGTCGGCGAGTCCTTCGGCGTGGGTGCAGCCGGGCGGGCAGTGGGCGGCGGCTTCGGCCAGTTCGGCGAACGCGGCGAGCACCCTGGCCAGGCTGATCGCCCCGAGCCCGAACGAACGCACCCCCGGGGTGTCCACCACCCAGCCGCCGCCGGGAACCGGCAGCGCCACCGCGGCCGACGACGTGTGCCGGCCCCGGCCGGTCACCGCGTTCACCACGCCGATCTCCCTGGCCGCGTCCGGGACGAGCCGGTTGACCAGGGTGGACTTCCCGACGCCGCTGTGACCGAACAGCACGCTCACCCGGTTGGTGATCAGCGCTCGCAGCCCGGCGGGGTCGACGTCCGGGCGGCTGGTGACGATGGTCAGGCCGAGCGGCCGGTACAGGTCGCGCAGCGTCTCGTCGTCCGCGAGGTCCGCCTTGGTCAGGCAGAGCACCGGGTCGAGGCCGCCGTCGTAGGCGGCGACCAGGCAGCGGTCGATCAGGCCGGTGCGCGGGGGTGGGTCGGCGAGGGCCGTCACGATGACGAGCTGGTCGGCGTTCGCGACGATCGGCCGCTCGGTCGGGTCGCTGTCGTCGGCGGTGCGCCGCAGCACGCTGGTGCGCTCGGCGCGGCGCACGATCCGGGCGAGCGCGCCCGGATCGCCGGACACGTCGCCGACGAGCGCCACCCGGTCGCCGACGACGACCGGCACCCGGCGCAGGTCCCCGCCTCGGATCGCGGCCACCAGGGTGCCGGCCGGGTCGGCCCGGCCGTCCGGCAGGGTGCGCCGGCAGCTGTAGCGGCCGCGGTCGACGGCGACCACGACCGCGTCCACGGCGTCGGCGTGCTCGGGACGCTCACGGGTACGCGGCCGCGAGCCGCGCCCCGGGCGGGTGCGGACGTCGTCCTCGTCGAGATCGCGCCCGCTTCGTCGCGCGCCGCTCATCCAGAGTTGTCTGGGGCCAGGGGCTGGTCAGTGACGTCCGAGACCAGGGACGGGCCGGTGAGCATCGCTGCCCACATGGCCGGGAACTCGGGCACCGTCTTGCCCGTCGTGGCGATGTCGTCGACGGCCACGCCGGGCACCGCGAGACCCACCACGGCGTAGGTCATGGCGAGCCGGTGGTCGGCGAGCGGGTCGAGCCGGGCGCCCCGCAGCGGCACCGGCCGGATGGCCAGGCCATCCTCGGTGACGGTGATGTCGGCGCCGAGCCGGCCGAGCTGGTCGGCGAGCGCCGCGAGCCGGTCGGTCTCGTGCAGCCGCAGGTGGGCGATGCCGCGCAGCCGGGACGGCGAGTCGGCGAGCACGGCGAGCGCGGTGAGGACGGGGGCCGCCTCACCGACGTCGCCGAGGTCGGCGTCCAGCCCGTGCAGGCCGTCGCCCGCGCGCACACGCATGCCCATGGGCGTCAGCTCGGCGCGGGCGCCCATCTGCTCCAGCAGGGCGGGCAGCATGCGGCCGGGCTGGGTGGTGACCTCGGGCCAGTCCGGGATCAGCACGTCGCCGCCGGTCGCGACCGCGGCGGCGAGGAACGGGGCGGCGCTGTTCAGGTCCGGTTCGATCGCCCGGTCATGGGCGCGCAGCGGGCCGGGCGCCACCCGCCAGACCGGGGGGCGGCCGGCGTAGGCCGGTGTGGTCTCGACCGTCGCGCCGGCGGCGCGCAGGTCGGTGACCGTCATGTCCAGGTACGGGCCGGAGGGCAGCCGGCCGCCGACGTGGCTGACCTCGACCCCCCGGTCGTAGCCGGGGGCGGCCAGCAGGAGGCCGGAGATCAGCTGGCTGGAGCCGGAGGCGTCGACCGTCACGGAGCCGCCGGGGACGCGGCCCTGGCCGTGGATGGTGAACGGCATCGCGTCGCCGTCGATGACGGCGCCGAGATGGCGCAGCGCGTCGAGCAATGGGGTGAGGGGCCGTGCGCGCATCTGGGGGTCGCCGTCGAAACGCGTGTCGGCGCGGGTCAGCGCGGCGAGCGCCGGAGTGAAACGCGCGACGGTCCCCGCGTTGCCGCAGTCCACCGCCACCGGGCCGCCGTCACCGCGGCCGAGGCCGCCGCGCACCACCCATTCGGTGCCCGTGGCGGCGCCGGGGGAGGGCTCCGCGTCCACCCCGACGCCGAGCGCCCGCAGCGCGCCGGCCATCAGCAGGGTGTCCCGGCTGCGCAGCGCGCCGCGCAGCCGGGAGACGCCGTCCGCCGCGGCGGCCAGGATCAGGGCCCGGTTCGTCCCGGACTTCGAGCCGGGTACCCGCACCACTGCCCGCACGGGGCCGCTCGCGGTCGGCGCTGGCCAGGGGTCGGCCGGAACGCGTGTCGCTGTCGTCACGCCCTCTAGCATGCCCTCGTCGCCGCGCTGGTCCGCCGGCCGGTCCGCGGGTTCGTTGTCTGTTCGACGTCCGTCCGACGCCTGAACGCGGACGAACCGGCGCGGGCCGCGATCTAGCTCGGTCTTCTCGCGGAGGCTATGAGGTGAATACCGATGGATTCGCCCTCGCGCTCCGCGGCGAGTTCGACCTCGGTGCGGACCAGGGTGGGGAACGAGGACATGTCCGTGGACAGTGCCCGCTTCACCGCCTCGACGGACAGCACGGTGCGCGGCCGGACCCAGTCGACCTCCAGGCCGGCGCTCGTCAGCACGGCCTTGAGCTCCTCGGGCCAGAAGCAGCGGGTGATCGTGCCGTCCTCCGCCGGGACGAGGACGACGTCGGCCCGTGGCACGTCGGAGAGCTCGGCCCAGCGGTGCTGCTCGGCCAGCCGGGCCAGGCCCAGCAGCAGCGAGTCGACGCACAGCAGCAACTGGCCGCCCGGCCGCAGCAGCCGGTGGATCTCCTCCAGGGTGCTCTCGGTGGCCAGGCAGAACGACAGCGCCCGCCCCTCGGCCAGCACCGCGTCGAACGACGCCGGCGCGAACCAGTCGAGGCTGCGGGCGTCGCCCACCACGCTGCGCAGCGCACCGGGCGGACCCCCGCGGGACTGCTCGCCCGTCCGGCGCGCGCCGGACGGTGTCCTCGTCATCGCCCGTGGGGAGGGCGCCGGCCGGCCACGGCCGAGAGACGGCACCTGGTCACGCGTGCGCTCCCCGGACCCCCCGAGGTCCATGGGGTCCCCACCGGATCGGCCGGAGCCGGAGCCGGGGCCGCGGCCGGGTGGGCGAAGCCCGTCGCCACCGCCGGATCGGCGCCAGGATTCCTCCCAGCCCAGCGCCAGGGTTCCCGCCGGATCGGCGCCAGGGTCCCCACCGGATCGGGGAAATCGATCCGGAAGGCCCGTGGGAAGGTCCGTCATCTGGGGGGTTCGCTGGGAGTCCGGCGATCTGGAAGGCCGGCGGTCCATGAGGTCCGCCGGGAGGCTCGTGACGTGTGCGGCGTCACCGACGACGCGGATGACCTGGTGGCCGGCCGCCACCATCTGCCGGGCGAACCGGTCACGCTGCCCGGAGACGTCGAGCACCCGGGACGGCGCGCCTGGCAGCCACTCGCGCAACTGGACCGAGGCGACCTCGTCATAGAACGACCAGTAGGGGTCGTCGCTGCCCGCGGGCGCCTCGCAGACCACAGTGGGCGCGACGGGGCGACGAAACTCCGGATCACCAAGCTCAGGATCAGCGCCGGGACCAGAAAGCATGAACCATTCCTACCCTTCGAAGGGCCRCGATGCGAGGCATGTCACAGACCAGGGCTGGAAGTCTCAAACGTCGGAGGGTCTGCGGTCATCGTTCCTCCCGCGGCGCGCAGCACGGGTGGCAGGACCGCCCGTGATGTCGTCGGGAGGACTCCGGTGAGGCTCACAGCACAACCTGATCTCATGACTCGAACCGTCGAGGGCGCGGCGCCCCGAGGTTGCTCCCAAAGCGGCGAATCCCAGGGTCGCCCCCGGCTCGGCCTCGCCGATCCGGGGGGTCTGCCGGGAGGTCAGCTGGCGAGTCCAGCCACCCAGATCGCTATGGCCACATCCGCCGTCGCGCAAACCACTGTTTCTGTGGACGGCGGACGGCTGCTCGTGGTTCCCGATGCTGGCCAGCGGCTGGCCGCGAGTGCCGGCGGCGCGGCCGGCGGCGCCCTTGGCACACCGGTGGTGGTGCTGTTGCACGGCGCCGGATCCGGCACCGACACGCCGCTGCTGCGACGCCTGAGCGAACTGCTCGTCGTCGCGGGCGTCACCGTCGGCCGGCTGGAGATGCCCTACCGGGTCGCCGGCCGCAAGGCGCCCGACCGACCGGCGCGTCTCGATGCCGTGCTCATGGCAGCCGTCGCGGCACTGACCGGGGAGCTGACCGGAGGCACGCCGCCCGCCGACGGCACGCCACGCCGGCTCGCGTTGGCGGGCGCGTCCATGGGTTCCCGGGTCGCGGTGCGGACCGCGACGGCGGTCGGGGCCCGCGCTGTGCTGGCTCTCGGGTTCCCGTTGAACCCACCGCCCCCCCGGCCATCGCTTCGCGAGCGGCCGGGGACCCCTGCTTCCCGTCGGCCATCGCTTCGCGAGAGTCCGGGGGCCCCTGCTCGCGACCGTCCCTCACGCCAGGGGGAGCTGTCCGGCGCCGGCGTGCCGGTGCGCGTCATCCAGGGAGAACGAGACGCCTTCGGCAGACCGGAGCCCGATCCGCGCCGCGGCGTCGAGGTGGTCGTCGTGGCCGGCGCCGACCACTCGTTCAAGGTCAGGGTCCGGGATGGTCGCGCCGCGGAGGAGGTGATCGAGGAAGCCGCGGTGCTCGGGGCGACCTGGCTGCTGCGATGGCTGGACGTGCCCTCCTCGCCCGTCGGCGGCTTGGAGGAACTGGTCTCGCGGGGCGCCGCCGGGGATCCGTCCTGTGCGGCCGCCCAAACGGGATCTTGAGCGGGCCGCCCAAGATCCCGGTCCGGTGGACCTGGGGAATCCCGAGGGCGGCCGGGTGGTTGGCTGAGACGGAAGCCAAGGTCACGGAGGTCAGATGACGTCTGAGAGCCAGCTGCGCCGGCCAGCCATCCCGGCGGCGATGATCGGCGGTACAGGCACATGGGCGGCCCGCGGGGCCGGTTCGTGGACGGGCGTACCTCCGCTGAGCGGGGTATCGTCCCCACGGAAGACCAGTGACAGCCGCTCGGCGCAGCCGATCACGCGATGGGAAGACGTGGCGGGCCGTGAGACCCTGAAGGGCGACGTCCCGACAGGAGAAGGCACGACGGACGAAGACCCGTCGGGGGCCGGCGACATCGCGACGGCGACGACGGCGGGCGGCCGGCGGACCAGCGAGGTTGTTGACGTTCAGTCAGCTTCCCGGCGGCCCGCGACGTCGGCCGGGGAGGACCGCCTCCCGGGCCACCCGAGCGGTGAGGGAGTGATCCTGGTCGACGAGACCACCGAGGAGCGGGGCGCGCGATTCGAGCGTGACGCCCTTCCCTACCTCGACCAGCTGTACGCGGCCGCGCTGCGGATGACGCGCAACCCGGCGGATGCCGAGGATCTCGTTCAGGAGACCTTCGTCAAGGCGTTCGCTGCCTTCCACCAGTTCCAGGAGGGCACGAACCTCAAGGCCTGGCTGTACCGCATCCTGACCAACACCTTCATCAACAACTACCGGAAGCGCCAGCGCCAGCCGCTCCAGAGCCCGACCGAGCAGGTCGAGGACTGGCAGCTCGCGGAGGCGGAGTCGCACACGTCCACGGGTCTGAAGAGCGCCGAGATGGAGGCGCTCGACCACCTGCCGGACAGCGACATCAAGGAAGCGCTCCAGGCGCTTCCCGAGGACTTCAGGATGGCCGTGTACCTGGCCGACGTGGAGGGTTTCGCGTACAAGGAGATCGCCGAGATCATGGGTACGCCCATCGGCACGGTGATGTCCCGGCTGCATCGAGGCCGGCGTGGCCTGCGTAAGTCGCTGGAGCAGTACGCCAGGGAGCGTGGGCTGGTTCCCGCCGGTTCCCCTGGAAACGAGGGCGGTGCCTCGTGAGCTGCGGCCATCCACACGACATCGACTGCCGCAAGGTTCTCGACGCGGTCTTCCTCTACCTCGACGGCGAGTGCGACGGGACCCAGCAGAACCTGATCCGCTCGCACCTCGACGAGTGCTCGCCGTGCCTGCGTGAGTTCGGCGTCGAGCACGAGGTGAAGCTGCTGGTGGCGCGCAAGTGCGGCGGCGACCGGGCCCCCGACTCGCTGCGCGCCAACCTGCTGGCCCGCCTGCGCGCCGCGCGGGTCGAGGCCGACGCGACCAGCGACCTGAGCGCCGAATAGGGGCGCTGGGCGCCCTCGCGTAGATATTCCGCATCTCCCCAACCGGCCGGCCGTCGGGCGACGCTGCGCGCGCTCGGCGGCCGGGCGGTGGGAATCCCCATGAGGGCCCGCACTGCGAGCCAATGGGGTTTCTGTCAGGCGTTGGGGCGCTTGCCGTGGTTGGCCTTGCTCTTGGCGCGGGCGCGCCGCTTACGCTTCTTCTTCGCCATGCCGCGACCTCCTTTCCTTGCCTGTCGCCGCCTCGGATGACGGGCGCCGTGTGCCCCGGACCCGCCGGATCGGTGAAGCCGATCCGGCAGGGACCCCGGTCGAACACTTCGCGTCCGCCAATGTAGCCCGGTGTCGGGGTGGCGGGCGGGCTGGGGACCCGCCTGATCACGGGTCGGACCGGCGGCCGGGTTCCTTCGTGAGGGACGCGGCGGTGGACGTTCCCGAGGAGGAGGCGTCCGCCGGGCGCCCGGCGGGCAGGGCCGCCGCGGGTCGACGGGGCCGGCGAGTGGCGGCAGGGGGGCCGTCGAGGCCTTCCCGGGCGTCCGCGTCCGCGTCCGTGTCGTCGGCGGGGCCGTCCTCATCGGTCGTCGCCGCGGCCCGCTGCCGCTGGCGGCGCTTGCGGGCGCGCTCGGCGCCCCGGGCGCGCAGCGTCCGGTTCGCCCGCACGGGCGCGAGCCCCGCGAACAGCGCCACGCCGGACACGATCAGGACGTCCCCGGCGCTGAGCACCGACGGAGCCACCCAGAAGGGAAACGGGACCACGTCGCCGAGCACGCGCAGCCGCGTGTCGTGGTCCGCGAGCGTGTAGTACCGCGAGGACGCCACATCGTCCCGCTCGACTCCGGCCGAGCTGATCGCCGCCGTCGAGACCGGCATCTGGCCATGATTCGCGCCGATCACCGCCGCGTTCAGCGCGAGCCCGAAGAACAGCAGGAACAGCCCGGGCACCCGCCGGTTCGCCGCGGTCAGGGCGGCGGCGAGCGCGGCGGCGGCGATCCAGCCCACGGTCCTGGCGCTGTCCACGAACGCGGCGATGACCAGCGCCAGGACGACACCCCCGGCGAGCCAGCCGAGCCGTACCCGGACGCGTCCCAGGGCTTCGAGGGTCCCTCCGCGCAGTCGGGCGACCAGCAGGCCGATCAGCAGGGCGAGGACGAGAAGAACGAACACACCTGTAGTTTGCAAGCCGCCGCACTTCCACCGCTTCCGTGGGGGTCCCGCCCGACCTTCGCCATGCCGGCCGGGCTCGCGGCGAGGCGGTCTGGCGAAAGCGCTCCGAGACATCCCACGCCTGAACCGGTCTGGCGGCGCCAGCCGACTACGCTGGCGGATAGACCGGAGGGCCGGTGAATGTGGGCGGCCCGGTCAGCTGCCGGATCTCTGGTGACGCGTTCGGCGCGCACCGTGCCCCTCGAAGGGATGACCATGGCCGAGGAAGTCCGCGCCGAGATGGTGGCGAACGTCTGGAAGGTCGTCGTGGGGGTGGGAGACCCTGTCGCCGCCGGAGACGCGCTGGTGATCCTCGACTCGATGAAGATGGAGATCCCCGTCATCAGCGAGGACGGCGGCACGGTCTCGGAGATCGCCGTCCGCGAGGGCGACGTCGTCCAGGACGGCGACCTCATCGCGATCGTGGAGCCGACCCCGGCCTGAGTGAGGCATGGGCGGCGCGCGCCGCGGGCTGGCCGGGGCGGGGATCCTCGTCGGACCCCCGCCCCGGCCGCTCGTCAGCTGGCGGTGACGCCGTGTTCGGCGCAGCGGGCCGTCCAGCCGGTGGGAACGACCTGGACGACCAGCCTGCGCCGGCAGGTGGGGCAGTAGCGGGGTGGCTCCAACGCGCGCGCCGCCGCGCAGCGGTCATGGGAGCCCGTCGCCGCCGGCTCGCCGCACCGGTCGCAGTAGCCGACCGACGCGACCTGAACCGCTCCTGCCCCGTACGGCGAAGGGCCGTCGTGGGGGCCTGCCACCTGGTCCTCGTTCCTCGTCACTGTCTGGTTCCTCCGCGGTCGCCTGGACGCCGGTGCGGTGCTTCGGGCTCGCTTCGCCGGAGCGCCGCCTCGCCTACAACGTCGCCTGCAGCGACTTGATCGGCATCGACAGGCGGTCGAGCATGGCCAGGTCGACGTCGGGGGACTGCCCGAGGGTCGTCAGGTAGTTGCCGACGATGACCGCGTTGATCCCGCCGAGCATGCCCTTGTCGGCCAGGTCGCCGAGGGTGATCTCCCGGCCGCCCGCGTAGCGCAGGATCGTGCGTGGCATCGCCAGGCGGAACGCCGCGATCGCGCGCAGCGCCTCGCGCGRCTCGACCGCGGGCAGGTCACCGAACGGCGTGCCCGGCCGCGGGTTGAGGAAGTTCRGCGGCACCTCGTCCGGCTCCAGCGCCGCGAGCTGCGCGGCGAGCTCCGCGCGCTGCGCGAGGCTCTCGCCGACGCCGAGAATCGCGCCGCAGCACAGTTCCATCCCCGCCGTTCGCACCATCTGGCAGGTGTCGAGCCGCTCTTCCCAGCTGTGGGTGGTGACGACGTTCGGGAAGTGCGAGCGGGCCGTCTCGAGGTTGTGGTTGTAACGGTGGACGCCCATCGCGACCAGCTCGTCGACCTGCTCCTGGGTGAGCATCCCCAGTGAGCAGGCGACGTTGATGTCGACGGCGGCGCGGATCGCCGCCACGCCCTCGCGGACCTGGGCCATCAGCCGGGTGTCCGGCCCGCGTACCGCCGCGACGATGCAGAACTCGGTCGCGCCGGTCGCCGCGGTCGCCTTGGCGGCCTCTACCAGGCTCGGCACGTCCAGCCAGGCGGAGCGGACCGGTGAGTCGAACTTGCCGGACTGCGAGCAGAAGTGGCAGTCCTCCGGGCAGCCGCCCGTCTTCAGGCTGACGATGCCCTCCACCTCGACCTCGGGGCCGCACCAGCGCATCCGCACCTCGTGCGCGAGCGCGAGCAGCTCCGGCAGCGCCTCGTCGGGCAGCTCGAGCACGGCCAGCACCTGCCGCTCGTCCAGGCCCCTGCCCTCGAGGAGGACGTGCTGGCGGGCGGTGGCGAGCAGGTCGGCGGCGTCCGCCGGCAGGGCAACCGGACTGATGGTGGTCACGGGTGGGGTCACTTCGTTCGCTCCAGCCGCCGAAACCGGCATCGGGGACAGTGGCGTCATCGTCGAGTCCATGGCCGAAGGGCACGAGACAACGGCGAAGTCTCGCGCGCGTTGAGGCCCATACCGAGCATGGGGGCCGTTGGGCGAGCTTGTGTCGTTGTATTGGTTCCTACCGACCCGCTCATTGTCGAACCCGGCCCGCCCGCGGCGCGCGGCTGACGGACGTGGCATCTGGCACGCTGGCGCGGAAGGCGGCGGAGTCGAAGGTGCCGCCGAGGGACGGGGCCAGCGACCGGCGGGCGAGCTCGCGGAACCCCACGCGGTCGAGCAGGCCCGCTCCGGCGGGGACCACACCGGCGAGCGGCCGGCCGGCGACCGTCTCCAGATCGGCGAGGTTGGCCCGTTCGGCGAGGCCGGGGCTGGTCGGCCAGCTGCCTATGACCACACCGGCCGGTTCCAGGCCGCGGTGCGCCAGCGCCTCCAGCGTCAGCGCGGTGTCGTTCAGGGTGCCCAGCGCCGCCCTGGTGACCACGAGCACCGGCGCCCGGAGCAGCCGGGCCAGGTCGGCGAGCGTACGGCCGTCGTCGTCGTAACGGACCAGCAGCCCGCCCGCGCCTTCCACGAGCACGAGCCGGTGGTCGGCCGCCAGCCTGGTCAGCATGTCAGCCGTGGCGACCAGGTCGAGGGGGGGAAGCCCCGCGCGCCGGGCCGCGGTCGCCGGGGCGAGCGGCTCCGGGTAGCGGGCGAGCTCGTGCACCTCGCCGACGCCCGTCAGGTCGCGGATCAGGTCGGCGTCGCCGAGCTCGCCCGGCCCGACGCCGGTCTGCGCCGCCTTGACCACCGTCACCGGTGCGCCCCGGCCGTGCGCCAACGCCGCCACCGCCGCCGTGACGACGGTCTTGCCGACCTCCGTACCCGTACCTGTGACGACGAGGATGCTCATGTCGCCGTCGCCGTCGCCGTCGCCGTCGCCGTCGCCGTCGCCGTCCGGACCGCGCCGTCGGCGGAGCGCAGCGCCTCGGCGAGCGCGCTCGCGAACAGGGCCACGTCGTCGTCGGTGAGGTCGGCGCGCGCGGACAGCCGCAGCCGGCTCGTCCCCGGTGGCACCGTCGGAGGACGGAAACAGCCGACGGCCACGCCTCGCTCCCGGCAGGCCGCGGCGGCCGCGACCGCCCGCTCGGGCGCGCCGAGCACGACGGAGACCACCGCCGCGGCGGGCGCCGGCGCGCCGGCGAGCCGGGCCAGCTCCATCGCCCTGGCCCGGCTCCTGGTGGCCAGGGCGGGGTCGGCCACCAGGAGCCGCAGGGCACCCAGCGCGGCACCGGCCGCCGCGGGCGCGAGGCCGGTGTCGAAGATGAAGGTCCGGGACGTGTCGATGAGGTGGTCGCGTACCTCGACCGGCCCGAGCACGGCGCCGCCCTGGCTGCCCAGGGACTTGGACATGGTGACGGTGGCGATGACGTCCGGCTCACCGGCGAGGCCGGTGGCGGCGGCCGCGCCCCGCCCGCCGGGGCCGACGACGCCGAGGGCGTGCGCCTCGTCCAGCAGCAGCACCGCGCCGTGCCGGCGGGCGACCTGGTGCAGCTCGGCCAGCGGGGCGAGGTCGCCGTCGGCGGAGAAGACCGAGTCGGTGACGACGAGGGCCCGGCGGTACCGCCGGTGCGTCAGGGCGTCGTCGACGGCGGCGACGTCCAGGTGCCCCGCGATCGCCACGTCGGCGCGGGACAGCCGGCAGGCGTCGACGATCGAGGCGTGGTTTCGCTCGTCGGAGACGATCAGGTCACCCGCCCCGACGAGCGCGGTGATGGCGCCGAGGTTCGCGGCGTATCCGGAGGCGAAGACCAGGGCCGCCGCGAACCCGGTGTGCGCGGCGAGCGCGTCCTCCAGCTCGGCGTGCAGCGCGGTCGACCCGGTCACCAGCCTGCTGCCGGTGGAACCCGCGCCCCAGGTCCGCAGTGCCTCGACACCGGCCTCGATCACGGCCGGGTGGCGGGACAGGCCCAGGTAGTCGTTGCCAGCCAGGTCGACGCGTACCTGGTCGTCCAGCGCGGGCCGGGGCCGTACCGACCGTCGGAGCCCGGCCTCGCGTCGGGCCCGCGCGTTCGCGTCCAACCAGGCGAGTGGCGCGGGCGGGGCGGAAAGTCGCTGGTCCACGGTCACGTCGCGACTGTATGACGGCGTTCTGGCCACGACCCTTGGCGCTGTGAGCCAGGAATCGCCMGGCGCGCTTGTACGGCTGCCCAATGTGAAGCGCTGGTCGCGGACCGGGGCCACGCGTGGGCCACGCGGTTGGTGCTGTTTGGCCCGGAGGCGCCGGTTCCCCTGGCAGGTACCGCCCCAGACGCGCTGTGAGCCTGGGYGGGCCGCACGCGTGGGCACCAGGCGGGGGCGGACTGGGACTCTCGGGGCACCGAGATTGTTCAGGAGGCGGCTTCTTCTGGCAGTCTGCCTGCCGTGGGAACCCTCGCCGACATGCTGCGCGCGAGCACCGACCTGAACGACGACGACATCGATCAGCTACACGCGCTCGTCGCCGACTGGGCGTTGCTGGCCGACCTCTCCTTCGCGGACCTGCTCCTGCTGGTTCCCAGCCGTACCTCGAGCCAGCGGGCGGCGAACAAGGGCGGGCACACGGAGTTCCTCGTCGTCGCCCAGGTGCGCCCGACCACTGGCCCGACCGCGTATCACAACGACGAGGTCGGCAGCGTCGTCATCAATCGCTGGGTGGTACGCAACGCGTGGCGGGAGCACCGGATCGCCCGGGAGGGCGAGCCCGAGTGGGACGGCGGCGTACCGGTGCGCACCGAGGCCATCCCGGTCCGGCATGGCAACCGGGTGATCGCCGTGCTGGCCCGGGACACCAACCTGGCGACCACCCGCACCCCGAGCGCGCTGGAGTCCGCGTACCTGCAGTGCGCCAACAACCTGGCGCTGATGGTCGCCGAGGGGCTGTTCCCGTTCCGGGGCAGCTCCGCCGAGCTCCCGGAAGCGCCGCGGGTGGGCGACGGGATGGTCCGCCTCGACGGCGCCGGCAAGGTCATCTTCGCGAGCCCGAACGCGCTGTCCGCCTACCGCCGGCTCGGCTACACCGGCAACGTCACGGGTGAGGACCTGCGTTCGGTGCACCGGGCGCTCAACCTGCCGGCCACCACCCCGGCGGTGTGGCACGCGATCGGCCGGCGCCGGCCCGTGGAAGTGGAGCTCGCGGTCGGTAGCACTGTGGTGCTGCTGCGCGCGATTCCCTTGTTCCCCGGGCAGACCAGGGAGGTCCTGGTCCTGGTGCGCGACGTCTCCGAGCTGCGCCGCCGGGAGGCGCAGCTGCTGAGCAAGGACGCCACCATCCGGGAGATCCACCACCGGGTGAAGAACAACCTGCAGACGGTGGCGGCGCTGCTGCGGCTGCAGATGCGCCGGACGAAGGTCGACGAGGCCAGGGACGCGCTGCGGGAGTCGGTCCGCCGGGTGACGTCGATCGCGCTGGTGCACGAGACGCTCTCGCAGACGTTGGGAGAGTCGGTCCCGTTCGACGAGATCGCCGATCAGATCACGTCCGTCACGGTCGACCTCGCGACCACCGGGACGCGGGCGACGACAAAGCGGGTCGGCTCGTTCGGCATGCTCTCGGGGGCGCTCGCCACGCCGCTGGCCCTTGTTCTCTCCGAGCTTTTGCAGAATGCTGTCGAACATGCGTTCGACGGATCGGCGGGCTCGATCGAGATCCGGGTGCGGTCCACGGCCAGCCGGCTCGATGTCGTGGTCGCCGACGACGGCGCCGGCCTGCCGGACGACTTCCAGCTGGAGCATTCGCCACGTCTTGGCCTGCAGATCGTCCGTCAGCTCGTGCTCGGGGAGATGCAGGGCACCATCCGTCTGCAGGCGGGTGCCGAGCGGGGGACCGAGGCGTTGCTCTCGATCCCACTTTCTTCAGGTTGAGTGTTTGGGGCGTTGGAAGGCGGGTATCACCCCGCTCGTGGAGTGTGCCTTCAGTGAGCGCCCATCGAGCGCTCACGCTGCGTCCCGCTCCATGTCCGTTGAGCCAGCACCCCACTTTCGGGCCCCCGAGCCCCCTCCAGCCCCCGGCCAGCCCGCCTCGGCCACAGCCGAAACCGTGGCCGTCCAGGCCGCTCCACGGAACGCGACCATCGCACCGACCCTGACGAGCGCCAGGCCGGAAGCATCCGCCAGCCCCGGACCAGGGCCCTCCAGTTTTTGGGCCGTCCAGGCCCCAAAAACAGCATCGGCCGTTCCGTCCATGGCGCGCCAGCCGGAGGCGGCGGCCATAAGGACAGAACGGCCGAGAGTGCCGTGGTCGGAGACGCACCGGTTGGGCACGCTCCGTGACTTGGGCACGGATGCAACTATCGCTGAGCCACGCGTCGCGTCGGCCAGCGATTCCTGCGATATATGGCCAGGTACTGGCGTTGTTGGCTGCTGGCCTACGGACCCGTGCTTCGAGCGTCGCTCGAACTCACAGGGAGGGATGACCCCTCAGGCACAGCTGGTGCGCGTTCCCGTTGGCCAGCGGACCGATCGCCGGTCCTTGGCCGGAGACACCGCCGCCGGTCAGGCGGTGCGGACCCGCAGCACCTGGCGCTTCAGGGCACGCCGTTCGTCCTCGCTCAGACCGCCCCAGACACCAGCGTCCTGGCCGGTCTCCAGCGCCCAGTTCAGGCAGTCGGAGGTCACAGCACACCGTCGGCAGACAGCTTTGGCTTCTTCGATCTGGCGCTCGGCAGGCCCGGTGGTCCCGATTGGGAAGAAAAGCTCGGGGTCCTCGTCACGGCAGAGCGCTCTGTGGCGCCAGTCCATGCGTCCTACTCCCTCTGTCGTAGCGGGCGACTCAGCACAAGAGACGCTCAACTGACTCCTGGGGTTGCGTCACGAGACGTGACTGCGCGGCGAGCCCCGTTCCCGTCGCGACCAGGTGTCGTCTAGTCAACTGCGTGCAGCAGTGCGCCCTGGTGTATGTGGTCCATCCACCTCGGACATTCGCCACCCTCCCACCGGAACCGGCAGGGGCGCAAGAACCTGCAACCGCGTTCACACCATCTCTGGCCTGCACTTGTCCGTTAAGGACACGGACGGACCACAGTCGGCTGCGCTCCGGATGACTAGTCCGGGCCGCCTGGATGCCTGGTGGCCATGGGCAGTTGGCTCCATCAGCGTGGTGTTGTCCGGATAGTCCGTCCAGGYCATGCCCTGTCACCCGCCGATCCACCATGCCAACTAGGCATTCCCGCCAGTCGCTCCGGACCTCGGCGACGAGGTGGCCTCCGCGCCCCGACCGGGCCTCGTCGGGCCGCGCCGGCGCATCTCCCGCCCCGCGCTCACATTCCGTGCGGTGCCCGCGTCGGGCCGGGCGGTCAGGGCCGTTCGGGCGGGCGCGGTGGCGAGATGTGGYGGTCTCCACCGATCCGCCCACTGAGCAGAAACGGCGCGTCCGGTGCAGGATGGCTGCGGGACATGGTCTGGTGGCGGATCGCTGGGGAGGCCGCATGGAGGTACTGGGGCATCGCGGCAGCCGGAGCCCCGGGCCCGAGAATACGGCCGCGGCGGTCGACGCGGCGTTAACGGCCGGGGCGGACGGGATCGAGGTCGACATCCGGCGCACCGCCGACGGTGACCTCGTCTGTGTCCACGACGCGCGGCTGCCCCGGCTCGGAGGCCGGGCGGTGATCCGTCGGCCCACCGCCGATCTCGCGGCCAGGGGCATACCGACGCTGCACGACGTGCTGGACGCCTGGAACGGCCGGGGGCGGATCGTCATAGAGATCAAGAACCAGCCCGGCCAGCCGGATTTCGACGCTCCCCGCGAGCGATCCGCGCAGGCGCTGGTCGACCTGCTGCGCGCCCGCGGCCTGACCGGGCCTGATGCCGGGGTGACCGTGTCGTCGTTCGACTGGTTCGCGATCGAGCAGGTACGAGGCAGCGGCGTGGCCGTGCGCACCGCGTTCCTGACCATGCCGAGGATGTCGGTGAGCGGCGGCCTGTCCTACGTGCGCTCCGCCGGGCACGCGGAACTGCATGCCCACACCTCGGCTGTGCTCGCCGCCGCCGACGCGGCCGAGCGTGCCCGCGCTGCTGGGATCCGGCTGGTCACCTGGACCGTGACCAACGAACGGGCGGCGCTGCGCCTGCGCGACGCGGGCGTCGACGGCATCATCTGCGACGACCCGGCCGGCGTCGTCCGCGCCCTGCGCGCCGCCCCGCCGCTGTGACATCGGTTCGCGCCGCGCCCGGACGGAGCGAACCAGCTATACAGCCGCGATCACGCGCAGGGCGTGGGGGTGGGCGGTGAGCTCGACCTCGGCGTGCTCGCCGAGGTACTCGCCGTCCATCTGGAACGGGGCGGTGGGTGTCGCGGTCATTCGGATCCTGGTCAGGTCGTGTTCCAGGACGACGTTGCGGCCGTGGGGGCCACGGTCGCCGGCGAGCATCTGCCCGGTGGTGCGCAGCAGGCTCGACAGCCGCGCCTTGCGCAGCCCCAGCAGGTCCAGGCCGGTGTCGAACGACGCCTCTGGGCAGGCGCGAAGCGGCATGCTGCCCAGATAGGTCCACGGCAGCGCGTTGCAGACGATGGCGACCGTCACCTCGCGGTCCGGCGTGGCCACGCTCTCGTCGGCGTCGTCCTGGCTCTCCGCGGCGGACCTGGGTGTCTCCGGCCCCTTCTCGAGCTCGAGGTTGACCGCTACCCGGTCGTGGCCGAAGCCGCGGCTGTACCGGGCCAGCGCGCTGCGAAGGAACAGCCCGGCGCTGTTCGGCCGTCCGCCTGAGCGCTTGCGCTCGACCCTGCCGACGACCTCGGCGTCCAGCCCCATTCCCGCGCAGAACGTGAACCAGCGCGCCTCGTCGGCCCAGCGGGCGTGGCCGAGGCCGACCAGGCGGCTTTTGCCGTCGCGCAGGTTGGCCAGCAGCTCACCGGTCGCCTCGACGGGGGACGCGGAGTAGCCGAGCGCTCTGGCGAACACGTTGGTGCTGCCGCCGGGCACCACGGCGAGCGCCGGCGCGTCCGGCCTCGGCCCGGCGTGGAGGAGGCCGTTGACGACCTCGTTCACCGTGCCGTCGCCACCGAGGGCGATGACCACGTCGATCCCGGTCTCGGACGCGCGCCGACCGAGCTCGGCCGCGTGCCCGCGCCCCTTGGTGACGACGGTCTCGACGGCGACATCGGCGGACAGGGCCGTGACGAGGACGTCGCGGACCCGTTCCGTGGTCGTCGTCGCGGCGGGATTGACGACCAGGAGCCCTCGCATACCCACCACGGTAGTACCGTGCGGCTTTCCGGCGCCGGCATGCGGAATGTCTCACAATGACAGTCAAGTGTCAGAATGTCGCCAAGGCGTGAAGCAGAGCCTGCTGTTGCTGGAAAGACGCGTCTGCGTCACCTGATGGCAATGGAGCGGCAGAACCGTCGTTCTGCCCTGATCTCACGCCATGCGGGCCTCACGCCGTGCGGGCCGACCGCGGGGCATGTGAGCGGAATCGGCCTGGGGGTGGCGCCGTAAGGTCAACGCCATGGGACGTGGCGAGACGCCGGGTGCTCGACCGGGAGCCTGGGCACGCGAGACAACGACCGCGCTGATGGCGGCTCCACGCGCGCTGACGGTAGCGGCGGCGCTGGTGGCGGCGGAGGGCCTGCTGCTTGTGGGCCTGGGCGCTTTTCAGGTGATTCGGGGCTTCGGGAACGGCATTGACGACCTTGCTCGCGCCGAGTTCGGCGGTGTGCTGTCGCTCGGGTGCGGACTCGTGGTGCTGGTACTCGCCCGCACGCTCGTGGTCAACCGCGCCGCGACGAAGTCCCCGGTCATCGTCATCCAGCTGCTGTGCGTGCCGGTCGGCGCCGCGATGATCCAGAACGGTCTCTACGCCTACGGCATCCCACTGCTGGTCGTCGCCGTGGCGGTCATCGCCGCGCTGGCGGCCACGGGCCTGCACCGCCCGTCCGACAACGACCCCGGAACCTGAACACGCGGGGCACTGAAGACAGGCCGGCGCGGTGGGCGCGGAGCGTCCGGCCGCGCTGGCCCTACCAGCCCTAACCGTCCTCGAGCAGACCGCGGCGCAGCTGGGCCAGGGTGCGCGCGAGCAGGCGTGAGACGTGCATCTGGGAGATCCCCAGCTCCGTGGCGATCTGGGACTGGGTCATGTTCCCGAAGAAGCGCAGCAGCAGGATGCGCTTCTCCCGCGGGGGAAGCTTCTCCAGCAGCGGCTTGAGCGACTCGCGGTACTCGACGCCCTCGAGCGACTCGTCCTGGACGCCGAGCGTGTCCGCGACGGCCGGTGACTCGTCGTCGCCGGAGTCGGGCGCGTCGAGCGAGACGGCCGAGTACGCGTTGGCCGACTCGAGTCCCTCGAGGACCTCCTCCTCGCTCATCTCGAGGTGGGCGGCGATCTCGGCGACCGTCGGCGACCGGCCGAGCTTCTGGGACAGCTCCGAGGTCGCCTTCGTCAGCGACAGCTTGAGCTCCTGCAGCCGCCGCGGAACCCGGATCGCCCAGCCCTTGTCCCGGAAATGCCGCTTGATCTCGCCGACGATGGTCGGCGTCGCGTAGGTCGAGAACTCGACGCCGCGCTCCGGGTCGAACCGGTCGACCGACTTGATCAGGCCGATGGTGGCGACCTGGACGAGGTCGTCCAGCGGCTCGCCGCGGTTGCGGAACCGGCGGGCGAGGTACTCGACGAGCGGCAGGTGCATCCGGACCAGCTGGTCACGGATCTGTGACCGCTCGCTGTCGCCTTCGGGCAGCTCGGCCAGCCGGGCGAACAACACACGCGCGTGCGCCCGGTCGGGGGAGCTGGTCCGTTCCGGCGCCGCGTGCTCCTCCTGCTCCGGGGCTTCGGGCGTCTCGGCCTTGGGCTCGTCCACGCCAGGCCGCTCGGTTCCGATGTTGGTCACGGCATCCTCGGGCTTGAGGTCGTCCTCGCCGTTCCTGGACGGCGTCTGGCTCGCCAGCGTGGCCGCCTCGGCGTCGTCGCGGGCCGGCGGCGGCTCGGGTCCCGGCCGCCGCGCGCTGGCGGACTCGGGCGAATCGGCGAGCGTCTCGTCCGGCCCGCCGGCGCGCTGGCTCAGGGCCGGCACCCGGTCGCGCGGGGTGGTCGGGGTACGCCCTGGCGACGTCATGACGTTCCCACGGCACCGAGCTTCGCACCCTGGCCAAGCTCGGTCGATTCGGCGCTGCGGCTGCGCACGTGACCGGCCGGCGGCTCGCCGAGGTCGGCACGGGCACCCTGTCGTTTCGCCAGTTCGATGGTCACTCGCTGGCCGGGGCCGGTCGAGCTGGACACCTCACCGGCGAGCGCGTCCAGAACGGTCCAGGCGAAGGTGTCCTTCGACGGCGGCTCGCCGTCGAGGCTGTCCACCGACACCGTGACCCGCATCACGCCCGGCGAGAGCGCGAACACGCACTCCAGCGCCGAGCCGGGCACCGCGGAGACCAGGAGCAGCGCGGAGGCCTCGTCGACGGCGATCCGCAGGTCCTCGATGTCGTCGAGGGTGAAGTCCAGCCGGGCGGCGAGGGAGGCCGTCGCGGTGCGCAGGACCGTCAGGTACGCGCTCGCGGCCGGGAGGGTGAGCTGCACGACATCGCGCAGCCCGCCGCCGTGGACACCGCCGGAGCTCACCGTGCCGCCGGCCGAAGGCGTCGGATCCACGTTCTACCCCCAGTGACTACGTTGTTCCAACGGCGGGCCTCGCCGCTGGTGGTGGTTGTGTTGTCCGGTTGCGTCAAGGCTCCCGGTAGAACCGCCCGCCTACATCATCCGGCCTCGGTGCCGGCCCGTCGCGGCGGGCATCCGGCGCTCGGCTGCCGGCCACCGCCCGGCCAACCCACAGCCGTGCCAGGCTGGCCCCGGGTCATGGCGGTCATCGGTGGCATATCCAGCATGCCGCCTCCCCACACACGCCACCGAAGGCCCACGAGTGCCCCGCACCAAGGTCGCCCCCATCCGAACGGCGGGAGCCCCCGGGAGCGGTTCTCGGGCCTGTCGTGGGCCCGAGGGCACCAACCGGGACCAGCCGGGCGCGCAGCGCCGCGCGCCAGACCACCACGGCCGCGCCTGATACCCGACTCCGTGCCGCTCGCTGTCCCCACGGTACCCAGCGTCGCCCCGGTGGCGCAGGTCGGGTGATCAGAAATGTTTGCCATCTTGCCAGCCCGGGTGGTGAACGCGCCGGGTGATTCCGGACCCCGTTCATAAAAGGCGTCCAGGTCCGGGGGTGTTCCCCGGCTCCGGGGCTACGCGCCCCCGGCGAGAGCGGCGAGGGCGTCGGCGTCGAGCCGCCAGGTCGTCCAGCCCTGCTGGGGAGCGGCGCCGAGCGATCGATAGAAGTCGTGCGCGGAGGTGTTCCAGTCCAGGACGTCCCACTCCAGCCGCCGGTGGCCGCGGCCGCGCGCGAGGGCCGCCAGCGCGACGAGCAGGGCCCGGCCATGGCCGGCGCGACGGTGTTCCGGCGCGACGAACAGGTCGACGAGGAACGTCCCCGTGCGGCCCGTCCAGGTCGAGAAGGTCTCGTGGTAGATCGCGAACCCCACCACCGGCGCCTCACCATTGGTGGGCGCCGCGCCGTCCGCCGTGGCCACGAGTGCCGCCGCCGCTGGCGGGTCCCCGAAGAGCGCCCCGGTGAGGTCGGGCTCGGTCATCTCCACCGCGTCCGGCTCCCGCTCGTACGCCGCGAGCGCCCGCACCAGCTCCAGCACGACCGGCACGTCACCCGGCTCGGCCGAACGAATCACTGACCTGCCTCCACTTCCGGGAGCTCGCCCCAAACAGGCGTCGCCGGCCTCCGGTCGGATGACCGGAGGCCGGCGACATGATCGCGCCCCTGGATCAGGCCGCGGCCTTGGTCTCCCAGAAGATCTTCGCGATCTCGTCGATCTTGTCGAGCAGCTTCTGGCCGTCGGCCGGGTCAACCGAGGCCTTCGCGCCGGCGGCGCCGGCGGCCTTGGTGGCCTGCCAGAACAGGTCATGCAGCTGCGGGTACTTCTCCAGGTGGTTTGGCTTGAAGTAGTCGGTCCACAGCACCCACAGGTGGTGCTTGACGAGGTCGGCGCGCTCCTCCTTGATGGACAGCGCCCGGGAGCGGAACACCGGGTCCTCGTTCCCCTGGTACTTCTCCTGGATCGCCTTGACCGACTGGGCCTCGATCCGGGCCTGCGCCGGGTCGTAGACGCCGCAGGGCAGGTCGCAGTGCGCGCTCACCCGGGTGGTGGGGTGCAGCAGGCTCATGCCGCCGTCCTTCCTCGCACGTTTGTCTGTCGTCGGGGGCACGGGCGGCGCCTCGGCGCGAGACAGACCGTCTACCCGTCCGCCGCGGTGGCGTCGTACGGGGGGCGGCGGCCCGTGTCCCCACCTTCTGGCAACCTACCCTTGTGCGGCCTTCGGTTCTCGTGGGGGCGGTCTCCGTTCGCGGCGCGTCGATGGCGCCGACACTGCGTGACGGCGACGCCTGCCTGGTCTGGTGGGGTCGCGCGCCCCGGCCCGGTGACGTGGTCGTCGCCCGCCTGCCCGCGGGCCGCGGGCTCGGCGTGAAACGCGTCGCCTTCGGCGACCAGGACGGCGGCTGGTGGCTGCGCTCGGACAACGTGGGCGTAGGCACCGACAGCGCCGCCTTCGGCATGATCGACACCGCCGACGTGCTCGGCCGGGTGGTGCTGCGCTACTGGCCCCGGCCGGCCTGGTTCCGCAACTCGGCGTAGAAGGCCAGGCAGTCGGCGTACCGGGGCAGCAGCCCGGCTGCGTCCGCCTCCTTCAGGGACGGCGCGACGGCGTCCTTGTCGGACAGCAGCGGGGTCAGGTCGGCCGGCCAGGGCAGAGCAAGATCAGGGTCCAGCGGGTGCACGCCATGCTCGCGTCCCGGGCTGTATGAGGTGGAGCACAGGTAGGAGACCTGCGCGCCGTCGGTGAGCGCGATGAACGCGTGCCCCAGGCCTTCGGACAGGTAGAGCCCCTTGCGGTCCACGTCGTCGAGGACGACCGCGTCCCATCGGCCGAACGTCGGCGAGCCGGAACGGATGTCCACCACGCAGTCCAGCACCCGCCCGGACACGCATGTGACGTACTTCGCCTGGCTGGGCGGCACATCCGCGTAGTGCACGCCGCGCAGCGTCCCCGCCCTGCTGACGCTCTGGTTGGCCTGAGCGAGCCGGAGCGGGTGGCCGACGGCCTTCTCCAGCGCGTCGACGCGGAACCATTCGAGGAAGGTGCCGCGGCTGTCGGTGTGCTGGCGGGGGGTGAAGACCCACGCGTCCGGTACGGACAGTTCGGTGACATCCACGCCTGCGGACCGTACCGGGTCGGCCGGCGGTCCGTACGCAGTCTCCCCGCCGATTCCGCCGTGGTGTGTCTCCGTAGGYCCGGCACCGACCCACGACCCGCGCCGGAACCGGTCAGATTCCCGCGTTTAGGTCAAAACGGTGTGCATTCCATGGCGATCCAGGGTGCCCCGCCCGCCCCCCAAAAGCGCCATGTCCCTGGTTCGCCGCGGGACACGTCTCGGGTCGGGGCTGGGGTCAGCCCGGGTCGGGCGGGAAGGTTGTTGCTGGTTCGCTCCGTGCGGGCGCGGCGCTACGGCCCCTTACTCGCTTCGCTCCCAAGGGACCTCCGCGCCGTGTCCTCCTGCGCTCACGTGCGCTCCGGCGACCTGCGCTGCGGCCCAACCCCGTTCGCTTCGCTCCGGGGCCGGGCCTCCGCGCAGGCGCGCCTCCGCGCCAGCTCGGTTGCTTGCCGCTGGAACGTCACCAGCCCAATGCTGTTGGTCCCCAATGCTGTTGGTCACAGCACCTTCGACAGGAAGGACTTCGTTCGCTCGTGCTGGGGGTTGACCAGTACCTGGCCGGGCGGGCCGCTTTCGACGACGACGCCGCCGTCCATGAAGACGACGGTGTCGGCCGCCTCACGGGCGAAGCCCATCTCGTGGGTGACGGCGATCATCGTCATGCCGTCCGCCGCGAGCCCCCGCATGATGTCGAGCACCTCGCCGACGAGCTCCGGGTCGAGGGCCGAGGTGGGCTCGTCGAACAGCATCAGCTTGGGCCGCATCGCCAGTGCCCTGGCGATCGCGACCCGCTGCTGCTGCCCGCCGGAGAGCTGGGACGGGTAGGCCTCGCACCGGTTCCCGAGACCGACCCGGTCCAGCAGGGCACGGGCGCGCTGCTCGACCTCGGAGCGCTTCTCCCGGCGTACCCGCAGAGGCGCCTCCATGATGTTCTCCAGCGCCGTCATGTGAGCGAACAGGTTGAAGCGTTGGAAGACCATGCCGATGTCGGCGCGACGCCGGCAGACCTCGCGCTGGCGCAGCTCGTGCAGGCGGCCGTTGTGCTCCCGGTAGCCGACCAGGTCGCCGTCCACCCACAGCCGACCCGAGTCGATCTTCTCCAGGTGGTTGATGCAACGCAGCATGGTCGTCTTGCCCGAGCCTGAGGGCCCGATCAGGCAGAGCACTTCACCCGGCTCGACCCGCAGGTTGATCCCGCGAAGGACCTCGTTGTGCCCGAAGGAGCGGCGGATGCTCTCGGCGAGCAYCATCGGGGTGCCGTTCCCCGCCGCGGTTGGTGTCTCGCTGGTCACAGGGTCACCCCGCTGTCCTCGCGGCGTATGGGTCGACCGGGCCCCAATCGGTTACGGCCGGCCGGGTCGTAGTGCCGTTCCAGGAAGTACTGGCCGACGCTGAGTACCGACGTGACCGCCAGGTACCAGATCGCGGCGACCATCAGCAGCGGGATGGTCTGGAAGTTGCGGCTGTAGATGATCTGGGCGGCGTAGAGCAGCTCGGTGTAGGCGATGACGCTGACGAGCGACGTCGTCTTGAGCATCGAGATGGTCTCGTTGCCGGTCGGCGGGATGATCACCCGCATCGCCTGGGGCAGCACGATCCGGCGCATCGTCTGCGCCTGGTTCATGCCGAGCGCGTGCGCGGCCTCGGCCTGGCCGGTGTCGACGGCCCCGATGCCGGCCCGCACGATCTCGGCCATGTACGCCGCCTCGTTGAGCCCGAGGCCGAGGATGGCCGCGCCCAGCAGCGGGATGAGCGAGTTCGAGTCGGCGGAGGCGAACTCGGGGCCGAACGGGACGCCGATCGACAGCCTCGGGTAGAGCGCGCCGATCGACGCCCAGAACAGGATCTGGATCATCACCGGCGTGCCGCGGAAGAACCAGGTGTACAGCCAGGACGCCGAGCGCAGGACGGGGTTCGGCGAGAGCCGCAGGATGGCGAGCAGTACCCCGCCGACCACGCCGATGGCCATCGCGTAGAGCGTCAGGAAGAGCGTCGCCCACAGGCCGCGCAGGATCTGCTCGGAGAACAGGTACTCCCGGACCAGGTCCCAGTGGAACGCCTTGTTGGTGACGAGGGCGTGCACCAGCATCGCGGCGAGGAGGGCGAGGGCGGCGACCCCCACCCAGCGTCCCGGGTGGCGGACCGGAACCGCCTTGATCACATCGGCCGGCGGCGCGTCGGCTCCGGCCGCCCCGGTCACCGGGGCGACCGGCGAGCCGGGGGCCTGCGCCCCCGGCTCGCCGCCTGGCGCCTTGTCAGCTGACAGCGCCATTGATCTTCGGGTCCGTGATGGCGCCCTCCTGCACGCCCCACTTCTCCAGCGTCTTCTGGTAGGAGCCGTCGGCGATGACCGCCTTCAGCGCCGCCACCAGCGGCTCGGTGAGGCCCGAGTTCTTCGGCACCGCGATGCCGTACGGAGCCGTGCCGTAGGGCTTTCCGACCAGCTTGAGCTTGCCCTCGGACAGCTTCACCTGGTAGTCGGCGACCGGCGAGTCGGCCATCGACACCTGCGCCCGGCCGGCGGTCAGCGCCAGGTTCGCCTGGTTCTGGTCCGGGTAGGCCTGGACGGTCACGGCCGGCTTGCCCGCGCTCTTGCACTTCGTGTCCTGGTCGGCGGCGTCGGCGGCCTGGGTGGTGCCCGTCTCGACCGCGACGGTCAGACCGCAGAGGTCGTCCAGCCCGGTCAGGGTGGCCGGCTTGGCGGCGCTGGTGAAGAACGAGGTGCCCGCCGAGTAGTACGTGACGAAGTCGACGACCTGCTCGCGCTCCTTGGTGTCGGTGAACGACGAGACGCCGATGTCGTACTTGCCGGCGGCGAGCCCCGGGATGATGTCGTCGAAGCCGGCGTTCTCGACCTCGACCTTGACGCCGAGCGCCGAGCCGAGTGCCTTGATCAGGTCGACGTCCATGCCGATGACGGTCTTGCCGTCCGTGTCGAAGAACTCGTTGGGCGCGTAGGACGCGTCCGCGGCCACCTTGAGGGTGCCGCCCGCGTACTTGGCGGGCAGCGTGGCCGCGACGGAGGGGTTGGCGGAGGGCGCCGCCGTCGTGTCGCCACCGTCCGACGAGTCGTCGCCACCGCCGCAGGCGGCGAGGACGGCGACCAGGCCAGCCACCRCCGTCGCGGCGACCGCCCGGCGCATGGCCCGGCGGCCCACGCCGCCGCCCATGATCCGGTGTGTTCGAAGGCGCATGCCTATCCTCTCCAGTTCCAGCCAGTTCCCAGGGCGGACGGCCCCACCGCCCTGGCCCAGGCTGGCGGTCGCTCGCGGGCAGGTGAGCACATGCTCATCGGCTGCCCGGCCAGCGGATCGCCTGGCTGGCTGGTTGGCGCTGGATGCACCCCCGTCACGACGTGCGGGCCGGGTTCCCACCGGATCGCGAAGCGATCTGGCGGGTTCGATCGCCCGTTCCGTATGTCCGTATTCGGGTGGGCAGGCGACAACGGCGGCGCACGTCCTGGGCCTCCACCCAAGCGTGGTTACGTGACAGTAGTGCTACATGGATGCTTCTGGAACGTTGCAAGACATTTCAGCCAGATGTCGCGAGTGTGATCGTCATGTGTAGTCGAACGATTGCATCTGACCGACCGCCCGCCGCATACCGGCGCTGACGTGCAATATTTGAAGGTGCCCCGGGCGACCCCTGGGAGCACCCCCGCCGGCCTACCCGCCTGCCGCCGAGGTTCTCGCTGGTCCGCACGGCAGACTGGCGGGTGAGCCGCTCAGGTCATCTCCTCGCGGCTGAGAGCTCCGCCCACGGGGACGGTCCGCCGGCCCCGGACGCCGGGCTGTGCCCGGCATCACCTCTCACGATGGGCGACCCCCGGACCTCCGCAGACAACAGCCCCTCGACGACCCCGGGCCGTACGCAGGCAGCCGGGCCGCCCGTACCCAGGAGCACTTCCGTGACAGCGACCGCAGACCATCAGATCCTCGACCAGTCCTCCAGTGCCGTCGCGGGCGTCATGCCCGTTCCCGTGAGTCCGCGGGTGTCCGACGACGACCCGGTGTTCGCGCTGCACCGCGGCGGGAAGATCGCGCTCGAAGTGACGTCGCCGCTGGCCAACAGGGACGACCTCTCGCTCGCCTACACCCCCGGTGTCGCCCGGGTGTGCCTGGCGATCGAGGAGACGCCGGCTCTCGCCGAGGACTACACCTGGCGCGGCAACCTGGTCGCCGTGGTCACCGACGGCACCGCCGTCCTCGGCCTCGGTGACATCGGCCCGGCGGCCGCCATGCCCGTCATGGAGGGCAAGGCGGCCCTGTTCAAGCACTTCGCGGGTGTCGACTCGGTGCCGATCTGCCTGGACACCAAGGACACCGAGGAGATCATCGACACGGTGGCCCGGATGGCGCCGAGCTTCGGCGGGATCAACCTCGAGGACATCTCCGCGCCCCGCTGCTTCGAGATCGAACGGCGTCTGCAGGAGCGTCTCGACATCCCGGTCTTCCACGACGACCAGCACGGCACCGCCATCGTCGCGCTCGCGGCGCTGGAGAACGCCGCCCGGCTGACCGGCCGGCAGCTCTCCGACCTGCGGGTGGTCGTGTCCGGCGCGGGCGCCTCCGGCATCGCGGTGACCCGCATCATCCTGGCCGCCGGCATCGGCGACATCGCGGTCGGCGACCGCAAGGGGATCATCTACGCGGACCGGGGCGACCTCACGTCGGTCAAGGCGGACATCGCGGCGGTCACGAACAGGAGCGGGCTGACCGGCTCGATCAATGAGGCGCTGGCCGGGGCGGACGTCTTCATCGGCCTGTCCTCGGGAACCGTTCCCGAGGAGGCGGTCGCGACCATGGCTCCGGGCGCGATCATCTTCGCGATGGCCAACCCCGACCCGGAGGTCCGGCCGGAGGTCGCCCAGAAGTACGCCAGCATCGTCGCCACCGGGCGCAGCGACTTCCCGAACCAGATCAACAACGTGCTCGCGTTCCCGGGCGTCTTCCGGGGCGCGCTGGACGTGCGGGCCAGCCGGGTCACCGAGGGCATGAAGCTGGCGGCGGCCCGCGCGCTCGCCGACGTCATCGCCGACGAGCTCGCGCCGGACCACATCATCCCGAGCCCGTTCGACACCCGGGTCGCCCCGGCGGTCGCCGCCGCGGTCGCGGCCGCGGCCAAGGCGGACGGCGTCGCCCGGCGATAACCGTCGGCGTCAAACCGTGGGCGTCGCCCGGCGACAAGCCGGGCGAAAGACGGAGGCGCGCGTTGGGCGGGGCGCTCGGCGCCCCGCCTAACGCCTGCCACAGCCTGGGCAGGGAGCCTTCGCGGTGACCTCGTCGATGGGGCGCAACGTCCCGCAGCTCTTGTAGGAGCAGGCGACGAAGTCGGTCTGGGTCACGGTGATCACCGGGCGACCGTCGTCGGTGAACGTCAGCGTCGGCGGCTCCGGGTCAAGCACCGGCCGGCGACGGCGCCAGCGCGGCCCGCGCGCCGACCGTCCCCGTCCAGGCGACGCCGCGGGCTCGGACGCCGCGGCCGGCGCCGCGGTCTGCGGCCGCGCGGCGGCCGGCGACGCCGCGGCGGGCTCGGCCGGCGACGGGTGTGCCGCGCGGGCCGGGGGCATGGACGGCCGGGCTGTCGGGAGGCCCGCGTCCACGGGACCGGTCGGGGGCCACGTCGGTTCAAGAGCCGCCATGATGACGAGTCCAGCACATCCGGGGACAGGCCGCGACTCAGCCTCCCCCCATCGGCCGGTACCGGACACCGGTTGTCCCGTTGACCCGGACTTCCGGTGGCGTCGCCCGCCGAGGCGACCTACGGTTTGTCCGTGCTTGCCGCTGCCGCAACGACGATCAACCCATCCGACCCGCTGGCCGGTCTGACCRTGGGAGAGCAGCCGGAGCCGGCCGTGCCGGACGGCTGGGCGACCGTCTCGATTCGGGCCGCCGCTCTCAACCACCACGACCTGTTCAGCCTGCGCGGCGTCGGCCTGCCGGCCGAGCGCCTGCCGATGATCCTGGGCTGTGACGGCGCGGGCGTGACGGCCGACGGCACCGAGGTCATMGTCCACGCGGTGATCGGTGATCCCGCGGCCGGCGGCGGTGACGAGACCCTGGACCCGAAGCGGTCGCTGCTCTCCGAGGTGCACCCCGGCACGCTGGCCGAGTGGGTCGCCGTGCCCACCCGCAACCTCGTGCCCAAGCCGGCGTCGCTGTCCTGGGCGGAARCCGCCTGCCTGCCCACGGCGTGGCTCACGGCCTACCGGATGGTCTTCACCAAGTCGGGGCTGCCGGCCGACGGCGGTGGCACGTTGCTGATCCAGGGCGCGGGCGGCGGCGTCGCCACCGCGGCGCTGCTGCTCGCCAAAGCCGCCGGCCACACCGTCTTCGTCACCTCCCGTGACGAGACCAAGCGCAAGCGGGCGCTGGACCTCGGTGCCGACGCCGCGGTCGAGTCGGGTGCCCGGCTGCCGGCCCGGGTCGACGCGGTCATCGAGACCGTCGGCGCGGCCACGTGGAGCCACTCGCTGAAATCCCTGCGCCCGGGCGGCACGGTCGTCTGCTCCGGCGCGACCAGCGGCCCGAACCCGCCCGCCGAGCTGAACCGGGTCTTCTTCCTGCAGCTCAACGTCGTCGGCTCGACCATGGGTACCCGCGACGAACTGGCCGCCCTCGTCGGCTTCCTCGACCGTACGGGCGTGCGGCCCCTGATCGACGACGCCCGCCCGCTGGCCGACGCCCGTGCCTCCTTCGAGCGCATCGCCCAGGGCGAGATCTTCGGCAAGCTCGTCCTCACCGTCTGAGCCCCAGCCGACGCGACCGGCCGACGCGACCGCGTCCTAGAGGTCGGGATCGTCGTCCGGGCGGGCGAGCCAGGTGGCGAGGGTCTCGATGGCGGCCTCGTGCTCGGGGTGCTCGTCGACGAAGAGACGCAGGGCGTCGGCGAGCCACTCGAGGGTGACGGTCTCCTCGCCGCGCCGCTGCGTCAGCTCCTCGATCCCCCGGTCGGTGAAGTACATCGCCCGCTCGCTTCCCTCGGCCTGGCCTGGGCTCCCGCCCCAGCCGTCCCCTGCCCGCCGAGGCACCTCTGGGCGGCCTGGCCGCCTCGCCCTGCGGTGCCCGGTTCTGTGCCAGCAAACCCCGTGCCGACGAACGCTCTGCCAGCGGGCCCCGCCAACCCCGCCAGGCCGCGACGGCCGCCGCGGCCTGGCGGGGTTGGCGGTGAGCGCGCGCCTCAGGTCGCGAAGGCGGCCTCGATGAGGGCGCGCTGCTCCTTCTCGTGGACCTTGGACGAGCCCGAGGCGGGGGCGGCCGAGGCCTTGCGCGAGACCCGGCGCAGCCGCAGGCCGGCCGGCAGGAACTCCGGCAGGTGCAGGCCCATGTGCGGGTAGGCGCCCTGGTTCGCCGGCTCCTCCTGGACCCAGACGATGTCGGTMGCGTTCGGGTAACGGCGCAGCGCCTCGGCGACCTCCGCGCCCGGGGTCGGGTAGAGCTGCTCGACCCGCAGCAGCGCGAACTGGCCCTTGTCGTCCCGCTTGTTCCGCGCGTCGGCGAGGTCCCAGTGCACCTTGCCGGCCGACAGCAGCACCCGGCGCACGGCCGCCGGGTCGGTGACCGTCGCGTCGTCGATCACCGGCCGCCACGAGCCCGAGGTCAGCTCCTGCACGGTCGACGCCGCGGCCTTCAGCCGCAGCATCGACTTCGGCGTGAACACCACCAGCGGGCGGCGCACCGGCGAGAGCGTCTGGCGGCGCAGCAGGTGGAAGTAGCTCGCGGCCGACGAGGGATACGCCACGGTCATGTTCTCGTCGGCGCACAGGGACAGGAACCGCTCGATGTGGGCGGACGAGTGGTCCGGACCCTGGCCCTCGTAGCCGTGCGGCAGCAGGAGCGTCAGCGCGGTGCGCTGGCCCCACTTGGCCTCGCCGGCCGACAGGAACTCGTCGATGATCGACTGGGCGCCGTTGGCGAAGTCGCCGAACTGCGCCTCCCAGAGGACGAGCATGTCGAGGCGCGCGACCGAGTAGCCGTACTCGAAGCCCATCGCCGCGTACTCGGACAGCAGCGAGTCGTGGACGTAGTACGTGCCGACCGGGCCGCCGTCGGAGCGGCGCAGGGTGCGCAGCGGGGTGTGGTCCTCGCCGGTGAAGCGGTCGACGAGCACGGCGTGGCGCTGGCCGAAGGTGCCACGCCGGCTGTCCTGGCCGGTGAGCCGGATCGAGCGGCCGTCGAGCAGCAGGCTGCCCAGCGCGATCGTCTCGGCGCACGCCCAGTCGATCGCGCCGGTCTCGACCATCTGCGCGCGGCGCTCCAGCTGCGGGCGCAGCCGGGGGTGGATGGCGAAGTCGGCCGGCAGGTTCACCTGCGTGTCGATGACCTGCTTGACGACCTCCAGCGGCACCGCGGTGCTGACGGCCGCGGCGGCGGCCGCGTCCTCCGCCGTGGTGACGATGCGGGGCTGGGGGGTCGGCCGGTCGCCGGTGGCGTCGCGGGTCTCGGCGAACGCCTTCTCGAGCTCCAGGCGGTAGCTCTTCATCGCCTCCTCGGCCTGGTCGCGGGTGATGTCCCCGCGGCCGATGAGCGCCTCGGTGTAGAGCTTGCGCACGGAGCGCTTCGCCGCGATCTCGTCGTACATCAGCGGCTGGGTGAACGACGGCTCGTCCATCTCGTTGTGACCGCGCCGCCGGTAGCAGATCATGTCGATCACGACGTCCTTGTGGAACGCCTGCCGGTAGGCGAACGCCAGCGTCGCCACCCGGACGCAGGCCTCCGGGTCGTCGCCGTTGACGTGGAAGATCGGCGCCTGCACCATCCGGGCGACGTCGGTGGCGTACACCGACGAGCGGCCCGAGGTCGGCGAGGTGGTGAAGCCGACCTGGTTGTTGATGACCAGGTGCACGGTCCCGCCGGTGCGGTAGCCGCGCAGCTGCGAGAGGTTCAGCGTCTCGGCGACCACRCCCTGGCCGGCGAACGCCGCGTCGCCATGGATCAGCACGGGCAGGACGGTGAAGCCCTCCGGCCCCTTGTCCAGGATGTCCTGCTTGGCGCGCGCGACGCCCTCGAGGACCGGGTCGACCGCCTCCAGGTGCGACGGGTTTGCGACCACGGAGACCGGCACCTTCCTGCCGTCCGGGCCGCTGTAGACGCCCTCGGCGCCCAGGTGGTACTTCACGTCGCCGGAGCCGTGCGCGGTCCGCGGGTCGAGGTGGCCCTCGAACTCGGCGAAGATCTGCCGGTAGGACTTGCCGACGATGTTCGCCAGCACGTTCAGCCGGCCGCGGTGCGCCATGCCGATGACGACCTCGTCCATGCCCGTGCTCGCCGCCCGCGACAGGACCTCGTCGAGCAGCGGGATCGCCGACTCGGCGCCCTCCAGCGAGAACCGGCGCTGGCCGACGTACTTGGTCTGTAGGAAGGACTCGAACGCCTCCGCGGCGCCGAGCCGCTCGAGCACGTGCAGCTGCTCGGCCGGGTCCGGCCGCTCCGCGGAGCGCTCGACCCGGGCCTGGATCCACTGGCGCTCGTCCGGCTCCTGGATGTGCATGTACTCGATGCCGACCCGGCGGCAGTACGAGTCGCGCAGCACCCCGAGCACGTCGCGCAGCGTCATCGTCCGGTGGCCGGCGAACCCGGCGACCGGGAACTCCCGGTCGAGGTCCCACAGCGACAGGCCGTGGCTGCGGATGTCCAGGTCCGGGTGGCTGCGGATGGTGAACTCGAGCGGGTTCGTGTCCGCCATCAGGTGKCCGCGCACGCGGTAGGCGTGGATCAGCTCCTGCACCCGGGCGCTGTGGTCGAGGTCGCCCTCGTGGCTGGTCGGGATGTCGGTGACCCAGCGGACCGGCTCGTACGGGACCCGCAGGGAGCGGAAGATCTCGTCGTAGAACTCGTCCTCGCCGAGCAGCAGCTGGTGGACCCGGCGCAGGTACTCGCCCGACTGGGCGCCCTGGATGATCCGGTGGTCGTACGTGCTGGTCAGCGTGGTCACCTTGGAGATGGCCATGCGGGCGAGCGTCTCGGTGGACGCGCCGGCGAACTCGGCCGGGTACTCCATCGAGCCGACGCCGATGATCGTGCCCTGGCCCTCCATCAGGCGCGGCACCGAGTGCACGGTGCCGAGACCGCCCGGGTTCGTCAGGCTGATCGTGACGCCGGTGAAGTCGTCGGTGGTGAGCTTGCCCGCCCGGGCGCGGCGCACGATGTCCTCGTACGCGGCCCAGAACTGGGCGAAGTCCATCGCCTCGGCCTCCTTGACCGCGGCGACGACGAGCTGACGGCCCTTCGAGGTGACCAGGTCGATGGCGAGGCCCAGGTTGACGTGCGCCGGCGTGACCAGCGCCGGCTTGCCGTCGACCACCGCGAAGGAGTTGTTCATCTCGGGGAAGTCGACGAGCGCCTTCACCATCGCGAAGCCGATGAGATGGGTGAAGGAGATCTTGCCGCCGCGGGAGCGGGCCAGATGGCGGTTGATGACGATCCTGTTGTCGATCATCAACTTGGCCGGCACGACGCGCACCGAGGTCGCCGTCGGCACGTGCAGCGACGTCTCCATGTTGGTGACGACCCGCGCCGCGGCGCCCCGCAGCGTCGTCTGAGCTCCTGCTCCTGCCCGATCGGCGGAACCGGAGGGGCTCGTGGGGGCGGCCCGCGGCGTGCTGGGCGCCGGCGCCGTCTTCGCGGCGGGCGCGGGGGCCGGGGGCGCCACGGGCGCCGGCGGGGCGGCGGGGGCCGCGACCGGGGCGGGCGCGGGCGGCGTGGCGGCGGCCGGGGCCGCGGGCGCCTGGGCGGCGGGGCTCTGTGGCTCGGCTGGCGTGGTGGCGACGACCGCGCGAGCGCTCTCCGGATCCGTGTTGTCGGTCGCGGTGGGTGCGCTCGGGTGATAGTCGGAGAGGAACTCACGCCATTCGGGTGACACGCTGTCCGGATCCGCGAGGTACTGCTGGTAGATCTCGAACACCAGCCACTCGTTGGTTCCGAAGTCAGGGCCTGACGCGGGTACCGTCGGTGCTGTCACGGGGCCAATCGCCTCTATCCAGGTGGAGACTTCACTTCTGTCGAAAGGGGTCTTCGAAAGGCCCTTCCGCTACCGCCTGTCTAGGCTACTCGCCGGGCCGAAGGTCCCTGGCGCGACCCATTGCGGCAAATGAGTACGACGCCGTTGGCGCTGGCGGCGCCCGCTGGCGGGGCGACGGACGGTGGCGAGGCGTGGTCGCGGGACTGCCCTGAGGCATCCGTCGCGGCATCAGTGCCGCGGCGTTCCGGCTGTACCGCCCGCCGAGAGCGCTCGCTGTTGCCCACCGTGATTGACCGACTACCCATCGGTTGCGGAGTGCGGCCGATGTGAGTTTCCCGGCATCAGGCCCCTCCATCCGCCTCTCTCCCCGCCGGCCGGCCGGCGGGGGCGGTCGTCGTCGCTCGCCATCGACGGCGAGCGACGGCGACGAGATGACCTGGGTGTCGCGGGTGGCCTCCGCCGAATGTGGCCTCGATCCGCGCGGGCTCGCGCTGGTGGCGTTCGAGGGAGCGGGCGGGACGCGCTCGCGGCCCGTCGTCCGGCGTTGGGAACAGTCCCGTGGCCTGCGTCGTTAGCATGGCTGTACCGGTCCGCATCATGGCCCCCGGACCTAAAAATTGTCGCCACGTGCGACCTTGCCCCGTGAGGCGACCTGGCGGGCCGGTGCTTTTCTTCAAGATCGCGTCCCAGTCGGGGCGCGATCTTGCTTTTAGGGGTGTCGGTAGTGGTCCCAGCCCTGCGCGCCCTCGTACGGCGTGCCGTCGACGAGGACCCCTGAGCCCTCGGTGATTTCGCCGATCAGGCGCGTGCCGGCCGGCGGCGCGCAGCTCGGCGGGAGGCAGGCGACGAAGGCGTTGTCGTCGCCGCCGGTGAGGACCCAGCGCAGCGGGTCGGCCGCGAGGCGCTCGGCGGCCGCGCGCAGCGGCTCGGCGATGTCGAAGGCGGCCGAACGCAGCTCGACGCGGACGCCCGACGCGGTGGCGATGTGGCCGACATCGGCCAGCAGGCCGTCGCTGACGTCGCACATCGCGCTCGCCCCCGCGGCCGCCAGCGCCCGGCCGGCGGCGTAGGGCGGCTCGGGACGGCGGTGGGCGTCGAGCAGCCCGGTGGGGCCATCGGCGCCCACGCCCAGCAGTTCCAGGCCGGCCTGCGCCCAGCCCAGGCGCCCGGCGAGCACGACCCGGTCACCTGGGCGAGCCCCGGATCGCCGGACGGGTTCGGCACCGCCCAGGTCGCCCAGCGCGGTGATGGCCAGGATCACGCGGTCCGCTGAGCTCACGTCGCCGCCGGCGATGACGGCGCCGACCTCGGCACACTCGTCACGCAGCCCGTCGGCGAGCCGCAGCACCCAGGCGACCGGGAGGTCGCCCGGCGCGGCCAGGCCGAGCAGCAGGCCCGTCGGCCGGGCTCCCATCGCGACCACGTCGCTGAGGTTCTGCGCCGCCGCCTTGCGGCCGACGTCGTACCCGGACGAGTAGTCGCGCCGGAAATGCCGGCCCTCGAGCAGCAGGTCGGTGGTCGCCACGACTCGGCCGTCCGGCGCGGCGAGCAGCGCTGCGTCGTCACCCGGGCCGATCAACAGCTCGCCGCCGCCGGGGAACCGGGCGGTGATCGCCCTGATCAGGCCGAACTCGCCGAGATCGGCCACGACGCCCGTCATCGGAAGTGGACGGCTGGGGAGGGGCGCACGCCCGGCACTCTAGTCTCGTGGCTCGCCGACGGTCATGCGCCGATCGTGTACGTCGCTCGCGCCGAATACGGCGTTCCTTGGGAAAACGTCGCCCACGGGTGCGCGGACCACACGCTCATGGCGGGGGCCGTCCGCTTGGCGGCGCGTGAGAGCGGTCCCTGCCGGGGATGACGAACAGCGCCGTTTTTCGCGGCATGGGACATTGTTTTCCTGGCGTTTCTTCCCGCGCGATACCCGAGCGAAATGCATCGACCGGTGCGGCTGAATCCGGTCGTGAAACGCCGTCGCGGTGCCCGGGCCGCTATCGGCGCGGTCGAGCGGCCCGGCGCGCGCGGGCCCGGCCAGCCGCGCGGTCGGCCTCCCGGCGGCCGGCGGCCGGCGGCCGGCGGCCGGCGGCTCCCGATGTTCCGTCCGGGCGGCACCCCGGCGTTCGGCCAGCAAGGTCACGACGGATGCGTCGATGGCAACATCGCCGACATCTGACCGTCACATCCCGCTGGGACTCTGACGGCCGTGCCGCTCGTCATCCCCTGCCGCCCGTATCGCCCGGCGGTGCCGGCCGCGCATGCCTCGAGGCCGAGGCCGCGGACGCACCCCGGGCCGGTGCCCGGCGCCCCGCCGGACGCCGGCGGGCGGGCCGGGACCAGGCGACGGTAGGGCGCCGGTGGCACTGCAGCCAGGGAAGGGAAAGGTCGAGGGCAAGCACTACCTGCCGTCCACCCCGGAGACGGTCCATTGGGGGGAGCTGCCGACGGCGCGCACCAGGCCGGTGCTGACCGTCGACACGGGCGCGACCGTCACCGTCGACACGGTCAGCCAGGAGGGCATCCTGGAGGACCAGGGCCGCGACCCTGACGCGTTCTTCGGCCGGCACGGCGTCACCACGGCCGAGGTCCTCGAGGACGCCAGGGCGATCGCGGCGTCCGGGATGCCCCACCGCTTCGGCGTCGACGGCCCGCACATCGTCACCGGCCCCGTGTACGTGCGCGGCGCCGAGCCCGGCGACGTGCTGCGGGTCGAGGTCGTCTCGCTCCTGCCCAGGGCCCGCTACGGCCTCATCTCCAACCGTCACGGGCAGGGCCTGCTCGCCGGCGAGTTTCCCGAGGGGCCGCCGCCGGACGACGACGCCGACTCCCGGCACTGGCACGGGTTTCGGACCGTCAGCAGCTTCTGCGCGGTCGAGCGGCGGCGCGGCAAGCTCTTCGGCGCGCTCGACGCGTCGACGGCCGGCGGCGCGCGGGTGCGCTTCCCGCTCACGCCGTTCATGGGAATCATGGCGGTCGCCGTGGATACCGGCGCCGAGTCCGGCACGGACGGCGACGGCGGGGCGGTCACCGTGCCGTCCACATCGGTCGGACTGCACGGCGGCGCGCTGGACTGCCGCGAGCTGGGGATCGGCGCCAAGCTCTATCTGCCGGTGCAGGTGCCCGGAGCGCTTTTCTCCGTCGGTGACCCGCACTACGCGGCGGGAGACGGCAAGATCGGGCTTACCGCGCTGGAGGGACCGCTGCGGGCGACGTTCCGGCTCACCGCTCTGCGCGAGCCGGCCGCGCGGGCGGCGCTCGGGACGCTGCGGGAGCCGTTCGTCGAGACCGAGACCAACTGGCTGGCGCTGGGGCTGGACGTCGACGTCACCGAGGCGGTCCGGCGGGCCGCTCGTTCGGCGGTGCTGTTCCTTTCCAGCCGGCTGGGACTGGAGCGCGCGGCCGCGCTCGCCTACCTGACGGCGGCGGCGGACTTCGGGATCAGCCAGGTCGTCAACGGCGTGCACACCGCCTACTGCCGCCTGCGGCGGGCCGACTTCAGCGAGACGCCGCCCAGGCCGCGGCTGCCGCGCGCCGCGCTCGGCAGACTGGTCACGAGCGAGGACGACGACGGGATCGAGCTGGACGCGACGATCGACGGTGAGATCCCGGACAGCGGCTCCCGCGACACCATCAGTCGTCACGGCGGCGGCCGTGGCCGCCCGTCCACGGGCCCGGGAACCGGCCGCCCGCTGGCCGCCGATGCCAGCCTCGCGGAGGCGGACGGCGACGGTGCGGACGGCGACGGTCAGGGGACGCCCACGGCCGGCGGACAACCGGCCGGCGGACACACGATCGATGGGCTCATGGTTGATGGACACGCCGCGGTCGATGGGCAGCCGGTCGACGGGCATGGCGCCCGCGGGCCCCGGGGCGGCGGTGYCGGCTCGGAACCCGCCAACGCGAGCCCGAACGACCAGACCGAGCCTGAGGACACCGACACCGACACCGACGACCTGCCGGCGGTTCCGGTCGGGCAGGAGGTCACCGCCTCGCCCCGCCCGCTCTCGCCACCCGGCCAGAGGTCACACGATCACGACGAGGCCCGCGCGGCCGGAGCCCGGCAGCCGGGTCGCGACCCGGCGTCGCGCGGCGCCCGCAAGGCATCCGGCCGCCCGGCTCCCGACAGCCCATCCACCGCCGGCCGCTGACCGGCTCCCGGCTCGTCCTAGGCCGGGCCGTCGTCCAGGCCGTCGAGCTCGGACAGCGTGATCGGGGACCACCGGCGGGCGAGCTCGTCCGGCTCGGCGCGGACGGCCGCTGTCCGGTCGGTCCCGCCTGGGCTTGACGACCTGTCCGCGCCGTCCCTCGTCTCGTCGACGGCGGCGCCCGCCGCCTCCCGGAGCGCGGGCGCGCCGGGCGCGTGCTCGGCACCGGCCGGCCCGGTCGCCACACGTCCGATGGGGCCCGTCGCGGGCGTTCCCGACCGGCCGCCGGCCGGGCCGATGCCGGCGGCGGACAGGCGCGGCCACAGACTGGCGAGCGCCGCCGCCGGGTCACTCTCGAAGTCGGACTGGCGGACGCGCCAGAACGGCCAGCCGGCGCGGCGCAGCTGGCGCTCCCGGGCGAAGTCGTGGGCGACCTGGGCCGGCGTGCCGACCTCGTCGCCGTCGCACTCGACCGCGAGCCGTGCCCGCCCGCCCGCGACGACCAGGTCGATGCGCCGGCCGTTCACCTCGACCTGCGGCAGCACGTGGTAGCCCGCGGCGGTGAGCTCGCGGAAGACCCGCTGCTCGAACAGCGAGTCGAAGCGGGGATGCGGGATGTCCGGGGACACCTGGTCGGGCCGCGGCGGCTCGACGGCGTCGACCTCCTGGGCGCGGCTACGGGCCAGCACGTAGCCGAGGTGGCTGTGCCGCAGGTCGTCGGGCCGCAGGTCCTCCAGGCCGACGGAGTGGAACAGCCACATCTGGTCGCGGGCGCGCGAGGCCGCGACGTTGAACCGCCGCTGGTACTCCTGCCGCCTCAGCGCCGGGGTCGCCGTGTCCGGCGTGACCACCATCGACAGGAACACCACGTCGCGCTCGTCGCCCTGGAAGTCCGGGGGCGTGCCGACCCGCAGCCGGCGGCGCTGCTGCTCGGCGGCCGACATCCGGGCGGCGAGCAGCGAGCGGACGAGGTCCGCCTGCCCGGTGCCCTGCAGGACGACGACGCCGAACGAGGCCCCGTCGTAACGGGGGTCGGCCGCGCAGCTCAGCACCTGGGAGACCAGCGCCTCCGCCTCCGCCGGGTTGCGCAGCGCGGCGCCCGCGCCGGTCGTGTAGGCGTGCGGCACATAGCGGGCGCGCAACGGGGGCAGCCGGTCGGCGCCGAACTGGCGCAGCGGGACCAGCGGCGCGTCCCGGTAGAACATCGCCGACGACCATTCGATGATCTCCGGCATGCAGCGGAAATGCTCGCGCAGGCGGATGACCTCGCCGAACCTGGTCCGCAGCAGGCTGAACAGGCTCGACCGGGGGGTGAACGAGACACGCAGCCAACCGGGCAGGTCGGGCAGCAGGGCGTCCAGGCGACGGAACATCGGGTCCAGGCCATCGTCGTCGGCGGTGGCGGGGCCCTCCCCGCCGGCGCCGGTGAGACCGGCGTGCGCCAGGTCGCCCGGCGCGGCCGCCGGGGCGCACTGCCGGTCGTCGCCGACGATGATCACCCGTGGCGCGAGCCACAGGAGGAACAGGCTGTCCAGGCCGGCCTGGCTTCCCTCGTCCACGATCACCACGTCGAAGCTGTCGCGGACAGCCGGGATCGTGGCGAGCACCTCGGCGATCGGCATGACCCAGGCGGGCACGGCCGTCTGGGCGATCGCCATCGCCTCCCTGGCGGCCTGCCGGTAGCGGTCGGCGTGCCGGCCGGCGAACCGGCCGCCGGCGGCGACCGCGTCCGCGTACGCGCGCAGGGCGGCCGACTCGCGGGTGCCCATCCGCTCCAGGCAGTGCCGCCAGGCCTTGGCGCCGGCGAGCTCGGCGGTGGTGGCGGCGACCGCGTCCTCGGCGGCGTCGAGCTGGGCGTCGAGGTCAGGCGCGGCGGCGGTGGACGCCCGGCCGGCATCGCCCGCCGGGCCACGCCTGGCGGCGCTCCCGCCCGGGGTTCCTCCCTGATCGGCTTGGCCAGTCCGGGAGGCCGCGAACCAGCCGGCGGCCAGCCCCCAGGACCAGGCGGCCTCGAACCGCGCGAGCCGACAACGCCATTCGTCGTCGCCCGCGGGCACGGGGGCGCCGCGCGGGCCGGCCGTGCCGGTGGCCGCCTGGGCGAGCAGCAGTTCCGCCAGCGCCGGGTGGGCGCCCGTCAGCCGCCGGAGCAGGACCTCGCGGCGGGCGGCCGCGCGCCGGGCGCCGACCGCGGCCAGCAGCCCGTCGCGCGCCAGGCGGTAGCCGGCGAGATCGCGGGCCGCGAGCGCGCCCGCGAGCCGGCGCAGCTCGGCGGGGAACCCGCTCCCGTCCGCCGCGGCCTCGACCTCGGCCCGCGGCCGCTCGATCTCCGCCCGGGCACCGGCCGCGGCCAGCCGCAGCCGGGCGAGTGCCAGCGCCCCGGCCAGCGCCCGCAAGGCGTCGGCTGATCCCAGGTCGACCAGGCCGCTGCCGAGGCCGGGACCGGCCAGGTGCACGCCAGTCTCGGCACCCAGCGACGCGAGCAGGGAGTGGACCTGGTCGCGGGCCGTGAGGACGGCGACGACGGCGCCCAGCGCGTCCTGGGCCTCGGTGAGCCGGGCGAGCCGAATCTCGGGAGCCACGATCTCGCCAGCCGGGCCAGTGGGGCCAGCCGAGCCACCGGCCGCGCCCTGGCCCGCGGGCCGCCCGGGAAGGCCCCCAGCGCCGGCTTCGGTGGGTGAGCCGGCCGTCTCGCCGCGCCCGCGCGCGTCACCGGGCCCGAAGCCGACGTTCACACCCGCGAGCGCCCAGGCCCTGGCGGCGGCGTCGATCGCGACCTCGGCGCGCAGCCGGGCGAGTACGAGGTCCAGCAGCTCGGGCGTGGTGGGCGCGCGACCGTCGACCGTGGACTCGGCGAGCAGGTCGGCCGCGTCCTTCTGGACCCGGGAGCGGAACATCCGGCGCAGGTTGCCGCCATGGTCCAGATGCCCGCGCAACGCCTCGCCGGCGGCGAGCATGCGCGCCGCCGGCGTCGCCAGGGGGTCGCCGATGCCCGCCGGTGCCAGGACCGCGGCGGCCGGCAGCGTGACGGCGTGCAGGCCGAGCGTCCCGAGCGCCTCGGTCGCCTCGGCGAGCGCCGGCGCCGCCGAGGTGACCTTCCCCCACACGGCGCCGTCGCGGCCGGCGAGGGCGTCGTCGAGCGCGCGCGGAATCCAGGGCGCGCGCCGGGCGGTCCGGCGCGCCTCCTCCAGCGCCCGGGTGACCGCCTCGACAGCGGCGGTGAGCCGGTCGAGACCGACCGCGTCGAGCACGCCGAGCGCGGCGGCCACCTCGCCGAGGGCCGACCCGGACGCGGCCCTGGAGGCGGTGCCCGCCTCGGCCGCCGCGGCCCGCTCCCGCTCCAGCAGCCGTTCGACGGCCTGGACGCCGGGCAGGGACACCGGGCCGAGGCCGATGTCGTCGTCCAACGCGTCGCCGCCCGGCTCGGTGAACTCCCCTGGGGCGCCGGCGCCTGGCGTGCCCGGGCGCCGGCTGCCGGCCTCCGTCCCGTCACCCGGCGCCGTCCCGGTGCCGGCGCGCAGCAGCGCCCAGAGCTCGATGGCCTCGTCGGCCGTCAGCGGCGCGGGCGGCGGCTCGCCCGCGGGGCCGCGGGGGACCGGGAGCGGGAGCCAGCCGTGCTCGGCGCGCTCGCCGCGGAGCCGGGCGGCGATCGTCCCGCGCGTCCCCGACCAGCCCGCGGCGACCTCGCCCTCCGGGTGGCCGACGGCCTCGGCGGCGCGCAGCTCCTGAATGGCCGCCACGAGCTCGTCGCGGCGGGCGATCGCGGCGTCGCGGCGAGCGCGGGCCTCGTCGATCCGGCGGACCTGGCCGTCCGGATGGTAGGCGGCCTTCTCCGCGGCGAGCGCGCTCACGCTCGCCGCGAGGTCGGAGGCCTCGATGCCCTCGGTGTCCGTGAGCGAGACGCACAGCCGCCGCAGCGACTCCGGGAGCTTGTCGCGCAGCACCCGCAACGCCTGCGCCTTCTGGCTGGTCACCAGCACTCGCTGCCCCTCGGCCAGCAGCGCCGAGACCAGGTTGGCGATGGTGTGCGTCTTGCCCGTGCCCGGTGGGCCCTCGACGATCACGCCGCTGTCGTGACGCAGCCGCTCCATGACGTGCGCCTGCTCCGGGTTGGCCGGCAGCGGGAACAGCGGGTCGTCGGAGAGACGGACGGGGCTGGCGGCGCCCTCGGCGGCGAGCCAGGCCAGCCGCTCGTCGGCCTCCAGCGTCTCCACCAGCTGGACGAGCCCGAGCGGAGGGCGGCCGTCGCCGCGCAGCGCGTCGAGCATCTGCTCGTAGTAGGTGAGCAACGCAGCGCTGCCGCGGGCGCGCAGCACCAGCGCGGGGGCGAGGTCGACCCGCGGCCGGTCGGTCGGCGGGCCGGGCGGCGGCCACGAGGCCGAGTAGCCGTCGTGGCCGACGTCGAGCGCGAGCGTCAGCCAGTCGCGCAGCAACCGCTCGTCCTCGCCGCCGAGCGGCGCGGCCGGGCGGGCGCGCAGCCGTTCGTGCAGCGCGTTCGTGCGCTCGGCGTGGAAGACGGGCAGCCCGTCCAGCAGGCCATCCTCGAGCCGGGTGGCGACGCCGTCCGGCACGCGCAGCCGGATGGCGGAGGTGATCGGGTCGACCTCGACGGCGAGCCTCGTGGTCAGCAGATGGCGGCGCAGCGTCCGGCCGTCGGGGGCGCGCCAGGAGAGCAGGCCGGTGGCGAGTACCAGCTCCAGCCCGTCGCCCTCCTGCGCGAGCCGGCCGGCCACGCTGTGCAGGACGCCGTGCAGAGCGCGCCGGTCGGCGTCGGCCCGCGCCCTGGCGGCCCAGATCTGCCAGGTGGGCAGCCAGTCCTGGTAGGCCTGTGGCACCTCGGGACGGTCGACGAGCCGTACCGGCTCCGTGAGCCCCTCGACCACCGGCTGGCCGCCCGGCCGCAGCGGGATCCCGTCCGGCCAGCCCGCGCGGGAGCGCAGGCTGGTCTCGCGCAGCGGCGGCGAGTCCGACGGCACGTCGCCCGGCTCGGGCAGCACCACCCAGCCGGCCAGCGCGTCCGGCAGCGGCGGCGGCGAGGGCAGCACGGCGGCGGCCGGCGCCTCCAGCGCGACCTCGCCCGCGGTCGCGTGCTCGAACAGTGACAGGCCGCCCGGCAGCTGCGCGAGCCACACCACCAGCGGGTTGTCCTCGACCGTTGTCACCTGGCCGGACTGGGACAGCGCGACCTCATGCAGGAACCGCACCAGCCGGTGGCACCGGTTGGTGAGCGTGGCGAACCGCTCCTGCTCCCCCGACGCCGCCGTCATCCACCCCTCCGTGCGTAGCTCTCTCGATAATGCCGTACCCGGCCCAGCGCCACGCCGGGCGCCGCCCGCGCCCGAGCGGTGTCCCCTCGGCCAGGACAACGGAACCCTGCCAGGGGCCCGGCGGCCGGGCCGCGACGCGGACCATCCCGGTCCGTGCGCGGCGGACTCAGAGGCCGGTGCCGGGCGAAGGAATGTCCTCCGGGGTGAGATGCAGCAGGTCGTCGGTGCTGGGTTCCAGCAGGTCGGCGACCCGTTGTGCCTGGTTCTCGGTCATCTGCTGGAACACCTGACGGRCCATCCGTCCGTTGCCGAAACCGCGGCCGCGAGGGATGGACGCGAAGTACTCGCCCAGCGCCGTCAGGGTGGGCGCCGGCAGCTCGTACTCGTGCTGCCGGCACTGCGCGACCACGATGCTGGTGAGCTCGTCCGAGGTGTAGTCGTCGAAGGTGATCGTCCGGGAGAACCGGGAGGCGAGTCCCGGGTTGGAGCCGATGAACCGGGTCATCTCGTCCGGGTAGCCCGCGACGATGACGACGAGCCGGTCCCGGTGGTCCTCCATCAGCTTCACCAGGGTGGCGATCGCCTCCTGGCCGAAGTCGTTGCCCACACCCGGCGGCACCAGCGAGTAGGCCTCGTCGATGAACAGCACGCCACCGAGCGCGCGGTGGAACACCGCCGAGGTCTTCGGTGCCGTGTGTCCGACGTACTCGCCGACCATGTCGGAGCGGTCGGTCTCGACCAGGTGGCCACGCTCCAGCATGCCCAGCGTGGCCAGCAGCCGGCCGTAGAGCCGGGCGACGGTGGTCTTGCCGGTACCCGGGTGGCCGGCGAACACCAGGTGCCGGCTGAGCGGGGGAGCGGCGAGCCCGGCCTCCTGCCGCCGGCGGACCGTCTGCATGAGTTTCACCTGCGCTCCGACGTCCTGCTTGACGCGGCTGAGACCGACCAGCCCGTTGAGCTCGGCGAGCAGGTCCTCGAGGCTCGCCGGCTCCTGCTCGGGCTCGGCGGCGGGCACGCCGGTCGCCGTGGAACCGGCCCGGTCCGCCGCGGTGGCCGGCGTGCCGGTCGGCCCACCCGGCCCGGTCGCCCCACCTGGCCCGCCCGGCCCGCCCGGCCCGCCCGGCCCGTCTGGCCCGTCTGGCCTGTCTGGCCTGTCTGGGCTGTCCAGGCCCGCCGCCGGGATGGTGCTCGAGGCGACCCGGGTCACCCGGCAGCGTTCGAACACCGGCGCGGCCTCCTCGGCGCAGACCAGATCCGTGTCGGTGTCCTGGATGTGGCAGCCCAGCAGCCGCGGGGTGGACCGGGCGCCGACGTGCAGCGCGGTGAAGCCGGCCGCGATGATCTCGCAGTCGGTGAAGGTGCCGGTCACGTCGTCGCCGACGAACACGCCGTTCTTGCCGGTCCGGGACACCCGCAGCCGCGCGACGGTCGGCACCGCGCCGTGCCAGACGACCAGGCCCGAGGCGGTGGCGTCGTGGATCGCGCAGTCCGTGAGCTCCACCCTGCCTCGCCCGCCGAGCACGACGCCGGCCGTGCCGGTACGTTCCACCCGGCAACCGGTCAGCGTCGCGTCCGCGCCGGCGCCGAGGCGGATGCCGACGTCCCGGCTGTCGGTGACGACACAGGCCGAGTACACCGCCGGCGCCGTCGACAGGGCGGCGATGCCGATGTCGTTGTCGCCGAACTCGGTGCCCTCGACGGTGAGCGTGGCATCCTGCTCGGCCTGCAGCCCGGACATCTTCGCGCCGGTGATCCGGCCGCCCTCGAGGCGCGCCGTCGCCCGCCCCGCGATGTGCACGCCATGCTCCTGGGGCGCCCGCACCCGCGCCCCGGCGAGGGTCACCGTGGCTCTGCCTCCCGCGTGCACGGCGCTGTACCCGGACTCCTCGACGGTCAGCGCGCGCAGGACCGCCGTGGCGTCGTCGATGACGAACACCCCGTTCGCCGCGCAGCGATGCACCCATCCGTCCCGCGCCGTCAGCGTCGCGTCGCCGCACACCACCAGCCCGGAGGTGCCGGCTCGCTGGACCGCGCAGGCCTCGAGCGTCGCGACGGCGGTCCCGGCGGCGACCACACCCACCCGGCCCGGGGCCCGTACCCGGCAGTCGGTCAGCGCCACCTGGCCGTCGCCGTCGACGAACAGGCCGTCGGTGCCGGCCGCGACGATGTCGCAGTCGGCCAGGATGACTCCGCCCGTCGTCGCCCCGTCGGCCCCGGTGTCGGCGGGCTTGGTCTCGCGGGTCTGGGTCTCGCGGGCCTGGGGCTCGGCGGCCTCGGTCCCGGTCCCGGTGATGTCCGGCCAGGCGGCCGCCGCGCCGCGTACGGCGAGCGGCGCCGAGCCGGTCACCCGGACGCCCTCGGTCCCGGCGCGCAACACGGTGCAGCCCCGCAGCCGAGCGCTGGCGTTCTCCTCGATGAGCACTCCGATGCGGCCGACGTCGATCAGCTCGCACCGGTCGGCGATGACCGTGGCCTGGTTGCGGGCCCGCAGCCCGAAGCCGCTCGCATGGGTCACGCGGCAGTCGGCCAGCGTCGCCGTGGCCTGGAGGGAGGCCGTGACGCCGGTGCCGTCGACGCCGGTGATCACGCAGTCGTCCAGCCGCGGCGCGCTCGACTCCGTCGCGTGCACCGCGGCGAGCCGGGCGCCGGACAGCCAGCACGACCGTAGCGTCGGCGCCGCGCCGCCGGTGATCTCCAGCCGGCCGCCCGTGATCCCGCAGTCGACGAGCGCCGGCGCGCCGGTGTCGATCACCACGGCCGGCGCCGCCGGGTCCGTGCCGACGACCGTCAGGCCGGACAGCGTCGCGGCGGAGCGCAGGACGAGTGGCTGTGCGCCAGCGATCCGGACCGTGCCCGGCCCGGCCTCGGCGATGATCGTCACCTCCCGGTCGACGACGAGGTCCTCGGGATAGGTGCCGGCCGCGACGACGATCGTCTGGCCGGGCCGGGCGGCGCGCAGCGCCTCGCTCAGCGTCGCGAACATCCCCGGGACCCCGGGCGCGACCCGTGGCCCGCCAGCCGGTGCTTCCCTCTCGCCAGCCGTCGCCGGGTCGATAGGCGCGGCCCCGCTCGGCCGCTTTCCTGACCACCGCATTCCGCGTCTCCCGCCGCCCCTGGCTCCCGCGCTGCCCGTCTCCCGCTGTGCCTACCTCGTCGCGGCGCGTCGGTCCGCCTGAATTGTGCCGTCGGTCGCGTCGAGTCGGGTACGGCCGAGGGCGTCGTCCTCGTCAGGACGTCCCCGGCTACCGAGTTTTCGTGGTGATTGTGATTTAGGAGTGTTTTATGGGTTCACGGTGTGATCGGATCTCGGTGTAGTCGGGTGCGTGCCGGGTGAACCCGGTGGTAGCTATTTGCGTTGTTTCGGGTGACAGGATCCCCACGGTCACGGACACTCGGTAGCGGGACGGCGGGCGAGCGTGGCGATGGACGGGCACTGTCGGCGGCGTTGGCCGGCAGGGGCCGCGGGATGGCGGGAGGCAACTGATGGACGCTCCGGACCGTATCTCGGCCCTTACCCCGGACCTTGTCCTGGACTATGGGCTGCTGCACACGCTCGCCGGAAACGTCCGTACCCTGAAAACTCAGATCGAGACCGACGTGACCGCCGGTTCCGGTGGCCGCGTGGTAGGCACCGGCGGGCCGGTGGAGAGCTCGGCCGCCGGCGATTCCGGGCTGTACGGGGCGCTAGGCATGTTTTTCTGGGCCYGCCGCCAGCCGTTCAAGGACTCCCTCGAACGGCTGGACCAGCTCTCTGGCCTGTTCGACAGCGTCGCGAACGCCTATTTCGATGTCGACGCCGACCTCGCGACCAAGGTGAACGGCGGCCGGCTGCCCGCCCTCATCGGCCAGTGGAAGTCCGACAAGGACGCCTGGGACCGTTACCAGGAGCTGAAGGCCAAGGGCGAATGGCCGGACGACCAGGTGCCCCCGCGGGACYCGGGCGCGATGCCGACCAGCATCGACGGCGACGGCGTCCACACGACAGCCGAGGTCGACGGCCAGGGCCGGATCCTCTCGGAGACGACCACCGTCACCACGCCGAGCGGGCAGACCTACACGGCGACGACGAACTTCACCTATACCCCGACCGGCGCGGACCGGGACGGCGACGGGAAGAACGACGACCTGGTCAGCTACGACAGCACGATCACCCACGCCGACGGCAGCACCGAGACCGTGTCGCAACGTGCCTCCGCCGACGGATCGAGCCGGACGACGTCCACCACCAGCGAAGGCACGACGACGACCACGTCGACCCCGGTGAAGCCGGACGGCTCCTACCAGACCGTCACTGTGACGCCGTCCGGCGAGACGACGACCACCACGGTGGAGTCCACCGGGGAGGGCGCTGGGCGAAAGACCGTCGTCGGTCCGGACGGGACCAAGGTCTACACCGGCAACCCGCTGATCGACCAGTGGACGCCGGTGGGATCGCCCACCGGCACGCCGACGCCGACGCCGGGCCCGTCGCCCACCCCTCCGTCGTCCACCTCCCCGGCGGCTGGCCCGGCCGGGAGCGCACCGGCGGCCCCCGCCTCGCCGGTCCCCGCGCCCCCGACTCCATCACCCACCCCGGCTCCGAATCCCTAGCCAGGCTCAGCCCAGCCCCGTGACGTCGAGGAGATCCGATGGCCAACATCAATGTCGACTACGAGCAGGTGAACAGCGTCGCGTCGCTGCTCAACAGCGCCGTCACCCAGACGGTGCCGAAGCTGAACGGGCTGAAGAACGAGGTGACGACCCTGCTGACCAGCGACGGCGGCCTGTGGCTGCAGCAGTCCAGCCCGGTGCTCAGCCGGCAGTACACGGACTTCAACACCTCCGTGACCGGCGCGGTGAACAACATCACGAGCTTCGCGAGCCAGTTCAACGCCATCGTCACGCAGCTGCAGACGATGGACGCCGCCATCGCCGGCTCCAAGTGATCCCTGCGGCCCGGACCCTCCGCGAGAGCGCCGGCCGGCGACGCCCGCCCCGGGACCACTCCCACGACCCTGACGAGGGAAGGACCTTCCATGGCTGACGTGACGCTCGACTACGGGCAGATCAACACGGTCGCCACGCACCTCACGACGGAGGGCGGCGACATCAGGGCGACGCTGATCGCGCTGCAGACCGYGGTGACCAACCTGCTCACCGGCAACGGCGGGCTGTGGCTGCAGCAGTCCAGCCCGGCGATGAGTTCTCAGTACACCGAGTTCCACGCCTCGCTGACGGCCGCGATCGACAACCTCGGCAAGTTCGCCGAGAGCTTCCAGTCGATCGCCAAGAACGTCAGCGACCTGGACACGTCGCTCACCGCCGCCGGGCAGCAGTGACACCCGGACGGCTTTCTGTCCCTCTCAGGGGCGATCCTGCGTGCCAGGACGCGGTCGGTTTCGAACGATGAGGTGATGCCTCCGGGCCGGCGTCCGGTGGCCGCGGCACACGTCGAAGGTCGCCCGGATTCTCGATCAGTCCCGGGCGACCGTGGCGGTGCCGTCGAGGTGGCCGAACTCGGCGCGCCACGCGCCGAACCAGTCACGGAACCACGGATGACGCTCGGCGAGCGGAACGACGAAACGGACGGTCTCGGGGTAGTAGCCACGGCGTTTCTCCGGCCGCGGATGCGTGCCCAACCGCTGGACGTTGCTCAACCGGTCGGCGAGTTTCACCAGCACCGCCTCGTCCGGAGCGCCGTCAAGCCGCTCCAGGTAGGCGGCTCTCGCCTCCTCCCGGCTCTGGCCCTCCCCACGCGGCGGCTTCGTCACCCAGTCGACCAGAACCGCCACCCGCCCACCGAAACGATCCCGGACCTCGGCGAGCGTGCACGCGGTGTCCTCGACCACGTCGTGCAGCACGGCGGCCCGCGGGACGTCGACGTCGGTGACCCCGACCTCCTCGACGAGCACCCGCGTCGCCTCGAGCAGGTGCTCCACGTAGGGCTCGCCCGCGGGCCGGGTCTGATCGCCATGCCAGTGCCCGGCGAAGACCACGGTCTCGTCCAACGCCTCCAGCTCCGCGGGCCCGAGGTGGGCCGCCCACGCGGCGCGGAGGGCCGGCCAGCCCTCCCTCGCGGTGAAGGTCCTCATCACTGGCCTGGTTCGTCCTCGGTGGCGAATTTCTCCGCCCACAGATCGAAAGTGCGGAACAGGATCACGTCGCGGTAGACCTCATCCGGCTCCGCCGCGGCTTTCGCGTAGGCCTCCGCGATTGCGCCGCCCCCGCCGAGTCCGCGTCGACGGTCYTCCACCGCGAGCAGCCAGGAGCGTTCGGTGACGCGCCTGCCCGCGCCCCCGAGGACGGCATCCGCGTCGGACCTACTGGTCGGGACGATGCGGCCGGTCGTCGTGTCCAGTCGCCAGGCCGTCACCGGGGTGCCGTCGTCGGCCAGGTCCACTCGTACCGGCTCGCCGTCGACGAGGAGGTAGGCCCGCCCGCGTTGGGCCTGACGCCACAGCTCGTAGGTGGCCCGCCGGGACTGCTCGGTTCGTCCGTCACGCGCCGCCTGTTCGTAGGCCGCGAAGATCTCCGGCTTGTCGTGGCGCTGGTAGAACGAGGTACGCAGCAGCCGCTCGCGTTGCTCCTCGACCGCCGCGATGAACTCGTCCTCGTCGTGCATCGGCCAGGTGTCGTCGTCCTCGCCGCCACTTACCAGCTGCAGCACGCGTCGGGTGTCGGCCTCGAACTCGCCTGTGTAGGCGTTCAGGCCGTATCCCCGCGCCTGGTAGCCCAGGACGGGATCGTAGGGACCCTGCCGTCGTGGGAAGATCTCGACGAGCTGCCCCCGACATTCGAAGTGCCGCCCCGAATACCTCGGGGCCGGCGGAACCTGGGCGGGCACGGTCGGGTCGGACACGGTTGTGCTCCAGATCGGCGGCGACGGATGCCCGCCGCGTGGTCAGCTGCAGCTCGAAGGTATCGGCATGCTCGCCCGCGTCCGCCGGTGCGGCGAGCGGGTTGGGACGGTACGCGGGATTCTCATTCCTCGGCGCGGCGTACAGCGTTCAGCCGGCTGACCTCCATCTCGCGGTCCCACACGGCGCCGTACTCCAGGCGGCCGTGCGCCTCGGCCGCGGCCGTGATCAGTGACTCGGCCGGGGTCGGCGGCCGGCGTTCGGCCACCCCGATCGAATCCAGGTCGCGGCGGATCTCATACAGCGGGTGCTCCGCGGCCGCGGGCGCGTCGTAGGACTTGAGGCTGAACTTCAACTCGGCAACCTGCGTGCCTCCCGTCCGCACGTTCATCAGCATGGTGCGATTCCCGCTGGGGGAGGACTCGGCGATCCGGTCCTTGATCCGGACGATGGTCAGCCGCCCATCATCCTTGAGGTTGTCCAGGGCCCTGTAAAGGTCGTCGACGCTGTCGAAGCGGATCTCCGCTCCTACGACGTCCACCAGATGCGAGGGATCCTTGCCCTCCTCCACGTACTCGTGGACCTTTTTCAGACAACGGACACGGTCTTTGACGCCAGGACGCCAGCGGGCCTCGCCGCCGTTGTCGCGCGCGATATCGGTGACGATCCGGTTGAGCTGTTCCTGCGCCTGCKGTGCCTCGGCGCGTAGCCGGTCGACGAATTCTGCCTGGTAGACCGGGTCCTTGCGGCGGGCAGAATCGAAACCCGGCTGCAGGTGGCCGTTCCGAGTCGTGCCCGCCTCGATGCCATCGCTGACGGCCAGCTGTTCGGGATTGGTGAGGACCTCGTTGGGGGCGACCCGGTTCAGGTCGTCGACGATGGAATCGACCGCTGCCCGGACCTCCGGGGTGATGTCACCGTGTCGGAGGGCATCGCGGATACCCGCATCATCAAGGCGGGTTTCGACGTCGCTGAGCGCACTGTCCAGCATCCTGACGGAGTCCGGGTTGGACACCACGCTTTTCCGGGTGACCGGATTGTCGTTGAGCACCCGGTCCACCTCGGGCCACCCGACGCGTTCGCCGATGAGGCCGCCGTCGGCGGAGAAGTGCAGCTCGGTGCGGCCCATGGTGGTGACCTGGTGGCCGTGTGGGGTGGGGGTGTAGGCGCCGGTCTCCCGCGCGCCAGCGCGGTCGAGGGTGGCCGTGCCGTTCGCGTGGTCGATGTCGAGATGGCCGTGTGGGGTGCCGCCCTGGTCATGGAGGGTGACGCGTTCGTGGGTGAGGCGGCCGTCCGCGGAGAAGTGGAGCTCGTTGCTGCCGGCGGTGGTGACCTGGTGGCCAGACCCGGTGGGGGAGTATGCGCCGGTCTMGCGGGTGCCGCCGGTCGGGTGCAGGGTGGCRCTGCCGCCGTCGTAGTCGAGGTCGAGGCGGCCGGACGGGGCGCCGTCCGCGCTCCGCATGGGGAGGTTCTCCCCGGTGAGCGCGCCGTCGGCGTTGAGACGGCGCACATGGCCGTCGGCGTCGAAGCGGTACAGCGAACCGTCGTGGCCGTTGACGAGCGCCTGGGTCCCGTCGGGAAGGGTGGTACGGCTGAGCGCCTCGGGATTGTGGATGCCGAAGGGACGAAGCCGCTCGCCCGCGTTGTTGACGACGGATTCCGCGATGTGGACCTTGTGCAGCGCCTGGGAGAGCTCGGATGGGCTGGCCGTTCCGCTCCTGCGTAGGGCGACCAGCTCGCCGCGGGCCTGGCTCAGTCCCGCGGCGGCGTGCTCGTAGTCGCCGAAGGCCCTGCTGAGGTCCTCGAAGCCGCCGCCGAAGAACCCTCCGTCGAACGGGCCGCCGCCGGGTGGCCCGCCACCGCCTGGTGGTCTGCCGGGTGGTTCGGCGGGCGGCCCGCCCGCCGAACCACCCGCCGGCGGCGGAGGGTCGGGTGGCCCGCCGCCGGGCGGCCCGCCGTCCGGCGGCGGGCCATGCCCGCCGGGCGGCACCCCGCCGCCGGCGTCAGCCGGACCGGCACCGCCGGCCGAGCCAGGGGTGCCAGCGCCATCGGTGCCGGTGGACGTATGGCCGGTGGATGCGTGGCCGGTGGACGTCCCGGTCTCGTGCCCACCGCCGGCCTGAGCCGTCGGGGACGGTTCAGCGCGGACCGCGACGGGTTCCATCGAGTCGGGCGAGCTGGTCAGCAGGTGGGTACGCGAGGTACCCGCGGCGCCGGGAGCCTCGGAAGCGGCGCGGGTGACGCCCGCGGTCGCGTCGTCCATCGTGCCGAGGCCCGCCGTGGCCGGGGAGCCGACCTCGCCACCGGCCGCGGAGTGGCCCGTCGCGGTGCGCGCGCTGGCGGCCTCGGCCGCGCCGCCCGGCCGGCCGGCGGCCCGGCCGGCACCCGCCGGGCCGGCCAGGAGGTCGAGGGCGGAATCGACGGTGGGCTGGGAGCCCGCCGCGGCGCGGAGCCGGGAAGCGTCGGCCGTCCCCGCGCTGGCCGTCCCGCCGGTCGCGCCCGCGGTGGCGGCCGGGCTGGACGCCGCCTCCGGGGCGCCGGTTCTCGGACTGGCGGCCGGCTCACCGTTCCCGGCATGAGATCCGGTCGCGGACGGTCTGGCGGCGGTGAGTTCCCCGTTGGGGACGGCCTCGCCGGACGCGGGGTGCCCGGAATGGACCGCGGGGCGCAGCTCGACCCCGTCGGGGGTGATGGTGAGGGTGCGGGCGGTGCCGCCGGCCTCGCCTGCTCCCGCGCCGGCGCGGGAGCCGGGGGCGGCGCCGGCCGGGGCCGGCGGATGCGCGGCGAGGGGCGTGTGGCCGGCTGCGGTGGGTGAGCCGGCGAGCGCGTCGTGCGTGGCGGCACTGGCGATCGTTTCCGCGCCGTGGCCAGCTACCGGGGGCGGCACGGCGAGGTCGAGGCGGCTCAGGTTGAAGGCGATGCCGGTGTCACTGACGCGGACGGCCGTGACCTCGCCGAGCCGGGCGGCGGTGACCTCGGGTATCCGTATCTCGGCGAGGGCGCCCCCGTGGTGGATGGCCTGGCGGGCGGCGCCAGCCGCGTCCCCGAGATTGGCCGCGCCGCTCGGGGTGCCGAGGTGGAGGCCCCCCGGCGTGCCGAGGTGGAGGTCGCCTGGGGAGGCGAGGTGAAAGCCGCTTGGGCGAGCGACGCCCGTGGGCGCGGACAAATGCACGGCGGCGGGATCGCCAAGGCTGGCGCCGTGGACGCCACCGGCGGCGTGCGGACTGACGGCGGACAGGCCGTCGGGGTGGAACCTGGCCGCCGGGCCGGTGAGGACACCCGAGTCGAGCGTGTGGCCAGGGACGACGAGCCCGCTGTTCAGCTCGACGTAATGCGGTGGGAGCGGCCTGTTGGGGAGCAGGACGCCGTCGGCGACGCGTAGCGAGCCGGAGTCGCCCACGCCGGCCACGTGCAGCGCGGCGCCGCTGTCCGCCTGGGCGGCACGCAGCCCGTCGACCGGGCCGGCCATGACGAAGCCGGCGACGCGCATCCTGAGGTCCACGAATCTGCCGGACATCCCGAGGCCGCGGTCGAGGACGGCGAGCTTGAAGGCGTCGACGACACCGAGCTTGCCGATCTCCACGCCCTCGAGGGGGGTGAAGAGGTGGAGCCATTTCATGCCGCCGAGGTTGTTGCTCAGGACCCGCGCGCTCCATGCCCCGCCGCGGCCGATGGCAGGCTTGGCGGCGCGGGCGAGGCGTGGGATGGCGATCGCGTACTTCGGCAGCGCGACGAAGCCGCGGGCGGTGAGCGCGGCGAGGTCGCCGGCGCCGTGAACCACCCAGAGCCCGCCGCGCAGGACGCTGTTCGCGATGGTGACGCTGATGTCGCGGACGCCGGCGACGGCGGTGGACAGGGTGAGGGCGCTGGCGGTCTTCCAGAAGTCGACGGCGACGCGGCCGACGGCCAGGCCGCGGGTCTTGGCGAAGGCGCGTGCGGTGACGCCGAGGGCGCGCAGGCTGGTGAGGCTGATGAGCGGCTTGGTGGACGGCCCGAGCAGCATGAGCAGGCCGAGGCCGAGGCCGAGCAGGTTCGTCCTGCCAGCGGAGTAGTCGACCACCGCCTTCGCGGCGAGGACGGCGTTGAGGCCGAACGCGAGCAGGCCGAGCGGCCCACCGGTGAAGACCGCGACGATGGTGATGACGAGCGCGATGTACTGGAAGCCCTCCCAGAAATCCTCGCAGCCGGTCTTGGGCGAGCGGATGTGCTCCGCGGCCGTTCTGATCGTTCTCGCGGCGGTGGTGGCCGCCGAGGTCAGGTCGGAGCCGGCGGTGCCCGCGTCGCTGGTCAGAGTGGTCAGCCGGGGCGAGTCCTCGGGCAGTCCGCGGGCCTCGCTGAGGGCCCCGTCTGCGCGTCGCTGCGCCTCGCGCATCGCGCCGATGTAGGTGCGCAGCGCCGGTTCGGCGTCGCCGAACGCGGTCTTGACCCCGCCGATGAAGCCGGTGACCCCGTCGGAGATCTGAGCGCGCATCCAGTCGGCGGTCTTGCCGACGAACGCGCCGTGGCCGCTGTCGGTGATGACCTGGTTCAGCCCGGTCTGGGCGTCGCCCGCGCGCCGGGACATGGTCGCCATGAAGTTCGCGACGCTCTCCAGGGCGTCCGGATCCCCCGGCGTGGGGTCGCCGTCCAGGCCCAGCGGTGACCAGTCTCCCGGCCGCGCGGCCATCCTTGCCCCCCGTCAGCGCAGCACGGTCAGCGGAATGGTGATGGTGCGCAGGGTGCCGGTGGCGTCGACGACGTGGCCCCGGCCCGGACGCACCCCGGTCCGCAGCAGACTGTGCGGGATCCGCGTGCCCAGCAGGTCGCCCTCCAGGGCCGACTGGGGCGCCAGCAGCACTCCCTGCCGGGAGCGCTTCGCCTCCCCGATCCAGCCGCTGATCGACTGGCTGATCGTCTCACCGTTGCCGGCGTAGCCCAGACCGATGCCACGGTCGCGRCCGGTGGCGACGATCGCCCGCAGCGGGGCGTCCAGCGGGCTGCTGAACCCGAGCAGGTCGATGTCGTCGACGAGCACCACGACCCGCCGCCCGCCGCCCGCCGCCAGGCCGGCCAGCGCCTCGGTGAGGTCGTCTCCGGTGAACGCGGGGCCGGCGACCAGCCGCACGTCCGCGTGCGCGGCGAGACGGCGCAGCGGGGAGTCCCGCGGTGTCACGACGACCAGCCCGGTCCCGCCGGCGAGCAGCGACACGGCCAGGGTCGCCAGGGCGTTGCTGCGTCCCGACCCGGGCGGGCCAGCGACGAGGAAGCTGTGTTCGCGGCCGCCGAAGTCGAGCAGCAGCGGCCCGGTCTCGTCGCCACCGAGGCCGAGCAGGGCTCGCAGCGGCCGCCGCCCGTCCGCCGGCACCTGCCCGAACACGTCCGCGAAGACCGCCGAGTCGGGCAGCGCGGCGACCCGGAACGGCCGGCGGGCGGCGGGGATGCGCGCGTCGGCCACGCGAGCCCGCTCGGCGATCCGGCGCAGCGCGTCCGCCTGGGCCTTTCCCGACGGGTCGTCCGCGAGCAGGGCGACCTGCGTCTCCGCCTGGTTCAGCGAGCGCCAGCCCCGCCCCGCCGGGACGACGGGAGGGATGCGGCGGCTCGGGACGTGGATCGTCGCGTAGTCGGTCCGGTCGGTCATCCGCAGCAGCAACCGGTTGTCGCTCAGGCCGGCGGCCCGGCCGGCGAGCAGGGCACGTTCGGAGGTGAGCACGAGGTGGACCCCGACACCCGCGCCCTCCCGCAGCAGAGCCAGGAGGATCTCGTACAGCCTGCCGCCGTCGTGGTCCGCGAGCGCGGCGGCGATCGAGTCCCAGCCGTCGATGAGCACCATCAGGTGCGCGGGCCGCTGGTCCACCGGCAGCGCCGCCCGCAGCTCGTCCAGGCTGGCGCAGGAGTGCTGGCCGAGCAGCGTCTGACGCCGGCTCACCTCGGCGGCGAGCCGGTCGGCCAGCCGCCCGAGCCGCTCGCTGTCGCCGGCCGGCACGACGGCGCCGCAGTGCGGCAGCTCGGCGAGCACGGCGAGCGCGCCGCCACCCGCGTCGATGCCGTACACGTGGACATCCGCGCTGGACATCGTGCCGGCGAGCGCGCCGGTCAGGGTGCGCAGCAGCTGGGAGCGGCCCGAGCGGGGCGCCCCGATCACGAACATGTGGCCGAAGGAGCCCAGGTCGCACAGCACCGGGCGCTGCGCCTGCCACGCCGGCAGGTCCTCGAGCGCGTACGGGACCGCGGGCAGCGCCACCGACCCGGCGGCGGGCCGCCGGGTCGCGAGGTCCCCGAGGAGGTCGTCGAGCAGCAGCCGGGTGCCGAGGGCCGGCAGCCACGGGCTGGACCGACCGGTGTCGCCGCTGGCGCTGGCCGCCGCCGCGATCGCGTCGACGAGAACGTCGAGGTCGGTCGGGGCGAGGTCGGCGGTCGGCGTGCCCGCGCCCGCCACCGTGGTGGTGAACGGCAGCGGGCGCCCGAGCCCGTTCCAGGTCAGCTCCGCGGCCTCGACGGGTACCCGCGGCGCCGTGTCGACGCCGCCGTCCGGCCGGGTGCCGGGCGCCGCGCCGGGCCAGGCGCCGGGCGGCTCCTGGCCAGCCGGGCCCCGATAGATGTCGCCGACGTAAGCGGTCTGGAACGGTTGTGACGTCCTGGCGGCCAGCCGGGCGAGCGCCCGCCCCGGCGTCGCCGCGGAGATGAAGGCGGCGTCCGGCGCGTCGAGGACGTCGGAGCTCTCCGTGGTGTCGGTGACCCGCAGCGCGATCCGCAGATTGGTGTTCGCGCGGATGTCGGTGGTGACCGCGCCCGCTGGCCGCTGCGTCGCGAGCACCAGGTGCACCCCGAGCGAGCGGCCCCGCTGGGCGAGGCTGACCAGTCCCGGCACGAAGTCCGGCACCTCGCGTACCAGCGTCGCGAACTCGTCGATGACGATGACGAGACGGCCGAGCGCTGGCAGGGCCGGGTCCGCGGCGCGCAGCGACCGGTAGTGCGTCAGGTCCTTCGCGGTCACCGCGGCGAGCGTCTCCTCGCGGCGGCGCAGCTCCGCGGCGAGCGACTCCAGCGCCCGGGTGGCGAGCGCCTCGTCCAGGTCGGTCACCATGCCGAGCGTGTGCGGCAGCCGGGCGCAGCTGTGGAAGGCGCTGCCGCCCTTGTAGTCGATGAGGACGAAACCCAGCTCGTCGGGGTGGTTGCGGGCCGCGAGCGACGCGACCAGCGTCTGCAGCAGCTCCGACTTCCCGGCACCGGTGGTTCCGGCGACCAGCGCGTGGGGCCCGTCCCGGACGAGGTCGAGGACGAATCCGCTGTCGAAGCCGGAGCCCAGCGGGAACCGGGTGCTCGCCGGCGCGTCCGCCCACGCGGCGGCGAGCCGGCGGGCCATCTCGTCCTGGTCGGCGCCGGCGAGGCCGAGCAGGTCCAGCAGGCGGACCCGGTCCGGCAGCCCGCCGGACTCGTCCGGAGTGACGTCTCGCAGCGGGCACAGGGCGCGGGCGACCCGCTCGCACCACGCGGTGTTGGCGATGTCCGGCCGTACCCCGCGCACCTCGGGAGCGTCGGACTGGCGGATGGTGAGGCCGTCGGGGTCCGCCCGTACGACGGCCGTGCACTCCTCCGGCAACAGGCGTTCGTCGGCGTCGACGCAGATCGCGAACACCCGCACCGACGGTCCCTCGGTGAGCAGCGGCACGATGCCCGGCAGGTCGCGCAGCCGCCGCGCGCCGTCGAGCACGACCACGACGTCCGGCTCGCGGAACAGGACCGTGCCGATGGACGACCCGCGGGCCTTCGTCCGCGCCTTCACCAGCGCGGTCAGCTCCGCGACGCGGTACGCGACGGTCTCCGGGTCCGTGCCGACGAAGGCGTACGGCGCCGCGCCGACCGGTCCGTCGGCGGGCCCCGGGCGGGCGTGCGGCAGCCAGCGGACCCACTCCCAGCGGTCCCGCCCGGAGGCGTCGGTGAGGATCTCGACGCGCACGTCGCGTGGGCTCTGGAGTACCGCGGCCTGCGCGACCAGCCAGCGCGCCACCCCGTACCGGGCGTCGGACCGGCCCGCCAGCCCGATCACGCCGCGGCCGGCGAGGTCGACCGAGACCGGCATGTCGGGCACGATCCACCGGACCTCGCGGTCGTAGCCGTCGACCGCCGGGTCCTCGACCTCGACCAGGGACGGCTGGTCGATCGTCCCGACCCGCAGCACCAGGTGGTCCGGGTCGGACCGGCGCCGTTCCCACAGCCGCCGGCCCGGACCGGTCGCGGTGAGGACGACCAGGGCCGGGTCGGGCAGGGCCTGGATGCGGGCGAGCCGTTCGGCGTCGACGGCGTCGAGCAGGACGCGTTCCGTCGACGCGCGCCTGGCCCGGTAACGGGCGGAGTCCGCCCGGTGCCTGCGGCGGCCGCCGCGCCGGTCCGTGTACCAGTTCGCCATCGCCATCAGCGGAGTCATCAGGACGACGACGAGGAAGAACACGGAGTGGAAGAACCAGACGAACGCCACTCCCATCAACATCGGCGACAGCATCATCAGGACGGGGATCGGGCGCCTGGTGGGCGGGGTGGGCGGGGTGGGAAAGCGCTGCCGGCCGAACAGCAGCGGCGGCACGATCCGGGGCGGCCGGTTGAAGTCGCGGCCGACGATGTCGACGGACGCGGTGACCGCCGCGTCGGGCTCGAACGGGTCGACGAGACGCAGCAGCGTGTCACCCACGGCGAGGTCGACGCCCGGCGGCCACGGTCGCCGGGCGGCAGGGGCGCCCGCCGCCGGGCCGTCCGCATCCCCGTCGGACGCCCGGATGCCCGCCCGATCCGCCCGATCCGGGCGTTCGGGCGTGAGCACGCCGATGCCCGCCATGGCGTCCGGCGTGTCCCCGGACTGGTTCCCTCGTCGCGCGGCCCCGCGTTCGTCCGCCCGGACGTCGGTCGTCATCGCCAGCCGATGCTCATCCGTGCCGTGCATCGCCGGTGGATGCGGTATGGCCAGGCGGGCCGCAGCCGGGTGGTTCGTGGTCGGGTGGTTCGTGCCGGCCGGCCTCCTGGGCCCCGTCGCCGGCGCGTCGGGCTCGTCCGGGCCGGGCGCGCGCGCCGGCCAGGTGAGCCAGCTCTCCCCGGTGTGCCCGACGTGCAGCACGGGGCCGCGCGCGGGCAGCCCGTCGAGCTGGATCGCGCAGCCCGCGGCGGAGCCGATGTCGTGCGCGCCAGGGCCGACCGGCCAGATCCGGCCGGCGTGCGGGCCACCGACCGCGTGCACCTCATACCAGCGGACCCGCTCGTCCGCCGCCCGCCACGGTGGCGGTTCCTCGACGGCGGGGACGCCGAGGCCGATGCGGGACCCGCCGACGAGCCCGGCCTCGGCCACCGTGCTCTCCGAGCCGTGCCACCGCCCGTCGATGTGGCAGGAGACCACGCCGGGTCGGGCGGGCGGCCCGGCGTTCGCCAGTTCGCCGGCGAGCACGTCCCAGGAGGGCGCCGCGGCCTGGCCTGGCGCCGCGGCCCCCGGTTGCGCGCTCTCGTCCGCCAGCGCGGTGATGCCCGCCGCGAGGGCGGCGACGGTCGTCGAGGGTTCCACCGCGAGCACCATGTCCAGGTCACGGGGGGCCGCCGCGGCGCCGTCCGCGGCTGACAGGACGACGGTGACCGGCACGGCCGTGGGGGTGGACGGCCGCCCCGTCATGGGCGGGTGTCCACGGACGGGACTACCGCCGAGGCGGCGGTGGTCGGAATGCGGGTGTGGACCTCGTCCGGCCCTGGCCCGGCCAGGTCGGAGTCGTCGAGGCCCGCGGGAGCTGGGGCTGGGCCGGTGCGCGGCTCGTCGGCGCGGGCGTCGTCGCCGGCGACGACGGCGGGCGTCCACCCCGGTCTGGCTGACGCCGGTGGGACCGGGGTGGGCTGAGAGGCCGGGACGGGCGGAAATGGTGGCGGGCAGGCCATGGGCGACGGCGGCGGCGGCGCCGGCGGCGACGGCGGCGGCGGCGCGGAGATGGTCGTCAGCACCTCGTCTGGATCGGGCGTGGGCTCGGGTCCGTGTGGAAGCCGGTCCGCCGGGTTGGGAACGGGTTCACGGTCGAGCGGGTCCGGCCGCGCCGCGCGCGGGGATCCACGGCGCAGCGCGCGGGAGACGGCGTGTTCGATCGGCGCCGCGTCGCAGTCGATCCCGAGCTCGGGCATCTCGAGATGGGCGAGGTGGTCGACGACCAGCCGCCAGCGGGCGCCCGCCCAGTCGCCGATGACGAGCGCTCGCAGCCGGCTGTCGCGCGCGACGAGCGCCGCGAGCCGGGCCGCCTGTTCCTCGGCGGGACGGACACAGACCAGAACGGTCAGGTCCGGGCATGTCCTCACATCGCCGGCGCCAGCGTCGTGGTCAGCGCCGTGGCCGCTTGGGGCGTCCGGGCCGCCGGATACCGTCGGATCCTCCTGCGGCGTCGGCACCGCCAACTCGTCGAGCGCGTCGGCCAGCGCCGGACCGCCATGGCCGGGCAGGACGTCGTCGGTCACCACCAGCCGTGTCCGCCGCCCGGCCGGTGACAGGCCGGCGGCGAGCTGCGCCGCGATGGCCGCGGTGACGCGGCGGCACAGCTCCTGTGGTCCTTCGACGACGCCGACCGCCGGCAGCCCGGCGAGGTCGAGCAGGACCAGCGCGTCGCCGGCGGATGACGCGGAGACGCCGACGGCGACCAGGCAGGAATCGGGGTCCGCGCCGGGCCGCCGTGGCGCGGTCGCCGCCAGGATGTCGGAGCGGGCGGCTGTCCAGCGGCCGGGATCGGCGAGCCGCCATGGCGGCGGTGTGACCGGCCGCGGCCCCGGCGCGGCGGGGCCGCCCCGAGCGGCCCGCCCGCCCTGGGGGCCAGCCGCGGTGGCCCATCTCCCGGTTGCTTCTTCTTCCCCGGGCGCCCGGTTGGCGGCGTTCGGGGCCGCGACCGGCGAGGGGGTGGCTCTGGTTCCGGCGGCGTTGGTCGCGCCCCGGGCGCTCGAGTTCGGGCCGCCCGTCGACGCCCGGCCGGCGATACCGACAGTGATCTCCCTGCCGACCAGCAGCAGGTACGGCCAGCGGCCGGGCTGGTCGGCGAGGGCGGCGCGAACCGTGGCCAGCGCGGCACCGCACACCGCCGGCAGCTCCGGGTCGAGCAGCGTGCGGGAGGCGAAGCGCACCCGTCGCCGGTAGCGGACCGGGGCCCACGCGAAGCTCGCGATGTCGCGGACACCGCCGGCGACGTAGCCGGCGATGGCGGAGGCCATCCGCCGCCAGCCAACCATCCGGGAGAACCATCGCGCGGCCACCGCGGCGACGATGAGCCCGGCCGTGATGGTCAGCCCCACGAGGATCGCATCGCGATGCGCGGTGAAGAGCCCCTCGGGGCCGAGGAGCGCCACGCCGGCGTGGACTCTGTGCGGCATCGCCCTCACCGCCGCCTCCACCTCCACGGCCATTTCTGGAAGTCACCGCCGTCGCCGTCGAGGATTGACGCTCTGGCCCGCTGGCCGACCCACCCGGAGGACGACACTCCTGCTCGCCTGGAGACGCCGTGGCGCGTCATGCCGCCGTGGTGACGGTGACGGGGTCTGATGGTGCGGCCAATGCGCTGGAGTTCGCGGCGATGATGCGGAATTCGGAGGTGTGTCCGCTGACGAGCAGTTGGA
>NZ_MOMC01000001.1 GCF_001983105.1 Pseudofrankia asymbiotica | reverse complement strand
GGACGGTGTAGCAGGTGTCCTTGATGGGGTAGGGCATGCGCGTCCAGGCCTGGTTGGTCGTGACCTCGCGGTATTCGAGGGTGTAGGCGTTCGCGCCGTCGGCGGCGTTCCAGCACAGCCGGGCGGTGCCGGAGCCGGGTGAGCCGGTGAGCCCGGTCACCCGGGCGGGAGGCACGGCGTTCGCGGCCGTCGGGGGCGTTCGTGCCGGCGTCTCATCGGAGTCAGTCGATCCGGAGGACGACGACGAGCGATCGCCGGCGGGACCGGCCGTGTCCGCCGCCGACGTCGTGCCGCCGGGCTCATCCCTCCCGGCCAGGAGGCTGGCGCCGGTGATGGAGCCGCCGACGAGCAGGATGAACGCGCCGATGACGACGAGTGCCCGCCGGGACAGTCCCCGCCTGGGGCGTGGGCCCTTCGGCGTTGCCTGCCAGCGGCGAAGAAAGGGATCCCGCGCCGTCACGGGCGGTGGCCCGGGTGCGGGTGCCGCGCCGTTGACACCGTCGACCTCGAGGGTCCGCACGCCGTCACTCACCTGGTAACCCCGTTTCGCGCCCGTCGCGTGCCCGCCAACCGCGCCACCCGCCCAGCCAGGGCGCCCGCGGAGCGGGTGTCTGGCCCCGCCAGTCCGAGGGCGGGCGCGACCGCCATCTGGTCTGGCCGGCGGCTGGTGCCGCGACTTCGGGCCGACCCTGGGCCGTCACGCCGCGTCCAGGAGGGGCGCCGGCAGCGGACTACCCGTGTTCGTACGAAAGGTTGAGTCCCTCGCAGGTGTGCCTTATGGCCCAGATACTACTCATCCGGGTGGCTCTGCGCCGGAAAGTAACAGAACTTCGGGGACGCCGGCCGGGGGGCAGCGGCCCTGACCTGGCGGCAAGGGAAGATGGCAGGGCTGGAACGGCGTGGCGGGAGTTGGTGTGACGGACGCGGCGGGTGACGCGGATGGGCTGTCCGAGACAGGCGGGCTGCTCTTGGAACCGCGCGGCGGGTCGACGCACCCCTCGTTCTATGTGGACCTGCACGTGCACTCCCGGTACTCGCGGGCGTGCAGCCGGGACTGCGACCTGGAGCACCTCGCCTGGTGGGCGGCCCGCAAGGGCATCAGCGTCGTCGGCACGGGGGACTTCACGCACCCGGCCTGGGCGCGGGAGCTCGAGGACAAGCTGGTGCCGGCCGAGCCGGGGCTGTTCCGTCTCGCGCCCGACCTGGAGCGCGACGTGCTGCGCCGGCTGCCGGCGTCGTGCCGGACCGCGACCCGGTTCATGCTCTCCACTGAGATCTCCACGATCTACAAGAAGGGCGACAAGACCCGCAAGGTCCACCACCTGCTCTACGCCCCGGACCGGGAGGCGGCCGGGCGGATAACCACGGCGCTCGCCGGGATCGGCAACCTCGCCGCCGACGGGCGCCCGATTCTCGGTCTGGACTCCCGGCACCTGCTGGAGATCACCCTGCAGTCCGACCCCGCCAGCTACCTGGTGCCGGCGCACGTGTGGACGCCGTGGTTCGCGGTGCTCGGCTCCAAGTCGGGGTTCGACGCCATCGACGACTGCTATGGCGACCTCGGCCACGAGATCTTCGCCCTGGAGACCGGCCTGTCCGCCGACCCGGAGATGTTCTGGCGGATCTCCGGCCTTGACCGCTACCGCCTGGTCAGCAACTCCGACGCGCACTCGCCGCCCATGCTCGGCCGTGAGGCGACGGCGCTGTCCTGCGGCCTTGACTACTTCGCCATCCGGGAGGCGCTGCGCACCGGCGACGGCTACACCGGCACCGTCGAGTTCTTCCCCGAGGAGGGCAAGTACCACCACGACGGCCACCGCGCCTGCGGGGTGCGGTTCACCCCTGAGGAGACGAAGGCCACCGGTGGCGTCTGCCCCGCCTGCGGCAAGCCGCTGACCGTCGGCGTGCTGCACCGCGTCGACGCGCTCGCGGACCGCGAGCGGAGCACCGCCCCGGCCACAGCGGGGCGGTTCCGTTCCTTCGTCGCGCTGCCGGAGATCGTCGGGGAGATCCTCGGTGTGGGGCCGAAGAGCAAGGCGGTCGCCGCCCAGGTCGGCGCGCTCGTCGAGCGGCTCGGCCCGGAGCTGGGCATCCTCGGCGACGTCGAGCTGGCCGCGATCGGCGAGGTCGGCTCCGGCGAGCTGGTCGAGGCCGTCGGCCGGCTGCGCCGCGGTGAGGTGGTGCGCGAGGCCGGCTTCGACGGTGAGTACGGCGCCATCCGGATGTTCGCCCCGGGTGAGCTGGCGGGCGAGGAGGCGACCCTGTTCGACCTGGACACGCCGGCCGCCGCTCCCGGGGCGAAGCGCCCGCGGAAGTCCGCCGTGGCGACGCCCAGTCGGGAACAGGCGCCGGACACCCGCGATGACCTCCTGGCGTATGAGCCCTCCTCGCCCTCGTCGCGTCCTTCGCCGCCGGAGCCCGAGGCAGCCTCCGGACCGGGAGCTGGCGCTGAGCCGGAAACCGGCTCCGAGCCGGCGACCGGGCGCGAGCGGGAGACCGACCCGGATCCGGAGACCGGCCACGAGCAGACAACGCTGGAGACCGCGGGTCCCGCGGCGGCCGGGCGGGACGTGTCGGTGCTCGCCGGGCTGGACCCCGACCAGCGGGCCGCGGCGGCCGTCGCGGACGGTCCGCTGGTCATCCTGGCCGGTCCGGGCACCGGCAAGACACGGACGCTGGTGCACGCCATCGCGCACCGGGTGCGGGAACGGGGCGTCCCCGCCGGCGAGTGCCTGGCCGTGACGTTCACCCGGCGGGCGGCCGAGGAGCTGGCCGAACGGCTCGAAGGAATGCTCGGCCCGGACGCCGGGCAGGTCACCGCGACCACGTTCCACGGGCTGGGGCTGCGCGTCATCCGCGAGCAGCACGTCCGGCTCGCCCGCGGGCCGGACGTGCAGGTGGCCGACGAGGCGATCCGCGCGGAGCTGCTCGCCGACGCGCTCGGGGACACCACGGTGGCCGCCCGCGCGGCCGCCGAGCGCCGGATCGGCGTCCTCAAGCGCCTGCGGGCCCTCGGCGAGCCGGTTCGTGGCGACGAGCTGGCCGGCGTCCTCGCGCGCTACGACGCCGCGCTGCGCGAGCACGGCCTCGTCGACCTGGACGACCTGCTGGCGCTCCCGCTCGCGCTCCTGACCGCCGAGCCGGAGCTGGCGGAGCACTACCGGCGCCGGTTCCGCCACGTCTGGGTCGACGAGTACCAGGACGTGGACGAGACGCAGTACCGGCTGCTGCGGGTCCTGTGCCCGCCGGACGGCAACCTGTGCGTCATCGGCGACCCGGACCAGGCCATCTACTCGTTCCGCGGCGCCGACGTCGGCTTCTTCCTGCGCTTCGAACAGGACTTCCCGGCGGCGCGGCGGGCGTCGCTGACCCGTAACTACCGCTCGACCGGCACCATCGTCGCCGCCGCGCGCTCGGCGATCGCGCCGGCCACCTTCGTGCCCGACCGGTCGCTGGTCGCGGTCCACCCCGAGGGGCCGGACGCGGCGGCGGCACGGGAGAAGGACGCGTCCAACCGGCCCGAGCCTCGCCGGCGGGGCGGGCCCGGCGGACGGAAGGTGCTGGTGCGTGCGTGCGCGACGGAGGCGGAGGAGGCACTCGCCGTCGTCGACACCATCGAGGAGGCGCTCGGCGGGACGTCGTTCCACGCCCTCGACTCGGGGCTCGACGGCTCCGCGGGCAGCCTGCTCTCGTTCGCCGACATCGCCGTGCTCTACCGGACGGCGCGCCAGGCCGAGCCGGTCATGGCGGCGCTGGCCAAGCGCGGCTTCCCCTTCCAGCGCCGTTCCCATGGCCCGCTCGCCGACGCCCCCGGCGTCGCCGCACTGTTGGCGGAGCTGCGCGACCATGACGACGCCCCGCCCCGCGCCGTCTCGGCCGCCCTGCGCGACGCCGCGGCGCGCGCGGGCGCGCGGGCAGCCGGCCGCGGCACCGCCCTCGCCGCGGCCCTGGCGGCCGAGGAGCTGCCGGCCGAGGCTGTGCCGGCGGATCTGTCAGCGCGGTCGGGTACCGCCCGGCCAGGCCCCGTCCGCGGCTCCGCCATGAGCCCGTCGGTGTCGGAGGCGGAGATCAGGCTGGCGGTGGAGCTGCTGGCGCCGGCCGCCGCGGCGGCGGGGGAGGACCTGGCGAGGTTCCGTACCTCGGTATCGCTCGCCACCGAGGCGGACACGCTCGATCCGCGGGCCGACCGGATCTCACTGCTGACCCTGCACGCGGCCAAGGGCCTCGAGTTCGGCCTGGTCTTCATCATCGGCTGCGAGAACGGACTGCTCCCCATGAGCTGGGGCACCCGCTCCAGCCCGGACAAGGCCGCGGCCGGGCAGGCCGCGGGGGCGGACCTCGGCGGCGACCGGGACCGGGACCGGGACCAGGACGCGGCGCGCGGCGCGGGGGCCGAGGAACGGCGGCTGTTCTTCGTCGGCATCACCCGGGCACGCGCGCGGCTGGTCCTCAGCCACGTCGCCCGGCGCGGCGGCTCGACCGCGGCCCGGGGCCCGTCACCGTTCCTCGCCGACCTGGACCCGGCCCTGCTGGACCGCGAGTCCGGCCGTCCCGGCCAGCTGGCGCCCCGCCCGCGCCCTCTCGGCCAGCAGCTGCGCCTGCTGTGACCTGCCCTCTGGGTGTGGATCGGGTGAGACCGGCCATGTTGGGGCCGCGCGGCCACCGCGCCGGCCGACCAGTCCTGGCGGTACCCACCGGTGTCGTGCGGAGTGGGAAGAAGCTAGCCTGACGGGCGCCTATCCACCCCAAGGCTGACGGAGCGCACGATCCCCAACCGACCCATCGAGCTGTCCTCGCTCGACGAACGTGAGGCCCACGTCGAGGATCTGACTCCGGGCACGGTGTCAGGCCTCGGCACCGACGGGCCCGCGGCGCTCGACCGGACGCCCCGGCTGCCGTCGCTGTTCGTCGCGGTGGGCTTCGTCGTGCTGTGCCTGTTCCAGGCGCCGGGGAAGATCGTCGCGGACTCCAAGATGGATGTCGCGCTCGACCCGCTGCAGTTCATGGAGCGCGCCACCCATCTGTGGAACTCGTCCGCCGACTTCGGGTTCCTGCCGAACCAGTACGTCGGCTATCTCTTTCCGATGGGGCCGTTCTTCCTGCTCGGGAAGCTCCTGCACCTCCCGCCGTGGATCACCCAGCGGCTGTGGCTGGCCCTGATCCTCACGGTCGCGRCCTGGGGAACGGTGCGGCTCGCCGACGCGCTGCGTATCGGCCGGCCGCTGACCAGGGTGATCGCCGGGCTCGGGTACGCGCTGTCACCGATGTTCATCGGGAAGGTCGGAGCCGCGTCGATCGCCCTGACCGGGGCCGCGATGCTGCCCTGGATCATGTTGCCGCTCGTGCTCGCGCTGCGCCCGGACGCCGCCGACGCCGCTGACGACGCCGTCGCCGACGACGACGGTGCTGGTACCGGCGCGGCTGGTCTGGCGCCCGGCGCCGGGCGAGGCGAGGGGCGGGACGGCCGGTTGTCGCCTCGCCGGGCGGCGGCGCTGTCCGGCCTGGCCGCCTTCTGCACCGGCGGCGTCAACGCCAGCGTCACCCTTTGTGTGCTGCTGTTCCCGGCGGTGCTGCTGCTGTGCGCGGGGGGAACGAGACGGGCCTGGGCGCTGCGGGCGTGGTGGACGCTCTCGGTCATCCTGGCGTGTTTCTGGTGGCTGTGCATGCTGGTGGTCCAGAGCCGGTACGGCCTGAACTTCCTCCCGTTCACCGAGACCGCGGCGACCACGACCGCGACCACCTCCGTGACCGAGGCGCTGCGCGGGACCACGGACTGGCTCGCCTACCTGCGGATATCCGGTGCCTGGCTGCCGGCGGCGTCGGCCACCATCACCAATCCGGTGGTGGTCGCCGGTTCGGTGGCGGCGAGCGGCATCGGTCTGTGGGGTCTCGCCCGTCGTGACCTGCCCGCGCGGCGTGTCCTCGTGATCAGCCTCGCTGTCGGTGTCGTCGCCGTCTCGGCCGCGTACCCGGGCCAGCCGGGCAGCCCACTCGCGGACGGGGTCCGGCAGCTGCTCGCGGGGCAGCTGGCCGTCCTGCGCAACGTCTACAAGTTCCAGCCGGTCGCCCACCTGCCGTTGGCTCTCGGGATGGCGCATGCCCTCCACGTCGCCCTCGGCGCTCGCCAGCCGCGGCCGGCGGCCGTCCAGGATCGGCGGCATCGCTCCCGGAGGCTCGGGGGGCGATGGCCGATCTCGCGCTCGGCTGAGAGCCGGCGGGAGGCCAGTCGGGGCGAACCGGTGTCACCGGCCGCCGCGGTCAGGACCGGCCGCCGCGCGCGCCCGCTGGCGGCGGGCGCCGTCGTCTTCACCGTCGCCGCGCTGGTGACAGGAATGGCACCGGCCTACACGGGCGACTTCTTCCAGCCGGGAGCCTTCCAGGAGATCCCCGACTACTGGCATGAGGCGGCGGACTGGCTCGCCGACAATCCGGACGGTGGCCGGACCCTGGTGCTGCCGGCGATGCCGTTCGGGGAGTACAGCTGGGGACGGCCCCTCGATGAGCCGCTGTCCTGGCTGGCCAGGACGCCGTGGGCGTCGCGGTCGCTGGTCCCGCTGGGCAACACCGGGATGACCCGATGGATGGACGGCATCGAGCGGCAGCTGGAGCTCGGGCAGGCACCGGGGCTCACCGCCGCGCTCGCGCGCGCCGGGGTCGGCCAGGTGCTGATCCGCAACGACATCGATGATCAGAACTGGGGTAGCCCGCCCTCCACCGACCAGGTGCACCGTGCCCTGGAGAGCTCGGGACTGCGGCGCGCCGCGTCGTTCGGCCCGCTGGTCAGCGCGAGGCTGAGCTCGAAGGACCGGCTGGCCTCGTCCCCGGCCACGACGAAGGAGAAGGTCCCGGCGCTGGAGGTCTGGGCCGTCCCGGGCGGCGCGTCCGAGGTGGCCGCGTATCCGGTGGACACCGCTGTCGTGGTGTCCGGGGGCGCGGAGGCCACGGTCCAGCTGGCCGCGCACGGAATCGTGGGTACCGACCGGGCGGTCGTGCTCGCCGGCGATCTCGCCGGCGCGGCCGGCGCGACCGGCACAGCCAGCGCCGATGGTTCGGCGGCCTCGTCGGGAGGGCTGGACCAGGCGCCGCCGGCGAGCGAGGTGGTCGGTCCCACCACGGCACTGGTGGTGACGGACACGTCCCAGCGGCGCGACACCGACTTCGGGGTCGTTCACAGCGGGACGTCCTACCTCCTCGGCCCGGACGAGAACGCCGCCGGCCGAAGCAACACGCCAAACCAGTGGCTGGACGAGCCGGCGCCCGGCCATCAGACCGTCGCCGGCTACACGGACGGGGTCCAGATTCGGGCGTCCTCCTACGGGTCGAACCTGATCGCCCTGCCGGAGGCCGCACCGGCCGCCGCCTTCGACGGCCTCTCCTACACGTCCTGGAGCGCCGCCCCGGACAAGAAGAAGGGGTCCACGGGCGCCTGGATCGAGGCGGACCTCCCACGGGCGACCACCCTGCCCCACATCGACGTGCAGCTGCTGGAAGAAGGGACCTGGCGCCCGGCCGTGCAGGCGATCCGCGTCACCAGCMAGGCGGGCTCCGTCGTCACGCGGGTCAACCCGGTGGAGACGACGCAACGGCTCAACGTCCCCGCCGGCCCGAGCACCTGGTTCCGGATCATGTTCGAGCAGGTGACCAGGCAACAGAACAAGACCTATGGCGCCGGTATCCGTGAGCTCACCCTGCCCGGGGTGCGGATCCAGCACTACGTCCAGGCCCCGTCGGACGCCGCCAGTCTGTTCGCCGGAGGCGAGGGACAGGTCGCCTACACCTTCGACCGCATGGGTGTGGACGTCACCGCGCTGTTCGGTGGTTCGGAGGAGCTCACGCTGGCGAGGCGGTTCGACGTGCCCAGGCAGATGAGCTTCACGGTGACCGGGTCGATGACGGCGGTGCCGACGTCGTCGCCAGCCCCGCCCGACCCGGCCGCGCCGTTCGTCGTGGCGTGCGGAGGCGGTCCCTCGCTGTCCGTCGACGGGGTCCGCTACGACGTGCGGGTCGAGGGCCTGATGTCCGATGTGGCCAGGAGCAGGCCCGTGCGGATGAGTGTGTGCACGCCGGACGGGACGATCCCGCTGGCGGCCGGCCAGCACCTGATCACCACCGACAGCGGGGGACTGCCCCTGCTGATGGGGGCGCTCACGCTGGTCGGAGAGGGCGCGCGGACCAGCGACGACAAGCCTCGTTCGACCAGGATCACCGACTGGACGCCCGAGCGCCGGACCGTCGAGATCGGGGCGGGGACCAGAGCGTTCCTGACCGTCCGGGAGAACGCGAACTCCGCGTGGACCGCGACGCTGAACGGGCAGGCTCTCACCCCGGTCCGTCTCGATGGCTGGCAGCAGGGCTGGGCCGTGCCGGCGGGCTCCGCCGGCACGATCGTGATCGAGAACCACCCTGGGCAGTCCGCCCGGCATCTCCTGGTCCTCGGCGGGATCCTGCTGCTGGTTCTCGTCGCGCTGGTGCTGATCCCCGCGCGGTGGCGGCTGCGGCGCTCGGTCGACCCTGACGGCTATCCGCTTGGCCTGGGCCGGGGGAAGGCGCCCACGGCGTCTCGCCGCGCGAGGGTCGCGGGCGGTCTCGCCGGTGGCGTGTTCGCGGTGGTCGCGGTGTTCCTGGTGGCCGGGCCGGTCGCCGTCGTCGTCCCGGTCCTCGTCCTGGCCGGCCGGCGCCGGCTCACCGTGCTGCCGTGGACGGCCTTCGTGTTCATGGCTCTCGCCGGGGTGGGCGTCGCCGTGCGGCCGGACGCGGTTCCAGGCTCCGGTGACGGCGTGTTCAGCTGGCAGGTGCAGGCGGCGGGCGTCGTCGCCTTCGCCGCTGTCGTGGCCGCGCTGGCGGCGCGCCCGGCGGACGTGGTCCCGGCTGGCTCGGGCTCCCCACCCGACGACCGGTCCATCTCGCCGCCCGCTACCCGGGTCGCCGGTCGGCGGTCGGCGGCGACCCAGATCTGACGGCCTCGACGCGAGGGAGCTTGGTGCGGCTCGGAGGCCGCCGCGGGTGCCGCCACCGGTCCGCCGGGGACTCCTGCGGCCGCGCTCGTCGGTCAGGTCCGGTAGGCGTATTCGTCGTAGCCGGCGGGGACGATGGTGTAGCCGGCGGCGGTGAGCATCTCGTGGGTCTTGTCGAGGGTGGTGCCGTCGAGGTGGCAGGCCTCGTAGATGAGATGGCGGGGCGCGGCCCATCGGGAGTAGTCGATCTGACGGAGGATCTCGAAGTCGTAGCCCTCGGTGTCGGTCTGCAGGACGTCGACACGGTCGATGCCGTGCTTGCGCAGAAGGGTGTCGAGGCGCATGACCGGTACCTCGACCTCCGTGATGCGGTCGGCGATGTCGGGGATCTCGTCCTGGGATTCCATGATGACGTCGCGGCGGAAGGAGCTGAGCCCGATCGCCCACACCGGGTCTCCGGGCCGGGGGGTGACCGAGTACATCGTCATGGTGCCGTCGACCAGGCCGATGGCGGCCTGCTCGAACGACAGGTTCGGCACGCCCGCGTAGTTCTTCTTCAGYGCCGCGAACAGGTGCGGCAACGGCTCGACGAGCAGGGCCCGCCACCGGTGTTTCACGATGGTGTCGTGCAGCGGGTCGCCCATGCTCCCGTCGTTCGCGCCGACCTGGACCACCGTCAGCGGCCGGCCCGCCTGGTCGGCGATGCGGCCGATGATGGACACCGCGTCGATACCGGGMCCGTCCGCCCCTCCCCAAAGTCCGGACCACACATCCAGGGGCAGCCGGGCATTGGCCACCGGAACCCGCCGCACAAAATTCCGCGCGATCCAGCGGGGCGTCACCTTTGTCATGCCCAAACCCAGTTTCTTAAATCGTTAGTTCGTTGACGGTGTGCGGACGAGGTCTCGAGGATCTCGCCGGCGGTCCTGGTCCCGATGAAGGGTTTCGGGGTCTCGTTCCAGGCATCGATCCACTTGCGGATGTCGGCGTCGAGTTCGACGGCTTGTGCTGGTTGCGTGCTCCGTTACGGTACCGGCAGTCCGGAAAGGGTCATGTCTTGCGTTCCGGTGGCATGGCGCTRCTCCCCGCAGCCAGCTACGGAACGCAATAGAGGCTGGGTTTTCGTCGCGCTGCGTACAGGACATGCCAGATCAGGTCGTCGTCCGACGGGGCGGTGACGTTCACCGTGCTGACGACCTCAATGCTGCGGGTTCGGCGCTCGCGCTGGTCGACGCGGGTGGTGCCGGGCTGCTCGGGCTGAGGGTCGGTGAGGGCGGGGTGTCGGGCCGGGTGATGCCGGTGATCGTGAGGGTGGTCAGGGTCTGGGTGGAGCAGTCGGTCGGGCTGGTCGTCAGGGTGACGGTGATGGCGGTGGTGTGGCCGGGGGTGGTGAGCTTGTCGAGGGGACGGCCAGGTCGCGGCGGTGGGCGCCGAGAACGGACCGCGACGAGGTGACCGGCTCGCCTGGTCCGGAGAAGAGGCGGTCGCGCGAGCTCACCCGTACCTGCTCCTTCCTGAAAAAGCCGACCACGTCCTCGCCGTGACAGTGTGCTCGCGCGAGAGGACACCGGCCGCGAAAAATAGCCAGCTTATTGTGCCGCGTTCAGGCGGCGAAGTTGGTTGCGAGAGAMCCGCCCACCACCACTCTTCTTCCTACTCATGGGCGCCAGCTTCCGTACAGCGTTAGGGAACCGCCGGCAGGAGTCCTATGGGGGCAATCTCGTGGCCGCGGGGGCAGTGCCAGAAACCTCGACCGTTCAACAGCTTCGGGCGGGCACCATAACCATGCAAACTGCAAACAGGCCAGACCTTCCAGAGGACTTCCGCGACTACGTCCTGAACGATTGAGGAAATCATCACGGCCGCCTCTACCGGGTCATCGACAACGTCCGAGAAGTCACCGTCCTCCCTTGACCCGGTACCGTCGGGAAAGCGAATCAGCAATCCATCGTCAAAAATCGTCAAAGTAACGGCGCCGACCTCTGGTGAGGTTCTCATCAAATCCCTGTTGACGGTTTCCAGGGCTGYCTGAAGCAGCGCACCTCCCGAGCCATCCACCGTGCTCTCCCTTCAGCCGGCCGCGGACAAGGTCAGTAGTGTAGAGAGYCGTGGTACGTGCCACGAGTTGAGCCCCAGAACGAGCCGCTCACGGTTAGCGTGATCTTGTCGTTGACGTGAAGGTGATGCTTGCTCAGCCCGAGGTTCGTGCTATATGCACCACGTTCACGCTTCCCGACAGGAAGACCCCAAGATCGATGAAAGATATAGCCGGGAGCCTCCGAATGCTCGTAGGAGCCCGACGCCACCCGGTGGCCGTTGATGGACAAGGTGTAGTGCACATTGCCGTACACGGTGCCCGGGATCGGCTTGAGTCGCACATACCAGGATGCACTACAGTTCGTTCGCGCGTCGCACGTGGTTCTCAGACCAATGCAGCCAGCCGGACCACACCTGTCTACCGAACGTCCCGGAGACGTCGCCGTTCCGTTGAGGTCGTACTGGTTGTAGGGGTCCTGGTTGGCGTAGTCGTAGGGGTTGGCGGAGCCGCCGGGGACGGGGTCGGTCTGGAGGAAGCGGCCGGAGTTGGGGTTGTAGAGGCGGACGCCCATGAGGAGGAGGCCGGAGACGGTGTCCTTGGAGCGTTGTTTGGCGCCGAGCCAGCCGTAGCGGGGGTAGGCGGCGGTCGGGAAGTAGGGGACGCCGAACTCGGTGGACTCGGCGTCGCTGGTGATGGAGGTGGCGGTGGTGGTGTCGTCAACGGTGGCGACGATGTCGCCGTGGAGGTCGGCGAGCTGGAGGGTGACGGTGCCGGCCTGGTCCTGGGTGGCGGCGAGGCCGCCGTCGATGCCGGTGATGTTACGGCTCCAGGCGGTGCCGGTGGCTATCCAGGCGGGGCTGTCACCGGTCGCGGTGGCGTAGTGGTTGATCGAGGTGGTGGCGGTGTCGCTCCAGGATCGGAAGCGGCGGGCCGGGTCCAGGGCGTAGGTGCGGGTGGTGGAGCCGACTGTTTCGGAGGCGACCAGGTCATTGGTGTAGTAGCCGAGGGTGGCGGTCGAGCCGGCGGGTGGGTAGGGGTCGGCGGTGGTCCGGCCGAACAGGTCGTAGGTGTAGCCCGCGACGGTGAGCCGGTCGGCTTGGTCGTAGGTGGCGGCGTAGTAGCCGTTGGGGGTGGTGGTGGTCGAGCAGTTGCCGGTGTCGCCGTTGCCGCCGGCGTCGGGGTAGCTGACCTGCAGGGTGCGGTTGGACTCGGCGTCGGGGTAGCTGACCTGCAGGGTGCGGTTGGACTCGGCGTCGTACTGGTAGGTCCGGGTCGTGCACTGGCGGGGCCCGCCCCAGGAGACGGCGTCGACGACGAGGTTCAGCCGGCCGGCCGGGTCGTAGCCGGCTCACTGCGCGTTGTGGACCTGGTTGTGTCTCCTCTGGTCGTCGGCAACGGCGCCGCCTTTGATCCTTTTGTACGGGATCGCAAGGGGGCTGGCCTGGTTTCCCAGCCCTTCGCGGCCCAGGCTGAACAGGGCTAGGTACACGTCGGCGGTCCACTCCTGGCGGACCGGCAGCGCGCCAGAGGCGCGCGGCGCGGTGCTGCCGTGCTCGCGACCGGGTCCGACGCCTGAGCCCCGCAGCCCCGCAGCGGCCAGCCGCCGTCGGGGCGGCCATGACCTGGACGCCGCCGCCGTCGCTGCCGACCTTGGCGGACCACCACAAGTCCATGCCCTCGGTCGGACCGGTAGCGGTAGCCCACCAACCGGCTGACTCTGTGATCTTTGAAGAGCCGGCTGGTTCTGCTGCCGTCACAGAACCGGCGGAGGACCATTACGGCTTGTTCTAGCGGTGGCAGCCTTTCCGGCCCTGCGGGTGCCGCGGCACTGACGCTCCGCGACGAGCAGGCCGGCCAGCCGGAGGACGGCGTGATCGCCGAGGGGCAGCTCGGCGGTGTATGTGAAACTCATCCAGGATGCGGGGTCTTTCGGAGGAGTGCTCTGTGGAGGACGACTTCYCGCCGGGCCCCGAGTCTCGTCGTCTCCCGCCCCACCCGCCAGACCGSCCACGGTCCGCGATGATCACTCGATGTAACGACGCGTTGCCGGGAAAGGCCCAATATGCATAGTCGCCCCAGCTCGGAGCGGTACGCCTATCAGCCTGCTCTCGACGGGCTGCGCGCGGTCGCGGTGATCGCGGTGCTCCTTTACCACGGGGAGGTGAGCTGGGCACGCGGCGGCTTCCTGGGCGTCGACCTGTTCTTTGTGCTGTCCGGCTACCTCATCACCACGTTGCTGCTCAGGGAATGGGATTCCACGAGTCGGATCGCGCTGGACAGGTTCTGGTCGGCGCGAGCTCGGCGGCTGTTGCCGGCGTTGTTCCTCATGATGACGGCGGTAGCCGCCTACGGGGCACTGCTCGCCCCTGACAGCACCCTGCACCGGCTCCGCTGGGATGGACTGGCCACCCTCGCCTACGTCGCCAACTGGCGGTTCGTCGCGAGCCACGCGTCGTACTTCGAGCTGTTTTCCGATCCGTCGCCGCTCACCCACATGTGGTCGCTAGGCATCGAGGAGCAGTTCTACCTCGTCTGGCCGCTGGTGCTGCTTGGGGCACTCCGCCTGGCTCGGGGACGGCTCTGGCCGATCCTTGTCGGCGTTGTCCTCGCCGCCCTCGCCTCGGCGGTGGCGATGGCGATGATCTACCAGCCTGGCCAGGACCCGTCGCGGATCTACTACGGTACGGACACCCGGGCCCAGGCTCTGCTGATCGGCGTCGCGCTCGCGCTCGTGCTGGCCCGGCAGTCGGAGGGCGGCCGGATCTCGCGCGCCGCCGCGGGCCTTGCCGGATCACTCGGACTCATTGGATTCATCGGGCTCGTCGCCATGATGGTCATGGTCCGGGACTCCGCCGGGTGGATGTACCGGGGAGGCTTCGCGGTCGCCGCGGTCGCCGCCGCCCTGGTAGTCGCCGCCGCGGTGCGGCCCGCCGGGCCGGGTCTGGTGCGCAAGCTGCTGGCGGTGGCGCCGCTGCCCGCAATCGGGCGCGTCTCCTACGGCCTTTACCTCTGGCACTGGCCGTTGTACGTGGTGCTTTCCCCGGACCGGACGCACCTGCACGGTACTGGGCTGCTGGTGCTGAGGATCATCGTCACCTCCGCTGTGGCATGGCTGTCATACCGGCTGGTGGAGCTGCCGATCCGGCAAGGCGTGCTCACCCGACGCGCACTGGCGCGGCCGATTACCACGGGCGCGGCCGCGGCGGTCGCCTCCGTGCTCGCGCTCGCCACCATCGGCCCGCCGGCCGCGGTCGCCGGTGCGCGGCTGGGGGTCAGCGGGCCGGGAGCCGCGCTCGGCGACGTTGGCCGCCCGGCCGGGGTCGCCGCCGACGCGGCGAGTAGGGCCCAGCCCCGCGCGGCGACGGGTTTTCGCATCTACCTGGTCGGTGACTCTGTCGCGTTCCGGCTCGCCGACAACTTCCAGCCCTCGGCGGTGCCCGGCGCGGAGCTGGAGAGCGACGCGATCGTCGGATGCGGGGTCGCGCGGGGTTACAACGTCTACGGCGGCACCGCACGGGCTACCGACCCTGTCTGCGCACAGTGGCCGCAGCGCTGGAGCAATGGCATCGCGAAGAGGCCGGACGTGTCGCTGCTGGTCATCGGCGCATGGGAGATTTATGACAAGGAGGTCAACGGCCAGGTGCTGCGGGTTGGCACGGCGGAGTACGAGCGCTACCTGATCGGTGAGCTGCAGATTGGCTTTGACATCCTGCGCCGCGGTGGCGCCCCGGTGGCCATGGTCAACGTCCCTTGTTACCGCCAGCGCGAGACCACCGGTGGCGCCGACGCGGCCGCACCACGTAATGACCCGGCCCGCGGGGCTTGGCTGAACGGCGTCTTCAGCCGTTTCGCCGCCGCCCACCGGGACGGCCTGACGCTCATCGACCTCAACGGGTTCCTCTGCCCCGGCGGCCGCTACGTCGACCGCAAGGACGGCGTGCTGATGCGTGATGACGGGGTTCATCTCACGCCGGAAGGAGCGGACCTCACCTGGCGCTGGCTCGGCCMCCAGCTGCGCCGGCTGGCTGGGTAGTCCTGCCGCGCAGTGGCCGTTGGCGATCAGTCGGCGGGTGACGGTGGCCGCGGTCCCCTTTTTGTTGTGCCAGCCCGCGGATGTCGGCCTTTCCCTCTCGTCACCAACAGCATGAGAACGACGATCAGGCCGGCCAGCGACCCGATATCCGCGATCACGGCGGCCTGGTGCGGCCGATAGGTCACGGTCAGTTCATGCGCGCCCGGCGCATCGATCCGCCAGCCGACCGAGTACCCGTCAATCACAATCGGGGGTCCCAACGGATGGCCATCCAGACTGAGGGACCAGCGTGGGTCGTAACCCTGGCCGAGCACCAGGTAGTACGGGGTACTGGCATCGGTGACGCGGATCGTCATGCCGGTTCCGGTCTTCGCATAGATACGCCCGGTTGGCGGCGCCGGGCGTGCCTTCAATGCATCCACGCCCCACGACGCCAACCGCAGCAGGTCGATCCTCCAGCCGGGCGCCGACCGTAGCTCGTGGGTGCCTTCCTCAAGCGCCAGCGGTTGATTGTTACAGGTAGTGACCGGAAGGTCGACAGTCTTGCCGAATTCAGTGTTGAGCTGACCGAGGGTGCCCTGGAGGCGGCCGAGGACAGGCTGGCCGTCCAGCGTGGCGATCTGGGTGCAACCGACCAGCGGGTCCAGCACGTCTGTTTTGGGCACGGTCACACCGCCGACCTTGAGCTCGTTGACGCGGATCTGGTCCACCGAGCCCCCGGCGGTGGAGACGACCCTGAGCCGCAGCGAGTGCGCCGCCCGGGCCGGGACGGGGATCGTCGTCGTGCCCGGCTTGAGCTCCACCGGGATCGGCGCCTCACCGTCGAAGGAGAGCTGGACCTGATTCGCGTAGGCCATGTCGGCGCCGACGGTGCCGTCAGACTTCAGCTGGGTGACGGTCACGTGATCCACGGTCCGGGACGGGAAGTTCACCTGGATCCACTCACCCGGCTGCCGGCCGTTCGGCGACCAGGCGGTCAGGGGGTCGCCGTCAAGGGCCCGAGACGCCCGGTAGTTGAGATCGCTGAACCAGCGCGAGGACGACGCGGCCGTGACTCCGGCCGGCATCTTGCCGACGACTTCGTCCACCACGTTGTCAGGCAGGTCCAGGCCACGCGCGACCTGTCCCGACAGCGTGAAACTCCGGCTGTCGGGCAGCGAGAACTCCCTGTTCAGGACTCGTTCCTCGTCTGTGTACCTCGCGGTCGGATCGCCCTGCCGCTGGAGCATCACGTCGAGCGGCGCGCGGTCGACGAGTTCCCGGCTGGCCGGGCCGAGTTGGCTGACGAGCTCCTGAAAGCGCTGGGGCAGGCGCACGGTCTCGGTCACCTTGACCCCGGGAATGGCGATGTCGGTAAATCCGACCTCGTTGTCACCGTTGCCGCGGACTTTGGTGATCTCGACACGGACGCTCTTGGCGGTGGTGGGCGGGAACCGCACGGTCGTCGTCCCCCCGGTCAGGTCGACGTCGATAGACCGGTCCCCGACGGACAGACGGGCCGCGGCGACCTCCAGTCCCGACGTCGCCAGCGGTTGGAGCGTGATCTCGGACAGCTGCCGGGGCTGCGACAGCTCGAGGCTGATCCACTTACCCGCCGCTGTGTTGGACGGACCCGTGGTCCACGCCGTGTCGGGATCGCCATCGAAGGCGAACTCGGGCTTGTTGGACGCTCTCAGCCCAAAGATCGGGTCGGACTGGCTCGAGGTGATCTGGCGAGCGCCGTCCAGCTCGACGACGCTCTGGGCGTCCTCGCTGAAGAGGCTCAGGCTCGCCGTGCCGTCCGGGACCGCCTTGTCCGCGGGAAGGGTCGGGCCGAAGCTGGCCCCCGCGCTGCTGGGGCTGTAGGCGCGGCGACGGTTGGAGTCGGTGAGTACGATTCGGCCGCCGTCCCGCAGCGCCGTCACCAGGTCAGCCGCGGAGGTCTCGCCGAGCAGCCGGAACGGCTGCTGGCCGTTGAGCAGGCCGACAGAGCTGAGCGACGGCACCGCGAAGTTGTCGCCGTCGACGAGCACGGTTCCCTGCGTGGGTTCTGCCCGCACCACCGCCTGTGGCTCGTTCACCAGATAGCGCTGAAGTGGCGGGACCAGTGCGTCGAGCTGATCGGTGTCGTTCGGCACGCCGTACTGGGAGAACTGGTTGTCGGCCGGCCGGACGGTGTTCTCCCCGGCGGTCCCGTATGAGGCGGCCAGGGTAAGCCCCGGCTCGCGCTGGAGAAGATCGGTGAGGACAGCGGGATGGACCCCGCCGAAATTCTCCCAGGTCAGGTCGTTGCGAAGCAGGACATCGCTCGCGCCGAGATAGCGCGCCATGGTGGCCAAAGCCCCCGGAGTCGGCTTCCCCTGGAGCGGGATCATGGTGGCCGCGAGGTAGTTGGCCTGTTCGATGGACGCGCCCGGGACGAAGGTGGTCCGGGTCACCGTCCCGCGGTCGAAAAGCGCCTTGCTGACATCCTCGCCGTCCAGGTCCCCCCACCGGTACACGGCATTCGTCTGTCCGGGCACCATGAGAACTCGGCTACCCAGCGAGCCGGCGTCGAGATCGGCGGCCGCCTGATTCCAGTAGTCCGGCACGGCTACCTGGTTCGGCACCGCCGCGTCGGTCCAGCGAGGCAGCACCACCAGGGCCAGAGTTCCGACCGCGGCGAGCCCGGCGGCCACCCGAAGCGCGGTGGAGCGTCTCCCGAGGCGGCGCGCGGCCTCGCTCACGCCGAGGGCCACCAGCAGACAGATCGCGAGGGCCGGAAGCGGGCCCGCCTTGTTCGTGGTCCGGAACGCCACCGCCCCGGGCAGGTGCGTGAATGACCAGTCGATCACCCTGCCGACCGGGGTGGGGCTGTTCGGCGGAAACATCCCGACCATGGCGACCATGCCGACGCCCAGCAGCAGGGTGGCGAAGACTCGCATCTTGGCACGGGACCGCCAGGCGGCCAGCGCCGCCACCACAGGGAGCGTCAGGGAGGCGACCATCACGACGGCGTTGGTGCTGTACTCGATGAACGCCGGGACCCACGGACGTGATCCGGTCCTGCCGTAGTCGACCCAGAAACCGAGGCCGCGCAGGCTCTCCGTCCAGGACGACGTCGCCGCGACGGATTCCGGGGCCTCGGTGAAGGAGGTCCCGGTGAAGCCGGCGCCGGCCGCCATATACGACGGCACCAGCCAGTAAAGCGACACACCCACCGCGAGCAGCCCGCATCGGACCACCACGGCGGCCAGCGTCCGGACCCGAACGTGCTCGGTCAGCCGCGCGTACACGAGGTAGCAGGGGACCGAGAGCAGCATGAAGAAGGGCACCACCCCCGCGTTCACGCCGCTCATCGCGAAGAACGCCGCGGCGAAGGCGGCGGCCGGTCGCCACGAGCGTGGGCTGCGGACGCTGGCGGCCAGGCTCAGTACCAGCCAGGGAAGCAGGGCGTAGGGCAGCAGGATCGGGTTCGTGGCCGCCCCGACGAGCGCGAACGGGTTCAGCGCGTAGCAGGCGGCCGCCCCGACCCGGCCAGGCGCGGTGGAGTGCTCACCAGCCATCCGGTGGAACAGCCGGGCCGCCCCGGCGGCCGCGACGAGCAGCAGCAACAACCGCCACAGCCGGGTGGTGAGCCACACTGAGTGGACCACCGTCTTGATCAGCCCGACGGCCACGGCGACGGGTGCGATGCCCACGTTGTAGTCCTGCGAACCGAGCGATGGCCCGGTGTCCCAGGTCGAGAACGCGCCAGCGAACGTCTTCCACGGCTGGAAGTAGAGCCGGGGGCTGGTGTCGATGCTGGCCTTGCCCCAGCCAATGAGCAGGATGGGAAGGGCGATCGCGATCGCGATCCCGAGATACGCGAACAGCTCGGCGCGCTTCGGCCCGGATGGCCGCTCGCCGCGCTGCCCGCGCCGATGCCCACGTACCGCGGGCCGCGACGGGCGCTCCAGTGAGATCGTCATGTCTCGGCCGGCTGGCCCAACCGCTCCTTCGTCGTGGGTGAATGGTCCGGCACCGCGGCGTTGGGTAGCCGCCGGCCGGCGGCGAGCTGCGGTAGCCCACCGGCCACCACCAGGGCGGCGGCGCACACCAGCGCGGTCGTCGCGATCTGGGTCACCGAGTTGTGGAAACGAACGGCGATGAGCACTGTCTCGGCGCCAACGGCGGCGCTGACCAGGACGCCGGTCCGCCGGCCGCCGGTCGCGATGTCGGAGAACAGTAGCAAATTGGCCATGGCGAACGCGGTGCCGAGGATCGCGAACAGGGGCAGGTCGCCGCCGACCTGGCGGTAGTCCTGACTGAAGGGCAGCAGCGACGGCCAGTGTGCGATCAGGACACCGCCACCCGCGCACAGCGCCCMAAAACCGAGGGTGGCCAGCGCCGCGCCGCGCAACAGCGACGCCCGTCGCGCGGGCTCGGCGACAGCGATGCGTGGGAACAGGGGGACCACCACCGCCAGCGGCGCCCAGTACGCGATCTTCGCGATCATCGAGCCGACCGCGTACAGGCCCGAGGCATCCGAGTCCAGGTAGTGCCGGGCGAGCAGGACGTCGAGGTTGGTGAGGACGAGCAGGCCGAGGATGCCGGTGGTCGCGGAGGCCAGCTCCCGGGTGAGCCCGAGCGAGATGACGCGACCGGGCCGCAGTAGCGGCTGGGTGGACGAGTCGAGGACGCGGGTGGCGGTGGTGGCCAGCAATGTCGCGGCGAGCCCGCCGACGGCGATGCCGGCGAGGGCGCCATCGACCCCGAGCCCCGCCGCGACGAACAGCACCCCGAGGGGGACCTTGCCGGTGCCCGCGACGAGCTGGACCACGCCGAGAGATCCGAACTTCTCGGCTCCCTGAAGCAGGCCGCAGGCGGCGAACAACAGCGGCATGGGCGCGAGCCCGACAGCGAGCCAGATAACCGGGCCGAGCGAGCTTAGATGCAGGTAGTCCGCGATCAGTGGGGCTCCGGCCAGCATCGGGACGGTCACCGCGAGCCCCAGCCGCAGACCCATCCGGTTCGCGCGGCGGCGAACCTGCCGAGCGCTGATTCCTTCCCGCGCACAGATCGCGACCCGCCGGGCGACCACCGCCTGCAGCGCGAGTCCTGGCCCGGCGACCGCGATCACCACGGTGAGCAGGCTGACGAGCGCTCCGTAGTCGCCTGGGCGGAGCTGATGGGAGGTCACCACCGCGAACAGATAGGAGAAGACGTTGCCGAACAGGGTCGCCACGGCCGCGAACGCGGCCGGGCTGATCAGCGCCGACACCCCTCGCCGGGGCTGGCGTGATCTCCCTCGGACGTCGCCGTCGGGGTGAGGGACGGCGAGTGCATGCGCCTCGCCGCGCGCCTCGTATCCGGGCCGAGTCCTACGCCTGGTCAACGTCCGGTCCCGGAACGTCTGATCGGGTCGCGGAGACGGCGCCGCCCGAGGATGACAGCACTTCCCGGAACACTCCGACCACCATCAGCGCCACACCCGCCTTCGCGAGGCTGTCGGCGACCCAATGGTCCCGGGCGAACGAGGTGGTGATCGTGCTCGGCGTGGGCAGGCCGTCGATCAGGATCGCGATGGGCACGAGCGCCAGCAGCGTCGCCGCGGCGGCCAGCAGCCAGCGCGGCGGCGCGCCGAAGAGATCGGCGGCCGTGATTGCGAGCCCCACGACCAGCCCCACGGTCCCGAGCAGGAACCACAGGATCACGGCCAGCACAGCGCACTCGATCAGCCGTCTGACGTGGGACGTAGGTTTCCGCGTCACTCTGGGGCTGGTTCCAGACGGATCGGTCGGCGCCACCCAACGGCGAAATTGGCTGCACGTTGAGCGGTGGCTGAGGGAATCCACCGGGCCGCGTCATGGGGACGGACCCCATGAGATGGTAAAAAGATACCCCACTGGGTGAAATATTCCACCATGTGGCTATGGTATCTACCCCAGGGAACGCTMTAGCTGGGGCCTGTCCGACGGCTCTTGATCGGGTGGTGGGTCTGCTGTCTAGCCGGGCCTGGACCTGCCGTAATGGGACGGCACGAACTTGCCGATGCCCAGTGGACGCGGGTCAAGCCGCCGCGGCACCGACCGCCGGCCGACCTTCCGGAAAGAGGGGCGGCGCGCCGGCTCACGGCCCGGCGGTGTCGATCAGGGCGCCCATGGACCCGTCCCGACCAGGTCCGCGGAAACAATGCGTCCAGTCGGGACAACCATCGCTACCCGCGGTGACGTTATCTCAGGGCGCCCCATCGCCCAGCCCGACGGCCAKCGGGCGCGGGCCGTGGGCCGTCCGTGAGCGTTCGATCCCGCCCAGTACCGCTGCTGCCACAGCGCCGCCGAACGGTGCGTCAACAAATTGGCCTCGTCTGAGGGCCATGGGAGGCGTCCCAATCAGCCGAGGCCAGGGAGCCACCCGTCATGGATCCCACCATCGGCCAGCGCGGAAATCACGATCCTGTGCATCACRTCAAGCAACGGTCGCACAATTTCCGTGCGTCGAAGGGGTGAATCAGTGCGGATCTTGCATTTTGGGTTCGAGGACCCACGCCGTCCCGGCAGCGGTGGCGGCTCCCTGYGCACGCATGAGGTCAACCGACGGCTTGCCGACCGGCATGAGGTCACCGTCGTGACGACGAAATTTCCCGGCTGGTCCGACCGGACCGAGGACGGTGTGCGTTATATGCACGTCGGCGTCCAGTCCGGCTATACGGGCAGCCTGATGAGCTACTTCGCGGCGCTGCCGAAACTGGCCCGCACATTGGAATACGACCTGTTGGTGGAGGATTTCAGCGCACCGATTTCCAGCATAGCCGCGCCGCTCTGGAGCAAGGCGCCGAGTGTCGCCCTCGTGCAGTGGTTGTTCGCCCGCGACCTGGCTCGCAAGTATCACATACCGGTACATGCGTTCGAGTGGCTCGGGAGCCGGACGCACAGCAAAATGATCGTTACATCTGAGGACCTGGCTCGTAGGCTGCGCCAGGCCAACCCGAACGCCGAGTTGCATGTGATTCCCGGAAGCATCGACCCGGAAACGTTCGAGACGGTCGAACCGCCGCGGCGCAGCGGTGTGGTCTACCTTGGTCGGCTCGACGTCTATCAGAAGGGCCTCGACCGACTGCTTGACGCGTTCGCGCTCGTCTCGACGTCCAGCGACGTCAAGCTGTCGATCGCCGGTGACGGACCCGGGCTGAGCCTGCTGCGAAAGCAGTGCAACCTGCTTGGCATCGAGGACCGGGTGACTTTCCTCGGCCGGGTCGAGGGCGCGGCCAAGTTCTCACTCCTGGCCTCCGCGGAGGTGGTCTGCATGCCCTCGCGTTTTGAGTCGTTCGGCATGGTGGCGCTGGAGGCACTGGCCTGCGGCACCCCGGTACTCGCCTTCGATATCGAGAGCCTGCGGGACACCATACCGTCCGACGCCGGCCGTCTGGTGGCCGACGACGACATCAAAGCCTACGCATCCGAGCTTCTTGACCTTTTGGCATCACCCGAGACGCGGGCGGAGATGGGTAGCCGAGGCCGTGAGTTCGCCCGCCGGTTCTCGTGGGACGACATAGCGAGACGTCAGGAAGAAGTCTATCTGCGGGCCGTCGCCGGAAGGCTCTGATGCGATGAAGGAGCGGGGCCTCCRCTCCTTGGTGACGGCCCCCGGGTAGGCCGGGGGTTGTTGCCATCGTCACTGGACGAGGAGGCCCCTGTGACTCAAGGGTACGAGGGTTCGCAGGTAGTCGGTATTGATCTGCATCGTCGCCGGAGTGTGGTGGTGCGGATGACGCCGGAAGGTGTTCCGCTCTCGACGGTCCGGATCGCCAACGATCCGGAGACGTTGGCGGCGGAGGTCGCGAAGGCGGGTGCGCACGCCGAGGTGGTGTTGGAGGCGACCTACGGCTGGTACTGGGCGGTCGACGCGCTGGGCGACCTCGATGCCCGGGTGCATCTGGCCCATCCGCTGGGGGTGAAGGCGTATTCCTATCGGCGGGTGAAGAACGACATCCGCGACGCCACGGATCTGGCGGATCTGCTGCGGATGGGCCGGCTGCCCGAGGCAT